>CAZZJC010000003.1:0-176529 GCA_964654285.1 uncultured Candidatus Kuenenia sp.
CCAGGCCTCGGATGCCTGAAGTTCCTGGGCCGCCTTCCGCTTCGCCTTCGCCGCCTCCTCGAAGCGCTTGCGCTCCTCCGGCTTGAGCGTCGAGATGTCGACGCCCGTGAGGCCATCGTCCTCGACGAAGGACTTGCCGGCGAGGTTCTTCTTGAGATCCGACATGGTGGCGTCGGATTGTTCGATCTGGCGTTCTGCCGCGGCGATCTTGTTGCGTCGCTCGGTCGCGGCCTGATTGCTGGACCGGTAGCGATCGATGGTTGATGTCGTGATCTCGCTGGTCACCAGGGCGACCAGGGCCAATCCCGCCACCATGGCGGCCAGAGGCTGGGTCTTGCGTCCCCAGCCGATGAAGAACACCGCCGCTGCGGCGATGCCGGCCCACAAGAGGTAGATGGTGGCCGTGAACAGCAGGTCGAGCAGGCGGAAGGAATCCGTCTTGATCACCATCGACAGCACGATGGCGATCAGGGCGAGGATGAGCGGCAGGGAGAATCCGGCGAACAGGATGGTGACCAGGTGCAGCCGCATGCCGGTCTGGAACCAGACCCACGCCGGGATGACGAGGATCGCCGCCCAGGACAGGATCGACAGCGTGCCGACCACGCCGAAATACGGCCAGGCCTGGACCGTGAGGACCACCACCGCCGTGAACACCGCTCCCAGCCATGTCGCGAAAAGAGCGAGCGGCAGCAGCCGGGCCAACATGTCGCGCAGGCTTCGCATCTTCAGCGCTTCCGGTACTTGGCGGTTTCTTCGAGATAACGCGTGACGGCGTAGTGGGTCACGTTGTCACCGACCATGAAGGCGTTCTGGGCGAGATGCTCAGGCAGGCCGTTGCTGCCGTCCTTCCAGGCGTCATGGCAGTCGCCCGGATGGTAGAAGACGACCCAGCGTCCGTTCACCTTGATCCCCTTGAATTCCGGACCGGCATGGCGCCAGAGCGGGGACGGACCCTCAACGCCGAGATCGTTCGGCTCCTTGAAGAGGACATCCTCCTTGCTGATCGTGACCAGGGGATAATCGGGGAAGACCCGGGCCATGAAGGAGCGGAACGCTCCGTCCCATTGCCGGCTGCCGCAATCGGCGAAGAGCATGCCGCCGCCCAGGCAGTACTCGCGCAGGTTCTGCTCCTCTCTGCGGCTGGTCGAGATGTTCTGCGTCCCGCGCATGAAGACGAACGGTGGCGCCATCCCCTTGTTGAACTGGGAAAGCTGCCCGATGTGGACCGACTTGCTCTTGGGGGCGACCGGGAACGTCACCTGCCGGCGCAGGAAATCGAGGAAGTTCTTGTCGCCATTGTCTGCACCCATGCCGTCGTCCCAGTCCTTGGATCCGGAATATTCGATGCGGTAGAACTGGAAGACCCCGTCATCCATGCCGCCGGGCCAGCCGCCACCGCCCGGACCTCCGCCACCGCGCTTGCCCTGCTTGCCGCGCGTGGCGCCTTTGCGCGCCCCGCCGGCGATGCCGGCCTGGTAGGTCTGGCTGGTCTGCGCCTCGACCTCCTTTTCCACCTTCGAATCATCCAGCGTCGGCACGTTGAAGCTGATCGCCGCCTCCTTGGGCACGATGTAGCGCTTCTTCTTCTCCTTCTTCTTGACCTGCTTCTTGATCTCCATCTGGACGATGGTGGAGGCCTCGCCCCGGCCGGGCGGCATCTTCACATCCTCGACGCAGCCGCGCAGCGACATCAGCCAGGGGATGACGATGATCAGCGACAGGTGCAGCATGAAGCTGCTGTAGACGCTCTTGCGGAACACCGGTTCGCGGCCGTGGCTGCGCAGGTTCTCGACGATCTTGTCGCCCACCGCCGGCCCCGAGGCAGGCAGGATGGGATCGTGGTATTTGGTCGAGAACGCTTCCAGGACGCTGCGGCGCAGCCACTGCAGATGCAGCACCGCCAGGCCGCCGACCAGGGCGACCGCCCACCACGCCCATTCCAGGCGCAGATGGAAGACATCCATCGGCGTATTCCCGGCCAGCAGCTTGGCATCCGCGAACATCCGCACCGCATCCCAGAGCACCGCCAGATAGACCACCAGGCAGACGTAGGCCGCAGTGATCGACCAGCGGATCAGGCGCGGGGCGCGGGGCACCCGAAGGGCGCCGAGCAGCGACGCCACGACCATGAACGCGCCGGCGACCACGCAGGTCACCGCCAGCACCCAGACTTCCGTCTCCAGGCCCCCCTCCCTGAAGATCCGCTCCCAGCCGCGACCGCGACCGGCCAGGACGGCGGCATCGCCGACCACCGTGATGCCGCGCGCGATGAGCCAGTCCCCGACCACCCCCAAGGGCAGACAGAGCAGCGCAGGCAGGTTGCGGCGGTCGAGGAGCTTCATCGGTGGCTTCAGGGGGACAGCTTGTCCAGATCCTTCAGCATGGCGTCGTCGTTGGGCGCCTTGGGCATTTCCTCAGGTTTGGCCGTTTCGGTGAGCTTCTTCATCATGGTCGAGTTCTTGATCGCATCCGGAAGATCCTCGCCCTTGCCGGCCTCGGGTTTGTCGCCCGGCTTGGCGTTCGGATCGGCGGTCTTGCCCTCTGGCTTGGCCCCCTTGGCCGGATCGGCCTTGACGGGGGACTTGTCGCCCGGCTTGGCGCCCTTGCCCAGGTCGAGCTTCTTGCGTTCAGCTTCCTCGCGCCGGCGGTCCTCGGCTTCAGCGGCGGCTTTGGCCTCCTCGGCCCGCTGCTTGGCGCCCACCGGATCGATGTAGGTGTCGCGGATGAACCGGGTCGACGAGCCGCCGATCAGGACGACGTGGAGTGCGAACGCCACGACGAAGAACATGACGATCGGGAACTGCGAGAACGAACGCAGGACGTGCTCCGGCTTGAACTCCTGCAGTTCGCGGCTCTCTTCCGGGGTCAGATAGGCGCCATTGCGGCCGGTTTCGGGTTCGGAATCGCTCATTTGCTGCTCCTTGGCGGCTTGCCGCCCGTTCGCTCGCCACTCATGACGATGGTCGCGCCGGTCTTGGCCAGGGTCTCGATCACCGGTTCGAACCGGCGCCGATCCAGGCCGCGATCGCACTTGAAATAGATCTTCCTCATTGCCGGATCCTTGGCCTGCGCCATGAGCAGATCGAGCTTGCGTTCGAGATCCGGGATGCCGACGAGTTCGCCCTGGATGCGGATGTCGGCCTGCTGGTCGAGGGTGACCACGATCGACGGCGGCTTGCCCAGGTTGGCCAGTTCAGCCGCCTTGGGCAGTTCGATGCGCGCCCCGGATTCCTTGGCCACGGTCGAGCAGACCAGGAAGAAGCTGATGAGGTTGAAGGCGACGTCGCCCATCGACGCGGTCGGGATGTCGACGAACGGCCGGGGCTTGCGACGCTTGATCATTTGCCGCCCCCCTCGCCTTCTTCCGCCTCGGTGATCAGGCCGACCACACCGCCGGCGGTGCTGATGGCGGACATCACGCCGAAGTATTCCTGGTACGAGACCTGGCCGCTGGTCTCGAACATGACGACCTTTTCCTCGCCGGTCTTTTCCTTGAGCTTCAGGGTCGCGAGCTGCTCCGGCAGCTTGTCCGCGGTGACCTCCTGGTCGTTGAAGAATATCTGGCCGTTATGCGCCCGCACGGTGGGCATCTTGGATTCGGCCTTGGACTGGCCTTTTTCCGCCGCCGGCATCTCGGTCTGGAAGCCCTGGACCTTCTGCAGCGAGGTGGTGGCGAGGAAATAGAAGATGAGCAGGTTCGCCAGGTCGACGAACCAGGCGGTCGGGATCAGCTCGTTGATGTCCTTGCGGTGCTTCTTGCCCCGCGTCCCGTGCACGGCCATCCGTGGATCAGGCCTCTTCTTCGAGCTGGGCCAGGGCCTCGTACAGTTCGGTCTTGGCCTCTTCGATCTGGAGTCCGACCTCGTCGGCCTTGCCGCCGAAGTAGTTGTAGGGCAGCACGGCGCAGAGCGCGACGATGAGGCCGGTCGCGGTGCAGATCAGGGCGATCGAGATGCCGCCGGCGACCGCCTCGCTGTTGACCCCGGAACTGGCGGTGCCCATGCCGGAGAAGGATTTGATCATGCCGAGCACCGTCCCGAGCATGCCCAGCAAAGGCCCCGAGTTGCCGACCGCGGTCAGGATGTTGAAGCGGCGTTCCAGGGCGCCCATCGCCTGGATGGACATGTCATCCATGGATTTCTGCACCATGTTCAGGTTCGGCCGGCCGGTATGGTGGTCGTGATAGCGGTCGAAGGACTGCAGGCCCGCGAGCATCACCGCCGCGACCGGGCTGGGCGTCGAGGCGCAGACCTGGGCCGCGTTGAGGATCCGGCCCTGGGCGACGAGATCGACGACGTTGGCGCGCAGGGCGCGCAGATCGATCCGGCTGTGGCGCCAGAACGACCAGCCGCGTTCGATCACCACGGCCCAGGCGACCAGCGACATGAGCATGAGCGGGAAGGTGACCTCCTCGCCTTTGATCAGGTATTCGAGCATAGGGACTCCATGTGGACGGCGAGGGTGGCGGTGAAGCTGCGGGCCGGGATCACCGGGATCCGCACCGACCAGGCGGGATGGCGGGGGTCGGGCTGGCCGAAGGCGAGCCTGCCGTCGGCGTAGTTGTAGGTGACAGCGGTCAGGTGCGTCAGGGGGTGGTCCTCGCTGCGGCAGAGCAAGGTCTTGCCCCAGTCGAGCCAGGCAATGGTCAGGAGCGAGGCCGGGGTGAGGAGCAGATGCAGTCGCGGCCGCCAGAACCAGGCTCCGACATCGCAGCGCGTCGCCGTCCGCACATGCGCTAGGACATCACGTCCGGCGAGCGTCTCCTGCACCGCCAGCCAGGTCCGATGTCCGACCGGACGCCCGAGGGCCGCCGCGAGTTCCGGCGCGGTGAACGGCCTGATCGCCGGGCGCGGAAGATCCCGGTCGGCAAAGGCGGGCCGCCGGCCGGACGCGAGTGCGTTCGGCGGTGGCGGCAGCGCAGGCATCCCGGCCCTCGACATCACTTCTCCCTGTCCATGCCCCGCAGCGTGACATCCGAGGCCAGGCGTCCACGGGCCGAGCGCGCCCATTCCGATTCGGGGAATTCCCAGGTCAGGCGCTTGAAGATCTGGTAGGCGGACTTCGCCGGACTGAAGTTGGGGTCGACGGCCGCGTTCTTGCTTTCAGCGAGGGCAGCGGCCCACTTCGTGTAGGCGTCGGCGGCCCAGTACATCGCCTCGGGCACCATGCTCTTGTCGACGATATCCTTCTTGTCGATGACCTTGCGCAGGGCGGTGGTGGACTCCTCGTACTTCTGCGCCCGCAGGTAGCCGATGCCCGACAGCACGGTGGTCTTGTCCGCCAATTCGTGGTTGGGGAACTTGTCGGCCAGACGGCCGTAGACCTCGCCCGACACGGCATAGGAGCCCCGGGCCTCGATCAGCACCTTCTCCGCCTTGAGCCGATCCTCGATCTTCTCGGCCTGCTTCTCCAGGATCTTCCCCTTGGTGAGGAAGTGGCGACCCAGGCGGGCGATGGTCTCGGCGACGAGTTCGTTGTCGGGATAGCGGTAGCTGAGCTTGACGTACTCTTCGCAGGCCTGGTCCATGTCGCCCAGCTTCTCGTAGACCATGGCCTTCTTGAAGAGCGCCTTCGGGGCGAACTCGCCGGTCGGATAGTTGGACACGATGCCGCTGAACAGCTTGAAGGCAGCCTCGAGGTGCTGCTTGCGCAGCGGATCCATGGCCTCGCCTTCGGCCGGCGGCTTGCTGTCGATGCCACCCACGCCCTCTGCGTATTCCATCTCCAGGTTGCCGCGCAGGTAGTCGGCCTGGGCCCGGATGTCGTTGTCGGGGAAGTCGCGCACGACCTCATCGAGCAGTTTCTTGCCCTGGGCGATCTCCTTCTGCACCAGATTGGACAGGCGCTTGGCCTGCTCGGGATCGGGCTTGGCCGCGCTCGCGGCGGCGGTGGCGGCCTCGCGGTGCTTCTTCGCCATCTCGAAATAGGCCTCGGCCACGCTGAACTGCGCCTTCACCGCGATCTCGGGATCGTTGAAGCGCTTGGTGAACGGCAGCACGCTGCCGTCGGAACCCTTGTTGACCTCGATCGGCCGGGTGATGCGGGTGCCGGCGCTGGTGGTGTAGCCCAGCTCGACCGTTTCGCCGTAGCGCACCTGGATGTCGCCGGTCCCGGGGGACTGCTCGCCCTGGTAGACGACATGGGCGAGGCCTTTGAAGACGCCGGTATGCAGCCCGGTCTCGGTCAGGATGACCTTGCCGGGACCGGAAGGCGTCTTCACGTCAACGCTGATCTGGTCCTTCTCACCGCTGAGGTCACGCATCCAGTCGACCACGCGCAGGTAGACCGTCTCGCCCACGTACACCGTTTCGATCGGCTTCTGGTAGCGGCGATCGGTGACATCGAAGAAGCCTTCGCCGGTCAGCTTCACCGGCTGGACCAGCCAGCGGTCGCGGTTGTCCTTGCCGGGCAGCCGGACATCGGTGTAGCGCACGCCGATGTAGATCGTGTCGGACGGATTCACCGCGAGGGTGCGCTCCTCCTCGCGCACGGTCTTGGCCGCGACCTGGCCCTGGACCGCCTCGGCGGTCGCAAAGGACTGGGTCGGCGTGTCCGCCAGGACCATCGGGATGGAGGCGGCGAAGCGGCCGTCCTCGATCGGGCTGAGGGCGAGCGGCACGGGTTCGGCGGTCAAAGGACCGAACCCCAGCGGCAGGGCGCCACCGCCGCCACTGCCGAGTCCGGCGACGATCCGGATCGTGCCCGGAACCGAGAGATCGAAGTCGGTCGCCGGCGGTTTGGCCCCAGCGGCGGGCGCATCACCGGCGGCGGCCGGAGCCGGCGCCGGTTTCTTGGCCAGGGCCCGGCCGGATGAGGTCTGGGCGTAGATCTCGATCGTGCTTTGACTCGATTTGGCGATGTAGGGATGCACCACCGAGGCCTGCACGGAGGCGCCGACGAGGACCGGCACCGGGGTGGCGGGATCCGGGGTCTTCACCCACTTCGCGAGGAGCGGCAGCGGTCCGGGCGACATCTCCTCGCCCGCCTTGAAGACCTCGGTTCCGGCCGGCTTCTTGTCCTTGGCGACCTTCGCATCCTTGCCGCCTTTGTCCTCCTTGCTCGGGGCCAGGACGATGGGGGCGACGCGCAGGACCGGTTGATCGAACGCGGTCTGCTCGACCGTGGCCACGCGATCCCAGGGGATGCCGTGGTCGGTGTTGTCCAGGTCGCGGTAGGTCAGGGTGAGATCGTCGCCCTTCTCGACCTGGATCTGGTCCGCGCGCTGCGGCGCTTCGGTGACCGGGAAGATGGTGCCGATGAAGACGCCGCTGTGCGGCTTGGACTCGATCGCCTCGAGCTTGACCTCCTTGCCCGAGGTCAGCCGCGCCGTGAACGCGACCTTGTCCTGGGCCGGGCTCACATCCATGTCGGGATCGTGGATGAACACCTTGATGGTGTCACCGACATCGAACCGCTTCATCGATACGTAGCTGGCCTCCTTGGCGGCCGAATCCTCGCTGTATTGCGCGAAGGCGGCGCTGATCGCCGCATTCGAGAAGGTCGCCGCCATCCTGCCTTCGAGCGTCCGCGCCTTGCCGGCCAGGGAGACCTCGTCGCGGTAGGTGATCGCGATCTGGTCGCCGGGCAGGATCTCGAGCTGGGCGTTGCGGCGCAGGTTCTGGAAGTCCTCCTTCGTGGGCAGGATCGCCTTGCCGTCCGCATCGGCCAGGCGGAGCTTGCTGATCGCCGGTGCCTCACCGGTGTAGTCCGGCATGACCAGGCGGAAGAGCCGGGCGGCGCGGCCGGCGAACGAGATCGCGAACCCGTCGCCGCCCTTGACCTCCTCGATCGCTGCGGGTTCACGCCAGACGGCGGATTTGATCAGGGGATTCTTGGCGAGGTCGAACATCGCGGCGGGAGCGACCGCACGGTAGGGCGCCTCGGCGATGTCGGTCTCGAGATCGAAGGCGAGCGGGAACAGCCCGCCCTGGGCATCGACCGGCAGTTTGGCCACGATGTCGACCCGATGCACGCCCTTGCCCAGGCGCTGGGTCGATTCGGAGGTGCCGGCCACGGCGGAAACATCCGTGGGCGGCAGCGGTTTGACCGCGACCCCGTCGATGAACAGGGTCAGGGATACCCCGGTCGGCAGGGCTTGGCGCGGCAGCAGCCGCAACGACCGCGTGGTGCGCTCGGCCAGCACGAAGTTGCCACGCACATGCACGATGGCGCCGGCCCCGCGGGCGTTCCCCGATGCCGCAGGCATGACCTGCTTCACGGTCGCTTCGAGATCCTCGGCCCAGGACAAGGACATGGTCCCCGACTTGGGCTTGATCGCGGCGGTGCGAACTCCGGCGAGTTGGGCGCGGAAGGAGAACCAGTCCTCGATCTCGGCGACGTCGGCGGTCCCGGACAGGGACGTACCTGCACCGGCGACCCGGACCTCGAAGCCGCCGTCCCAGGGCTTCACCTGCTGCGGCCAGCGGCCGGCGACGGTGAAATCCTTGCCATTGAGCGAAGTCTGGACGATCACGTCCTTCAGCCGGCGGCCCGGCTCACGGGTCGCGATCTCGAGCTTGCCGAGGTTCACATTGTCGTTGAGGTCGACGGTCAGGGTCTTCACCCGGGTGCCGACGGCGGGATTGCCCTGCCAGGCGGGCTGATCGAGGGGGGAGATGGCGGCATTGGGATCGGTTCCGGCCAGGCTGTCGCTGGCGACCGCGACCGGCGGACTCGCGGCGGTCGGGATCGATCCTTCGAAGACGCCCGAGAACGGCGTGACCTCCTTGAGCGGGAAGCGTTCGATGATGTCCCCGCTCGCGGCCCGGACGGTGACATGGATGGTGTCGGGCGATGCTTTCGTGCTGCGATCGGCATCGGTCACACGGACGTTGATCGGATTGCCGGGCTTGATCTCGGAACCGGCGCGGCGGGTCGACAGGGTCTCCACGACCGTTTCCTTGACCTCGGCCTCGATTCCGAGCTTCTCCCGCATCTTGTTGTCGCGCGCCTCGGCCTCGATCTCGTCGCGCGAACGGATGGCGCCGGAGGACACCTGCAGCTCGGCGTCGCTGGCGACCTCGATGATGCTCTCCTGGCCGGGATCCTTGATCTGGTTCGCGGCGAGGAAGCGGGGCGAATAGAAGATGTGGATGCGATCGCCGCCGACCACCTGCAGGGTCTTGTCGTTGGGTTTGGCCGCGCCCAGGACGGTGCTGATGCGCTGGGTGAAGTGGTCCTTGCGGTCGGCGAACGGGACCAGGGTGACGATCTCCTCGTCGCCGGCGTCGGTCCACACCCGCATCTCGACCGACTGGCTGCGCCCGACCAGCGACAGGTTGCGGTCGCGCAGGCGCAGGCGCAGGGGCTGGCCCGGATCGATGACGATCTTGCGCTCGTTGCCGGACATATCGATGTCCTGCGCCGCCTCGATGTTCTTGAGCTTGAGGTCGATCTCACCTTGCAAGATGCGGCCACGCGGATGGCCGGGCTCGCGCGAGAATGCCTCGCCCAGGGCCTCGGCGGCGGCCTGATAGTCGCCCTGGTCGTAGCGCAGCTGACTCAGACGGTAGTAGGCCTCGGCCTGGGTGTATTTGTCCGGGCGCCGGGTAAGGCGGCTGAGGAGCTGCACCGCGAGATCGAAGTTGCGGGTCAGACGCTCGATGTCGGCGACTGCCAATTGGGCGTCGATCTTGGCGCGGGTGCCTTCGAACTCCTTCGACTCGCCCATGGCCTGGAAGAGCGAACGGGAAAGGGCGTAATTGCGCTCGGCGAACGAAACCGACGCGCGGGCGTAGGCGAGCGAGGCACGCAGACCGACATCCACGCCGGGGTTGTTGTGCATCCAGTTCTCGAGGGCGATCGCCAGCTTCTCGGCGGCGCGGAACTCCTCGACGGCGGTATGCTTGCCGATCAGCCAGATGGTGAAATTCGGGTCGAGTTCGGCGAGCGCCGAGCTGATGAGCGCCTGTTTCGAGGAATACGCCTGCCAGGCGGCTTCGAGACGACCGGCCTGGAACTCGGCCTGGGCCGCGAAGATCTCATAGCGCGGATCGTTGCGCGCCACGGCGACGGTCGAGCCGACCAGGGTCGCCGCCGTGCGGTTGATGATGCCGGTCAGGGCGCGCTGCGATGGGTCCTGGTTCAGCCGGCGCACGCAGGCGAGGCCGTTGCCTGCCCACACCGCCGCGAGTTCGATGTTGCCAGCCTTCTCGAATCCCATCGCCTTGTCGGTGAGGATCTCGGCAAGGCGGGAATCGCCAGCCTCGGCGGCCACGCGCCAGCATGGGGCGGAGACCCGGAACAGTTCGTTGGTCATCCCCTTGGCGATAAGTCCGTTGACGAGCGGGATGACGAGGTAGCCGGGCGAGCGCGAACCATCCCAGCGCGCCGGGGCGAGGCGCTCGACGAGATCCGCCAGGCGCGCGAGTTCAGCCTCGGTCAGGGAGGCGCCGTCGAGATCCTTGAGGCCGGCCATCGCCGGCACCGGGGCGCGCATCGGCAGCGCAGCGGCGCGTTCCATCCAGGTGGCGAGACGGGCGAACCATTCCGCCTTGGCCTTGCTGGCCGGGGCGGCAGCCGCGAGCGAGGCCGCGCCGAGCGCCATCTCATCGCTGCGCCCCGGGTAGGCCTTCTCGGCGGAGGCGATCATCGCCTGGCGCAGGGCCGGCTCGGCCTCCTGCGCCTCCTTGAGCCAGCGGGCGAGATCGTTGCGCGACAGGGCGACGTTGGCCGGGCGTACGCCGCGACGCCAATGCAGCTCATCACGTCGCGACGGATCGCGGACCTGGTCGTGACCGAGCGGCAGTTCGCTCCAGCCGGCGATAACCTTGGCAGCCTGGTTGGAGACCTTGCGCTGGCTGTCCCGACCGAGCTGCCAATAGGCGGCATCGAGGAATCCGCGTGTGGCCGCCTCGGCGATGAAGCGGTCATCGAAGGCGGATTCGGCCGGCATCTGCCTGGCCAGGCGGGGGAACTCGCGACCGACCAGCGTCTGGTACGACACGGCGGTGGAACCGATGATCTGGTCGAGGGCGAAGTCGGCGCCCTTGAGCAGATCCTTGCTGATGATCTCGCTCATCAGGGCGTCGCTGGCGTCGTCGTTCCATCCCCGGCCCATGCGGGTCTGGCGCCACCAGGTGAACAGATCGGCATCGAAGGCGCCGGAGGCCAGCCGGGCCGACAACGCCTGGGCGAAGACCTGGTTGAACGCCAGGGCCGAGGCCTTCTGCGCCTCAGGGATGGAACCGGGCCAGGAATTCCGGGTCGAGAAGATGTCGTTCACCGTCCGGCGGGTCACCTCGCTTACGGTCTTGCCATCGGCAGCGAGCAGCTGCTTCACCAGCCGCGCCTGGGCTGCGGTGGCGTCGATGCCCTCGTGCTTGCCGCTGAGCCAGGCCAGCGCAGCGCGGCTGAATGGCGCCTTGGCGGCCGGGCCGGCGACCTGGTCCGCGAGGCTGCCGGCGGCGGCATCCCAGGCGGCCTGGTCGGCTGCGCTGCGCGCGGCGACGGCCTTCGCCAAGTCGGCGCACAGGCCGGCCGGGGCACGAGACGGATCTCCGGCCGCCATCAGGCGCGGCAGCGCGGCCTGGGCGGCCTCGGCCTGCTTGAGCAGGTCGGGGCCCTGCTTCGCATGCTTGCGGGTCTGCTCGCACCAGCGCAGGGCCTCGCCGTTGAAACGGCCGAAACGCGATTGCCGCTCCTGGGCACTCAGCGGAACCCAGGCGAGGGCGTCCGCGATGCGGCTGGCGGCGGTGCCTTTGTCGGTGCTCGTGTTCCAGACCGCGCGCATCCACGTTTCCATGAGCTGCGGGCTGAGCAGCGCGGCCGGCGTCTGGGCGATCTCGGTGCGGGCGAGCGCGGTCTCCCACTTCGGATCGGTCTTGGGGTCGACGGCGGTGAAGGCGGGGATGAGGAGCTGCTCGACGATGGCACTGGTTCCATTCGGGTCGAGGTGCCAGGCCTCCTTGGCGTAGATCCAGGCGATCGCCTCATCCAGGGTGGCGCTGCCGGCGAGGGCGCGGATACCGGCACCGAACGGCGAGGCGACCTCGCCCACCAGCTTGACCGCATTGCCGGCGGCGGCGCGCAGATCTTCGCCCTTCTTGGCCAGGGCGGGATCGCGCAAGGCATCCTTGCGGGCATAGAACGCCGGGTCGGAGGCGCCGGCCCGCAGCCAATCCGCCGGGTCGCCGAGTTCGTCGATGATGAGGTTCTGCGGGTTCCACCCCTTGTGGTAGCGGCGCCAGGAAAGGAAGAGGACGCGCTCGGGTGCCGACAGCGCCGCCGCCGACTGGGCGACGAAACGGCGCTTCGCCTCGGCTCCGTAGACCCAGCGCCGGGCATCGGTCGCTCCGCCGAGGAGCGAGACGATGTCGCGCAGCGAGACCGCGTCCGGCGCCGCGGCGAAGTACGCCTTGGCGGCGGTCAGGATGGGAGCGAGCCCGACCGGATCCTTGTTGGCCTCGGTGGCCGGAGTCGCGCCGGAGGTCTGGTCCCGCCCGGCGAGGGCGGCGAGATAGAAGCGGTAGCGCGCCTGCCGGCCTGGATTGCCGCGCAGGGCGTCGGCGATCTTCGTGGCCGCCGGCAGGACACGGTCGAGCTCGGGTTTGCCCTCGCGCACCAGATCGAACAGGGCGTCGATCGCGTCCCACTGATAGGCGCGTTCCTGGGCGAGAGGCCGCTGCTCGGCGAGCATGGCCGCGAGGGTGCCGGCCAGGGTCTCATAGTCCTTGCGCTTGAAGGCGGATTCGAGGAACCATTGGTCGAAGCGGCGCGCGCCGCCGTCCTGGCGCAGACGGGCGAAATGCGTCTGGATGAGCTGATAGGCGTCGTCCTCGGCGCCGAGGAAGTCGATCAGGCAGGTCAGGGCGCGCTGGCCGGCACGGGTGAGCTGTTCCGGGGTGGCCGAGGGGGCGGCGATCACGCTGCGATAGCGCACGACCGCATCCGCCCAGGCCCCGGCCAGGTAGTGGACCTCGGCCGCCTTGAGCTGCACGTCCGGGGCGGCCTGGTTGTTGCGGCTGAACCAGCTCTTGATCGCCATGCTGGCGACCAGCGGCCGGTTGGCGGCCAGCCCCATGTCGAGCAGACGGGTGATCTCGGCCTCGGTGACGGCTGCCGGATCGGACGCGATCTTGCGGGCCAGCGTCTCGATCTCCGATCCCGCCTGGGTGGCGGGGACCGCCTCGCCGGAGAGCGCCTGGGCCGGGGTGAAGGCCAGGCTGCACAGCGTGGCGGACAGGGCGCAGAGCAGGGAACGGTTGAGCATTGCGTATTCCAGGCGGAGGTTCGTTGAATGGGTGCTGCTATGGCTGGGTCTTGATGCGGATCCCGGGCCGGGATCCCGCCTCGGTCATGACTTCTTCTTGGATTTTTCCGGGCTTGCGTCCGTCTTGTCGTCGGCCTTGCCCGCTGCCGGCTCCGTCGCCGTGCCGCCGGCCGCAGCCTTGATCTTGGCATCGATGCGGGGCAGGTTCTCGCGCGCCCATTTGGCGGTCGGCCGCGACGGATACTCCTCGATGAGCTGCTGCGACTTGGCGAGGGCGGTCTGGTAGTCGCCCATCGCCCAGGCGACCAGCACCCAGTCCTTCAGGCGCGCGTCCAGCCAGGGTTTGTCGCGGTGGTCCTCGAAGATCTGCTTGAGCAGTTCGAGCGCCTGGGGGTAGTCCCTGCTCTCGCGGTAGTAGACCACCAGCTTGCCCAGGGCCTCGCCGGCGAACTCGCTGTCGGGATACCGTTCGGCGGTCAGGCGGTAGAGCGGGATGGCCTTGTCCATCGCCTGCTTGCGCGTCTGGTCGGTGGTGCCCTGCTCCTCGGCCAGGAGGGCGAGGAGGTACTGCGCCTCCGCCTTCGAGAAGCCGCGCGGCAGGGCCAGGATCTGGTTCAGCACCTCGGTCGCCTGGACGTAGTCGCGCTTGGCCTTGAGGGCCTTGGCGATGCCGAGCAGGGCCTGGTCGGCGAAGCCGGAATTGGGGAAGGCGAGGCTGTAGTCGCGGCAGGCGGCGATCGCCTTGCCGAGTTCGCCCTGGGCCAGGTAGAGATCCCAGGTGACCCGGTACGCGAGTTCGAGCGTCGAGTTGGGCAGCTTGCGTTCCTCGCGCAGGACTTCGCGCGTCTTGGCCAGACCCTCGGCCGCCTTTTCGGAGCACTGCCGCGACAGGCCCATGTTCTTGAAGATGCGCGCCATCTCGAGGAAGGCCTGGGCCTCGACCAGGTTCTTGTTCGCGGCGAGGGCCGGATCATCCGGACGGGGATTGGTGAGGTCGGCACCGACCTTCAGCTCTCCTGCCACCTTGACCGAGGCGGTCACCTGGCGCTGGGCCTTGCCGCCGGCGTGCTCCTCGTCGATGTAGGTGACCACGATCTCGTCGCCGACGTCGCAGGTCAGCACGTTGTTCTTGCGCTCGACGGTCTCGCCCTTGACCGCCTTGCGCAGGGAGAGCTGGCCGAGGAAGCGTCCGGAGTGGACCGTCGTCTCGGCCCCAGGCGCCGCACCGGCAGCTGCTGCACCACCAGCCGGATCCCCCGCCTTGGCGGCCGGCGGCAGCGCCGACTCGGCCAGCTCGATCTGGGTCTCATCGCGCACGCGCCAACGCTTGTCGTCGCCGGATTCGCCCTTCTCGCTCTTGGCAGCGGCGGCGGCGAACGGGTCGATCGGCGCGACCGGGGTGTCGTCATTGTCATCCTGGTAGCGCGACACGACCTTGATCCGGACCGAATCGGCCTTGGGCGAGGAATCGAGATCGACATCGTTGAGGACGAGGAACACCGGCTGACCGATGAAGGCGACCTCGGCCCGGCGCTCCCAGTCGCCCAGGGTGATCGCCACCGAACCGGTCGAGACCACCTTGACCGTGCGCTCGCGCACCACGTCCTTCTGCCCGTCCTTGGTGTTGGAGTCGCTGTAGCGGACGGTGATGCGATCGCCGCCGATGACCTGGAGCACGCTGTCGCCGCGCTGCGCCGGCGCAGGTTGACGCACCTCGGTCGGGATCGATGCGAGGTACAGGCCCTCCTTCTCGGCGAGCGGCACCAGGGTGAGCTCCTCGCGATCGCCGGACGCGGTCTCGGCGACCACCTTGGCCTTCCGGCCCAGGCGGCGCTCGATGGGCATGTCGGCGTCCTGCACCTTGATGTAGAAGCGCCGACCCGCTTCGACGTATTCCGTCAACGGGCTGGCCGGATCGACGAAGGTGCCGACCAGGGAGAGGTGTTCGATCGCCGCCGGCCAGTTGCCCTGCTGGTAGTGCGCCATGCCGATGAAGTAGTACGACTGGTTCGCCCAGACCGAGTTGGGATACGAGGAGGTGATCTTGCGCAGCGGGGGGAAGCAGGCGGAGAACTGGCGCTGCTCGAAGTAGACCGACCCGGTCAGGTAGAGCGCCTCGAGATAGGCTTCGCGCAGATCGACGGGCACCGAGCCATCCGGACGTTCGATGTCGAGCAGATGCCGGAAGGCGTCGATGGCCTTCGCCCCGTCCTTGGCGCCCTCCTTGGGCTTCAGATGCAGCTTGCCGATCTCGAGCCAGGCGAGGAAGCGCACCGGGCTGGTGGGGAACTCGTCCACCAGCTTGTTCAGCATGGCTGCACCGGCCTGGATCTCGCGATCCGCGATCTTGGCCATGGCGATCGCGAACAGCCGCCGGGCCTGCTGGTTGGTCTCCTCGGAGGCCTCGGTCGACGTGCCGTTCGCTCCCGCCGCGACCGGCCCTGCCGATTTCGGCGGGGCGGTCTTCGCCGGCTTGTCCGGCTTGGCCTCGCCCGCGGCCAGCGGTCCGGAACACGCCAGGAGGAGGAACGCAGCACCGTGCAGGAGCGGCCGGGTCGGGATGGGTTGGTTCATGTGGGCATGCCGGGGGGGTGGAGTCATGCGTGGAGGTCAGTCGTGGCCAGGACGAGGGCTGATCAGCGTGGATTCATTCGGCCTCGTTCCCGCCTTTGACCTTGAGTTTGTATTCCTCAAGCCGCAGGTGGGCCCAGCTCGCTTCCGGTTCCTTGGGATAGGTGGCGATGATGCGGCGCAGTTCGGCTATCGCGTTGTCACGCTGCTTGGCCTTGACGTAGATGCTCGCGGCCCCCTGCGCCGCCTTGGCCTTGCCGGTGGGGAAGAGCGCCTCCAGGTCGTGCAATTCCTGCACCGCCTGGGGGATCTTGCCATCGGCGACCAGGCATTCCGAGATCTTCCAGATGTTGGCCGGAGGGTTGTCCGCCTGGCGGAAGGCGACGATGGCCTCAGTGTATTTCTTGCATTTCATCAGGCTGTTGCCCTTGGTCATGGCCGCCTTCTGGGCATAGGTCGGATTCTTCGCCAGGGCGTCGGCGGCGGCGACCACCAGGGGCAGGTATTTGGCGGGGTTCTTCGCGACGAGGGTGGAGAAGTATTCGAGCCGCTGGAAGGTCGCCTTGTCGACATCGCTGATCATGGCATTGATGCGCAGGCCGCCGGCCTCCTCTTCGACCTTCCAGAGGAACGCCGCGAGGTTCTCCTTCTGGTCGTCGTTGATGGACGCGGGATCGATCCGCTCGACGACGGTGCGGCCGATCTCCGGCTCTTTGACCTGGCGGTAGAGGATCTCGATCAGGCGGCGCACCTGGGCATACCCCATCTTGCCCTGGTCGAGCTTGCCGTAGTAGAACCGGGCCGCCTCGCGATCGGCCGCGACCAGTTGCATCCAGTTCAGGGTCCGGTCGTGGTCGCCCGGCTTCTGCCCGCGCTGGTACTGGTCGGCAAGCCGGGCCAGCCACTTCTTGCGGTCGCCGTCCGCCCACAGGCGGAACTCCGCGAGCGCAAGCTGGTAGTCATCCCAGTCGGCGAAGCGGTTGTCCAAACCGTCGGCCCAGGTGGCGAAATAGCGCTTGCGCAGTTCGGCCTGCTCGGCCGGGAAGTTGCCCTGGGCGCGGACCGATCCGACCACCGCCCACCAGTAGGTGCGGTCGAGCTTGGAATCCGGTTCGACTGCCACCGGACGTTCGCCCCAGCCCTTGGTGGCGAGCCAGAACTCGCGCAGCTTCGCCTCGGAAGGATCGGTGCGGGTGTAATGGACGACCACCTTCTGGATCGCGCTCAGGGAGGCGCGTGGATTCGTGCCGCGGAAATCGGTGGCGATCTGCCAGAGGTAGGGCACCGCCTGGGGCGCCTTGCCCTGGCCGATGAGGTATTCCGCCAGACGGACGAGGGCGAAGGCGGCGATCGGCTGGGTACGATAGCCCTCATCGCGGGCGAGGGTCGACCAGACCTTCACCGCCTCGCCATCGTCGCCATTGAGGAAATGCGCCTGCCCCTGGAAATAGACGGCGAAGGCCGCCATCTCGACCTGGTTCGGGAAGTAGTCGAGGAGTTCCTGGAAGACCGCGACCGACTCCTTGCGATGCAGGGTCAGCATCAGCGCCCGGCCCTTCTTCAGGACGGCATACGGGACCGCAGCGCCTTTGGGAAAGGAGGCCAGGTAGACATCGTAGAGGGGAACCGCTTCTTTGAACTCCTTCGCCGCGTACTTCTTGTCGGCCTTCGCCAATTCGTTCCGCTCGGCTTCATCCATCTTCTGCTGCATGGCGGCGGGCAGGTTCGGCTCCTCCTCGGGCATGACCTGGCGCACCTCCTGCCACGATCCCTTGCCCGGATCCCCGCCCTTGTCCTTGGCGGCAAGATCCACCCAGGCGGATCCCAGGATCACGACCATGCTCAGGAGGACGGAGCGGAGACGACGCCAGGCGATCGGGGTGGTGACCGGATCTGCTCGATCGACGGATCTCGGCAATGCCATGGAGATCTGATACGCCTTCCCTGCGGTGGCGTTGATCACGACCTTGCATGCCTTCTGGTTCCGCGCGGAATCACGGTCCAGCCCGCAGGAAGCGCTGGATTCCCTACGCATACGGTTCCCTCCTCGATTCCAGGACCATCAGGCGGGACGAAGGGTACCCGACCGAGTCGGATTCGGCAAGTCTGCCACAAGGCGCCAGCATCGATCGCAGGTGATCCGGGCGGCACGCGTCGCCCTCACCCGGACTGGGACTGCCGGCCCAGACTGGATTCGCATGGAGTCGGCTCTAACCTTGTGCCACCACCGTTTCCTGAGGGGCGGAAATGCCCGTCGTCTTTCCATCCGCGCCGATGCCAGATCAGCCCGCCCATCCTCGCTGGATGGCCGGGGATCTCGCTGCATCCGACCGCAGATCTGCCATCCTGGCAGGTCCAGGCGGAAGCCTGCCGTTCCCTGCTTGGAAATGGTGAGCCCGATGGCGCGCATCACGGATTCAGCTCTGCGCCCTGGCGAAAAGGTCGACAACTACCTGATCGACCGTTCTCTCGGGGCTGGCGAATTCGGTGAAGTCTGGCTCGCGCGCGAGGCGATCACCAACCGCCGCATCGCCCTCAAGTTCATCACCGGCAGCAACATCGACCCATCCGACGACCGGGTGCAGCGCCTCGAACGCGAGATCTCGCTCCTCGCCCGGCTCGATCATCCCACGATCATCGCCTACGCCGGCCACGGTTTCCGACGCGGTCTGCCCTACCTGGCGGTCGAGTTCGTCGACGGCCCGACCCTGGGATCCCTGGTCGACCGTGGCGGCCGCATGGGCGAGCTCCATGTCATGCAGGTGGCGGCGCAGGTCGCCGAAGGCCTGGGTTTCGCCTGGAAGAAGGCCGAACTCATCCACCGCGACCTGAAGCCGGAGAACATCCTCATCGACATGGCGAGCCTGAGCGATCCCGACAGCGGGGTGCGGATCAAGATCATCGATCTGGGCCTGGCGCACGGCCGCCGCCTGGTGGCGCAATACGACGACGAAAGCGCCCGCGAGGAGACCCACGTCCTCGAACGCAGCATGCGCGAGGTGGTCGGTTCCCCGGTGTACATGTCGCCGGAACAGGTCCGTGGCGCCCGGCTCGACGCCCGGTCCGACATGTATGCCCTGGGCATCACGCTGTACCAGGTCCTCACCGGGCATCCTCCGTTCACCGGCGAATCGAAGGAGGTCATGCGCGCGCACCTGCGGCAGCAGCCGCGCGATCTCGCCCAGGTGGTGCCGGGACTCAACCGGCGTGTGGCGGCGATGGTCCAGCGCCTGCTGGCGAAAGCGCCGGAAAGCCGCTACCCGGACTGGGCCGCCTGCGCCGAGGCGGCGAACCAGGTCATCGAAACCCTCAAGCCCCGGCGCGCGACCGGGAAGCCTCAGCCGACGACCTCCCTGACACGCCGCGCTTCGAACCCCGAATCCTCGCCGTCTGGCAAGGCCACGTCGCTCGATTACAGCACGGAGAACCGCATTCCCGAATTGACCCCGGTATTCGGGGTACCGGTCATCGGCCCCGGTGCGGGGATCCCGGGCGGTGGCGCCCAGACCGACGAACGCCGCCGTCCCGCTCCTGAAGGACAGAAGGAGTTCGCCGTCCCCCCAGCAAGCAGCATGGGCCAGCCGCTCCAGACTGGCGGCGCTGGCACCGGTGCAGGCACCGCGCCACCAGCCGGAACGGCTCCCGGTGCGGCCACCCCATGGGCCGCGCCGCGCATCGATGACGGCCTGACCGACGCGCAGCGCGCGGCGGTGTGGGCGTTCCTCTTCCGCCACCCGGCAGTGCTGGCCGAGGCGGTGCAGCCACAGCCCATGCAGGAACCGGTCACGAGTCGGAGTTCGAGCCGGGTTCCGACCCAGCCCCCCGGGCAAACCTCCGGCAAGCGCGTGGCGGTATCCCATACCAGCCCGCCTCCCGCGCCGGGGGTGCGCAGCGGCACCAGGACGGACAACCCGGGCGGAACCGCCGCTGCCGCGTCGACCTCCGACGCGCAAAGCACGCAGCTGCTCAGCTTCCCCAAGGATTCATCGACGCACAGCGCGAACGCCTTCCCGGATACGGCCGAGGTCTCGGGATCGGTCTCCGCCCTGCAGTCGCAGCGGTCCTGGGAAGCCCCCGCGCCAGCCCCGGCACCGGCCGAGCCGCCGCAACTGGTGCAGGCCTCCACCCCGGGCATCGCCCGCCAGGCCGTGCTCGCGGTGCTCAATCCGGCCATCCTCGGCCGCGTCCGGGTCGCCACCGCCAAGCCGCGCAGCATCACCCAGCGGTTCACCTCCAGCCTGCGGCGGATGGTGGGCGGTCGCGAAAGCACGCTGAACGACATCGATCTGGCCCTGGCGCAGGGCCGTTTCGCGGTGGCGACCACCCTGCTCGACTCGCTCGCCTCATCCAGCGGCAACGATGCCGACCTGTGCCTGCGTCGGGCCAGACTGGCGGGCCTGACCGGGGTCGAGGTCGATGCCACCCGCTGGTCCCAGCTTGCCATCAACCAGCAATGCAAGGATCCCACCGCGCTCGGCATCCTGGGACTGATGTACCTGCGGCAGAGCCAGAACGAATTCGCCGGATCCGTGTTCCAGAACCTGACCCACGAGCATGCCGCCTCGCCCATGGGACCGCTCGGGATGGCCGGGGTCTCCCTGGTCGATGGGCACTTCCCGTCGGCCAGTGCGATGCTGAACGAGGCCCTCACCCGCGATCCCCGCTGCGCCCCGGCAAGCCGGCTCGCCGCGCTGTTCTGCCAGGCGAATCGCGATGCCAAGGGCGAGACCGACCACCTCCGCTACGCGCTCGACCTCGAACCGGAAGATCCCGATGCGCTCCAGCGCCTCGGCGAACTGGCGCTCGCGGCGGGGCAGCGCGACGAAGCGCGACGGCTGTTCACCGCCTCGTATGATCTCGACCGCCGCTCGGCCACCGCACGCATGCTGGAGTCGCTGGACAAGCCCCAGGCAAGCTGAAGCAGCCCCTGACAGACCGAACCGGCCGCCGGGAGGCCAAGTCCGTCAGCAAGAAGCCAGCCAGGCGAGGCCGTCCATGGTCAACTGCCCGCGCACCTGATCGCGCCGGGCGACCTGCGAATCCACCAGCAGATCGACGTTCCCACCGGTGAAGACCGTGGTCCGGATGCCGGTCTCGCGGCTGAGCTTGATCAGGCAGGCGGCGACCATCGGACCATAGCCGATGCCCATGGCGGCGCCGATCGCGGCCACCGTGCTGCGCTGCACCGCGCTCGACCCTGGACCGAGCGGCTCGACCAGCGGCAAGGCCGGCGCCATCGCCGCGAGTCCGGCCAGGCAGGTGCGCGCCGCCGGCAGGATGAGTCCGCCCAGGAATCGGCAGCCGTTCGGAGGTTCACTGCGCCCATCATGGTACCACGCACCGATGGTCGTGGCGGTGCCGGCGTCGACCACCAGGATCGGTGCGCGTTCCTGGGCGCACGCCGCGATGCCGGCGGCGATGCGATCGAGGCCCATGCCAGGATACTGGCCGACCTCGGGCAGGGGGATCTCAGCCCCCAGCGTGCGCAGCGGCAGATCGCGGCAGACGTCCGACCACCAGCCGCGCACGAGCTCGCTGTTGCGCCGGTTGCCCGGCAGGAGCACCAGCTCCTCGATCGCGCCGGCATGCTCGTAGATTGCCGCCGACATCTGCGCCGGATCCGGCTTCAGGCGGACGAAGGCCTGCACCGTCCGGCCCTCGGCGAGGGCCAGCTTGACGTTGGTGTTGCCGCAATCCGCCAGGAGCCGCATACGACCGGTCAGCGGGTGCCGGTGGAACCGAAACCACCGGCCCCACGCGCGGTGGCATCCAGCGCGGCGACGGGCTGCCATGCGACCCGTTCGACCCGGGCCAGCACCATCTGGGCGAGGCGCATGCCGCGCTCGATCACCGCCGGCTGGTCCCCGAGGTTGGCGACGATGACCTTGACCTCGCCACGGTAGTCGCTGTCGATGGTGCCTGGACTGTTGAGCACGGTCAGGCCCTGTTTGAGCGCCAGGCCGGAACGCGGCCGGACCTGGACCTCGAAGCCTTCCGGCACCGCGAACACCAGCCCGGTCGGCACCAGGGCGCGCGAACCCGGAGCCAAGGTCAACGGCTGGTCGACGGCCGCCTGCAGATCCATGCCCGCCGCGCCAGCGGTGGCATAGGCCGGCAAGGTGAGACCGGTGAAGTGGGGCAGGGTGGCGACCTGGACGTTCGGCATGCCACGATGCTGCGTTTTTCTTGGCAGCCTCAAGGTGCGCTTTCACCTCGGGGCGCTGCCCCGGCCCCCGCCAAGGGCCTCACGGCCCCTGGACCCGCGTTTGCCCGCATGCGGCGTTTCACCGCGTGCTTGAGGCGTCCACCCGGTTGCCCGCTTGCGGCGGGGGGGCGCTGCGCTGCCCCGCCGATGGCCCTGACGAGGTGATACATCCCCTGGACCCGCGTTTGCCCGCATGCGGCGTTTCACCGCGTGCTTGAGGCGTCCACCCGGTTGCCCGCTTGCGGCGGGGGGGCGCTGCGCTGCCCCGCCGATGGCCCTGACGAGGTGATACATCCCCTGGACCCGCGTTTGCCCGCATGCGGCGTTTCACCGCGTGCTTGAGGCGCCCACCCGGTTGCCCGCTTGCGGCGGGGGGGGCGCTGCGCTGCCCCGCCGATGGCCCTGACGAGGTGATACATCCGCTGGATCCGCGTTTGCCCGTTTGCGGCGTTTCACCGCGTGCTTGAGGCGCCCACCCGGTTGCCCGCTTGCGGCGGGGGGGGCGCTGCGCTGCCCCGCCGATGGCCCTGACGAGGTGATACATCCGCTGGATCCGCGTTTGCCCGTTTGCGGCGGGGGCGCTGCGCTGCCCTGCCGATGGAATCCATCGGACAAGTCGACAAGCTGCCGGCAGCGGGGTAACCTGGACGGGGGAGACGCATGTTCATCGGCATCGATTTCGGCACCACCAACACCGTCGTGGCGCGCATGCGCGCCGGCGATGCGCAGCCCACCCTGATCCGCTTCGGGAAGGACGAGATGGCGCCCTCGGCGGCGGCCTGGGACGGGCAGCGTCTGCATTTCGGCAAGGATGCCTTGGAGCAGGAGGCGCCGCTCCTGGGCCTCAAGAGCCTGCTGCGCGATCATCGTGGGCGGTCCAAGCCGGTGGTGACCTTCGACGACGGGAGGAAACTGCCGCTCGGCGAGGTGCTCGATGGCTACTTCGCCTGGATCCGGGCGGCGATCGCGGCGGATCTGGGCGAACGCGGCATCCCCGTGCCGGATCCGATCCCGGTCGTCCTCACGGTGCCGCAGAACTGCCACGATGTGCAGCGGCGCACCACCCGTGCGGCGGCGCTCGACGCCGGCTTCCAGGTCGTCGACATCCTCAACGAGCCGACCGCCGCCGCCCTGGCGATCGCCCTCATGGGGGTGACCACCCAGGTGGCGACCGGCAGCCACCTCTGCCTCTACGACTTCGGCGGCGGCACCTTCGACGCCAGCCTGGTCCGGCGCGATGGCGAGGCGCGCTTCGTCGAGGTCGACAGCGAGGGCGTGCAGAAGCTGGGCGGCGCCGACATCGACGCCGACCTGAGCGAAGCGGTGGTCGAGCAGCTCACCGGTGAGGCGCCGGTGGTGCAGGCCAAGTGGCGGCCCGAGGCGGTGCATCTGGGCCGCATCCGCCGCCTGTGCGAGAAGGCCAAGATCGCCCTCGCCAACGATGCCGAGCTGGAATTCTTCCCGATCAGCCTGGCCGGGGTGATCGGCACCCGTTCGCCGCTCGCCTTCCTGCGCAAGGTCCAGGTCGAGATCGGCCGCGATGAACTCGTCTCCGCCGCCGCGCCGCGCATCCGCAAGACCATCGCCGCGCTCCGGCAGATGCTCGACCGCAACCCCGCTGCGCTCGGTTCGTTGGCGGCGGTGGTGCTTACCGGCGGCTCCTCGCGCCTGCCGGGCGTCCAGGACGGCGTGCGCCAGCTGCTGGACCGCTTCGGCCTCGGCCCGGTGCGGATCGTCGCCAGCGACCGCAGCATGCACGATGTCGCCCTCGGCGCCGCCGCCTATGGCGCGCTCGGCAGCGCCGGCGGGGCGCGGATCATCGACCGCCGCGCCGCGATGCACGTCGGCGTCTGGCGGGTGGCGCACGGTCGCGAATGGTTCCACGTCCTCCTGTCCCGCGGCACGCCGCTGCCCGAGGACGATTTCCTCAAGACCGAGATCACCTACCGCCCCGGCCACGACGTGGGCGAATACCGATTCTGCCAGTGCAGCGAGCTCGTCGATGGCGCGGGCGGGCCGGTCGAAGCCGCCGACCTCGGCGATCTGCGGCGGCGGCGCGATCTGCTGCCTTCCGGCGACATCCTCGACTATCCCCGACCGCTGCGCATCGCCTTCGCGGCGGCACTGCGGCACCTGGACGGCGACGCCCTCGACCGTCTGCCGATCACGACCTGCGATCCCGGCGTCGAGGTCGAGGAGATCTGGCGCTTCCATCCCGATGGGCTCGTCGACATCGCCATCGCGGTGGCCGGCCAGGTGGTGCCGTTGACGCTCGACTTCGCGAACTGCCACGGTTCCGGCGCAGCCGGATGATGCGGGCCCTGCGGGGCGTTCCCGGGGGACATCAGATCAGTGGGGGGATGGGGCCGGCGTCTTCTCGGGGACGGCAGGCTTCCCGCCCGCCTTCGCCTGCAAGTCGTCGAGTTCCGCCTTCACCGCGGCGCGTTTGCCGATCAGGTCGGCCGTCTTCCTGGCATTGGACTTCTCCTCCTGCTTCAGCGCCGCGAGCTGGGCGTTGAACTGGCTCAGGGCCGCGTCCGAACCGGCGACCTCCTTCTTGAGCGTGTTGTACTCCTTCTGGGTCTTCTCGGTGGCTGCCTGGAGCTTGGTCATGGCGGCCTCGTTGTAGGTCTTGTTGGCGGCGTTCTTCGCCTGCTCCTTCTGGAGCGCGGCGTAGGCGTCCTCGGACGCCTTCTTGGCCGCAGCGAGCTTGTCCTTCAGCCCTGCGAGTTCCTTGATGCCGTCCTGGATCTTCTCGATCTCCTTCTTGATCTCCGCCGGACGGGCCTCCAGGCGGGCGATCTCCTTGTCCAGGGTGGAGAGCTGGCCTTCCTTGACCAGGATCGCCGCCTGGGTGACGCGTTCCGCCTCGGCTTCCGCTTCCCTGGCCTTCAGCGCGTCGACCTCGGCCCTGGTCATGATCTGGCCGCGGTAGCGCATCTTTCCCTGCTTCGCGAGCCATTCGTCCTCCTTGACCCAGGCGCCATCCGCGATCACCCAACCGAGGGTGGTAAGAACCTTCGCCGCGTCGGCCTGATCGGGCTGGAGTTCAACCGCCTTGCGCGCGCTTTCGAGCGCATGCTCGGGCATGCCCTTGGCCAGGCACCAGGTGGCGAGACCGCCCCAGGCGGCGGCGCCCTTGGCGGCCGCCTTGCGGTTCCTGAACTCGGTCTGCGGATCGGCGATCGGCGTCACCGCCTTGATGTCGGACCGGGAATAGGACATCTCGGCCCAGGCGATCTTGCCGGATCTGCCGACGAATCCCTGTTTGAGCACGATCTGGCTGCCATCGTCGCTGATGAGTTCGCCTTCGACCTTCTGCTCGGACAGGAACGTCACCTCCACCATCTGCGCCGCCTCGAGGCGCGGGATGACGGCACCCGTCAGAAGGAACAGGATCGCCAATGGTACCTGACGCATGGATGGCTCCGGATGGACGCATCGGCCTGAGGACCGTCGCGGGAGGATCCTGCCGACGTGGATCAGGTCAAAGCAAAGGCGGGACCAGGCGATCACGGTATCCGGTCCAGCCCAGCCCCGGCGCCTGGCGTGTGATCCACCGGCCGGTCCGGCCGATCGCCTAGGGAACCGGGGCGATCTCAGGCTGGGATGCCGCCGGTCTGGTGGCGACCGGCTTATCCGCCCCCCAGAGGCGGATGACCGCGACCTCATCCACATCATCGGCACCGGCAGCGACGATCCGCACCGGATTGACGCCGGGCTTCAGGGCGAGTTCGACCTCATACGGGTATTCGGCCACCGCGACGCCGCCGCGCGTGACCGGCGCCCCGGGTGGGGTGGGGACGGGGTCCATCGACCGGGTCGGACGGAGATCGATCTTCTCCTTGTCGAGGAAGCAGGAGACGAACTTGAGGTTGTCGTCGCTGATGCGTGCGACCAGCCTGACCTTGCCGTCGACTTCGGGGCTGACGCGGATGTCGCCGAATTGCGGTTGGAGCACGATCTTTTCCTCCAGCGGACGGTCGAGGTCGATCTTCAGGCTGCTGAAGACCTCGGCCGCGCCGCGCCAGCCGCCATCCTCGCCGAGGCGTTCGCTGGCGCGGAACTGCAGCTTGATCTCGGTGGCTTTGAAGTCTTCGCTGCGCCCCGGACCGATCGGACGGCTCTTTCTGATGCGGAACGGGACCACCAGTTCGCGCGACCGGCCGCCGACCTCGATCGGATCCACGGTGAAGCGGGTGGTGTCCTTCAGCTCGACGAAGGGGTCGTTGTCCTTGAACACCGCGACCTCGATCCTGCCGCTGGTCGCCACCTTGCCGTCATTGAAGAGGGACAGGCGCAGACGGGCGTCCTCGTCGACCTTGAGCATGCCGGTGCCCTTGTCGTCCTCGATCTTCCAGCGGAATCCCAGGTGCGGACGCTGGCGCGGCTTGATCGTCAGGCGCACCGGCAGGCTGGTCAGGGGCTGCTCGCGGCCGTCGGCGTAGAGCTCGAGCGTGAAACGCTCCTCGCCGGCCTCCAGGCGCGGGGGCAGGGTCAGGTGCATGGTGCCGGCGGCCTTCGCGCCGGGTTGCACCGCGCCGAAGATGACCTCGCTCTGCCACAAGGGGCTGCCGCGATCGGCCTTGGCGACGCCGTACAACCGGCCGAACGCCTTGTCGCTGCGGTTGCTCACGCTGAAGCCGATCTCGGCCGACGGCGGGCCGTCGTTGGTGTCCTTGGCCTGGATCTCGGCCGGACCGGTGAACGCCAGTTCCAGGCTGGATGCGGCCGGCTCGACGAGGTCGCCCCAGGTCAACGGCGGTTTGCGCTCGAGCAGGGCCTTGGCCAGCGCCGTGGATTCCGCCTCCGAGCGGGCGGCGGTCGGCCGGCGCAGGCGTTCGATCAGGAACTGGCGCTGCTTCCCCTCGCGCTCGGCGGCGGCGGCGGCGGCATCCCAGGCCGGGGCGGCGGGATCGCGGATCGCCGCCTGGACCAGTTCGATCGCCATCTGGGCCTCGGCATCGGGGCTGAACTTCTTCGCCGAGATGAAGTGGGTGCGCTGCTGATCCCTGGTCTCGTAATGCCGCAGCCAGGCCAGAGCGAGGCTGGATTCGTGCCGGTAGGCGTGATTGCTCGCGATGGCGAATTCGTCGTCGGCCTCGCGCCGGCCGATGTAGGGCAGCAGATCGATGGTGCCGTCCTTGGCCTGGTTGCGGGAGAGGAATCGCAGATCGGGGTTGACCCCGACGCGCTGGATCGACACCCCGCCGGGCAGCTGGTATTCCTGGATGGTGTACTTCAGCCGGCTGTCGTCGCGCAGCATGGCGATGGTCTGCACCGTGCCCTTGCCGAAGGTCGGCACCCCGGCGACCGCCGCCCGATCATGCCGCTGCAAGGCGCCCGAGACGATCTCGGCCGCGCTCGCGGTGCCGCCGGAGACCAGCACCAGCATCGGCACGCGGCAGTCCGGCTTGCCGGAGCAGCCCAGGCGCTGCATCCGGCCGGCGCTGGTCACGGTGCGAACGACCTCGACCGGTTTGAGCAGGAAGCAGTCGCTGACCAGCTTGGCCTGCTCCAGCAGGCCGCCACCGTTGAAGCGCAGGTCGAGCACCAGCGCCTTGATCGGCCCGGCCGCGTCGGCGTCGAGCTCCATCAGCTTGATGCGCAGCTTTTCGTTGGTCTTGGCGTTGAATTCGTCGAGCTGGATGTAGCCCACGTCGGGATTCGCCGGATCGCGCCAGGCCAGTTCGGTGATCGCCGACACCAGGTCGCGGCGGATCGGGATCTCGATCGGGGCCTTGGCCCCCTTGCGTTCGACCAGCAGGCGCACGGTGGTGCCCTTGGGTCCCTTGATCCGCTTCACCGTCTGCGGCAGCGACAAGCCGGCGGTCTTCTCGCCGTCCACGGCCAGCACCACATCGCCATCCTCGACCCCGGCGCGGTCGGCGGGCAGGCCGGGCAGGACACGCTCGATGAAGACGACGCCCTCGTCTTCACGCAGGACGGCGCCGATGCCGAAGAAACCGCCCTGGATGTCCTCGCTGAAATCCTGCGCCACCTCGGGCGGCAGGATGACGGTGTGGGGATCGAGCGAGTTGAGGGCGCCGTTGAGCAGGGCGTACTCGAGTTCGCGCCGGCGCTTGGCCGGGAAGTCGGCGCCGGCGAGGACGCCGCGCACCTTTTCCAGGATGTCCATCGCGTCGCGCAGCGCCTGGTTGCGCCGATCGTCGCCCTCGGTGGCCTCGTTCCGCCCGGACACCCGTGCTGGCACCACCGTCTTCGTGCCGGCGATGTTCAGGGTGATCTCGTCGTCCTTCCATCGGGCATCGATGGAGATCTCGGCATCCTCGAGGGCGCGCAGGGCGCGTTCGACCAGGATGCGGGTGCGGAAGACGCTCTTGTCGTAGTATTCATGCTCCAGGATCTCGCCGACCCTGGGCGCCATGTTGGGGAACTCCTTGATCTCGCCGGCACCCAGGCCGGCAGCCGCCCAGACGAGCGCATGGATGAGCCAGGCTGCGGAAATGCCGGTGCCAAGGCTCGGCCAGCGGATGCATGCCACGATGGAAGACCTCCTGCCGCGTTGCCGCGGCCAAGGGATGCTAACGGGGCCAGCCCCCATCCCAACCCTGGGAATGCCCATACCTCAGCGCTGACGATCCGGGCGTGCGGCACGCGGATGGGTTCCGACCGGCTGGCATCGTCAGGTCGGTTCACCAGGCTCTGCCGGCAGCACCAGCACCACGGCGGTCAGATCATCGCCGTGGGCCCTGCCGGCCGACCAGGCGTCGACGGCGGCATGCAGACCGCTGATCACCTCGGCCGGGCCCTTGCCTTCGCGCCAGAGCGCCCGTGTGGCCTCGGCGAGCCGGGCTTCGCCCCACAGTTCGCCCGTGGGGGAGGCCGCCTCGGTGAAGCCATCGGTATACAGCAGCAGCAGGTCGCCGGGCTCCAGCAGCCCGGGCGAGACCGCCGGGAAGTCGCCGTCGGTGGCGATGCCCACCGGCAGGCCGGTGCTTTCCAGCCAGCGGATCTCGCCCTGGTTGATCCAGAGCATGGGATTGTGCCCGCACGAGACGTAGCTGAACAGGTGCGAATGGGGATCGACCTCGACCACCGCCAGGGTCATGAAGCGGCCGCTCTGGGCGTGGTAGAGGCCGTCGTTGACCGCGAGCGCGACCGATTCGATCGAGGCGCTCGCGCGCAGGCGCTGCTGCAGGATGGCGTGCGCCATGGTGGTGAAGAGCGCCGCCCCGAGTCCGTGGCCGCTGACATCGCCGATCACCGCGACCAGGCTCGATCCGCGTTCGAGGAAGGAATAGTAGTCGCCGCCGGTCTCGTCGCACGGGCGCGACGACCCTTCGACGGTCAGATCATGCACCGCCAGGCCGGCGGTGGGATACATGCTGTTCTGCACCTGGCGCGCGATGGCGAGTTCCTGCAGCAGGCGTTCGCGATCGACCGTGGCCTTGATCAGCAGGGCGTTTTCCAGCGCGATGGCGGCGAGGCTGGCCAGGGTCTCGGCGATGCTCTTCTGCTCGGCGCCGAAAACCTCGACCGGATTGGCGAGCACCACCACGCCCAGGGTGCGGTCGCGGGTGGTCAGCGGCAGCGCGAGCAGCCCATGGATGCGCGCCCCGGATCCGCTGGTGTCGAGCACCGAGTCGACCTCGTGCGGACCGACGAGCACCGTGCCGGCGCCGGCGAAGACCGCCTCCGCCACCGGCCGGCCATCGCTGGCCAGGCGGATGCCATGCACGTGCCGATCGTTCATCCCCCAGGTGACGCGGCAGGCGAGCGGCCCGGGACTGTCCGGCCCGCCGGTCGGGCAAAGCACCGCACCGACGTCGGCGCGCGCGCCGCCGAGCATGGTCTCCAGGATCTTGACCAGCAGCACGTCGACATCGAGGTGGCGCAGCAGTTCACCGGCGCTGGTGATCAGGCGGATCTGCTCGTGCGCCTTGCGCAGCTGGTCGTCGATGACCTCGCGCCGGTGCGTGCGCAGGAGGATCGGCCCGAGCACCCCGGCGAGCTGGCGCATCCGGGTGCGGTCGCACCGCTCCGCCCGGGTCTCCAGCACCCCGACCGGCTGCCCCTGGCTGGTCAGCGGGAAACGGCCCGGCCCGTCGATCCCGGCCCTGGGCAGATCGGCGACCTCCCCTTCCTGGCCGAAGCTTGCGGCGGCGTAGAAGACCTCCCCGGACTCGTCCCACAGGTACAGCACCGCCGGAAACGCGCCGAACTGGCCGAGCATCTCCTCCAGCACCGCGACCAGGCCATGGCTGCTCTCGGGGCCGAGAAGGCGGTCGACCAGCTCCGCCGAGTTCATCGGCGCGGGGAAGCGTTGCGTGGGCATCGCGGGAAGGATACCGCCGGCCCCCCTCCACCTGCAAGCCTCGGCCAGCGGGCTGTCTGAGGCTGTCATGCTGCAGCCACAGGCCCGACATTGGCGTGCCCGGTCCCGGTTGCACCATCCCGCGCCATGCCCGCCCTCACCCGCACGCCGCCCCCCTACCCGAGTCGCCGCCCCGAGGTCATCGAGGCCGCCGTCCGCGTCCTGCGCGATGGCGACTGGACGCGACTGGAAGGAGCGCCGGAACTGGAAGCCGACCTCGCCGCCTGGCACGGCCCCGGCGTCGACGGACGCGCCACCATCGCCTGGTACGTGGCCTCCGGCACCGCCGCGCTGGAGGCGATCATGCTCGGGCACGGCCTCGGCCCCGGCGACGAGGTCATCACCACGCCCTACACCTGGGGCGCGACGGTGTCGGCGATCCTGGCGATCGGCGCGATCCCGGTCTTCGCCGATGTCGACCCGCTGTCGGGTCTGATCCGTCCCGAGACGGTCGAACCGCTGATCACCGCGAAAACGCGGGCGATCATGTGCGTGCACCTGTTCGGCCACCCCTGCGACGCCCGGGCGCTGCGCGCGATCGCGGACCGGCGCGGACTGCTGCTCTTCGAGGATGGCAGCCAGGCGCACGGGGCGCGGCTGCACGGCACCCGCGTCGGCGCCTTCGGCCACGCGGCGGCATTTTCCTGCATGGGCCTGAAGCTGCTCGCCGGCACCGAGGGCGGCTATGCCCTCTTCCGCGATCCCGTGGCCGCCGAGCACGCCTACCTGTACGGCCGCCACCCGCGCGGCCTCGCACCCGACCGGGCGCAGGCCCTGGGCGCGGCCGGACTCCTGGATTCGCTGCAACTGGGCTGGCGTCCGTGCGCGATCGGCGCTGCGCTGGTGCGCGCCGCGCTGCCCTTCCTCGACGCCGAGAACGCCGCCCGCCGGCGCAACGCGGCGGTGCTGCGCCGGCGCCTCGCTGACGTGCCCGGCGTCACGATCGCTCCCGAACTGCCTGGCGCCGAAGGCTGCTACCACCTGCTCTCGCTCGTGCACCACCACGACAAGACCGGCCTGGCGCGCGAGCAGTTCAGCCAGCGCCTGGCGGCCGAGGGCGCCGGCAACTTCCACTACATCCCGGTGCCGATCCACCGCCTGACCCGCCTCGACCCGCACGGCTATGCCAAAAACGGCCCGCGCGTGCTCTGGCACGAGCAGCTCGTCCGCGCGGGCGTCGACTACCGCAAGACCTCCTGCCCCGGCGCCGAATGGCGCGCCCCGCGCGAAGTCACCCTGGGCTTCAATTGGACCCAGGACGACCCCGAGGCGATGGACCAGCTGGCCGAAGCGATCCGCCGCGCCTGCGCGGGGTGAGCGCAGGCGCGAGGCTTCACCGCAGCCGTGCCGCGACGAGATGCACCGGGATGCCGGACCATTGCAGGCGGCGCTGCACGGCGAGAGCAGTGTCGTTGTGCAGGATGCGCCAGAGCAAGCCCTCGTAGGATGTCAGCACCTTGCCGGCCATGACCATCAGGCGCGGGTGGTCCTGGCGGATGGCGCGGCAGACGGATTCCGCGGCAACATCCATCTCGGTACCGACCGCCGAGCGCACGGCGCAAGGCAGGCCGAGCGCGCGCACCTGCGGGATCCACGCCTGCAGACGCTGCTTCAGCCGTTCCTCGGCCGCGAGGGCGTCGATGCTGTCGACCGCATCCACCACCGCGATGCCTGCGATGACGACCTGCTGGTAATAGCCAGGGAAAGTGCGCAGGGCGTTGAGCAGGGTGTGCCAGCCGGTGCCGTTGAGGGCGTCAGCCAGCAACACCAGTGTGGGCGGGCTCGTGGGACCCGTCACGACCTCGCCTACTCCGGGACTCGGCGGAGCCGGTTCGGACGGCAGGATGGTCGAGAACGCTGAGTGAAGACGCATGGACAGCCGGCGGTAATGGGCGTGCACGACGAAGCACGCAGCCACCACCAAGGCGGTGGTGATGACGGTGATCCAGCCGCCTTCGGCGAACTTCTCATACACCGTGACGACCAGCACGCCGGCGCAGAGGACGAACGCCACGGCGAACAGGATCAGCCGCCGCCGACGCAACCAGGTTGCGGCCGAGCGTTCGGCCCACCAATGCTTGCACATGCCGGCCATGGTCAGGGTGAAGGTCAGGAAGACGTTGATCGAGTACATCACCACCAGCACGGTGATGACGTTGAGCTGGTAGCGTGCGGCGAGCACCGCCGACAGCACCAGTGCGAGCAGCGCCGCGACGCCCATCACGATGATCCCCTGTTCGGTCACCATGCGGTCGGACAGGCGGGTGAAGCGCCGGGGCAGCCAGGAATCCCCGGCCAGATTCGCCATCACGCGCGGCCCGCCGATGAAACCGGCCTGGGCCGCGACCAGCAGCAGGGCGCTGGCGGACAGCAACGTGATGAAGGTGAACGCACCGCCCCAGGGCAGGTGCGCCGCCACCGCTTCGGTCAGTACCGCGTTCATGGTCTTGCCCTCCACCGGATGGATGCCCCAGAGCAGGTACCCGAACACCAGGCCGCCGGCGCACAGGGCCAGGCTCCAGGCCAGCAACGCCATCGTGCGCTGGGCGGTGCGGACGCGCGGCTCGCGCATCAGCGGCAAGGAGTTGCTCACCGCCTCGATACCGGTGTAGGTGCCACCGCTCATGGCGAATGCCTTTAGAAACAGCGCGACCAGCGCGACCAGACCCAGGCCGCCAGGGGCGAGATCAGCGCTGATCCCGGTCTGGACCTGGCGGGCGATCTCTGGGATCTGCCCCAGGTGCAGGCCGATGCCCGCCGTGATCAGGATCGCATGCGACAGCACGAACAGCAGGAAGATCGGCGCGAGGATGACGATCGATTCGCGCACTCCGCGCAGGTTGATGACGAGCAGGAACGCGGTCGCCGCCAGTGACGCCGGCAGCTTCGCCGCCTGCCAGGACAACGGCGCGAGACTGAACAGGGCATCGATCGCCGCGGTGATCGACACCGCGATGGTCAGGATGTAGTCCACCAGGAGCGCCGCACCCGACACCACGCCCAGGCGGGGACCGAGGCCGCGCGTTGCCACGGCATAGCCTCCGCCGACCTGGAACACCTCCACCACCTTGCTGTAGGCTGCGGCGAGGACGAAAACCATGCCCGCCGTCGCCAGCGCCAGCGGCACCGCGAGCCAGGTACGCTGACCGATGGTCTTGAAGGCCTCCTCGGGCCCGTACGCACTCGACGACAGGCCGTCGGCCCCGATGCCGATCCAGGCCAGCACCGCGGACAGGGCCAGGATCTGGTGCATCCGGCTGTCGCGCAGATCGAGCGGGGCGCCGACCAGAATCCGGCGCAAACGGCCGAGAAATCCCTGCGGAGCGCCGGGATCCGGAGCAGCGGGCAGCTGCGGTGATGGGGGTTGGGGAATGGACACGCTGCCTCCGACCGCCGCTGATGGCGGCGCCGCCACGGTGGGTGGATGTGGAGGCAAATCGCAGCAGGCCCCGGCTGACGCCGGCAGTCCGCTGGGCCTCTTCACGCCTACGAGGTGAGCTGACGGGCTGGGCCGAAGAGTGGCCTGCGCGTTTGGCGCCTGTTGCCAGGCGACCGGCGCGCTACGCCCCGGTGAGTGGTTCCCCCGCTCCCGCCGGTGGCGGGACTCGGCGACGTGGACGAAGGGTCGAGGCTAACATCCTCCCGACCCGGTCAATTCACGGGATTCCCCATGCAGGGTACCGCTGCTCCGCGCTTGCTCGCGCCGGCCGGGTTCACCCGGCCCGACGCACCCGCACGCCTGCCGCCGCCATCGCCTGCTTGATCGATCCGACAGTGTGGTCGCCGTAGTGGACCATGCTTGCGACCAGGGCGGCGTCGGCGCCGCCTCGGGTCACGGCATCAACCAGATGCGCCGGCGTCCCACCGCCGCCCGAGGCGATGACCGGGATGCGTACCGCGTCGGCGACCAGGCGGGTGATGGTGAGCTCATAGCCGTTGCGCACGCCGTCGGTGTCGATCGCGTTCAGGCAGATCTCGCCCGCGCCCAGGGATTCGGCGGTCCTGGCCCAGGCGACCGCGTCCTTGCCGGTCGGGGTGCGGCCGCCGTCGATGACGACCTCGTAGCCGCTCGGGATGGCCGGCGTCGCGGCGACCTTCTTCGCATCCATGCCGAGCACCACGCATTGAGCCCCGAAAGCCCGGGCCCCGGCGGTGATGAGCGCCGGATCGCGCACCGCCGGCGAGTTGAGCGAAACTTTTTCGGCGCCGGCGAGCAGCACCGCGCGCATCGCCTCGACCGAGCGGATGCCGCCACCGACCGCGAACGGGATGAAGATCGCCTCGGCGACCCGGCGCACCACGTCGACGAACAGGCCGCGACCCTCGGCAGAGGCCGTGATGTCGTAGAACACGAGTTCGTCCGCACCCTGATCATAGTAGCGGCGGGCGTAGTCGACCGGGTCGCCAAGGTCGACATTCCCCTGGAATTTAACGCCTTTCGTGACCAGTCCGTTGCGGACATCCAGGCAGACGATGACCCGTTTGGTGAGCGGCATGGCCGCGATCATCACGCCGGTGGCAGCGGCACCAAGGCCCCTGCCACCGTGGGCAGGCGGATCGTCCGCAGGTGAATGGGTCAGAAAGGACTTGCGATCGGTATGGACCCATTGTAGAGTCCATTCAAACCCTTCCGGCCGCCATCCAGGCACCACGCCGGCAACCCGCACCAGGAGCACCCCCATGTCCTTCAACCTCAACCAGGTCAACCTCGCCGGACACCTCACCCGCGATCCCGAGGTGAAGCCGCTCGCCAGCCAGAAGACCGTCGCCGGCTTCGCCCTCGCGATCAACCGTCGCTGGAAGAGTCCGGACGGCGAGCAGAAAGAGGAAGTCACCTTCGTCGAATGCGAAGCCTGGGGCCGCACCGCCGAACTCATCGGCCAGTACCTGACCAAGGGCAGCCCGGTCTACGTCAGCGGCCGGCTGAGAACGGACTCCTGGGAAGACAAGGACGGGAAAAAGCAGTCCCGCCTGAAGGTCGTGGTCGACAACATCCAGTTCCTGCCCAGCGCCAACGGCAAGGGTCGCACCGGCGACAGCACCCAGGGCGCCGACATCGCCGACACCCAGGCGAATCCCAACCCGCCCGTCCGCCCCATCGCCGCCGTCCCCCGCACCAACCGCGCATCCCCCCAGGCCGCGATCACCGCCGAGGACGAACCCCCGTTCTGAACCCCGGAGCGCCCTCTTCAGCTGATGGAGGAGCACCGGATTCATCCGGCCGCACAAGGGTTCTTGCACCTCAAGAGCGGCAGGCTGAAGCCCACCGTCCGTGCCGGCATATGTGCGGAAGGGAAAGCTGCTGCTGTTTCGTAGCGCCGGCTTCAGCCGGCTCGGACGGCCGGATTCATCCGGCCGCACAAGGGTTCTTGCACCTCAAGAGCGGTGGGCTGAAGCCCACCGTCCGTGCCGGCTTATGTGCGGAAGGGAAAGCTGCTGTTCCGTAGCGCCGGCTTCAGCCGGCTCGGACGGCCGGATTCATCCGGCCGCACAAAGGCTCTTGCACCTCAAGAGCGGTGGGCTGAATCCACCGTCGGTGCCGGCTTATGTGCGGAAGGGCAAGCCGCTGCTGTTTCGTAGCGCCGGCTTCAGCCGGCTCGGACGGCCGGATTCATCCGGCCGCACAAGGGTTCTTGCACCTCAAGAGCGGTGGGCTGAAGCCCACCGTCCGTGCCTGCCAAAGCCGGCGCCACGTCCGCATGGATCCATGCGATCCAGCGTTCCAACGTTACTCAATCCGTGATCCCGTCATGGCGAAACGTCCGGTGCGGACAGGAACTTCACCGCCGTCTGGTGGAATGACGCATCCCCGTTCGTCCGGACCCATTCGGCGCATGAACGCCGCTGCTCGAACGGGATCTCGGCATCCTGCAGGATGCGTTCCAGCACTGCAGGTCGCGCTGCGGTGGTGCTGAGACCGGTGCCCTGGTTGATCACCACCGGGCGGAACCAATGGTGGATGCGCCGCTGGTCGCCCCGCAGCAGGGCGGCCTTGATCTGCTTGAAGATCGCATCCTGAAGCTGCGCAAACTGCTCGCTGCGGGTCGCCGAAGGAACGTTCCGTTCGGGAATCCTCGCCTGCGGTTCCGGATCCGACGATTTGCTGCACGAGGCCATCCGCCCCAGCACGAGGACGGCCACCAGGACGATCCAGGCCCAGCGCGTCCCGCTGACGCCACCCCGGGATTCCCGCCTGCGCTCACGTTCCTCCTTGGTCGGGGGCAGCTTGAGGCCCGGGAAGGTCGTAGCCGCCGCATGTCGTACCGCACTGCTTTCAGGCAGGCGGGCGATCCTGGCTCGCAAGGCCTGCTCGTGCTGCTTGGGCATGTCTTCTTCATCAAGCGCCGTGAACCAGGCGCGACGCAACTCTGCGGGCCAACGTTCGAGTTCGCTCCCCATCCGCAGGCGGAGGTCCAGCTGATCCAGGAGGCCCCGGAGGTGGGTGGGCATGCTGGCGAAGGCGAGGTCCGCCAGGACCCGGCCGGTCATGGGATGATCGGTGGCGACCAGCATGCCGAGCCGGAAGTGGAGCATGCCTTCATGGCGCAGGTCCGGTGCGGCGGCGACCGATTCCGCCAGGGTCCGCAGGCGGGGATCACCACGCTGGTGCAGATGCTCGGCGACCGTGAACAGCGGTTCGGATTCCCCATCCACCGCCAGGGCGATGAGGAGGTCGAGGTCGAGCACGCCGGCCAGGACCGACGGGCGTCCGGCCAGCAGTGCAGCGATCCGGCGTCCCGCCGCCAAGCGGTCGGGCACCACCTGGAGGATGTCGCGGGCCGCACCTACCACCTCGGCCTCGCCGGGCTGGCCATCCCGCGCCAGCAAGCCCTCCAGGCGCCGCCAGGCACGGTCGAGCGCAGACGGGATCGCCGGCCTCGTTGCGGGCGCAGGAGAAGCCGTCACGGCCGACGGCGATCCCTGGGTCGCGACCGGCGCGACCGCAGGGATCAGGGTCGGCGTCCCCAAGGGCGGAGTATCGATCCGATCCTGAGGATCCTGAGGCGGAGGTCCCGGCGGGCCCGACGTTTCAACCGTTGATGCAGCGACGGCGGCTGGAGCAGCCTCGGCCACCGCCTCGTCCTGGTCATCCTGCAGGATCCACCGCGCCATCGGCCCGGTCAGCGCCTGGTAGGCGTCATGGACGCGACGGAAGCCTTCGGGATCGCGATCCGGACGATGCGCCTTGAGCTGCTTGGCGTACGCCCGCTTCACCGTCGCCGGATCGCGGGCCTCCGCACGGCTGAGTCCGAGCACCTCCCAGGCGTTCATCCCGATTTTCCACCGTCGTCATCATCCATCGGCTGACGCTCTCCTTCGCCGTCGTAGAAGTGGGCCAGGAACGAGTCGAGCACGGCGGCCGATTCCTGGATCTTGTGCGGATCCTGGCTCGCGAGGGCGGATTCGAAGTCGTCGAGCCGGGCTTCCAGGGCTGCCCGGGGCGCACCGGTGAGGTCGGCCCACAGGCGCCGGGCGCGTTCGGTGCGGGCGCGGTTGGGCAGCAGGTCGCGCGGGTGGAGCTTGATCGGGGCCATCCGCCGCACGGCCTCGGCGATCTGGGCCTTGGTCATCGTCCCCGGCCGGCTCTCGATGACCAGGTTGTGCCGGGCGCCGGTCGAGACGACGAGGACATCGACTTCGAGGATCCCGTTCATGTCGTAGGTGAAGCGCACCTCGACCGCACCGGGATCCTTCTGGCCGGGACGGTGCCGCAGACCGTTCACCTTGAGCACGCCCAGCTTGGTGTTTTCCGCCGTGAGGCGGCTTTCACCCTGGAAGATCTTGAGTTCGATCTGGTCCTGGTCGGGTCCGAAGGTGCGGTAGGACTGCTCGCGGCTGACCGGCACCGTGGTGTTGCGGTCGATGATGGGCGAGAAGAACCCGGCCTGCTGGTGTCCGGGCGCCCATTCCTTGGCGACCTCGACCCCGAGGGTGTGCGGGCAGACGTCGGTGAGGACCAGATCCTGCACCGCCTGGTCGTCGGCGCACAGCGCCGCCTGGACGGCCGCGCCGAGAGCGACGACGCGATCCGGGTCGAGGGAACGGTTCGGCGGGCGGTTGAGATCCGCAGCCACGAAATCGATGACCGCCGGCATGCGGCTGGCCCCGCCGACCAGCAGCACGTCGTCGATCTCGCTCGGATCGAAGCCCGCGTCGCGCAGGCAGCGGCGCACCACCGGACGCAGCCGGGCGGTGAGATGCTTGGTGCAGGCCGCGAAATCCTCGCGGGTGATCGCGATCTGGCGGCCCTCGAACTCGACCTCGGCGGATGGCGCGGTGGCGAGGCGGCGCTTGGCGACCTCGATGCGCTGGCGCAGGCGGGCGCGTTCCGATCCGTCGCGCTTCGCGCCGGACCGTTCCAGCACCATCTCCATCAGGGCGTCGGTCCAGTCCTCGCCCCCCAGACGCGATTCGCCCCCGCTGGCCTTCACCTCGATGACGCCTTCGAAGGTTTCGAGGATGGTGACGTCGAACGTCCCGCCGCCGAGGTCGAACACGAGCAGTTTCGCCGCCCGATCACGCTCCCGCAGGCCGAAGGCGAGCGCGGCCGCGGTGGGTTCGTTGAGGATGCGTTCGACCTTCAGACCGGCGATGTGCGCGGCCTCCATGGTCGCCTGCCGCTGCGCATCGTGGAAATAGGCCGGCACCGTGATCACCGCGCGGGTGCAGTCCTCGCCCAGGCGCATGCGGGCGATGCGGCGCATCTCGCTGAGGACATGCGCCGAGCATTCGGTCGGCGTCCAGGTGCGGCCGCCGAAGCGATACGTCGCCGGGGTGCCCATGTCGCGCTTGAAGAACGCGCGGCCGGCTTCGGGTGCCACCACCAGCCGATCCTTGGCGGCGCGACCGACCAGCACCGCGCCGTCCTCGGCGATCGCCACCGCCGATGGCGTCAAATGGTCATCGAATTCGTTCGCCAGGGTCTGCGGTCCATCCTTGCCCATGACCGCGACGAGCGAATTGGTAGTTCCCAGGTCTATGCCGATGATCGCCATGATCGCGACCATGGCCGAGTCCGATCTCCCGCGCAAGTGCTGCGCTCAGCCTCGGGCCGCGAAGCGTCAACCGGCCGGCTGTCCGAGCTGCTTCAGCACTTCCGCCTTCACGTCGGCCGGGTTGGCCTTGCCGCCGGCGAGCTTCATGGTGGTGCCGACGAGGCGGCCGATGGCGTTGAGCTTGCCGGCGCGCACGTCGGCGGCGGCCTTGGCTTCCTGGGCGATGGCCTGGGCGACCCAGGCGGTCAGGGCGCCGGCGTCGCGCACCACGATCTTGCCCTTGCGGGTGAAGAACGCTTCGGGCTCTTCGCCGCTGGCGAACAGCTCGGTCGAGTCCGCTTTCGCTTCGACGCGGGCGACCGTACCGGCGTCGACCAGGGCGATCAGCCTGGCCATGGTGGCGAGCGGGGCGGCTTCGCCGATGCGGCGATGAGTCTCGTTGGCGAGGCGGATGGCCTCCTCGCGCGTCCAGTTGGCGGCCAGGCGCGGCTTGGCGCCGAGCTTGATCAGGTCTTCGACATAGTCGGCGATCTCGCGCTCGGCGGTGAGTTCGTGCGCCAGGGCGCGTTCGAAGCCGAACTGCGTCACGAAGCGGTCCTCGCGATCGAGAGCAAGTTCGGGCAGGCCGGCGCGGATGCGGGCGACATCGTCGGGAGTGATCTCCAGCGGCGGCAGGTCGGGATCGGGGAAGTAGCGGTAGTCGGCCGCGTCCTCCTTCGTGCGCATGACCCGGGTCGTCTTGGCGTCGGGATCCCAGAGCTTGGTGCACTGCCTGATCTCGGCTTGGCGGCCGGCGCGGTGCAGGGCGATCATCTCGGCGACCTCGTGGTCGATCGCGGCCTCGACGTTGCGGAACGAGTTCAGGTTCTTGATCTCGACCCTTGTACCGAAGGCGGCCTGACCGATTCGTCGCACCGACACGTTCGCATCGCAGCGCAGGCTGCCCTCCTGCATCTCGCAGTCGGACACGCCGACCCACTTCAGGGCGCGTTTCAGCTCCATCAGGTAGAGGTAGGCCTCTTCCGACGAGCGCAGCTCGGGTTCGCTCACCACCTCGCACAGCGGCACCCCGGCACGGTTGAGGTCGATCTCGGAAAACGCGCCGTTTTCCTGGTGCACCAGCTTGCCGGCGTCCTCTTCCATGTGGATGCGGGTCAGGCGGATGGTCTTGGTGCTGCCATCGGCCTTGGCGATGCGGATCGCACCGCCGACGCAGTACGGCTCATCGTACTGGCTGATCTGGTAGCCCTTGGGCAGATCCGGATAGAAGTAGTGCTTGCGGTCGAAACGGCTCTTGCGCCGCACCTCGCCGCCGACCGCGATCGCCGCCCGCACCGCGAGCTCGACCGCGTGGGCGTTGATCACCGGCAGCGCGCCGGGCAGCCCGAGCGACACCACGTCGACCTGGGTGTTGGGCTCGGCCCCGAAGCGCGTCGTCGCGCCGCAGAACATCTTGGTCTGGGTCTTGAGCTGGACGTGGACCTCAAGCCCGATCACGGTTTCGTATTCCATGCGGCGCGGAGCCTAGATGGGATCGCCGGGGCCGGAAGGGGTTGCGCCCGCGGGTTCAGCGCCCCCCTGCCCCGAAACAACAGGCGGAATCGTGGCGGGTGGATTCGGGACAGCCGGCGGACGTTTCGGCCTGGGTGGTGGCGGTCGCAACGGCCCGTTGAACTGGCACGCGATGACGACCCCGTCGCGCAGCCAGCCCTGGCAGCAGTCGGCGGCCTTCACGGTCATTGCGTTCACGTCAGCGAGCTCGTTTTCCGCAAAGCGGCTCAGCACCCAGTCGATCTGCTCGCGGCCCTCGGCCGGGGCTCCGACACCTAGACGCAGACGCGGATAGCCCTGGCCGATGCGGGCTTCGATGTCCTTGAGGCCGTTGTGGCCGCCGGCGGAACCGGACGGGCGCAGGCGCAGGTCACCCAGGGCGAGGTGGATGTCGTCGACCAGGACCAGCACGTCCTCGGGCGGAAGTTTATAGAACGTCATCGCGGCCTGCACCGAGGCGCCGCTGCCGTTCATGTAGGTGAGCGGTTTGATCAGCAGCACGGACTGGCCGGCAACCGGGATCTCGGTCACCTCGGCTTCGAAGCGACGCCGCCAGGAGGGCGACCCCGAGCGGCGAGCGAGTTCATCGATGACCGCGTAGCCCGCGTTGTGGCGGGTGTTGGCGTAGCGCGCGCCGGGATTGCCGAGTCCGACCAGGGCCTTCATGGTTCACCAGGGTTTCGGCTCGATCGGCCCCGGCAGCCAGGCGGCGATGTCGGCCGGGATCGGCGCCCGCAGGGTGAGTTCGCCGCCGTCGGGATGCGGCAGGTCGAGCGTCCAGGCGTGCAGGGCCTGGCGGCGCAGCGCGGTGCGGTCTTCCGGCCCGGCGTTCAGGGGCCAGGTGCGGCTGCGGCCGTAGACCACGTCGGCGAGCACGGGATGACCGAGCGCAGCCAGGTGGACGCGGATCTGGTGCGTGCGCCCGGTGCGGGGACGCGCCTCGACCGCGCTGTAACCGTCGCCGCGCCAATGCACCACCGCCGTGGTGCGCGCCTCCTTGCCGCCGGGTTTTCCCACCGGGATCGCGATCCGCTTGCGGAAATCCTTGGGATGGCGCGCAATGGCGCCGTCGCAGGTCAGGTAGTCGGCGCGCGGCTGGCCGGCGACGAGGGCGAGATAGCGCTTCTTCACCCGGCGTTCGTGGAAGGATTCCTGCAGGTGCGCGAGCGCGCGCGCCGTGCGGGCGACGAGGATGATGCCGCTCGTCTCGGCATCGAGGCGATGCACGAGGCCCAGGCGCTGGAGGTCGGTCGCATCCTCATCCGTCTCGGCGTCGGCCTCGGATCCGGTCGCCTCGGTCGTGTCCACAGGGCCGGTCGTCTCTGTCAGACCGCTGATCGGCCCCCAGCGGTGCATGACCGCGTTCATCAGCGTCCCGCGCGGGTGGCCGGGCGCGGGATGCACGACCAGGCCAGGCGGTTTGTCGATCGCCACCAGCTGGTCGTCTTCATGCAGGACGTTCAGCGCGATGTCCTCGCCGACCAGGGTCGGCGTCTCGACGGCGGGCACCTCGATCGCGATGGTTTCGCCACCCGTGAGGAATCGTCCGGGCCGCGCCAAACCTGGCTGCACCTGGCAGCGCCCTTCGCGCAGGAGCTTCTGCACGAGGTTGCGTGACACCCCCGGCAACCGGCTTTCGATCCACACATCCAACCGCTGGCCGGCATCGGCGACGGGAACCTGCCAGGAATGCTGCATGGACAGGATCGTGCGGACGGCGGCGGGGGGACAAGGCGATGGCGCGGGACCGGCGCCCACCCTGCGCGCAAGCCTGCTTGAGTCGCCCGCTGCAGGCCAACGATACGCCCCAGGAATGCCGCATGATCCTCGATGACATCGTCGCCTACAAACGGGCCGAAGTGCTGCCCCTGCTGCCGCCGGTCGATCGCAGCGTCCTGCGCGATCTGCCGCCGTGCCGGGGGTTTCGCGCCGCGCTCAAGCGGAGGAAGGACGATGGCGTGCATGTCATCGCGGAATGCAAGAAGGGCAGTCCGTCGAAGGGCATCTTCGCCAAGGACTACGACCCGGTCGCGACCGCGTTCCATTACGTGGTCGGCGGCGCCCACTGCCTGAGCGTGCTCACCGACGAGCGCTATTTCTACGGCCACCTCGACCACCTGATCGCGGTGCGCGCCAACGTGCAGATTCCGATCATCCGCAAGGATTTCGTGGTGGACGAACGGCAGATCGCCCAGGCCCGCCTGGCCGGCGCGGACGCGGTGCTGCTCATCGCCGCCTGCCTGGAGCGCAGCCAGTTGCGCGATCTGCAAGGCTTCGCGCGCGAGATCGGCCTCGATGTCCTGGTCGAGGTCCACACCGAACGCGAGGCCGTCACCGCGCTCGCGGTCGCCGCCGATCCGATCGGCATCAACAACCGCGACCTCCAGACCTTCCGGGTCTCGCTCGACACCTCGCTGATGCTCGTCCCCGCCCTGGTCGATGGCAGCCGCGTGGTGGTGAGCGAAAGCGGCATCACGACCCGCGCCGACTGCCAGCGTCTCGAAGCCGCCGGCATCGATGCGGTGCTGGTCGGCGAGGCGTTGATGACCGCGGGCGACAGCGTGGCGGCGATCAGGAAACTGCGCGGGAAATTGCTGTAATCGGCCATCGCCCGGGTCGCGACGCCGATCGTCAGCGGGCAGCCCCCGGCCAGCGCCAACGGTGGTCGAAGAGCGCCCACACCTGCGCTCGCGCCTCCGGCCCGCCAAGGACCAGGTCCGGCAGTTCGCGGAGCGGCAGATCGCCGATCTGCCAGCCGGAGGCGAGCGGCCAGGCCGGCGCAGCGTCGAGGATCACCAGCAAACGCCCATCAAAGTCAGGATGCGGCCAGCACAGCGCCAGCGGCCGGCGGTCGGCGCGCAGCCACGACCGGGTTCCGGCGGCCTCGCGCACCGTCACCTCGCGCAGGGTCCACGACACCGGCAGGGGCAGGCCACGTTCGCGCAGGCGCTCGGCCAGTTGAGCGAGGACGCGGTTGCTGCGCTCGTTGCCGATCAGCACCAGGTTGCGACCAGGTTGCGGCTGGAAGTCGACATCGGTGCACGACGGCACAAGACCGTGGGCATGCTGGGCCCAGGCCGCGATGAAGGCGTTGGCGAGGGCCTGGTTGTCCGCGCGCGCAGCGGCGTGCTCGGCGGTGCCGACGACGACGGTGAACGGGGCCTCGGCGTAGGCGGACAGCGGACCCATGGCCTGGCCGAAGGCCTTGCTCGGCACGGGCGGCGGGGGCGGGGCGCGGTAGGGGACACCGTCGACCGTGATGCCCCCGGAGTCCTTATCCGCCTCATCGAGCCGCAAGACCGCACCATCGCTGAGCCACGCGATCGGCTGCTCAGGCTTATTGGGGTATTCCGTGCGGATACGGACGATCCTTCCCCACGGTTCGATGCTGCTGACCTGATGCGGGTGACCGGATTGCATGAACACCTGCCCCGGCTTTCCCAGGTGGCGTTCGAATGGCCCGTACTGCTTGAAGACACTGCGACGGTCGCACGCCACCACGCACCAGTTCCAGAATGCCGATTCTGCCGGCGTGGCCTTGAATGCCTGCGGTTCCTTGCCATCGCCCGCCAGCAGATCGTTTCCTCCGTACTGATCCGAATGATGGACCACATAATCGCGTGAGTTCCTGCTTTTCCGCATCCAGTTCCGCGTCGCAGCGTCGGGCGTCCCAAAGATGCCGACAAAGGTGCGCTGGATTTGTCGGATCCGCCGCCCCGGCCGACCCAAGGCGAGCCAGTCCGCCAGCGGGTCGCCGGTCCAGTCGGGATCGGGCAGGACCGGATCGACCAGGGCCAGCACGGCCCGATCCGGGTGGTCCTCCAGCCAGCCGACTGCGCCGGCGGCGGCCGGCCCGATGGCGACCATCAGTTCGATCCGGTTCATGCCCCCGTACCGTGGTGGAACCGGCCAGAGCTTCTCCGCCGCAGCGAAGGCCAGATCGATCCGTCGCCGCGCCACCCCGGTCCATTGCCGGTCGCCGGCAGGATAGACCTCGACCACGGCGATCTTCTGCCCCAGCGCGGCCGCGATCCACGCTGCTGGCGCCTCCGGCCAGGTCGCCTTCACCGCGCCCTCGGGCAGGTCGCGCAGCAGCACCGCCCACAACGGGGGTCGCGGTTTCGCCGCGTCCCGTTTCGGCACATGCAGCCGCACCGGTTGCAGGCTGCCATCGACGGGATCGCGGAAGGCCGTCTCGATCGTGGTTTCCGGGGCGATGGCGGGCCGCTGGCCGGCGGCCCACCGCTCCAGCCTGGCAGCGATCGCACCCAGGCGTTCGCAGTGGCCCAGGGTCGCCGGCAGCGCGGAGAGTTCCGATCCCTGCTCGATCCAGAGCAACGGCAGGAGGTCGGTCTCCTGCGCCAGCGCCGTGCGGGCGGCGGCGAACCGGGCGGCGAGCGCCGCCGGGGTGGTGAGCGTCTTCGCGACGCGGGTGCGCGCGCTGGCGTCGCGCGAGAGGACCGCGGCCCTGAGTTCGACCGCAGCGGCGGGATCCGCCGGGTCGGTCGGGAAAAACACGAGGCTGATGCCCTCAGCGAGCTGCCCGGCGCGCTCGAGGGGAAGCTCGTTCGTCGCCAACACCGTTCCGCCCTGGAGGAGCGCCACCGCGAGGCGGTGCGCGCCGGGCGGTTCGGGCTCCGGTTTCCAGGCGATGGTGCAGCGGAAGGGCAGGCCGGTGCGGACCACCGGATCGCAGGCGGTGATCGTCAGCTCGTCGCCCGCGTGCAGCATTCCGGCGGCGACCGCGATCAGGATGAGGAACGCCCGGCTGGCGCGGTGCGGCATGGCGGCATGCTCGGAGATCAGCCCCGGGCCGCCAGCGCCGGTCGGGTCATGGAGGCGGCCTGTTCCGGGATGTGACCCGACGCCGGCTGCGGTGTTTGACCATGCCCTGACCCGGACTGGCCGACAGCTCATTCCGGGAGTACCCTCAGCCACGACAGCCAGATGAAGGAGACGGCATGCCTGCGTACGACACGGTGGTCATCGGCAGCGGACCCGGCGGCGAAGGCGCCGCGATGCAGCTCGCCAAGACCGGGCAGAAGGTGGCGGTGATCGAACGCTGGAGCGAGGTCGGCGGCGGCTGCACCCACTGGGGCACCATCCCGTCGAAGGCGCTGCGCCACGCGATCTTCCGCCACAACGAGTTCCGCACCAACCCGCTCCACTCCGCAGGAGAGCACCAGGGCGGATTCGCCCGCCTGGTGAAGAACGCCGAGGGCGTGATCCGCAAACAGGTGTCCATGCGCCACGGCTTCTACGAACGCAACGAGGTCGCCCTGGTGCAGGGCAGGGCGATCTTCGCCGGGCCGAACCTGATCCGGGTCGAGCAGGGCAACGGCGCCCATGAGGACCTGGAGTTCACCAACGCCATCATCGCGGTCGGATCGCGTCCGTTCCGCCCGGCCAACATCGATTTCAGCGGTTCACGCGTGCACGACAGCGACACGGTGCTCAAGCTGAAGGACATCCCCCTGTCGGTCACGATCTACGGCGCCGGCGTCATCGGCTGCGAATACGCCTCGATGTTCCGCACCCTCGGCTGCAAGGTGAACCTGGTCAACACGCGCGACAAGCTGCTGGCGTTCCTCGACGACGAGATCATCGATGCGCTCGCCTACCACCTGCGCGACCAGGGCGTGCTCATCCGCCACAACGAGACGGCGGAGAGGGTCGAGCACCTGCCCGACGGCGTGGTGCTGCACCTCGCCTCGGGCAAGAAGTTCAAGACCGACGTGCTGCTGTGGGCGAACGGCCGCACCGGCAACACCGATGGCCTGGGCCTGGATCAGGTCGGGGTCACCGCCGACAGCCGCGGCACGATCAAGGTCGACGAAGCCTTCCGCACCGTCAATCCGCACATCTACGCGGTGGGCGACGTGGTCGGCGCGCCGGGGCTCGCGAGCGCCGCCTACGACCAGGGCCGCTCGGCCGCCCTGCACATCCTTGGCCGCCCGGTGGACGGCCTTGGTCGCGACATCCCGACCGGCATCTACACCAGCCCCGAGATCAGCAGCCTCGGCCGCACCGAACGCGAACTCACCGCCTCCAAGGTTCCGTACGAAGTCGGCCACAGCCTTTTCCGCAGCCTCGCCCGGGCCCAGATCACCGGCCAGGGCGTGGGCATGCTCAAGCTCCTGTTCCACCGCGAAACCCGGGCGATCCTCGGCATCCACTGCTTCGGCTACCAGGCCGCCGAGATCATCCACATCGGCCAGGCGATCATGTTCCAGCCACCGCCCAACAACACGATCGACTATTTCGTGCGCGCCACCTTCAACTACCCGACCATGGCCGAGGCCTACCGCGTCGCGGCGCTCAATGGGCTGAACCGCCTGTTCTGAAATTCAGCGCTCGATGAACGCGTCGACCTGCTGCCCGACCATCAGCCGGGCCTCGGCGTCGGCGACGCGGTAGATCAGTTGCAGGACGCGGGTGTCGACGCGTTCGGTGGCGTCGCCGGTCAGCTGCCGCTTCGGGATGACCCAGGGTTCGCGGCGCACGAAGGCGAGGCGGATCCTGCGTCCCGGTTCCCCGCGCGGACTGCACGTCGCCGCTGCGCCGTCGCGGAGGCGGCCGGCGTCGTTTTCATCGATATCGATGCGGACATGCAGGGAGCTGACATCGCCGAGCAGGATGAGCGGCCTGCTGCCGGCCGGCGCGGCGGCGATGGCCTCCCCAGGGCGGACGTTGACCGCCAGCACCGTGCCGGCGATCGGGGCGCGGACGCTGGTGAGTTCCAGCGCGGTGCGCGCCTGCATGAGCCGGGCCTCGGCCTGGGCGAGGTCCGCGGACCAGGCGCCGGCCTGCAAACGGGCCAGCTCGGCCTGGGCGGCATCGAGCCGGGCCTTGGCCGCCTCGGCGGTGAAACGTCGGCGGGAGATCTCGTCCGCGCTGAAGACGCCGGTGGTTCCGGTCGCCAGGGCGCGATCCAGCTGATCGCGGGCCTCGGCATGGGCGGCCTTCAATTCGGCGACCCGCGCCTGGGCCGGCGGAAGGTCTTCCGGCCGGGGCTGGGCCTTCAGGCGCGCCAGATCGGCGGCGCATACCGCGACCTCGGCCTCGGCGCTGCGCGCATCCAGTGAGAACAGCAACGCGCCGCGTTCGACCGTGGCGCCAACCGTCACCGCCACGCTGGCGACGATGCCGCCGACCTGGGTGCCGATGGCGATGTTCTCGCTCTTCGCCTCGACCAGCCCGGCGCCCGAGATCGTCGCCTTGCCGAGCGGCGCGGTGGGCGGGGTCGCCACCGGCGGCGTGACCGGCATGGCCTCGACCGATGTGCGCGCCCAGAAGACGGCGAACCCCATGCCGGCGCAGGCTATGATGGACAGGATCAGGAGTCGGTTCATGGCGAGGCGGCCTGGGGCAATGGGTTCGCGCGGGCGGAAGGGGCGGTCGCGGCAGCGGGCGCAGCCGTGGCGGCATGCGCAGAGCCGGTCGGCGGCGGACCGGAGGACGCGATCCTCCCGTCATCCATCACGGAAACCGCATCGGCATACGGGAAGATGCGCGCATCGTGGGTGACCACGACCAGGCTCCGGCCCGGCCCGACCGCGACCTCGCGCAGCAGCGCCATAACCGCGTCGCCGGTGCGGTGGTCGAGGGCGCTGGTGGGTTCATCGCAGACCACCAGATCCGGCTCATGCACCAGTGCCCGCGCGATCGCGACCCGCTGCTGCTGCCCGCCCGACAACTGCGTCGGCAGCGAACGGCGACGACCGCCCAGGCCGACGCGGTCGAGCATCGCCGCCGCGCGTGCGAGGGCCTCGCGCCGCCGCAGGCCCTGGATGAGGAGCGGCACGGCGGCGTTCTCCTCGATGGTCAGGGTCGGGATGAGGTTGTAGGCCTGGAAGACGAAGCCGATGCGCTGCCCGCGCAGCCGGGTGCGCGCGTTCGGCGGCAGCGCCTGGAGATCCTGGCCGAGCACCTGGCACTCGCCGCCATCGCGGTCGAGGATGCCGGCGATCACCGAGATCAGGGTCGTCTTGCCGCAGCCCGAGGGCCCGACCAGCATGCGCAACTCGCCGCCGGGGATGTCGAGATCGATGCCGCGCAGGGCCTGCACGGCGGATTCGCCGGTGCCGAAGACCTTGGTCACGCCACGGCAGTGCACGACGGTGGCGGACACCGGATTTCGCTGGCTTTCATTGTCCTGGTCGGTGCCCATGTCAGCTCCGGAACACGATCGCGGGTTCGAGCTTCACCACCTTGCGCAGGCCGACCAGGGCGGCGAGGCCGCAGATCAGCGCCACCGCCACGGCGCAGAACAGGAGCAGGTACCATGGCGTGCGGAACTGCGCCTCGGTGTTGCGCATCAGGTAGCCGATCAGGCAGGCGAGGCCGGTGCCGCAGCCGTAGCCGATGAAGCCGACCGTCATCGCCTGGACGATGGTCAGCCGGGCGAGCATCGCGTCGGTCGCACCCATCGCCTTGAGCGCCCCGAGGTAGCGCAGGTTCTCGTGCACGAACTGGTGGAAGGTCAGGCCGGTGATCGCCGCGCCGATGAGGAACGACAGGATGACGCCCAGGCCGATGTTGATCGGGATCGGGGTGCTGCGCAGGAAGTAGATCACCGTGGCGCGGGCGAAGCCGGCCTGGGTCAGGGCCTGCAATCCGGTGGCCTTCCTGATCTCCACGCCCAGGGCCTCGGGATCCTGGCCATCGGCCGCATGGGCGAGGACGAACGACATCTGGCGGCGTTCGGGCGGAGCGAACGCGACCGCCCGGCGGTAGGTGGTGTAGATGGTGGGGAACGAGCCGAACACCTTGCTGACCTCGCACAGGCCGACCACGACGGCGCGGCGGTCGCTCAGTTCCAGCTCATCCCCGATCGCCAGCGGGCGACGGGTGCCATCCGGCAGGGTGCGCGCCAGCTTGGTGCGCGCCCCCAGCGCGTCGACGATCACGCCATCGGCGCGGCGCAGGTCCTCCAACCGGCCGGCGACCATCTTCGGCGGCCCGCCGGTCAGCGAGGTGTCGTCGAGGCCGAGCACGGTGCAGCTCTGGTAGGTGCCGTCGTTCAGGCGCGCCCGCAGCACGCCCTTGAAGAACGGCACCGCCCAGGCGACCCTGGGCACCGACCTGACCCGGTCGAGGTCCGCATCCGCGAGCGGCTTGAGATCGTCGATGAACTGCACCTTGGGATCCATGACCCAGAGCTGAGCCGCGCCGGTGTCGCGGATCAGCCCGATCGTGCGGTACATCACGCCCGCGAACATCGATCCCTGCAGCGTGATGAGCAGCGCCGCGAAGGACACGCCGAGGAGGATCCCGAGGAATTTGGCGCGATCGCCGACGAGCATGGTGAGGCCGAGGCGGAGCACGGGGCGGAGGATGGACAGGGCGGGGGGTGGGCAAGCGGGCACGGGCTTGCCGATGTGCGGCCCGCGCAATGCTGCGCCCATGCCCAACCTCCTGCGCTGCGTCGTCGCCTTGGCCGTCATCCTCGCCGTCGTCTCCGCCTCCGCCTGCACCTGGCGCGAAACGCCGGGAAAGAAGAAGGACTACGCCAAGCCGCTGGCGCCGGGGGCGCTGCCATTGCGCGAGATCGATGCCGCCACCCTGCCCGAACTCACCGTCGGGGTCAGCGATCGCGAACGGCTGCGCGCCGGCATCAAGCGCAGCCTGGACTGGCTCGCGAAACCGGTCGCGGCGCAGCGCTACCAGGGGCATCTGTCCGGCTTCAGCCGCGAGCAGATCGTCGCCAGCCTGACCCTGCTCGACCGCACCGTGGTCGAGGCGCGCGACGACGCGGAGCTCAATCGCCTGGTGAAGAGCCGCTTCCGCGCCTTCATGTCGGTCGGCTGCGACGATCAGGGCACCGTGCTGTTCACCGGCTACTTCACCCCGGTCTTCAATGCCCGGCTGGCGCCCGATGCGACCTTCCGCTTCCCGCTCTACCGCCGGCCCGCCGATCTCGTCAGCACCGGCACGCCCGGGGTGGCCGATACCACCATCGCGCTGCGCAAGCTGCCCGATGGAACGACCACCGCCTATCCGGGCCGGTCCGAGATCGAAGCCTCGGAAATGCTCAAAGGCCAGGAATTGGCCTGGCTGGATGACGCCTTCGCGGTGTACCTGGCCCACGTCCAGGGCTCAGCGAAGCTGCGCTTGGCCGACGGCAGGCTGATCGAGGTCGGCTACGGCGGCACCAACGGCCATCCCTACAAGGGCATCGGCCAGGAACTGGTCAAGGACGGCAAGCTGGCTGCCGGCGACCTCAGCTACGCCCGCATGGTCGCGTGGTTCCAGGCCCACCCGGATCAGGTGGCGGAATACACCCGGCGCAACCCGCGCTTCGTCTTCTTCCAGGAGTCGAAAGGCGGCCCCTATGGTTCGCTCGGCCAGCGGGTCGAACCCGACATCAGCATCGCCACCGACAAGGGCATCTTCCCGCCCGCCGCGCCGGTGCTGGTGAAGACGCGGATGATCGTCCCGCCCGGCCAGGACCTCGCCACGTACGCGGCGCTGCGCCTCGACCAGGACACCGGCGGCGCCATCCGCGCGCCCGGCCGCTGCGACCTCTACATGGGCGAAGGCGATGAGAACGGCCGCCGGGCCGGAGCGCAGTATGAGGAAGGCGCGCTGTTCTACCTCATCGCACGCGAGTGATCCAACAATCGCAATTGCACCCCACCTGCTGCGTTGGTCGTCGGCTGCCATTGTCAGGCCAGGTGTTTTCCACCACCCTGATCGGTTCTGGACATCAGGTGGTTTTGCTGCGGCCAGGTAACCGTGCGGCCACACCTGTCCTGACGCGGCGCTGCCAACTCCTTCCTCCCGCCTTGCATCTGGGGCGCACTTGCGATTTTTCCAGGAGATGGTGGGTAGACTTTTGTTGGGGCGCGTACGCACGTTTCGCCAGCCAGCAACCGGCGCATCCAGGCGCCGCTTGACGGCCGCGACCGGCCCTACGCTTCCGCCCCACCGAGGTGATCCATGGCCCAGTCCCCGTTCCTTGCTGAACTGTCGCGCGTCGGCGTGGTCGCCGTCATCCGTGGCACGTCCGCCGACCAGGCGGTCGAGATGGGCCGCGCCCTGGTCGCCGGCGGGATGCTCGGCATCGAGGTGACCTTCACCACGCCCGACTGCGCGGCCGCGATCCGCCGCCTGCGCGACCACGCCCCGGCCGGCGTGGCGGTCGGCGCGGGCACCGTGCGTTCGATCGCCGACCTGGAAGCCGCCGCCGGCGCCGGCGCCGGTTTCGCGGTGAGTCCGCATTTCGATGCCGCCATCTGCACGGCGGCCAAACGCCTCGGCATCCCCTACCTGCCCGGCTGCATCACTCCGACCGAGATCCTGACCGCCTGGAATGCCGGCGCGTCGTGCATCAAGCTGTTCCCCGGCAGTCTGGTCGGCGTCGACTACGTGAACGCCATCCGCGGCCCGCTGCCCGATGTGCCCTTCATGCCCACCGGCGGAGTCACTCTCGCCAACATGCCCGAATGGTTCGCGGCCGGCGTGGTCGCGGTCGGCATGGGCGGCGGTCTCGCCAAGGGCACGCCGGCGCAGATCACCGCGGCGGCGCAGGCGGCGATGGCCCGGCTGCGCGAGATCCGCGCCGGCCGACCAGGCTGAATCCGGGCGGATTCCTGGTCGCTCACCGTTCCGCCGCTGATGGCGGATCGAGCGGATCGCGATCAGACTTCTGGCAGCCTGCTGCCGGCACCCTCCGCTCCCCCGTTCTCCTGGTACGAAACCATGCCGTCCCCCGGCACCAACGCTCCTCCACGTGGCCAGCTCGCGGATTTCCTCGGCCCGGTCTGCACGTCCTCCGCCCGCCGTCGACTCAGCCGTTCGCAGCGCCAGCGCACCTTGACGATCGCGGTGATCGAGGCCGCGGTGGTCGGGCCGATGCTCGCGGCCTGGCTGGTCTGGCCCATTCCGCTGATCCAAGGGCTGGGCGCCGGCACCATCATGATCGCCTTGTTCAGCGCGATCATGATGCTCGGTCCGGCCGTCCTCAATCCCTTCGCGCCGCAATTGATCCGCTGGATCGGTGGAAACAAGAAGACGGTCGTCATCACCGGCTACCTCCAGGCGACGCTGCTGGGCCTGTTCGTGATCCCGCTGACCCATTCCGGCTCCGCATGGGCGATCCCGGTGTCGATGACGATCGGGTTTCTCGCCAGCGCCATCGGCGCCTTGGGCAGCACGGCCTGGATCAGCTGGATGGGGGTGGTCATCCCCCCCGCCGTGCGGGGTCGCTACTGGGCCAACCGCATCGTGGTGTTCCTGATCTCCTTCGTGATCACCGGGTTCCTCTTCGCCATCCTCGTGCACTACCTGCCGTTGGGTGAAAGCTGCTGGGCGCTGTCGATAATCTTCCTGGTTGGCGCGGTCTCGCGGGTGTTCTCCGTCACCTTGATCGCGGAGCAGTCCGAGCTCCCCGGTCGCAAGGAGGAAGGCTATCGCTCCGCCGTGCATGCCATCCCCAGCCCGAGCGGCATCTTCGCCTTCATCCGCTCGATGCCGTCCTCGCCGGTCGGCCGCTGGATGCTCATCTTCTCCGCCTGCCAGATCACCGCCGTGCTTGGCGGACCGTTCTTCGTCCAGTTCCTCTGTTCAGCCTCTCCCAAGGGCCTGGACCTGCCGCACGTCCTGCCCATGACCTATTTCCTGCTGATGAACCTGAACCCGATCACCGCATTGCTGGTGCAGCCAGTGGTCGGCAATCTGGTCGATCGGCATGGCCCTGGCGCGGTGATGCGGGCCGGCCTGATCGGCGTCGTCCTGGTGCCCATCGGGATGACCTTCTGGCCCCTGGTGCCGGTGCTGATCGTCTTCGAACTGGTGAGCGGGGTGTCCTGGTGCATGGTCAACAACGCCTCGGGGGTGCTGCTGCTGTCGTCGCACCGCGATCCGGTCGAACGTTCACGTCTGATCGGCTATTACCAGACCATCCTGGCGTTCTGCCAGGTAGCGGCCTCGGTATCCGGCATGATCCTCATCGGCATTGTCCCGGAAATGGATGGATCGCCCTACCGCACGATCTTCCTCATCAGCATGATCCTGCGCCTGCCGGTGCTCTTCCTGGCCATCCGCTGGCTGCCGTCCATGCGCTTCGCGAGCGATGACGAACGCTTCGGCCTCTGGCGCCTGATCCCCGGCGCCGAACCGATGGTGGGACTCGGCCGTGGCCTGTGGCGCGTGGTGCGCGGCGACGATTGATCCTGCGAGGGTGCGGCGGCGGATTCAGTCCGAGCGTCCCGTGCCCGCACCCGGAAGTCCCGACCGGTATTCGCGCCGGTAGACGAGCGGGGCGACGCCGCAGGCCGCCTTGAACTGGCGGCTGAAATGGAAGGGATCGGCGAAGCCGCAGGCGCGGGCGATGTCAGCGATCGCCAGGTCGCCCTCGACCAGCAGCCGCTGGGCCTGGTGCAGGCGCAGGCGGCGCAGGTAGGCCATCGGAGCCAGGCCGAGGATCTCCTTGAAGACGTAATGGAACCGGGTGGGCGACAGGCCGGCGATGGCGGACAGGTCGTCACGGGTCTGCGGCTGGTCGAGATGGGCGCGCATCCAGACCAGGACCTGCAGTATCGGCCCCAGCCGTGCGGCCACCGCCGCGACCGGGCCGGCGTCGGCCAACGCCAGCACCTCGGCCAGGATGGAGGCGTTGGTCGCCAGGCGCCGGGCCTCGGCGAGCAGGTCGCCGCCGCGCCCCTGGTGGGCGAGCGCGGTGCAATGCGCGCCCAGACGATCGGCAACCTCCGGCGGCACCAGCACGGGCAGGTCGATCAGGGTGAACAGATCCACCGCGCCGTGCAGCCAGGTTTCGAGATGCACCCAGCGGCAACGCAGGTCGCGGCCATCCCGGGCGAGGTTGTGCCGGCAGCCCGAGCCCACGATGAATCCGTGGCCCTCCGGGATGCGCAGTCGACGATCCGGATCCAGTTCCAGGCGCACCTCGCCGCCCATCCACTGGTTGAACACCAGGCAGGGCATCGACCGCCATCCGGTGCTATAGGGGCCGTCGACGCGCTGATCGTCGGCGCAAAGATCACGGACCGACAGCAGGCCCGTGGGATGCTCTGCGTGCATGCTGGCAGCCTAGCGCTGCGGGGAGAAGGTACAGCCGACCCTGGGGCCCAGTACAAGCCGCCATGGAGACGGAGGCCCGACCGACGATGCTGGGGGCCATGCGCGCCCTCATCATGACTGCCCTCCTCCTCGGCTTCCTCGCCTTCCAGGCCGGAGCCAACCTCCTGTTCCGATATGGGTCCAGCGGCTCCGGCCGCTGGTGGCTCGGATTCACCCTCGGCAACCTGATCGGGGTCGCGTCGATCCTGTTCTTCATGGGCCTGCAGCGGATGCTGCCCGACCGCCCGGCGGTGGTGCTGGCGGTCTGCGGTGGTGGCGCCTTCATCGCCGCGCAGGTGGCGGTGTCCCTGGTCTTCCGCCAGCCCATCGCGATCGGCCAGTACCTGGGCATCGCGGTGATCGTCGTCGGCATGTGCATGATGATCTTCTTCCAGGAAGCATCGGCATGATCCAGATCCTTGGCGAAGGATGGCGATTGGCGCTCGACCCCGGCAACCAGGGCCGCGAGGAGCGCTGGTTCGACGCCATCCGTCTCGAGGCCAGACCGGCTCCGGTGCCGGGGATCCTGCAGATGGTCTTCCCCGGTGCGCACGGCGTGGCCTAGTATTGGCGACCGGTGCGGCTGGGCCGGCCTCGGGCCTGCGATGAGCGCGTCTGGTTGCGCTTCGGCGCGGTGGATTACCTGGCCGAGGTCTGGCTCGATGGCGTCCGGCTCGGCCAGCACGAGGGCGGCGAGACGCCGTTCGCCTTCGATGTCTCCGAACATCTGGCCGGCGACGGCGAGCATCTGCTGGCGGTACGGGTGCTCAATCCCACCCCGGATCCTATCGATGGCTACATCCTCGACCAGGCGCCCCACCGCAACAAGGTGATGCCGTATTCCTCGGGCAATTCCTTCAACCACGGCGGCATCCTGTACCCGGTCGAACTGGAGATCCGGCCGGCCATCGACCTGGCCGACCTGGTGCTGCGACCGGATCCGGCCACCGGCGCCATCGCCGTCCTCGCCACCGTGCGCAATCCCGGCCAAGCCAAGACGGTCCATCTGCAGCTGGTGGTGAGTGAATCTGCTGGCGAAGGCCGCGTGTTGGCTGAACACGATTGCGATGCCCTGGCGACCTCCGGTGAAAGCAGCCTCCAGGCCACGGTGCAGGTGCCGCAGCACCGTCTCTGGGAACTGAACGATCCCATGCTGTATCGGGTGACGGCCGTCCTGGACGCCCCCGGCCAGAAATCCCATCAACGATCGGCCCGCTGCGGCTTCCGCGATTTCCGCCTGGTCGATGGCTTCTTCCATCTCAATGGCCGCCGCATCTTCCTGAAATGCTCGCATACCGGCAACCACGTGCCGATCGGCCAGCAGGTGGCGGTGGTGCCTGACCATGTCCGGCGCGACGTGATCAACGCCAAGGCCTGCGGATTCAATGCCCTGCGCTTCATCGCCGGCGTCGCCTGGCCGGATCAGCTCGACTTCTGCGACGAGATCGGCCTGCTGGTCATCGAATCGAGCTATGCCGGCTGGCTGCTGGGAGTCTCCTCAGCCAAGGGCGGGGCCGCCCTGCCCTACGATCCGGTCATCGAGGAGCGTTTCGACCGGAACACCACCGCCATGGTCCTGCGCGACCGCAACCACCCCAGCGTGGTAGCCTGGGAACTGCTCAACGAGACGGAGGACGGCAGGATCTTCCGTCATGCCGCCGCCTTCCTGCCGGACCTGCGGCGCCTGGATCCGGCCCGGCTGGTGTTCCTGAACAGCGGCCGCTTCGACAACGACTTCAACCTGGGATCGTGCAGCAATCCCGGCAGCACCGCTTGGGAACATGTCTGGGGTGCCGAGGCCCCCGGCAGTCCGCCACCCACGCCAGGGCTGAAGCATCCCTCGGTGGACGGCAGTGGAGATTTCCACTTCTATCCAAGTTTTCCCCAGAAGACCGAAGCCCTGACCCTGATCCGCAACCTGGGGCAGGGGACCAGGCCGGTGTTCCTCTCCGAATACGGTTTCGGCAGCCTGCAGGACGTGATCACGGAACTGCGTCACTTCGAGGAGGTGGGCGCCCGGCCGGACCTGGAGGATGCCGTCTACCTGCGCCACCAGGCCGATCGCCTGACCGCCGACTGGAGACGACTGGGCCTGGAGGACGTGTATCCCTTCGTCGAGGACCTGCTGCGCGACAGCCAGCGCCTGTCGGCCCGCCAGCGCACCCGGGGCTTCGACCTGATCCGCGCCAATCCCCGCATCTGCGGTTTCAACCTGACCGGCCTGCTCGACCACGGCATGTCCGGCGAGGGTTTGTGGCGGTTCTGGCGCGACTGGAAGCCGGGGATGTTCGATGCGGTCTGCGACGGCTGGGCGCCGCTGCGCTGGTGCCTGTTCGCCGATCCGCTGCACGCCACCGCCGGCCAGGAGATCACCGTGGAGGCGGTGCTGGCCAACGAGGGGGTCCTCAAGCCCGGAGCCTATCCGGTGCGCCTGCGCCTCATGGGACCGGAAGGTCCGGTGTGGGAGCGGACCACGAGCCTGACCATCCCCGACCGCGCGGCCCTGGCCGTGCCGGTGCTCCATGAACGCCTCCGGCTGACGGGCCCCGAGGGCCGGTATGTGCTGGCCGCCACCCTGGACTCGGGCGGCGCTCCCTCGGGTGGACGTCTGGACATCCAGGTCAGCGACCCGGCCCGCACCGTGCGTCTTTCCGGCCGGGCCGAAACCTGGGGCCTGGATGCAGCGGCCGGCGGCTGGCTGGCTGCACACGGTCTCGACTGCACGCCCTTGGCCACCGATGGCGGCAGCGGCCTCATCCTGGTCGGCCGGCCGGACGCCGGCGACGAGCAGGGCTGGGTCACGGTGCTGCGCCGCCTGGAGCGGGGCGCCACGGTGGTCTTCCTGGATCCGCTGCTGTTCAAGGACCAGGACGCTGTCCTGCGCCGCCTGCCGCTGGCCGCCGGCCGCTGCGTCGGCTCCTGGGATTTCCTCTACCACAAGGAATGCATCGCCCAGCGCCATCCGGTCTTCGCCGGCCTGCAGGGGCCGGGCGTGATGGATGCCGACGTCTATGGCCAGGTCATCCCCGGCATCATCTTCATCGATCTGCCCACACCCGACCTGACCCTCTGCGCGGCCTTCCATACCGGGCATTGCAGCCAGCCCGGCGGTTACCGCTGCAGCCTGCTGCTGGCCCAGTACCGCCACGGCGCCAGCCGCTTCCTGCTCAACAGCCTCGATCTGCTGGGCCAGCTCGGCCACCATCCGGCGGCCGGGCGGCTGCTGGCCAACCTGATCCATCATACCCTGACGTGAAGATCGTTGAGTGAGGAGCCTGCCATGTCCATCCAACCTGCCTTCCTCGTGGTGCTGACCATGCTCGGCATCTGCGGAAGCCCTGCCCCCCTGCCGGCGGGAGACCTCCCCTGGCAGCCGGCCGACCTGCGGCAAGTGGAACTGGGCGGCGAATGCGGCCGGCGCATCGCCGTCACCATCCAGAACAACCTGCTGCAGATCGACCTGGACAAGCACTTCCTTCCAGCCTTCGCCAGCCGATCCGCGCGGGGCCAGGATGCCTACATCGGTCTGGGCAAGACCCTCGACGGCATGGTGCGTCTCGCCGCCCACACCCGGCATCCCGGTCTGGTGGCCCGCAAGAAGCAGACCGTCGAGCGGCTGCTGGCCCTCCAAGGCGAGGACGGCTATCTGGGCATCATGCGACCCGAGGCCCGCACCTGGCAGTTGTGGGATCTGCACGAGCAGGCCTATCTGATCCGTGGACTCCTGGCCGACTACCAGTGGTTCGGCGAGACCGCCAGCCGCGATGCGGGGGTGCGCCTGGGCCGCTACATCGCCGGCCGCCTGCCCGGCCGACCGGCCGACTGGCTGTCCACCATCCCCACCACCGAGGATCTGGGCACCATCGGCCTCAAGCATGCCTTCCTGGCCCTGCACCAGGCCACCGGCGACCAGACCTGGAAGGATATCCTGCTGGGCACCTTCAAGGCCGACACCTGGCAGCAGCCGATCGTCCTCGGTCGGCACGGCAAGATCGCCGGCCACATGTATGCCTATTTCAGTCATTGCCTGGTCCAGCTCGAACTGCATCGCCAGACGTCCCAGGACCACCTGCTGGCGCCGACCCGTCAGGCCATGGACTTCCTGCTGGCCCAGGACGGCCTGTTCGTCAGCGGCGGCGCCGGTCATGCCGAATGCTGGTCCAAGGACCAGAACTGCACCGGCCACCTGGGCGAGACCTGCTCCACCTATTACCAGATGCAGGTCTATGATGCCCTGCTGCGCCGCGAGCATGCCGGCCGGTGGGGTGACCTGATCGAGCGCACCATCTTCAACGCCGCCTTCGCCGCCCAGTCACCGGACGGCCGTCGTCTGCGGTATTACGCGCCGTTGGAGGGCAAACGCGAGTATTTCGGTCGCGACACCTATTGCTGTCCCGGCAATTACCGGCGCCTGGCCGCTGAACTGCCTTCGTTGATGGGATATCAGGCCCCCGGCGAGGTCGTGGTGTCTCAGTATTCACCTTCCACCCTGCGCCTGACCGGGGTGGCGGACAAGCCGGTGGTGATCACCCAGAAGACCGGCTATCCCTCGACGGATCAGGTGGTGATCAGCGTCGATCCGGCCGTCCCCTCCGCCTTCGCCCTGTTCCTGCGCATCCCCGCCTGGTGCCGCAGCCCGGTGGTGGCGATCAATGGTCAGGCCATCACCGAGCCGGTACAACCGGGCGCCTTCCTCCGCCTGCACCGGACCTGGAAACCCGGCGACTCGGTGCGCCTGGATCTGCCCATGTCCTGGCGCTTCATCGCCGGCCGCAAGGCGCAGGCCGGCAAGGCTGCCGTCATGCGCGGTCCCATGCTCTACACCCTGGCCAGGGCCAACGTCAGCCAGCCAGCGCCTGCGCCAGCGGCAGTTCCACCACCCGCACCCGGCCTGGACATCCTGGCCAACCACCGCTGGCTGCCCTCGGTCGAGCAGAACGGCCGCCAGGGCAAACCGATGCGGCTGGGCACCACCGACTACCCGCGGGGACTGTTCTGCCACGCCCCCAGCACGGTCGTGGTGCGCCTGCCTGGCCCAGGCCGGCGCTTCACCGCCATGATCGGCGTGGACGCCAACAACGATGCCGGGGTCAAGGGCAGCGTGGTGTTCTCGGTGCAGGCCAAAGGCAAAGCGCTCTTCATCTCGGCGGTCCTCAAGGGCAAGGATGCTGGCGTGCCGGTGACGGTGGACCTGGGTGGGGCCACGGAGTTCACCCTGACCGCGGGCGACGGTGGCGACAACATCTTCCACGATCAGGCCTGCTGGGCCGACGCCCGCGTCGAACTGGCCAACGGCAGCGCTCTCGACCTGGGCCAGGTGCCGATGCGCGATCTGCGTTCGGACGCCGGCAACACGCTCGACCTGCGCCGGCTGGTGCTGCTGCCCAAGACCGCCGAACTGGTGGCCGACACCAGCGTCCGGCCGGATGGCACCGCCTGCCGCATCAAGGCCGACCTGGACACGCCAGGCCAGGGGGCCATCACCCTGCTGCTGACCGAATTCGCCGATCCCCAAGGCGAATGCGCCTATTTCCGCCTTGCCGATCCGGCGGTGGCGGTAGGCGACGAAATCTGCCAACCCGCCAAGCCGTGAGAGGAGGTCCGCATGATGCCATCGACCCACGCTGAGATCACCCGTCGCGACACGTGGATGGCCGAGGTCTTGGCCGGCCGGCCGCCGTGTTCGCTGCGTGTCGATGGCAGTCCCCTGTCCGAGCGGCTGGCCACCTGGCAGCGCTCGCACCGCGCCGCCACCGAGGCCGATGGCACCCGCCGCGACACCCTGACCCTGGCCGATCCCGCCAGCGGCCTGGAATGCCGGCTGGAGTTCCGGCGCTGGCCTGGCAGTCCGGCGGTGGAATGGGAGACCGTGCTCACCCAGCGCGGCAGCCAGCCCTCGCCCATCCTGGAAGACCTGCGTTCGCTCGACCTGACCCTGCCCTCGCCGCCCCAGACCCCGGTGCATCTGGTCAGCTCGTTGGGAACCCGAGGCCTGATCGACGATTTCGCCCTGCAACGGCAGGAGTTGACCTATTGGCAGAACCCGACGGTGCTGGATTCCTGGGGTTCGCGCGGCCATCTGCCCTTCATGACCCTCGACCTGGGCGACCACGGGATCACGGCGGCCCTGGGCTGGATCGGCCACTGGAACGCCAAGGCCGGTCGGAGCAAAGACGGCCCGGCCTCGCTGGATCTGGGCCTGGCCACCGCCCACCTCCGTCTGCAGCCGGGCGAGGAGATCCGCCTGCCCCGGGTGCTGCTGCTCTTCTGGCAGCAGGACTGGCGGCGTGGGGGCAATCTGCTGCGTCGGCACCTGGTCGAGCACCACCTGCCGCGCACCGCCGATGGCCAGGTGGTCGAGGCCCCCATCTGCTGTTCGACCTGGGGCGGCATGAAGACTGCGAACCACCTCGCCCTGATCCGCTTGATGCAGAAGGAGAAACTCGGCTTCGACCTCTATTGGATGGATGCGGGCTGGTATGGCCCCGAGCACGAGACCGAGGAATTCCAGAACTTCCACACCGAGGACTGGGCCTACCATGTGGGGATCTGGCGGGTCAACCGTCGCGTCCACCCCGACGGCCTGGCCCCCATCGTCGCCGCCGCCGGCCAGGCCGGGATGCAGGTCCTGCTGTGGTTCAGCCCCTACACCGCGCACCAGGATGCCGAGATCGTGCGCCAGCATCCGGAATGGGTGACCAAGCGGTGGGGGGACAAAGGCATCGGCCTCAACCCGACCCCGGCCAGGATGTGCAGTCTTGATCTGAGCCGCGACGAGGTGCGGGCCTACCTGGTCGACCAGATCTCGGACCTGATCACCGAGCACCGCGTGCAATGGCTGCGCGATGACGGAGGCCTGCCCATGCCGCCGCCCGAGCGCGATCCGCCCGAGCGCCAGGGCATGGGCGAGATCCGCTGCGTCCGCAACTTCTACGCCTTCTGGGACGAGCTGCAGCGGCGGCATCCTGGGCTGATGATCGACAACTGCGGCGGTGGCGGCACCCGCATCGACCTCGAAACCATAGGCCGCAGCCTGGTCCTGCATCGCACCGACTACAACTGCCATCCCCAGGCGGACGCCATCGGCATGCAGGTCGGCACCCATGGCCTGTCGCACTGGGTGCCGCTCATCGGCGGGGGCGCACCGGCCAGGCCCGGGGACACCTACAACTTCCGCAGCGCCTGGTGCGGCGGCATCCCGTTCGGCCTCTTCCATCCCTGCGGTTTCGGCGAGGCTCCCATCACCCCGGCCGCCGACCATCCCATCTCCTGGCACCGCCGGATGATCGACGACTACCGCGCGGTGCGGAAATACCTGATCGGCGACTTCTTCGCCCTCGCCGGCGGTTCGATCTCCGACCGGGAATGGTCGGCCAATCAGTTCCATCGCGCGGATCTGGATGCCGGCGTGGTGGTGGCCCTGCGCCGGCCGAACAGCCCGTTCACCACCGCCGACTTCCGCCTGTCCGGCCTCGATCCCCACGCACGCTACGAAGTCCGTGACCTCGATGGCGGCCCGGTTGAGCAAACCAGTGGCGCCGCCCTCATGGATCCCGGTCTGCGCGTGGCCATCGACCGGCTTCCGGGATCTGCCGTCCGGATCTACCATCGCCTCTGACGTTTGGCTCAATCCTGGTTCATTCTTCCCCACCCTCATCCCCGCATGGTGATCCAATGCCCCATCCTTCCCGCCTGGTCCCCATCGTCGCCGCCATGGGCGGAATCCTGGCATTCATCCAGGCATCCGAACCGGTTCCGGCTGCCGCCAGCCTGGCGACGGCCACCCTGCCCTTCTCGATGAAGATCACCGAGGTGCCGCTCACGGATGGCCCCGGCTATCTCTGGAAAGGCAGCGGCGTCTGCATGGACTTCAACGCGCCGACGGTGAGGATCAACGATGAGTTCTGGTCGATTTACGCCAATGGCGACCATCCGATCGTGAAACGTTGGAAGGGCACGACCGCCCTGAACGCCAAGCCGGAACCAGATGGGCGCCTGGCCTTCCCGCCCGAGGTCCGGCGGCCCTACATGCTGGGCGGGATGTGGTATGACGCCCGGGACGGCATCCTCTACGCGCCGCTGCACTGCGAGTACAACCAGAAGGATGTCTATGGGTTCACCCGCCAGATCCATCTGGCCACCAGCAAGGACAAGGGGCTGACCTGGACCTATGCCGGCCCGATCGTGACCCGATACGACGACGGCGGCGCCATCCGCGACGGGCGCCAGAACCGGGGTCAGCGTTGGGACGGTGGCCTGGGCGACCAGTTCCTGTTCGTGGATGAACGCACCGGCTATGCCTATCTCTACGCCTTGGACTGGAGTTACACCAAACATGGGATGAAAGGCGATGCCGGCCTGGGGGATATCCATCGCTACCAGGTCGCCCGATGCGCCCTGGCCGACAAGCTGGCGCCGGGCAAGTGGCGCAAGTTCCACAACAGCGCCTGGACGGAACCGGGCGTGGGCGGCAAAGGCGCGCATGTGCCCGCCTACACGGTGACCTGGAATGAGTACCTGAAGAAATACGTGTCTTTCAACTTCAACGGCGGCTTGTCGGTGTGCACCGATCTGGAACGCCAGGACTGGACGCCGCGCTTCCTGATCGATGCCTGGGGCCGACCGGAGGCCGGCAGCTGGGGATTCCTGCCGGTCAATGAGGCGATGACCGACACCAAGGCCATGGGCCAGGTGATGTACCTGATGCGCGGCTGGGTCCGCACCCAGTCGTCCTACCTGCGGCTGGAATTCGGCCCCGGCGAGACCAAGGCGACCAATGGCTTTGTCGTTTCGGGCGGATCAACGGGCAATCAGGTGGCTTTTGATCCAAAGATCGTCAACGAGGTCTACGCGCGGGTCCCGTCCTTCGATTCGGGCGACCCGATCGAATCCCGGCGGACCCGGCCCTGTACCGAAGCGGATCATGCATTCAGCAAGGACGCCAGCGGAAAAACGCAGTGGAGACCGCAAGGAGGCTATCAGATCAGCGATGCTGCCGGCGCACAGGTCAAGGTCCGGTTCACGGGCAGCGCCGTGTATTGGCGAGCCGCGATGGATAAGGATTCCGGGTTGGTGGATGTCGTCCTGGACGACGAACCCCAAGGCACGATCGATCTGTATTCGCCCACGCCGACCGACCTGTTCATACCGTTCTACCGTACCGGCCTGGATCCGAAACGCGCCCACACCATCGTCTTTTCCGTACGCGGCGAGAAGAACGCCCGTTCTGCCGGCACGGCGGTGAAACATCGTGCGCTCGAGCATGCGGTCGAGACCTATGTCTTCTCAGACGGATTTTCGGCCCGGATGGGGGCCGATCACTGGCATTACCTCTATGGCAAGGATGGCGCCTATCAGCCGATGAGCTTCCCCCTGGCGGATCCGGGCCGCGCGTTCTGGTCGGGCGAAGATGGCAGCCAGATCGGCGTCAACTTCCTGAAGCCCGGGACCGATGATGCGGTGCTCCAGTGGCTGGCTCCGCACGCCGGCCACCTGCGCATCGAAGCCGGTGGTGGAAGCCAGGAGATCCAGCTCATCATCCGGAAGAATCAGGAAGAACGGTGGAAGAGTCCACGCAAGCAGGCCTGTGACCAGGTGGTCCAGGTCAGCCAGGGGGACGCCATCCTGTTCATTGCCCGCCGGGTGGTCCCTGGCTCTTCGAGCCAGATCACCTGCATCCCCCGGGTGACCTATGTGGACCAGCCGACGACACCAGACGCGACCAGACCTTAGGAAGAGCCGGCTGGTCGCATTCAGTCACTGCCGTCACCGCTGTCTCCCTATGCGAGAAGGCCACCTTGCCCAACCCCACCTGCATCCTGATCCTGTTCGCCGGCATTGCCGGCCTGGCCGCCGGTGACGGCCCGTCCACCGGCATTTTCGGCCCCGCCGACGGGCATCCCGCAGCGGCCGATCCCGTCGGTCATGCCGACCAGGGCGGCGACTGGCATCCCGTTGCGCACCCGCCCCTGCTGGGTTTCAGCGCAGGCACCGTGGTGGAAAGGCCCATGGCCTGGCACCGCCGGATGATCGAGGTCTGCCGGCCCAACCTCTGAAGAGACGCCGGGACCCCGGCGCCCGTTCCACTGCGACGATCACCTCACGCCGGACACGCCCCATGCCCGACCCCATCGCCCCCCTCCCCGCTGAACTCGCCGCCGCCCAGGCCTTCTGGGATGCCCATCTGGCAGGTGACGCCTGGCCGTTCTCCTTTCTGCTCGATGGCGCTCGCGTCGACAAATCCGAGGGCTGGACGGTGGATCGCGTCCTGCGCGAACCCGACGCCGAGCGCCAGGCGCTGACCCTCACCGCCCGCCATCCCAGCCACGGCGTGATGGTGCGGGTCGAAGCGGTGCGCTACCTGCGCCATCCGGCCATCGAATGGACCGTGCATCTGGATCAGGCGACTTCGGGACTCTGCCCGCTGATCAGCGATCTTCAGGGCCTGGATGCGGACTGGCAGCAGACGGCGAAGGATCGGCCCTTCCTCGTACGCACCCACGTCGGCGACGACCATCTGCTGCGCACCATCTTCCAGCCGGTCGACCACGAGATGCACAGCGGTCGGCGGATCAGCCTGGCCCCGACCAGCAATGCCGGCCAGGAGGCTGACGGGCGGAGTTGCAGCGGCGCCTTCCCGTACCTCACGGTGGAAGAGGCCGGTTTCGATCGCTGCCATGCGCGCGAGATGCAGCGCTGCTTCTTCCTCGCCATCGGCTGGCCCGGTCGCTGGTCGGCCGAGATCGCCCAGGACGGCGACCGCCTGCGCATCCGGGCCGGCCAGGAACGCACGCGCTTGCGCCTGCGCCCGGGCGAGAGCGTGCGCAGCCCGCTGATCGCCCTGTGCTTCTTCCAGGGGCCCGATCGGCTGCGGGCCGGCAATCTTTGGCGACGCTGGATGCTGGCCTGCAATGTGCCCCGCCTGAACGGCGCCCTGCCGCCGCCCATGCTGGAGGCCACCACCTGCGGTTTCCTCGACGAGATGGGCCGGGCCACCGAGGCCAACCAGATCGCCTACCTCGATCGCTATCGCCAGATCGCGCCCATCACCCATTGGTGGATGGATGCCGGCTGGTACCCCTGCTGGCCGACCTGCTTCGACAAGAACTGCTGGTGGGTCACCGGCACCTGGGCGGTCGACCGCCAGCGCTTCCCCAACGGCATGCGCGCCATCACCGACCATGCCCACGGCCACGGCATCCGCTCCATCCTCTGGTTCGAACCCGAGCGGGTGGCGGGCGGCACCGAGCTGCGCCAGCATCCGCAGTGGCTGCTCGACCATGCCGAGCAGCGCCAGTACGGTGCCGAGACCCCGCTGTCGACGCCGGTCATCTGCACCAACCGCCTGCTGGATCTCGGCAATCCCGAGGCCCGCACCTGGCTGATCGAGCGGGTCACGGCGCTGATCGCGAGCGAAGGCATCGACGTCTACCGCCAGGACTTCAACTTCAACCCGCTACCTTACTGGCGCGGCAACGACCTGCCCGGCCGCGAGGGCCTGACCGAGAACCACCACACCACCGGCTACCTGGCCTATTGGGACGCCCTGCGCCAGCGCTTTCCCGGCCTGCTCATCGATTCCTGCGCCTCGGGCGGCCGCCGCCTGGACCTGGAGACCATGCGTCGGGCCGTAGCGCTGCATCCCACCGACCGGGCCTACCAGGACCTGGAGGTCAAGCAGACCCTGCGCCACACCCTCTTCCAGTGGCTGCCCTTCTTCGGCGGACCGGTGCTGCCCCTCGACCGCGTCGACGCCTACGCCTTCCGCAGCACCATGGGCCTGAGCACCTGCATCCCCTTCGATCTCGAGAAACCCCACGATCTGCCCCTGCTGCGCAAACTGGCCGGCGAATGGCGCGAGGTGGCCGACCTGTTCTATGGCGACTACTATCCGCTGACCCGCTGGAGCCTGGCCGAGGACGCCTGGATGGCCTGGCAGTTCCACCGCCATGACCAGGGCGACGGCCTGATCCAGGTCTTCCGCCGCCGCGACAGCCCGATCGAGAGCGCCTGCTTCCCGCTGCACGGGCTGGATCCCGCGGCCGCGTACGTCTTCCACGATTACGACGCACCCGGGGAGGTCCTCCACCGCGGCGCCGACCTCGCCGCCGGCTGGCGCATCGCCATCCCCGAACGCCGCACGGCGCGCCTGATCCGCTACCGGCGGGCCTGAGCAATCCATTCACCCCAACCACTGAGTAACAGATTCTCATGAAAATCCTCCCCCTTCCCATAACCATGGCGACCCTGGGTTGCACCCTCGTCTTCACCTTGCCAGCGGCCGAACGCTGGACGCTTTCGACCGACGACACCGCTGTCACCATTGAGGTTGCCGACAATCGCCCAGCTATCGTGGGCCTGGCCCAGGTCGGCAGCGAGCGGCAATGGGTGCCATCGCCCAGCCCTCTGCCACTGCCCGGCAAGGGCTCGGTGCGCGTGGGAAAGGATGCGCCAGACTTGGCATGGACCTTCACCGGTGCCGAGGAAGACCGGACCAAGGGGCATCGTCTGGTTCTGCGCTTCACCTGCGCCCAACCAAAGCTTGAACTCACCTCGACCTGGCAGGCTCTCCCTGGCGGCGGTCCGGTGGAAAACCTGGTGAACATCTCCAACCGCAGTGGCAGCGATGTCGTGTTCACCCGTAGCGTGCCGGCAGGTGCGCTGCAGATGCGCGCGGATGCTCCGCTCGCCATGCAGTACGCTGATAAAACCGACGCTGGCGTCGGAAAGGTGCACGACCTGCCTGTCGCGGCCAAGGCCAATCTCAGCACTCGTACCGGACACATCCCTTTCATCATCCTGCACGCCGGTCAAACCCATGGGGTTTATCTCGGCTTCGAGTGGGAACTGGGCGGCTTCCAGGTTCAGACCCGTGATGATCCGCTGGCGTTTTCCATTGGAGTCGCATCGTTGACCAACGACGTCTCCTGTGCCGATGGCACAAGCTTCATGCTTCCGGCCGTGTACTACGGCACCTATCAGGGTGAAGTGGATGACGGAGCGAATCGCTTCAAGCGCTGGTTCTGGGATCACAAGATCACCCGCAGTCTCCATGACCATGCGGATGAACCCTGGGTCCAGGTCTGCATGCAGGATCTCAGCAGTCCTGGTGGAGCGACCAGCATCACCGGATCCACGCCGCAGTCATCCTACGACCGTCTGGCCGCCACCGGGGTGGAATGCGTCAAGATGGACTTCTGGGATGGCACCGGGAAATGCTGGTACACCAATCGCGATTGGCAGTTCAAGCCCCAGGTCTGGCCCAATGGCTTCGACTTCCGCATCAAGGCCAACAAGGCCGGGCTGAAGGCCTCGCTCTACATGGGCGGCACCTATCTCGACGGCGATCTGAACACCATCGAGGCGCGCGATCGTCAGCTGGCTGCCTTGATCCAACGCTATGAGGCCGGCTGGTTCGACATGTGGCGCACCGACAAATACAACGCCCCGCACGAACCCATGCCTGGCTCGTATCAGGGCGTCACCAACTTCCTGCATATCCAGGACCAGCTGATCGGAAAATATCCGGGCTACCGCTACGAAAACTGCAGCAACGGTGGCAAGTTCAAGGGCTTCGCCATCTGCCGGCGCATGACCTTCTGCACCATGAACGACAAGGACCAGGACCCGGTGCTGACCCGCACCACCTATTGGTCCAACACCTTCGCCATCAATCCCGTGCAGCTCAAGTCCGACCTGGGTCCGGCCAAGGATGCCTACTACCTGCGCACCGACATGCTCGGATCCATCCTGACCTGGGCGGCCGACAATCCCGTCTACCGCCAGCACATCGCCCTCTACAAGGCGCGGCAGCGGCCCATCCTGCGCGGCGGCAACGTCTACCACATCCTGCCCATGCCTGACGGCAAGAACTGGGACGGCCTGCAATTCCATCACCCGGACCTGGATCGCGGTTCCGTCTTCCTGTTCAAGCCCAGCGCTGAAGTCCCGGAAACCATGGTGATCAGGCTGAAGGGCCTCAAGCGCCAGAAGACCTACCGCGTGGCCTTCCAGGATGCGGTGGACAGGACCTGCTCCCTGAGCGGTGCGGCGCTGATGGATCAGGGCATCCCGGTCAGCCTCAAAGGCGCCAACGCCAGCGAGATCCTCTGGCTCGACTGCCCGGAGTTGTCGGTGTCGTCCGATCGCCTGACCTTCAGCGCCGAACCCGGACAGGCGGCTCCACCGACCCAGACGCTCACCCTGACCTACGAGTACGGTCCCGCACCGGAAAAACCCTTCGTCTTCACCGCCGACGCGCCCTGGCTGCGCTTGAGCACGCAACCCGGCGGCCAAGCCGTCAGCGTCGATCCTGCGGGGCTCAAACCGGGGATCCACCGCAGTCGCATCCTGATCTCGCGTCCCGACCTGCCCGACCGCCTGTGGGTGCCGGTGGAGCTGCGTCTGCAGTCGGCGCTTTATGCCCGTTGGACCTTTGATGAGGTCTCGGGCGACCAGGCCCTGGATGCCGTCGGCGACCATCCTGGCACCCTGGTTGGGAATCCTGAACGCATTGCCGGCCGAATGGGCAAGGCGCTTCGCCTGAATGGCAAAGGCCAGTTCGTCCAGACCAAGGCCATCCTCGACGATCTGGCCTTCCCGTGCTCGTTCACCTGCTGGGTCGATCCGGGTCCGGGCCAGGCAGCGCACGCCGATCTCTTCGGCAACCACGGCCAGTCCGGCGGCCTGGTCATGCAACAGGATGGCGGCAAGACCAATCAGTTCTGGTTCGGCACGGTGTCGCCCCCCAAAGGCAACAACGTCGGCCCCGTGGTGCTCAAGCCTGGACGCTGGCAGCATGTCGCCGTGGTCGGCGATGGCAGGGAGATCATCCTGTATCTGGACGGCAAAGAGGCCGTCCGTGGTCCCGGCGGCAAGCCCCTGCTGCCCAACCCAGCCCTGGGATTCCAGATCGGCAACGGTTTTGCCGACCAGCGGTGCTTCACCGGCGCCATCGATGATGTCCGCATCTATTCACGCGCCCTGACCCCGACCGAAATTGCGAATCTGGCCGCCGACCATGACGCCGGTGTCAAACCGTGAGCGGGACCCGGCGGGGCACCTGATCGGGATTCTCCCAGTCCTGACGGATGCGATGCTGAAAAGCTTGCGTCTTGGACCGACGATGGCGCAACCTGCCGCCATTCTGGATCCACCAACAGGTTGACGGATGGGGCCTGGACGGCGGGTCTCGGCCCGCGCGAATTTCCGGTGGGCACACCGAGATCAATCACTTGCGAGCACCGGAACCGTTCTTGGTTTCGTCAACCTGTTGGTGAACCTTCAGCAGATGGCGAACCCGGTTGGGAACCTCTTCGATCGCGATTTCAGCCGTGTCCTTGCACGGCGACGGTGATCGACGGCTCGATGGCACCGGCCAAGCCCTGAGATGGTCCCTGGCCTCCTGCTGACGCCAACTTCCCGGCGAGATCCCACGCCTCGGTCCCGACCACGAGCGCGCTTGATATCCTTGGCATCCCTGTTAGGAAAGCGCTTCCACGAACTGCCTGTTCGTGCCCTTGACCGCGTGAGGCCAACCTGCGTCGACCGCCATCGATCCAGGCTGGATGTTCATGATTCATCGTGGCACGCCGGCTTTCCCCCGGAACGCACGTCTGCCACCAGGAGCACCTCCATGGACGCGATGACCTCCGCCGAACGGCTCAGCGCCGCCATCGCCGGTCAACCGGTCGATCGCCTGCCCTGGAGTCCCTTCCTGGCCTATTTCTGGGAGGCGCAGCCAGAGGCTCGACGGAATCGAGGTCAGTTGGATTTCCTGCGTGAAGTGGGCGCCGATCCCCTCTGGCGCGGGGCCCCCTGCCCGGTGCGGGCGATCGTCGATGGGATCGAGATCAGCGAAATCAAGGACCCGACGAGCATCCGGACTGAGACCCGGACGCCGGTCGGCAACCTGCACACCCGGCACCAGCTGAGCGGTCCCGGCGGAACCTGGTTCCTGGTCGAACATGCCTTGAAGACCGTCGCGGATTTCCGCACCCGGCGCTGGATCGAGGAGCACACCCGGTTCGAGGTCGACCTCAGCCCGGTGGACCAGCACTTCGCCGGCGACGGCCGCGAGGGCCTGTCGATCGGCATGCTGCTGCCACGCGGGAAGACGGCCTTCCAGTCGCTGGTCGAGACCCTGGTCGGAACCGAGGAACTGGCCTACGCCCTGGCCGACTTCCCGGACGAGGTCGAGGCGCTGTATGCGGTGATGGTGGAAAATGACCTGCGTGCGGCACGTCTGGCGGTTGCAGGTCCGTACCGCCATTTCATCACCTGGGAGGACAGTTCGACCCAGAACTATTCTCCGGCCCAATACCGCCGCTATATCGCCCCCGAGATCGCCAGTCTGTGCGGGATCCTGCACGATCAGGGGAAACACTACATCCAGCACGCCTGCGGCCATGTGAAGGCCCTGCTGCCCACGATGCTCGCCAGCGGGGTGACGGCGGTGGAAAGCCTGTCGCCGCGCCCGACTGGAAATGTCAGCCTGGCTGAAGCGCGTTCAGCCTTGGGCTCCAAGGTCGGCATCATCGGCGGCATCGAACTGACCGAGTTCCTGCGCCGACCGCTGCCGGAATTCCGCGCGTATGTCGAACAGGTCATCGCCGACGGGGCCGGCGGTCCGTTCGTCCTCGCCAACAGCGATTCCTGCCCACCCGGCGTGGCGGTCGAGAAGTTCCGCCTGGTTGGCGACATCGTACGGGCTCGGTGATCAGCGGCTCCTTCCTTTCCCAGGTTTTCCAGGTCACCATTCCTTCCAAGGAGCCCCCTTCATGATCCGCACCATCCTGCTCGTCGGCTGCGGCGGCATGGGCCGCGCCTGGCTGAAGGCCATCGGCGAGAACCCCCGGGTGAAGCTCGCGGGCGTGGTCGATGTGCGGCTGGAGGCCGCCCAGGCCGCCGCCAGGGATTTCGGGCTTTCGCCGGACCTGGCCTTCACCGGCCTGCGCCAGGCGATCACCACCGTGCGGCCGGACTTCGTCTGCGACATCACCATCCCCGAGGCGCATTGCCCGACCACGGTCACTGCGTTGAAGATGGGAGTGCCGGTGCTGGGCGAAAAACCGCTCGCCGCATCCATGGCCCAGGCGCGCAGGATGCTGAAGACCTCGGAGCAGACCAAGACCCTGTACGCGGTCAGCCAATCGCGGCGCTACAACGCCATCCACCGCACGTTTGCCGATCTGGTGCGCAGCGGAGCGATCGGCAGGCCGACCACGATCAACTGCGACTTCTATATCGGGGCGCATTTCGGCGGCTTCCGCGACAGCATGGATTCGCCGCTGATCCTCGACATGGCGATCCATCATTTCGATCTCTGCCGCATGATCACCGCCGCCGATCCGGTGGCGGTGTACGCGCACGAGTTCAATCCCGCCGGATCGTGGTACCAGGGCAAGGTCGCCGCCTCGGTCATCTTCGAGATGAGCGACGGCCTGGTCTTCACCTACCGGGGAAGCTGGTGCGCCGAAGGCTGCCATACCTCGTGGAATGGCGATTGGCGGGTGGTCGGCGATCACGGCACCCTGCTCTATGCCGGGGACCAGCCCCCGCGCGGGCAGCGCGTGAAGCCCGGCGGGAAAACCGGGTTCCACAACGAACTCGAAGAAATCCCCGTCACCGTGGCACCGCTCAAGGACACCGAGATCCGTGGAGCATTACAGGAGTTCCTCAACGCGCTCGACGGAGGTCCGAAACCGCAGGGCGAGGTCCACGACAACATCAAGAGCCTGGCCATGGTGTTCGCGGCGATCGCAAGTTCCCGTTCCGGCCGGCGCATTCCGGTGAAATGCTGACGCCACCCCTCTGACCAGTTCCCTACCGCCCAAGGACAACCCATGCCCAGCAACGCCCCCGCTCCGCAGGAAACCATCCGCATCGGCACCCTGGCCAATGCCGGACCCAACACCGCGAACTACCTGCGGCAGATCCTGCCGCACGGATTCGAGAGCTTCAGCCTGACCTTCTGGCAGAGCACCAACGGCCTCGACCTCGCGCGCCTGGCCGACGAGGTCAAAACCACCCTGGCCGGCAGCGGGGCGGTGATCTCGTCGCTCGGCGTGTTCGGCAATCCGCTCGGCGACCAGCCCAAGGACCAGGAGACCCGCGACGCCTGGAAGCAATGCATCTCAGCGGCAAGGCTGTTCGGCTGCGACATCGTGGCCGGCTTCGCCGGGCGCCTGGTCAACCAGCCGATCGAGAAGTCGATGCCGGCATTCACCCGCTTCTTCGGCGAACTCGGCCGTTTCGCCGCCGACCAGGGCGTGCGCATCGCCTTCGAGAACTGCGACATGGGCGGCACCTGGGGCTGGGGCGACTGGAACCTCGCGCACGCGCCCGACGCGTGGGAAATGATGTTCAATGCCGTGCCCCGCGAAAACCTGGGTCTGGAATGGGAACCCTGCCACCAGCTCAACAGCCTCATCGACCCCCTGCCGCAACTGCGCAAATGGGCGAAGAAGGTCTTCCATGTCCACGGCAAGGACGCGACCGTGCAATGGGACGTGATCCGCACCAAGGGCATCCGCGGCAACACGCCCTGGGTCCATCACCGCACGCCCGGCTTCGGCGACAGCAACTGGACCGAGATCATCAGCATCCTGCGGCAGAACGGGTTCACGGGATCGATCGACATCGAGGGCTGGCACGATCCGGTCTACCGCAAGGACCTGGAGATGACCGGCCAGGTCCACGCCCTGAACTACCTGAAGAACTGCCGCACCACCTACATCCCCAATCCGGTCTGAACCGAAAAATCGCAAGAGCGTCCCATCTGCTGCGTTGGTCGTCAGTCATGTGGCGCTGCCACACGCCTTCCTCCCGCCTTGCATCTGGGGCCCTCTTGCGATTTGTGCAGGGAATTGTTGATGTGGTGGTTTCGATGATGGCCGGTGAGGTCAACGTTATTCAGGATTCACCAACAGGTTGACGATGGTGCCTGGATCGGCGGGCCTCGGCCCGCACGAATTTCCGGTTGTTACCTGTGGATCAATCTCTCGCGGCCATCGGAACCGTACCTGGGTTCGTCAACCTGTTGGTGAATCCTCAGTAAAAGCGGGAAAGGCCGATCTGATCGCCTCACCCGATTGGTACTTGCAGGAAAGTCGCCAAACCGTCTACCCGTGCCAGCTTGCCGAAAGAGGCCGACCATTGCGTCGCCCCGAGTCTGGACCGGGTCGGCCATTGGTGCAGGACCGGGGTCGACTAGGGTCCGCGCATGCTCAAGGGACTGCGCGCCGTCGACGCCACCACCATCGCCCGCCTGTGCGGGACTGACCGCACCCTGCTCATGCGCATCGGTGCGCTGCTCAACGCGAAGCTCGCCTTCACCGCGCTCGCGCTCGAACGCTGCGCCTCCGACGCGGCGGCGAAGAAGGTCGCCCTCGACCGCCGGTTGAAGGACGCCGACGACCTCGCCTTCTGCGCCCTGGTGGCCGAACACGCGGCTGACGGCAGTGGTCTGATCCTGGCCGGGGTCGATCAGGAAGTCGAACCCGGCTGGCGCGTGGTCGCGCTCGAGGATGAGATCGGCAATCCCCTGCTGGCGGCGGAAGTCGCCGCGACGGAGCGATCCGAGGCGGAAGCCGCGAAGGCGGCCGAAGCCGATCTGGTGCTGCCGACCGCCGGATCACCCCAGCAACTGCTCGCCCACCTGCCCGGATCCCTGCGCGGCCCGGTCGAGGGCCTGTTCGCGGCCCGCGCCGACGATCAGCGTGCCGCCGCGCTGGAGCAGCTGCGCTACGCCGCGCCGCCGCTGGCGGTCGTGGGCGAGCTCATGCCGCTGCTCCTGGCCGATGGAGCCGAACTGGTGCGCGAGCGCGCGATCGGCCTGCTCGCCGCCGCCGGAGCCGGGGTCGCGGTGGTCGATCTCGTGCGCGCCTTGCAACGCCGCGATGACGAGGCTGTCGACCGCCTGGCCGAATCGGTGGCGCACCTGCCGGCGATCCAGCAGGACCTGGTGGTGGCGGCCGCCGTATCGACCGCCGCGCGCGGCCTGGCCTCGCCTGCCCTGGTGCGGCTGTGCACCCGCCTGGCGCGCCACCTCGCGGCGCATCCCACCCTCGACCGCCTGATCGAACTCCTGCTGCCGACCCGCCTCGGCCTGCTCGACCTGGTGCGGGCGCTGCAGGACCACGACGCGGCGCGGGTCGGCGCGATCCTCGCGAACCGCCTCGGATCCGGGGCCGAAGCCGATGCCGCGCTCATCGTCCTCCTGGCCCGGCCCGGCGTCCCTGCCGGCGGCGACGATCGCAGCCGCCTGCTCGAACGCGGGATCGCCCTCCTGCTGGCCCCCGACGCCGAACCGCGCAACCGCATGGGCCTGGCGGCGGCGCTGCAGCGCCTGGGCGGCGATCCCGCTGCGCGGACCATCCTGGTCGAACGCCTGGTGGCTGCCGCGCCCGGTTTCGGCAAGGCCTTCGACACCAGCGTCTATTGGCTGGTGGCCGAACTCTGCCGCGAGGGCGCGCTCGCCGGCGCACCCGCCCAGACCCTGGCGGAAGCGCTGCGCACCCTCCTGCGCCAGGCCCCGGGGCCGCACCTCATCGCGCTGCTGGAACAGCAGCTTCCGGGCCTCATCCCGGCCGACGATCAGACCCGTGGCCTGCTCGTCGAGCCGATGGTCGAGGCCACCGCCCGCTTCATGGGCGGACGCATCGACGATCTGGTCTCCGCCTGCCTGACCGCGATCGGTCCGGCCGCCATCGAGCCGTTGTGGCGGATCGCCGAGGAGAGCCCGCGCGCCCCCCTGCGCCGCTTCGCCCTGGCCGAGCTGCCCGGATTGATCCTGCGCGCCGGGGCGCCGGCGCATCCGCCGGCCTGCGACCGCCTGCTGTCCGGCTTGACCCGGGCCGGCGATGGCGCGGAGCGCGGGCTGCTTGTCGCCGGAGCGGCGCGGCTCGCCAACGCCGATGCCGACCGGCTGCGCCGTTGCGACGAGGCGTTGGGCACGCTCGGCCGCTGGGGCATCGAGGCCGCCGGCCAGGTCGCCGCCGCCCAGGCCCTGCCTGCCGCCCGGCGGGCGGCCCTGGTCGACCACCTGCTCGCGGAACTGGGCACCGAGGTGCCCGACGTGCCGACCACCACCCAGACCGACGCCGCCACCGGCGAGGTCACCTTCATCCTCGACGACCGTCTGAGCATCCACACCGAGGACGTGCCGCGCATCCTCGCCAGCCTGCTCCTCGTCGCGCGATCGCCGCACTGCGGCGACGACCTGCGCCGGAAGCTGGTCGATCGCCTGTGCCGGCAATGGCGCGAGGTGTCGAGCTGGCGCACGATCTGGGGCCCGGGCAACGTGGGCGAGCTCGCCCGCGTCCTCGGCGCGATGGCCGAGCATCCCGACTTCCCCGGCCCCCTGCGCCTCGCGGTGTGCGAGGCGCTCCTGCCACGCCAGGACCAGCTCCTGGTCGCGCGTACGCTCGCCCGCGCCTTCACCGCCGGCGACGGCGCCTACCTGTCCGCCCTCGCCGGCAAGGCCGCCGCCCGCCTCATCGCCCGCGCGGCGGAAGGCGCCTACGCCGACGACGAGTTCGAGGAGCTGGCCGAGACCCTGGTCGACTTCCTCGCCATCCCCCACCTCGGCCCCGACGCCGACCGCGTGCGCCGCCGCCTCGCCGACGCCATCGTGCCCTACCGCGCCCACTGCGGCAGCCGCGCCCGCACCAAGCTCCGCTACCTGATGCCCGAGCTGCCGCCCGACGTGCGCGAACGCCTGGAATGGGCGGCCTTGCCGGCGCCGATGCCGAGCGGGCCGGTGGAATGAGCGAAAAATCGCCATTGCACCCCATCTGCGGCGTTGGTCGTCGACTCTCTGCATCAGGTCAGGTGTTTTCAACGTCCTCGATCCGTGCTGGGCATCTGATCGTACATACTGGCCAAGCAACCGCGGGGCCACACCTGTCCTGACGCCGCGCTGCCCAACACCTTCCTCCCGCCTGGCATCTGGGGCACACTTGCGATTTTTCATTTGGCCATCTTGGGTTTTCCCTCGGAGATTGAGAACAAGCACAAAGCCAAACTGTGTCCGCATCTGGGCTGCTCCGCAGCGTCGCTTCCATTGATCCGCGCAGGTCCGAACCAGACTCGTCCCCCCATGCGTCTCGTCAGTTTCGGTGCCCCCGGTGAAGAACAGGCCGGGGCGATCGTCGAGGGTTCCATCGTCCCGCTGGGCGAACTCGGGTTCGACGGCACGGTGCGCGCGCTTCTCGCCTCGGGTCGCCTGGCGGAGCTGAGCGCGCGCGCGGCGACCTGCGGTCCGGGCGGGATCGCCTTGGATTCCGTGCGTCTGGGGCCGCCGGTCGTGGATCCGGGCAAGATCATCTGCGTCGGGCTCAACTACCACGGGCATGCGGCGGAGCAGAAGGCCCCCCTGCCGGAACGGCCGCTGCTGTTCGCCAAGGCGCCCACCGCGCTGACCGGCTGCGCGGACGCGATCGTCATCCCGGATCCCGCCTGCGGGCCCGACTACGAGGTCGAGCTCGTGGCGGTGATCGGCAGGCGCGGCCGCAACATCGGGGAATCCCAGGCGATGCGCCATGTCGCCGGCTTCATGGTCGGCAACGACGTGTCCGCCCGGCGCTGGCAGAAGCAGGACGGGCAGTGGTTCCGCGCCAAGTCGAGCGACACCTTCATGCCCTGCGGCCCGTGGCTGACCACGCGCGAGGAGGTCGGCGACCATCGCGGCCTGCGCCTCACCACGACCATCGCCGGCGCGGTGCTCCAGGATGCGCTGGCGAGCGACCTCATCTTCGACCTGCCCGCGATCATCGCCTATGCCAGCCGGTCGATGACCCTGGAACCGGGCGACCTGATCAGCACCGGCACGCCGGCCGGGGTGGGCTGCTACCGCGATCCCATCCGTTTCCTGCAGCCGGGCGAGGTGGTGGAATGCGCCATCGCGAGTGCGTCCTGCGACCTGGGCCGGCTCGCGAATCCCGTGGCCGGTCCAACCGCAACCCCGGCGGGAAGCTGACATGGGCCGCGCCCGGATCATCGTCTCGCTCCTGCTCCTGGGCTTCGGCGCCCTGGTCGCCTGGCCGCTGGTGCGGACCAGCGTAACCCACCATTCGGTGCCGGGCGAGATCCTCGACGTGCTGCTGCTGCCGCAGGGACGCGATCAGGTGAAGGTGCGGGTGGCCTACGAGTTCCAGCTGCCCAACCACGACATGACCATCGCCTGGACCCAGGCCGACGCGCGCTTCCGGCCGGTGGCCGATCCGGTCCTGAACCGCGATGATGCCGAACGGATGCTCGCCAGCCTGTACTACGACGATGAGCGCCGCAAACGCCGGCCGATCACCGTCTATTATCGCCCGAACCAGCCGCAGGAGTCCGCGTTCTTCCTCAGTCCCGCCGCCGGGGCCGGCACCACCCGGCATCCCCTCGGCCTCGTCCTCGCCACCGTGGGCCTGCTGGGACTGCTGTTCCATTCCCGCGAAAGGAACTGAATGCGCTCGCCGCCCAAGAACTTCCCCGCGGCGCGGGGTTCCGGCTGCGCCGGAAGAGACGGCTTCGCCGTCCCAGGTTCATGTCTGACCGGGGGCTGCCCGCCCCCGGAACGCGCCTCCGGCGCTCTCCCGCGCAGCCTGCGGCTGCTCGCGCTGCTCCTCGCGCTGGTCCTGACCGGCGCCACCCGCCTGGCGGGCGGCGAACCGGCGCTGCCGACCGCCCCGACCGGGAGGCTCGAATGCCACGGCACCCTGGCGGGCGAACGCTTCTGGCTGCGGCTGGAACCCGCCAGCAGGGAATTCGGCGGCAACCGGGTGCTGCACCTGCTCTACACCCCGCCCGCGCCGGCGGTGGTGGCGGGTGCGCGCCTGCCCGACTGCCCGCGCCTGCTGCTCGACGCTCATCTGCGTCTGGTCGCCTACAACGGGCGGGGGACGTTGAACCGGATCGTCCCCTCCGCCAAGAAGGGTCTGGATTACGCTGTGACCAGGGAGATCTGGGTGAAGGATCAGACCTCCCAGGATCCGGCTCCAGGCAGGACGCCGGATGAAGTCCCGCAAGAGGAAAAACGCTTTCTGGATGGGCCGCGCGCCTGGGACGTGCGCCTGGCTCCGCTGCTCATCGCCCTCGCCTGGCGCAAGGGCGGCCCGGATGCGTCGGTGCGGGCCCTGGACTTCTTCGGACCAGCGGCCGAGGCGACCGTCGTGACCTGGCAGGGATACACCGTGAGCATCGCTGGTCGCGCCTTGAAGATCGAAGCTGGTGCGGACGGCCGCCTGCGCCGGATCCTCGACCCCGCCGCCGCCCCCGGATCCGCGACCGTGCTCGAACTCGCGGCCTGGATCGATCCCGCGCCGGCCCCCACCCCATGACCAACCCCCGCACGTCGCGCCGCTCGCCCACCCTCCGTCTCGGCGTCATCGCCCTGGCCGCCCTGGCGGCCGCCGGGGGGGCAGGCTGCTCCCGCTCAACCAAGGTCCAGGTTGCGCCCGCCGATCTCATCCTGGTCCGCACCTATGGATTCGACTCCACCGTCGCCGACCCGCAGCCGGCCTGGTCGCCGACGGGGAACCGGATCGTGGTGCGCGCGGCTGGCGGCTTCGCGCTGCTCGAAGAAGGCGTGGGCAAGCAGGATTACTTCACGGCGACGACGCAGAAGGATTGCTACCACCCGGCCTGGATCGACGCCCGGCGCTTCGTGCATGGACCGGCGAGCAACATCCTCGCCCTCGCGGATGGCCGCGTCGTACCCACGACCGAAGGCATCACCCTGGTCACGATACCAGAGCATCTGCAGCCGGAACGCAAGGCGCTGGCGAACTGGGGCTACCGGCCGCGGGTCGGCGACTTCGGTCGGGGCCGCTCCCGGTCGGTGGTGGTGCAGGTCGTCGACAAGATCGTGGTGCTCGATCCTGATACCGGTGAAAGCACCGATTTCGCCGATGGGTTCTACGCCGAACCGCAGCCCGACGGCCCCGGCATCGCCTGGCAGGAGACCCCGGTCTTCGAGGAGGACCGCTGGACCGCGAAGAACCAGCGCCGCGGCCGTTTGGTCGTGCGCTGGAAACCCGGCGTGACCAGCACCGTGATGGGCGGGGTCCAGCCGCGCTGGACGAGCGACGGCGGCGTGGTCTGCACCGTGATGCGGGATGAACCCGGACCCAAGGCCGACTGGTGGTCGAAGGGTACCGACGTGGTGTTCGTCGCCGGCCCCGACGCCGAGCCGGTGGTCATCGCCAAGGACGCGCGCGACCCTGCGCCGCATCCACGCTGGACGATCACCGCGGTGACGCGTTCCTCCGGCGGACTCGGCCTCGCCGGCCGCAGCGGCGGCGTGCTCGCGCTCGCCGATCTCAACGCCCAGACCGCCGACATCGGAACCCAGCCCGCCTGGAACGCCGACGGCCTGCGCCTGGTGGCGGTCGAGCCGGGGCAGGGCGCGGTGACGGCGATGCTCGGTTCCCGCAAGGATGCCAAACCGTCGCCGCAGGCGTTCCTGCGGGTGTACGTCTTCGGCCTGCCCCAGGCGCATGCCGGCGGCGGAAAACCCTGAGCATTGGCGCGAGCGGGCGAACCCTCGTCCTGGCGGGTACCGCGGCCGGGCCTAGCCTGTCGCGCATGTCCCGTCCCCGATCGCACAGCGCCATCCCGTCCCGCCGCGCCAGCGTTTCCCGCACGACGCGCGAAACCGACATCAGCGTGACCTGGGATCTCGATTCCTCGTCCGCGTCCAGCATCGACACCGGCATCGGCTTCCTCGACCACATGCTGGAGGCGCTCGCCAAGCACAGCGCCACCGGGTTGACGGTGTCCTGCAAGGGCGACCTCCACATCGACGGGCACCACACCAGCGAAGATGTCGGCATCGTCCTCGGCCAGGCCCTGCGCCAGGCCCTGGGCGACCGCGCCGGCATCGAACGCTTCGGCCACATCGCCTGCCCGCTCGACGAGGCCCTGGTCGAGGCGACCATCGACATCAGCGGCCGCCCGTGGCTGGCCTACCACCTCGAACCCAAGGCCGCCCGCCTGGGCACCTGGGACACGGACCTCATCCCGGAATTCTTCGGCGGCCTGACCGACCAGGCCCGCATCTGCCTGCACCTGCGCCAGCTCGCCGGCCGCAACAGCCACCACATCGTCGAAGCCGGTTTCAAGGCCTTCGCCCGCGCCCTGCGCCAGGCGATCGCGGTCACCGGCAGCGGCGTGCCGAGCACCAAGGGAGTGCTGGGCTAGGCGCCCTCGGCCAGCACCGCCGCCGCGTGGCGGGCGTAATGGCCGTGGAGGTCGTCGCGATAGGCGAGGAGAATCCCGCGCGCGCGATCACGACCGCCGCAGCGCCACAGCGCGACCGCGAGGTGGATCTCGCGCAGGCATCTCTCACGTTCGATCGTGCAGATGCTGTCCGCATCGGCGCTGCGCAGGAAACCACCGAGATCCGCCTGCGCATGCCCGGCCATGCCGGGACGGGCGAGCAACCCGCTGAGGATCGCCTGGGCCTGCGCACCCGCAGCGGGATGCCGTGCGACGAGGCGGGCGCAGGCGAGAGCGATCGCCCGGACATGGCTGAGCGCGGTGTCATCGGGGAGCGCCTCGGCCCAGCGACCGATGGTGTCGATGCCATCTGCCGCGCAGCAATGGGCGTATGCGACCAGCCGTGCATCGATCGGGCTCATCGTCGCGCCGAACTGATTCATGCCGGTGAAGCGCCACCCCTTGTCCCAGACGTTGCCGGCGAGCAGGTCATGCAGGACCGGCGCAGCCTCGAGGTGACCCTGCATGCCGAGGACGAGCGCGGCGCGTTCCCGGTGCTCCGTATCAGTCAGGGCCTGGCGCAGGGCCGGCAGCGCGGCCTGCGGAAAGGCGAAGGCGGCTGCGACGCTGACCAGTTCAGCGAAACGGGTGGAGATCAGCGCGCTGACTTCAGTATCGGGCAAGGGAAAGCTGTCGCCGAGGCTCGTCACCTCAGCCGGCAGGTGGCCCAGGGCGACAAGCCGTTCCTGCAGCGTCCGCACCGGCAGCGCCTGGGTGCCGAGGCCGGTCCTCACCGCCAGCGCGACCGCGACGCCGGCGCTGAAACCGGCATTCTGCACGTCGGCCTGCATGCGCACCACCGGCAGCACATCGCGATGCGCGCTCATGCCCAGGCCGGTCACCAGCAGGCCGTCGACGCCCTGCGGCAGCAGGCAGCGGTACGGCACCCAGGCGTGCATCGGCTTCTTGTCCATGGCGTGGACCATGAATACCGGATGGATGGTGAATCCATGGCTGTCGAAGTTCGAACTCGCCCGCACCACCGCATCGGGAAACCGCCGGTCGCAGCAGATGTCGATCGGAGTCAGTTCGTACTGGCCGCGGATCTGGCGCCGTTCGCGGCTGTCGATGATCGGCGCGGTGTCCCAGGCCTGGGGGAACTTGCGCCGGGACCGGATCAGGATGCGGGTGGCGTCAACCTCATCGCTGTCGTCGCAGAAATCATGGTCGCTGTTCTGGTAGTCGACGCGGGGATCGACCGGCGACAGGCCGGTGCCCTGGACCGCGATGTGGGCTGCGGTGATCACCCGGCACGGCGCGCCGGCCGCGGCGGCGAGATCCGCCGACCCGGACGCGTCCACCGCCGCGCGGCAGCGCACCAGCCCGGCGCCGTGTATCCCGGCGACCAGGGCGCCCGTGATGCGCCCATCGACCACGCCGGCGGCGACCGCCTGGCAGCCGAACCAGCAGCGGCCGTCCGCCTCATCGAGCATCCGCAACCAGGCGTCCTGCTTATGCTCCAGCACCCAGTAGATGCCCTTTTCCTTGGGATAACGCGGTTCTCCGTAACAACCGTGCACGCGCTGATTGAGTTCGGCCGTGAATCCGCTGCGGTTGCCATACCAGTAGCGGCTGATCCGGCCCAAGGTGCCGACGCCACCCAGACGATGCAGGCGCTCGATGACCAGGGCGGCGGCCCCCTCCCGCGCCGCCGCAATGCCGGCAGCGGCCCCGCCGGTGCCTCCGCCCACGACCAGGACCTCCGTCTCGCCCAGAGGAGGAAGCCGCGTGTCGTCCAGCGGCAGCGTCTCAAGGCCGACGCTGGTCGGGCGGAATCCACCGCGATCGCCGGCCAGACGCATCCCGCACGCCGTTCCGGGCAGGCCGGCGGATGCGGGGATCGGAGCGGGCAGGAGTTCCCGCGCCAGATGACCACCCAGGCGATCACCGACCGCAGACAACGCCGCCGGCGCCGCGATCTCAGCAGCGACTGCGCGTTCCAGATCTGCCGCCGGACCGAGCACCCACAGGCGCGGCTCTGGCGTGGCCAGCGCCGCGAGAGCGAACGTGCCCGATCCCGACCAGGCATCGGCCCGGCGACCACCCCGGACCCCGACCGGCGGCAACCACCACGACCAGTCCGACATGCCGACGCAGCGCGGGTGGAAGGCCTTGAGCTGGATCTCGGCCTGCAGGGCATGCAACGCGGTCGCTGACCAGGCACGGAGGTGGACCTCGTCCCGTCGGACGGCGAGCGTCAATCCGGCGCCCGCCCCGGCGAGGGCCATCGCCGGCCCGGTTTGCGGCAGCCTCTCGCCGGCCTGAGCCAGCATGGCGGTCTCGACGACGAGCGTGCCGCCCGACCAGGCGTCAAAGGCCAGACCGGCCTGCCGGGCGAACGGCGCGCTGTGGCCGGCATCGACCACCGCCCGCGCCACCACCGCGCTGCGGCCACCGCGATGCGCGATGATGGTGCCGCACACCTGCCCGGCCGTGTCGCGCACGACCCCGCAGGGCAGGGATCCCAGGATGACCTCGACGCCGGCCTCGATCACCGCCGTCTCGCAGGTCGACTTGGCGTGCAGCGGCGAAGGGCAGCGTCCAGCGGGAAACAGGTCAGCCGCCAACGAGTCGCCGATCGGAGCGCCCGGCTGCAGGCGCAGGTAGGCGGCGACATCGTCGCCGAGTCCGCCCAGCGGCGCCGCGATCAGCACGCTGAGTCCGGCCCGTCGCGCCGCCAGGGCGCAGGCGCAGGCCCCGACGCTGCCACCGAGGATGAGCAGGTCGACGCGGTCGGCGATGGCGATGCGGGTATCCATGCCCTGAGCATGACCCAGGTAGACGGCCCGAGCCAGGGAGATGCCTGGACCAGGTCGGACGTGCATGGCATATTCTGGACACCGATGCCTGGATCAGCCGATTTTCACCGGATGGATACTGGATTCGGCGTGGTCGAATTCAGCCTTGACCGATGCTATGACGCAGCGGTGCCCGCGTCCGGCAACCAGCGGGCCCACCGCGATCCCGTCTGGTGCGCCTGGATCATCCGCAGCGGCGGCGTGAGCGTCCGCCATGCCGACGGCAGGCTGGACGCCGGACCGGGCGTCCTGGTCCTGCTGCCGCAGGGGTTGCGGCGCGACCAGCAGTTCATCCCCGGTTCGTGTATCGCCTCCCTGCGGCTGCGGCTGCGCCGCGGTGACGGGTCGCCGCTGTTCCGCCACGCTCCCCCGGCCGCCCTGCCCGCCCCGCCCGCGCTGGACGCGGCGATGCGCGCGCTCGCCGCCTGTCAGCCCGATGGCGACCTTGCGGCGGCAGGCCAGCGTCTCGCCGCCCTGGGGGCTGCGCTCGCCCAGTGGTGGCTGGCATGTCTCCGGGCCGGCTGGCAGCCCAGCGGGCGTGTCGCCCTGGATCCGCGTCTGGGGGCCGTCCTGTCGCTGCTGGAAGCGCATGGGCGCATCGCTCCGGCACCATGGAAAACGCTCGAATCCGTCAGCGGCTTGTCGCGACGCCAGCTCGATCGCCTGTTCCGGGCCCGGTTCGGTTGCAGTCCGGCGGCCTGGCTGGCGGAGCGCTGCGGCGAACGCGCCACCGCGCTGCTCGCCGATCCGGGCCTGCCGATCAAGCAGGTGGCGGAACGCTGCGGCTTCGCCGATGCCAGCCACTTCGTGCGCTGGTTCCGCCGCCATCGTGGCGCGACACCCGGCCGGCTGCGGCTTGGGGTCTGACGCCCGGGATCAGTACCGGCATTCCTTGGCGGCGTCCGCGAACGCCTGGACGTTGTCGGGATGGCCGAGGAAGAAGTGGTCGCTGGGCGAGCAGATGTAGCCGCCGTTGGGGCAGGCCGCGAAGCAGTCGCGCACCATCCGCCGGACCGTGGCGGCATCACCGCGTTCGAAGCCCGCGTTCTGGTCGAAGCCGCCGACGAAGAACAGGCGATCCCCGACCTTGGCATGGGCGGCGGCGAGATAGCAGTCCCCGCCCATGTCCTCCGGGGTCATGGTCTCGAGCCCATCGGCGCCGGTCTCGGCGACCAGGTCCAGCATCGGCATCACCCCGCCGCAGAGGTGGTAGATCGCCTTGGTGCCGTGGTCGTGGAAGGCCTGGTGCTGGATGCGGTCGTAGGGCAGGCAGAAGCGCCGGAACAACCTGGGCGAGATCACCGTGGACGATCCCGCCCCGCCGCCGGTCTCGACGAGATCATAGGGGATCCGGCCCCCGACCTCGATCGAACGCAGCTTCTTCGCCAGGATCACCTCCAGGCAGTGCGCGAGCCAATCGGGCCGGTCGTTGGCGGCCATGATCGCCGGTTCGGTGCCATACAGGTAGCAGAACGACTGCCACGGGCTGCCCTGGCCGAAATCATAGGGCCAGCCCCGGACGATGCCGTGCGGTCCGATCCGGTTCTTGGCCGTGATCACCGGCGTCCAGTCGATCCGGATCGGACTGGGGGCATAGCGTTCGAACAGGTCCCAGTCCGCATCGGTGACGATGAGGTGCTTGGTATCCCAGCCGGTGTACTTGTCCTTGGCGCATTCCTTGACGAGCACGCCACCCGGCGTGTGGATGCGTTCGGTCCAGTGCAGGTAGCCGTCGCCGCCCAGCACGGGTTCGCTCTTCTCGACCCGCCAGTTGGAGTGGTCCTCGGGGCTGAATTCGTAGATCGGCGCGACATAGACCACCGGATCCATGCCGAAATGCGCGTAGGCTGCGTACTGGTCGACCCCGCCCAGATGCGCGCGCAGCCAGGATCCCATCCACGAATGGACCTGGCAGGGCAGGCGGTCGGCCTTCTGGCGGTTGATGGCGGCGAGGAAGCGTTCGCGTCCGTCCATGGGCGGCTCCTGGAGGCTGGGACCACGGCTGAACCGGAAGGGCTCAACCGATGAAACGCTGAGGGACAGAACAGGATGAACGACGCATCGGCGCAAGGCAAATGACCAGCCTGCAATGGATCATGAACCACTGCATTTCCCTCTGCCGAATCAGCCGACTGAGGATCCGCCCACAGGCGATCGCGGCTTCTTCGGCTCAGTGCCCCTTGGGCCACAGTCCTGGGTGCCGTTCCATCCAGGCCCGGTTCACCTGGCCCGGATCGCCGTAGGTGTTGCCCGCGCGGTCGCGGCCCCGCGCCAGGTAGACCGCGAAGCCATCGGCCTGCGGATGGTGCTTCACCGCGGTCGAGGTGTAGCGCATGGTGTAGCCGCAGCGCCGCTGCGGGCTGGTGTTCGGGGCCGAGCCGTGGATCAGGCGGCCGTCATGCAGGCTGGCCTGGCCGGGAGCGAGCACGCACGGCACCGCCTGGGCGGGATCGAACTGGCCGGCGACGATCTCGTTGCGGAACACCGCACGATCGCCGGCATCCAGATCGCGGTAGACGGAATAGCCGGCCGCCCCCTGGCGATGGCTGCCGGGGATGACGTGCATGCAGCCGTTGGCGAGGGTCGACGGATCGATCGCGAGCCAGACCGTGACGACCTCCATCGGATCCATGCGGCCCTTCCAGTACGCCGAGTCCTCATGCCAGGGCACGCGCTTGCCGTCGCCGGCGGTCTTGCAGATGAAATGGCTCGAGAACAGGCAGATGTCGGGCCCGAGGATCGGTTCGACGAGATCGAGCATCGCATCGTCGAGGAGCCAGCGCATCAGCTCGGGGTAGGCGAAATGCGGCACGTCCATGTGCTCCGGGCTCTTGCCGTGGCCTTCGGCCTGCCAGCGCACGAAGAGATCCTCGAAGCAGCGCTGGAGTGCGCTGAATTTCTCCGCCGGAAACACCGGCTGGCTGGGCAGCAGGTAGCCGTCGCGCCGGTAGCTGGCGACCTGTTCCGGGGTGATCCGTGGATTTTCACGCAGCAATGCGGTTTGGTTCATGTGGTCCTCGACCGCCATCCTAACCGGCAAGGGTCGGGGATCTTCTCCTAGGATGTCGGTCTTCTTCCCCCAGGATGATCACATGGCAACCGCCGCACCCCGCCTGCGCCTGGCTGGATACCTCCCGGCCGGCGGCTGCTGGCACGCCATGCGGACCCGGTATTCCTGCCGGCCGGGCCGGCGGATCCGCCCTCGGCTGCACCGCCATGACTTCCCCGAGGTCTTCTGGATCGAATCCGGTGCCTGCCGGCATGTGCACGGGGATGCCCGGCGGGACATCACGGTGGGGGATGTCGTACTCGTGCGACCGGACGACGCGCACGGTTTCACCGCGCTGCCTCCGACCGGGTTCAGCCTGTGCAATGTCGCCTTCACCGCGACGGCGCTCGAACGGCTGCGCTCGCTCCACTTCCGCGCCCGTCCATGGCCCTGGGACGGCGACGAACCCGTCGTCCGCCGCTTCGATCGCGACGCCTTCAATCGCCTGAAGGCCTGGGGCGACCGTCTGACCCGGATGGACCAGGACGCCCTCGTGCTCGATGCGTTCCTCCTGGATTTCCACCGCATGCTGCTCGATCAGGACGGTGCCGCCCCGGCCCAGGGACCGGCCTGGCTGAGCGGCGCCATCGCCGCGTTCTCAGCCGACGAGCACCTGCTGGCCGAAGGTCTGCCCGCGCTGCGCCGGCTGGCGGGATGCTCCCTCGCGCACCTGAGCCGATGCCTGCGCCGGCACCACGGCCGCACCGCCGAGGCCACCGTGACCGCCCTGCGCCTGGAGCAGGCCACCCGCCGCCTGCGCGACAGCGATGACGCGGTGCTCGACATCGCCCTGGCCTGCGGGTTCCCCAGCCTCGGACATTTCTATCGCTGCTTCTCTGCGCGGCACGGAGAGGCCCCCGCCCGCTGGCGTCGGCGGGAACGCCGGCTGGTCGCGGGTTGATCGCGCACCGGCCCGCAGACGCCTCGGCCGGTTCACCCCAACCATCCGCACATGGACCGCGTGTTCTCCCCGTCGGGCAGCGCCGCGTCAGGACGGGTGAGACCGTACGGTTGCTGGTCACGAAGGGCCGCCTCGTATCCGCCACCGTCCGGGGGCGGATACAACCACCCGCCCTGACCAGGACTACGGAGGGCCAGCGTGGCAGATGGGGTGCATCTGCGTTTTCCGCATCACGAAACCGCGCGTTCGTTCCGGTGCTGCATGAGCCAGGCGCGCGGACTGACTCCGAGGACGGACCGGAATTGCCGGCTGAACAGGAAGAGGTCGGCATAGCCGAATACCCTGGCCACCGCTCCGATGCTGCGGGCGGAGCCCAGCTGCTCGGCGGCGCGTTCGATCCGCCTGCGCACCAGCCAGGTGCGAGGAGAACAGCCATAGGTACGGCGGAATCGTCGTGCGAACCAGGTCGGGGTCATGCCGATGTGGCGTGCCAGGTGGGCCGGATGCAGACGGGCCTTGGGATCCCTGTCGATGAGCTCCAGCAGCATGGCCTGATCCGCAGCCTCCAGTCCGCTGGAGTCGTGCCCGGCGATCCGGTGCACCTCGCTGAAGAGCAGCACCAGCAGAGCGCGCATGCGCACCTCACGATTCGACTGGCACGCCAGCCATTCGCGACGCAAGGCATCGAGATGCGTGCCGATGACCGCAGCGCCACGCACCACCGATGGCATGGGCGGCGGTTCCGCGGCCAAGGTGAACCGCAGATTCGACATGGAGAACCAGCGGACATCCTCGCGTTGGCGCAGGATCTGCTCCTGGTCCGCGAAGACCCACAGGCAGTCGCCCGGCCCGGTACGGATCGTGCGGCCACCAACGGACCCTGAGTGCCCCCCTTCACGCACCAGGTGCAGCATGTGCTGAGGCAGGATCCTGCGCCCCATATCCCAGCCGGCATGCCGCATGCGACCGCAGTGGGTTATCTCCAGGGCGCAGCCTGGATCGGCCAACGCCGCGAGCCAGCGACTCCAGTCGGAGTTCCTGTCCATGCGGTCATCCTGGTGCAAGTCGTGATGATTCCAGCCATGGCAAGGCGGCGCCCCGGCGGGCAGCATGCCGGCCTGAATGATCCTGGTCGCGACACGAATTCCGGATCCCCATCTCAGCGGTCCGGTCACGTTGCTTCCAGTGATGGTTCAGGAACCGCAGGACGGCTGCCACCCCCGCCGGACCCGACCCTGAGGATCAGCCATGGAAACGCGTCCGAACCTTGTCGTCTTCTTCACCGACCAGCAACGGCCCGACTCGATCGGCTGCTATGGCCAGGCCATGCCGACGACCCCGATGCTGGATCGGTTGGCGCAGCAAGGGGTGAGATTCGCCAAGGCTTTCACTCCGAACCCGGTCTGCGGCCCGGCCCGGGCGTCGCTGCAGACGGGGCGCTATCCCACCGCCACCGGCAACGTGGTGAACAACATCCATCTGCCCGAGGATGCGGTCACGGTGGCGAAGCTGCTCGGGAAAGCCGGCTATGCCACCGGCTATTGCGGCAAATGGCATCTGGCTTCAAGCGGGACGACTGGACCCGGCTGCCACCGCACCACGGCGATTCCACCGAGACGACGGGGCGGCTTCACCGACTGGTGGCTGGCTGCCGACGCGCTGGAATGGACCAGCCACGGTTACGGCGGCTGGGTCTTCGCCGGCGACGGCATGCGGGTCGACCTACCCCCCGACCGCTATCGCGCCGATGCCCTCACCGACCATGTCGTCGCGGCCATCCGCCGCTTCGCCCTGGCACGACGGACCGGCGATGGCCGGCCATTCCATCTGATGGCCTCGTACCTGGAACCGCATCATCAGAACGACCGCAATACCTACGAACCACCCCATGGCTGGGCTGATCGTTTCGCAGGCGCCGCCATACCCGGCGACCTTGCCGCCTTCCCGCACGGCAACTGGGACCGCGAATACGCCAACTACCTCGCCTGCTGCCGCAGTCTCGACGACAACCTCGGCCGGGTCGTCGCCACCTTGGAGGAACTCGGCATCCTCGACCAGACCCTGATCGTCTTCGCAAGCGATCACGGTTGCCATTTCGCGACCCGCAACGGCGAATACAAGCGTTCGTGCCACGATGCGTCGATCCGCATCCCCCTGGTCCTGCGCGGCCCAGGGTTTGCCCGTGGTGCGGTGGCGGATGGGCTCGCCAGCCTGCTCGACGTGCCGGCGACGCTGTTGCGTGCCGCTGGGGTCGCCGTGCCGGAAGACTGGCACGGCCGGCCGCTCCAGGATCTGTGCGCCGGAGTCGCGGACTGGCGCGACGCCCACCTATCCCAGATCAGCGAATCGCAGACCGGCCGCACGCTGCGCACCGCCCGCTGGACCTACAGCGTCCGCGATCCCGCCGCGCTGAAGACGGCGGCACATGGGATGCGCTACGTCGAGGATTTCCTCTACGACAACGTCGCTGATCCGGATCAATTGAACAATCGGATCCTCGATCCCACGCTGGCGCGGGAACGCGCCCGGCTGCGCCAGGGACTGCTCTTCGCGATGGCCGCGGCCGGCGAACCGGCGGCGACGATCGAAGCCCCCGATTCAGCCCCGTCTGCAGACGTCGGATTGCATCATCACGGCGCAGCAGGCGCCGTGATGCATGATTCGCCCCGTCCATGACAGGTCTCGCCACCGCTGCGCTGCCGCGATGGGGCGAAACGCCTCCTGACCTGCGCCGATCCGGTCAGGGCGCGTGGAAGGTCCAGGCGTCAGGCGGGAGCGACGGGGCACCAGGAGCCCACAGGTCGTACCAAGGACGCTGCAACGAGGTTTGTGCTTCGCGGTAATGAGCCAGGCCACGCTCGCGCAGGATCGTGCCTGGATCGGCAAAAGGGTCTCCCAGATCCTCAAGACGCTGGCGCAGGCGATGTTCGAGTCCGGACCGCACCTGGGCGACGGCAGGATCAGCGACCAGGTTGCGCATCTGGAAGGGATCGGCGCTGTGGTCGTAGAACAGGAATGGCCCTGCGTGGCTGAGCACCAGGGTGTGGCGCGCCGTACGCAGGGCGCGCCAGGCAGGGAAGCCATGCCAGCGCATCGCGGTGATCGGTACCGGCATCAGCATCAGCGCGGCGGCATCCGGATCCACCGGAGCACCGCGCCAAGCCGACGACCAGTCGTGGCCCTCGCAGGCTGGGTGGGCGGGCACGCCGCACAGGCCGGCGAGGGAGGGCAGCAGGTCCGGGGCATCGACCGGGACCGCGCAGGTGCGTGCAGTCCGACCGAGTCCGGCCGGCCAGCGCAGCAGGAATGGCACCCGCACCGATTCATCAAAGGGGAACAATTTGAAGTTCAGGCCGTGGCTGTGGTGCTGATTGCCGTGGTCGCTGGTGAAGATCACCACGGTGTCGTCCTCAAGCCCGGCCGAGGCGAGACCCGCCATGAGAAAGCCCAGGCAATCGTCGAGCGCGGCGCAGTGGGCGCTCAGCCCGGCCAGCTCCTTGCGCGCCAGGTCGGCGAACACGGCCGGTACGTTCGGACGCAGGCGCATGTCCTCGGCGCGGAAGCGGTCACGATAGGATTGCGGCGCGGTGTAGAGCGGAAAGTGCGGGGCGCCCAGAGACAGGCAGGTCAGGAAGGGCTGTCGCCGCCGTTTGGCATCGAGCATCGCCTCCAGCGCGGCGTGCGTCTGGGCGAAGGCGTCGTAGCCATCCCAATGGCGGATGGTCTGGTCATCGGTGTGGTTGTAATGCGAACGCCAGTAGTCGTGCGAACACTCGCCACCGATCCAGTGGTGGAACCCCATCTGGTGCGAACGCGGGACCGCGACCCCGCGCCGTTCGTTGGCGCCGTTCGGGCTTCCGTACAGATGCCATTTGCCGATCCAGGCGGTTTCGTAGCCGGCGGCGGCGAAATCGCGGGCGATCGACGGCGAATCCGGGGCCAGTTCGACATCGTTGATGATCACGCCATGGCGGAGCGGGTATTGGCCGGTGATCAGGCTGCCACGGTAGGGGCAGCACACCGGGCTGCCCGACACGGCCTGATCGCAGACCACGCTTTCCGCGGCCAAACGGTCGAGATGCGGTGTCCGCACGTTCGGATCGCCGGCGAATCCGGTCGCCTGGGCGCGCCATTCGTCGACCAGGATGAACAGCACGTTGGGGCGATCCGACATGGGTCAGGATTCCTGCGCAGGGGGACACCGGATGGATCCGATTTCCGGCACGCTCGAAATGGCCGCCAGGGATGCAAGGCATCCGGTATCTGCTGGCGCCGCCATCCTCGTTGCGCCGCCGGGCTGCGGACTAGCGTCACCGGTGTGATCAGGCGAATCCTTCCACGGCAATGACCTCTTCCCGCCTGCCGATCCGGCGCTGGTTCCCTTTCACCCGGGCCGGTTTCCATGCCGATCTGGTCGCCGGGCTGCTGCTCGGCCTGGTTGCGGTGCCGCAGTGCCTCGCCTATGCCACCCTGGCCGGGATGCCGCCGCACTATGGCCTGTGGGCGGCGATCCTGCCCTGCGTGGCGGGTGCCGTGCTGGGCTGGAGCAACCACCTGCATACCGGGCCGGTGGCGATGACCGCGCTGCTCACCTCTGCGGTCCTCGCGCCGTTGGCGGCCCCGGGGACGCCAGCCTGGATCGCGGCCGCCCTGCTCCTGGCGCTGCTGGTCGGACTCATCCGCATCGCCGCCGGATTGCTGCGGGCCTCGGTGATCGCCGATCTGGTCAGCCATCCGGTGCTGGCCGGGTTCACCGCCGGCGCCGCCCTGGTGATCATCGGCAGCCAAGTGCATTCCCTGCTCGGGGTGCCGCATGACGGCACCGGCCTGATGATCGCCGGCGTGGTGCGCGAAAGCGCTGATCTCAGCCGGCAGCATGGGGCGACGGTGCTGATGAGCGCAGGCTGCATCGCCGCGATGCTTGCCTTGCGCGCCTGGGCTCCGCGCTGGCCGGGGATGCTCATCGTGCTGGTCACGGCCACGGCGGTGTCGTGGGGAATCGGTTTTGCAGGCAAGACCGTCGGCGCGGTCCCCAACGGGTTACCGCCCCTGACCTGGCCGACCTGGGATACGAGTTTCGTGCTGACCCTGCTGCCCGGCGCGGGCTGGGTCGCGCTCATCGGTTTCCTGGAGGTGCTCAGCGTGGTGAAGACCTGCGCAGCGCGCACCGGCCAGGACATCGATCTCGACCGTGAAATGATCGCCCAGGGCGCCGCATCCATCGCCGCCGCCAGTACCGGCGGTTTCCCGGTGAGCGGATCGCTGTCCCGTTCATCGCTGGCGCTGACCGCCGGGGCGCGCACCGGCATGGCCGCGGTGTGGTCGGCCGGGGTGGTGCTGGCGGTGCTGCTCTGCTGCGGCCCGCTGCTCGCTCCGCTGCCTTATGCCGCGCTGGCGGCGGCGATCGTGGTCTCCGCCCTGTCGCTGATCGATCTGGGATCCTTGCGTCGGGCCTGGCGGGCGAACTGGCATGATGGCCTTGCCGGTCTGCTCACCCTTGTCGCCACCGTCGCCCTGGCGCCGCAGGTGGCGCAGGCCTTGGCTCTGGGAGCCGCCTTGACCGTCGTGCTGCTGCTGTCGCGCCTGATGCGGCCGCGGGTATGCGTCCTCGGCCGCCATGGCGACGGGACCTGGCGCGATCACGAGCGCCACGGTCTCGCGCTCGGCGACGAACTCGCGGTGCTGCGGGTCGAGGCCCGTCTGCATTTCGGCAACATCTCGGTGCTGGAACGCGAGGTCATCGGCCTGCGCGCGCGTTTTCCGGCGATCAAGGCGCTGGTGCTCAGCGGCGAAGGGGTGAATGAGATCGACGCCAGCGGGTGCGAGGCCCTGCGCCGCCTGGCTGCGGACCTGCAAGCCGCCGGGGTCGTCCTCGTGGTCGCCGCGTTCCGTCAACCCGTGGTCGACACCATGACCCGGGCCGGCCTGCTCGGCCCCGACAGCATGACGCGGGGATATCGCACGATCGACAATGCGGTCCACGATCTCACCGCGCGCCTCGGCCTGCGCAGCATCCCCGATCTGCCCAGCGGCCCGTGTCCGGCGATCTGACGGGGATTCAGGCGCCCGTTTCCAGCCAGCGCCGCTGGCCGAGGATGTCGGCGGCGGGCCGGCCGGCACGCAGGAGCGCGGCGATGCGTTCCACCGCCGGTTGGACGTGGGTGAAGAACGCGTAATAGCCCGCGCAGAGGTGGTTGAGTCCGGGTTCGCCATCCCGGGAGAGATCGAAGCGATGCTTCGGACAACCGCCGTGGCAATTGCGGCGTACCGGACATTCCCGGCACTGCCGAGGCAGGCCATCCCGCTTGTCGTTGCCGAACCTGGTCTGGAAACCGCCGTCCATCATGCGGCCGAGATCGTCTTCGACCAGGCTCCCCAGGCGGTACTTGGGATAGACGTAGTGGTCGCAGGAATAGAGCGAACCATCATGTTCTGCGACGACTGCACGTCCGCACGTCTCTTGCTGGACGCAGCTCCCCCCCGGCATGCCAAGAGCCTGCGCCACCACCGATTCGATGTGAGGCATGAACATGGTTCCGACATCGCGCTCGATCCATTCATCGAAAACCTGGTTGAGAAAACGCCCGAAACTGACCGGGTCGACACTCCATGGGGTGAGCGGACCCGCCGGGCCATCCAGCGGCGGGCCCGCGAGATCGTGGGATCCCTTGCGTCCCTGGGCGGGCAGGCGTTCCACCAGGGGGATGAATTGCACGAAGCGGGATCCCTGTTTCCTCAGGAAGCGATAGACCTTCAGGCCATGGTCCTGGTTGTGGCTGCCGATCACGGTCAGGGTGTTGAATTCGACCTGATGCTTGATGAACAGGCGCAGGGCCGACATGACCCGGTCAAAGGTCGGCTTGCCGCCCCGATCGACCCGGAAGCGATCGTGGATCTCCGGGGGACCATCGAGCGACAGGCCGACCAGGAAGCGGTTCTCATGCAGGAACGCGGCCCACTCGGCATCGATCAGGGTGCCATTGGTCTGCAAGGCGTTGCTGAAGGTACGACCTGGCGGGCAATAGCGTTTCTGCAGCGCCACGACGTGGCGAAACCAATCGACGCCCATCAGGGTCGGCTCGCCGCCCTGCCAGGCGAAGGCGACTTCCTGGACCGGATTGGCGCGGAAATACTGGACGATGAGACGCTCGACCTGCTCCATGCCCATCCTGGTTCCGGCCACCGGACCGCCGTCGTAGCGTTCCAGGTAGAAGCAATACGCGCAGGCCAGGTTGCAGGCCGCCCCTGACGGCTTGATCATGAGATGGAACGGTTGCGCCGCGACGGTCGTCGCCAAGCCGCCTGCGGTCGGGATGGGCGAGGCCGGGGTCATGGCGTGGAACCTAGCCGTCGTTCCGGAAGCTCAAGACGTCCGGTCTCCTGAATTCCGCAAAACCATCTGGCAAAAGCGCGGAATTCACCCGGACGGTCATCAGCACGGCAGCGTGGTCTGCAGACTGGCGCGTACCGCCTGCGCTTCGCCGATCCGGTCAGGGGTGGGAAGGGCCAGGCGCCGGTATTGTTCGAGCGGAGCATCGTTGGCCGCCATCAACGCCACGAGTTGCGGGATGATGCGGGCCTCCAGATCGGGATCGTGGAGCGGATTGCGCTGGGCATAGTCCGTGCGGAGATCGTACAGCCGGGTGGTCTGCTCCTTGATCGATGACACGCCACCTTGGGGGAAGCCCATCACCGGGCAGCCCTTGGTGTGGACGAACCCCTCGTGCCGTTGCCACTGGCGCAATTCATCCACCGAATACCGGCTGCGCATGTGGGTCGGCATGGTGGTGTAGTTGTAGAGCGGCTGGTTGCCGGCGGGACCCGGACCACGCATGTAGACATGCCGGCCATCGGTCCAATTGACCTGACCCCCGAAGATGCCGAACAGGGCCGATTCCCGGATTGGCGTGTCCTGTTCGATGACTTGGCGCAACGGCCGGCCTTGGACCAGCGGCGGAATCGGCTGACCGAAGAACTCCAGCATGGTCGGGGCGAGATCGATGGTCTGGACCAGGCTGTCGCGGGTCACCCCGCGCACCCCCAGCCGTGGATCCCAGATCCAGAGCGGGATATGGGCCGTCTCCTGGTACCACGGCATGACGCACTTGGCCCACCAGTCGTGCTCGCCCAGCAGGAACCCGTGGTCGGTATTCACGATCAGCATCGTGTCCTTCCAGAGCTCCAATTCGTCCATGAGATCCAGCACTCGGCCGAGATTGCGATCGCACATCGACACCAGCGCCAGGTACATGCAACGCAGATGCTCGACGCTCCTGGCATCCTCGGTGACCCGGGCATAGGGCGGCCAATCCAGGACGCTGTCATCCCAATCATGCGGATACAGGTGCTGCCAGGCCTTCTGGGTGAAGAATGGCTCATGCGGATCGAAGGTCTCGATCTGGCAGAACCAGTTGTCGAAGGCCGCATTGCGGCGGACGAAATCCAGCCCCTCGTCGAAGGTCCGGTTCTGGGGCATCGACGCTTCATCCGTGAAACGGGTGCGATTGATCCAGTCCTGGGTCGTCATGTCCCCCCAGGTCGCACGTCGCTTGGCTCCACCCCGGTTACGGCAGCGCTGATGCTCGGGCACCGGACCAGCCCAGCCATGGAAGGCGTCGCCTTCCTGGCCGCGGACGAAGCCGCACGTCTGGTAGCGGTTGTGGTAGGTCCCGCTGCCGTCCTCCCAGTAGTGGTAATGGTCGGTGATCAGATGGGTGTGGATGCCGGCCCGGGCGAGCTGCTCGGGCATGGAATCGTCGAATCCTTCCAGCGGTCCCCAGGCCCGGTGCAGGAAATTGTAACGACCGGTGTGGATCTCCTGCCGCGCCGGCATGCAGGGCATCGAGCCGACGTAGCAGTTCTGGAACTGCACCGTGCGCTCGGCCAGGCGGGCGAAATTGGGCGCGATCGCCCGGTCGCAGCCATAGGGCGGCAGGAACCGCCGGCAGAGGGTGTCGTACATGACCATGATCGAGCGCATGGCTTGATGGTAGCTGATCCTGAACCGCATGGCCATGGTCCGAACCAAGCTCAATTGCATCGAAGCGACCGGCAGTCCGGAAACCATGGCGATGCAGATGAGACCCGCTCGTTGTCGGTGATCGGATCGTTGGCATCCGGATCGATCCCCGGAGCGCCGGCGTGGTGTTGCCTGATCCCCTCCCGTTCCAGCCGACCGGCTGAAGGACGCCTGCTGGCCGGACCGTCATTGCCACCGGAAGACCGGGCGATTCTCCAGCCGTCTTCAGCGGTTGCGTTTGACCAGGGTCAGGCGGTTGTGGCGGCCGGTCTCATACTGGTACTCGACCACATCCATGATCTTGCGCATGAGGAAGATGCCGAGTCCGCCGGTATGGCCGGCGGCGGCGTGCTTGGCGATGTCGACATCGTCGAGTTTGCGCGGATCGAAGCGGAAGCCCTCGTCGAGGATCTCGATCTTGAAGGCGTCGGCGTCGACCGTGAGGTTCAGGGTGATGGACGCCTCGCCGGCCGAGCGGGATTCATAGCCATGCTCGATGATGTTGGTCACCGCCTCGTCGACGGCGATCTGGAGCCGGTTGAGATAGCGCTCGGGGAATCCGCCGGTGGCGACGGCGCGGGCGACGGCGGCGCGCACCGTCGGCAGCTCCGTCAAGCGGTTGCTGATCACCACGGTTTCGGTGAACGCGGTCATTCCGGCACGCGACGGACGGTGATGAGGGTGAGATCGTCGGACTGCTCCGCCTTGCCGCGATGCTTGGCGACTTCGTTGACCAGGCCGCCATTGAGGATGCGCGGTTCGAGGTGGCCGTTGGCGGCGATCAGGTTGTAGAAGCGCTCCTCGCCGAACTCCTCGTTCTTCTCGTTCATGGCCTCGGGGAAGCCGTCGGTGTAGAGGACGAAGGCGTCGCCGGGCGAGAGCTGGGTGCGGTGCTCCTCGATGGTGCGGTCGAAGATCGGACCCTCGTTGAAGCCGACGGCGATGCCCTTGCCGGTCGCGAGTTCGCGGCTGCGGCTGGCGGCGCGGTAGATCACCATCGGGTTGTGCCCGGCGCAGGCGTAGGTCAGGGTCGAGGTCTTCTCGTCCAGCACGGCATAGAACACGGTGACGAACATCCCGCGCTTGATCTGCTTCGCGATCAGGCGGTTGGTCTCCTTCAGGGTCTCGGCGGGATGGCGTTTGTTCTTCGTCGCGGTCAGGCGGACGATGGTGCGGGTCACCGCCATCACCATCGAACCGGGGATGCCTTTGCCGGAGACGTCGGCGACGATGAAGCCCCACAGGCCATCGTCGAGCGGGATGAAGTCGAAGTAGTCGCCCGAGACGGCCTTCGCCCCCTGGTAATGCGCCGCGAGATCGAAGCCGGGCAGGCTGGGGGAGTCGGCGGGCAGCAGGTGGCGCTGCACCTCGCGCGCCATCTGGAGTTCATACGCCTGCTTCTCCTGCTCGACCAGGGCCGACTGGGCGACCGCGAGATCCTGGGTCATGCGGTTGAATTCCAGCGCCAGCGATCCGATCTCATCCGAGGAGTGCGACTTGGTGACATGCTGGAGGTCGCCGGAAGCCACCACCTGCATGTCCTTGAGCAGGATCTCGACCGGGCCGATGATCTGCCGCGCCAGCCAGTTGGCCGTCAGGACGACCGCGATCATGGCCAGGATCACCGCCAGGATGATGGCGAAGAACAGACGGTTGCGCACATCGACCACGCTCGACCGGTCGATGTCGACGCGCACATGCGGCTGGCTGTCGGGATCGTTCTGGCCCCCGAAGCGGGCCGGGTCGAGCGCGACGCGGAAGCGGTAGGCGGGGACCTCCTGCCCCTTCACCGTGCGCACCACCTCGTAGACCTGGATGTTCGCGGGCAGGGTGATCTCGCTGCCGAGTTTCGGGATGAATATCGTCTTCGATTCGTTGGATCGGATGCTCGAACCGTCTTCGTTTTCACCGATGCCGCCTCCGTGCAATTGGGTGCTGAAGCGGCCCGAGGGCACGTTGAAGCGGATCTGGATGATGTCGCTCGCACCCTGGAGGTTCGGCCCCCAGGTGATCGCCTCGAGCAGGTAGTCCTTGATCTCCTTCTGCACGTCGACGGTTCCGCGCCGGCCGGGAAGAGCATCGATGGTCTCAAGGCGGCTGGCGACCGAACTCGCCACCGCCGCCGCCATGCGGGCGACCTCGATGCCGTCATGCTGCTTCTGGCTGAAAAGGTATTTGTAGGTCGTCCCGGCCATCGTCGCGCCGAGACCGATCAGGGCTGCGGCGGTGAGACCGCACAGGACCAGCATGAACTTGGCGCGCAGTCCCATCGACGGCCGGGCGGATCCACGCCGGCCCGACTTGCCGGCCGTGGTCTGGCCGCGCGGTGCTCCGGCAGCCACCTGGCGGTTGGTGCTGGCCTGTTCCTGTCCCGTCTGGTCCTGATCCTGCGAGCGTTGGCGGTCGGAGGTCGTGTTCTTGCGCGCGACGACGGGTTCCTTGCCTTCCTGGGAGGGCGAGCGCCTGGCTGCCATCTTGGCGCTCGGTCGGGGCCGCTGACGGCCGCTGGTTCCAGGACTTTGCATGGGGAAGAATTACCCGAGCAATGCTGCGGAAACAAGAGCCGCCAGCACCGCCGCCACGAGGTCGTCCGCCATGATGCCGGTCGGGTTGGGCAGGCGCTCCACCGCACCGACCGGCCACGGTTTGACGATGTCGAAGATGCGGAAGGCGGCGAAGACGAGCGCCGCCAGCATGCCGGGATCGACCCGGCCGCCGAGGAAGGACAGGGCCAGACCGAGCGCGATCCAGCAGGCGGCGATCTCGTCGATCACGACCTCGGAGGGATCCTCGCAGCCGAAACGGCGCACCGCCGCCGGGCAGACCAGGTACCCCAGCAGGTACGTCGCCAGACCGCAGGTCAGCAGCACCGGGGCGTTCGCCCCCGCGACGATGGCGGCCAGCCCGATGGCGACGGCGGCCGCGCTGGCCCACGTTCCGGGACCGGGACGGAGATAGCCGATGGCGCACCCGGTGGCGAGGAAGACGGAGATCCGCTCCGTGCGCGACGGCGGCATCCCGGCGACCGGAGGAAACCGGCCGGCGGGGGATTCACGCATCAACGTCGAGTTCACCGAAACGGGTGCGGACCAGGTTCGCCACCGCCTCGGCGGCGGCGGCGGCATCATCGCCCTGGGCCGAGACCGTCAGTTCGCTGCCGCATTCGGCCGCAAGCATCAGCAGTTCGAGCACGCTCTTCGCGTCGACATCCATCCCGTCCTTGATGATCTTCACGTCAGCCTGGTACCGGCTCGCGGTGGTCGCGATCTGGGTCGAGGGACGGGCGTGCAGGCCCATCTTGTTGGTCAGCACCACTTTGATCTCGGCCTTGCCCACGTCTGCGGCTCCATGCCCGCTCCGATGCGTTCATCGGGCTGGCACGGGAAACCCTACCGCCCGGAGGGTGGTTGCCAAGGGTCCGGGAGGCAAGGCTGTCGGGGCACCACCCGCATGGACCGGCCCCGGTTCCGCAGATCCGGGATGCGGACGGCGATCCACCCGCCATTTCCGCAAGGGCTCGTGGCCAGCTAGCGCAGGCCCAGGCGGGCGGCCAGGCGCTGCAGGTTGCTGCTCGACATGCCGAGTGCGCGCGCCGCCGCGGCCCAGGTGCCATGGTGCTGGGCGAGCGCGGCCTGGACCTGGGACCGCGTCCAGGCGTCCAGGCGCTCGCGCAGCGGTCCCGGTTCAGCCTTGGTCGCAGGTGGAGGCGCCACCTCGGCCAGCGGCGCCGCTTCCAATCCCAGGTGGCTGGCGGTCAGCACGACCGCAGCGGCGCGGCCAGCTCCGCCGACGGCCCGGACCAGGGCGCGCATCAGCACATGCTCCAGTTCGCGCACGTTTCCCGGCCAGGGATAGGTGATCAGGGCGGCGCGGGCGGCCGCATCCAGGCGGGCGGCACCGCAGCCGAGCCGGGGCGCCTCGCGATCGAGGACATGGCCGGCCAGGAGCGGGATGTCTTCGCGGCGGTCGCGCAGCGGCGGGATGTGCAGCGGATAGACGGACAGGCGATGGTAGAGATCGGCGCGGAAGCGGCCGGCGGCCTGTTCGGCGGCGAGATCGCGGTTGGTCGCAGCGATGATCCGCACGTCGACCTTGAGCACCCGGTCGGCGCCCAGGCGCTGGATCTCGCCCTGCTGCAGGGCGCGCAGCAGCTTCGCCTGCACGGCCAGCGGCAGTTCGCCGACCTCGTCCAGGAACAGGGTGCCGCCATCGGCCACCTCGAACTTGCCGGCCCGGTCGGCGGTGGCGCCGGTGAAGGATCCGCGCAGGTGCCCGAACAGCTCGCTTTCCGCCAGGGCTTCGGGCAGCGCCGCTCCGTTCACCTGCACCAGCGGCTCATCGCTCCGGCGCGAGGCGGCATGGATGGCGCCGGCGACCAGCTCCTTGCCGACCCCGGTCTCGCCGGTGATGAGCACGGTCAGGTCCGATCCGGCGACGAGGTCGATCTCGCGGCGCAGCTTCTGCATCGCCGCGCTGGTGCCGAGCAGCTGGCTGCCCCGGCGCTCGCGCTCGTCGCGCACCAGCTGCTTGAGCACCGCGTCGCGGCGTTGGGCGGTACGCTCCAGGGCCTCGATCAGGGTCGCGGTGTGCAGGCCGGCGGCGGCCACGGCGGCGAAGGTGGCGACGGTGGCGTCGTCGAGCCCGGCGAAGGCCTGGGGATCGCGGGCATCGACGGTCAGGACGCCCTTGACCTCGCCGCCGACGATGAGCGGACAGCCCATGCAGGCGTGGATGCGGGCGCAGGCATGCGGGTCGGCGAGCATCAGGCCGTCGTAGGGATCGGCGAGCGGGCTGTCGGGCGGGAAGCGCAACGGCGCGGCGGCACCATGGGCGTCGCGCTGCCGCAGGATGAGGTCGAGACGCGGATGCTCGCGCAGCAGGAAGCGCCGACCGGCCAGCTCCGGCACCAGGCCGCTGAAGGCGACGGGGACGAGCGCATCGCCATCCAGACGCAACAGGGCCGCGGCCTCGCACGGGATGACGCGCTCGACCGCGGCGAGCAGCCGGCGCGACCGGTCCTCGGCGGCCAGGCCCGCGGTCAGGTCGCAGGCCAGGTGGAGCAGGTCGTGGCTGGTCAGCATCGCCACATACTCTGAATGACGATAAATACTCAAAATGAATACTGCCCAGCCATACTCATTCCGAGAATATCGTCCGTAAAGCATTGTCTTCACAGGGCAAAGGTGTCGGCACAGCGCACGCATAGGGTGTGGCGGCTCCAACCGACGCCAACCAGCGCGAACCACCTCCAACCATCGAGGATCCCATGCCCTCCTGCCACGATCATCTCGCCCCCGTCGACTGCGACCGCATCAGCGCGGTGAGCATCCTCTCCGGCGAGCACCGCGTCATCCTGCAACTGCTGTCCGCCCTCGAGGCGATGGCTGGGCGCAGTACGGCCGGCGATCTGCCGGTGGCGGATGCGACCGATGCGCTGGAGGTCCTGCGCACCTTCGCCGACAAGTGCCACCACGGGAAGGAGGAGGAGATCCTCTTCCCCGCCCTGGAGGCGCAGGTGCCCGGCTTCGGGCCGACCCAGGTCATGCGCGCCGAACACGTCGATGGCCGCGCCCTGATCCGCGCCATGGTGGCGGCGGTCGATCTCGGCGAGGCCGACCGCTTCGCCCAGGCCGCGCACGCCTATGTCGACCTGCTGCGGGCGCACATCGCCAAGGAGGACGACATCCTCTTCCGCATGGCGCAGGCGATGCTCTCGCCGGAACAGGATGCGGCGATCCTCGATGCCTACCGCCGGATCGAGCACGACGACATGGGCGATGGCACGCATTTCCGCATGCTGGCGATCGCCGACCGTCTCGCCGGCACCTACGGCATCGCCCGCGCCAGCGACGATCCGCAGACCATGGCCCTGCTCACCGCGGTGTGCGGCTGCAAGCACTCCGCCTCCCACGCTTGAAGGGGAACCACGCCATGACCGCCCCAGCCACCACGACCACTTCGTCCACCCAACCCGTCTGGCGCGACGAGGTCGCCCAGCTGCGCTACCTCGCCGTCAAGGTCGCCCGCGTGCATGGGCCGACCCATCCCGACATGGCGACGCTGGCCGAGGTCGTCGCGACCTTGGCTGACAGCCAGGCCACCGACCAGGCCGCCCACGCGGCCCTCGGCAAGCGCCTGCGCGAACTGACCGGGGATTTCCGTCCCTGGAGCGGCGCCTGCGCGTCCGTGCATCAGCTTTTCCACGGCCTGTCCACCGTGACGGATTCCCTGCCCGCCACCACGCCGGATCAGCCATGAACCGCCGCCTGTGGATCTTCCTCGCCATCACGGTCGGATCGACCTTCCTGCTGCTCGGCTTCTTCGGCCGCGAGGTCTACCGCCAGGCCCCGCCGCTGCCGAACCGTGTCGTCACCACCGAGGGCAAGGTCTTGTTCACCCAGGACGACATCCTCACCGGCCAGCAGGTCTATCAGTCGATCGGCGGCCAGCAGGTCGGCACCGTCTGGGGCCATGGCGCCTATGTGGCGCCCGACTGGTCGGCCGACCAGTTGCACCGCGAGATCACCGGGCTCCTCGACCGCTGGGCGAAGCGCGAATTCCAGCAGCCCTATGCCGCCCTGGAAGGCGAGCGCCAGGCCGCCCTGCGCGAGCGGGTCAAGCAGGCCATGCGCACCAACACCTGGGATGCGGCCACCGGCGATGTCACCGTGTCGGCGGACCGCGCCGCGGTGATGGCCGAGGTCGCCAGCCACTACGATGCCCTCTTCGGGGACAGCGCGGATCCGGCGATCATCACGCTGCGCGAGGCCTACGCGCTCCAGGATCGCGCCATCCCGGACGCCAGGCGCCGGACGCAGCTCACGGCTTTCTTCTGGTGGACCTCATGGAGTTGCGGCACCCAGCGCCCGGGCGATGCCGTCACCTACACCAACAATTGGCCGCATGAGCCGCTGATCGGCAACGTGCCCTCCAGCGCGAACCTGATCTGGTCGCTGATCTCGATCGTCGTGCTGATCGCCGCCATCGGCGGCCTGGTCTACTGGCAGTCGCACCACCAGGAGGATGAGCACCTGGCCGCGCCGGCGCGGGATCCCCTCGACGGGGTGGCCCTGACGCCGTCGATGAGGGCCACCCTGGCCTATGGCGGGGCGGTCATCGGCCTGTTCCTGGCCCAGATCGTCTTCGGCATCATCACCGCGCACTACGGCGTCGAGGGGCGCGGATTCTACGGCTTCGACCTCGCGGCCTGGCTGCCCTATGCGGTCACCCGCACCTGGCACATCCAGCTCGGCATCTTCTGGATCGCCACCGCCTTCCTCGCCGCCGGGCTGTTCCTGGCCCCGGTCGTGGGCGGGCGCGAACCGCGCTTCCAGGCGGCTGGCGTGTGGTTCCTGCTCGTGGCGCTGGTGGTCATCGTGGTCGGTTCGCTGGCCGGCGAGTGGGCCTCGATCATGCAGCGCATGGGCCTCGACACCGGATTCTGGTTCGGCCACCAGGGCTACGAGTACATCGACCTGGGCCGCTTCTGGCAGCTCTTCCTCATCGTCGGCCTGCTGCTGTGGCTGGGCCTGATGCTGCGCGGCCTGTGGCCGGCCCTCACCGCGCGCGTCGCCAGCGACGATGTCGAGGGCGTCAACCGCAAGCAGCTGCTGACCCTGTTCGTGGGGTCTTCGGTGGCCATCGCGCTGTTCTACGGCGCCGGCCTGATGTACGGGGCGCGCACCCACCTGTCGGTGATGGAATACTGGCGCTGGTGGGTCGTGCATCTGTGGGTCGAGGGCTTCTTCGAGGTCTTCGCCACCGTGGCGATCAGCTTCATCTTCTCACGCCTGGGCCTGGTCAGCGCCCGCTCGGCCACCCGCGCGGTGCTCTTCGCCACCGCCATCTTCCTGCTCGGCGGCATCCCCGGCACCTTCCATCACCTCTACTTCAGCGGCACGCCGGTCTCGATCATGGCGATCGGCTCGGTGTTCTCCGCCCTCGAAGTGGTGCCGCTGGTGCTCATCGGCCACGAAGCCTGGAAGAACCGCCAGCTCGGCCTGGCCGCGCCCTGGGCGGCGACCTACCGCTGGCCGATCGCCTGCTTCCTGGCGGTGGCGTTCTGGAACCTGGTCGGCGCCGGCGTCTTCGGCTTCCTGATCAATCCGCCGATCGCGCTGTACTACCTGCAGGGGCTCAACACCACGCCGGTGCACGGCCACACCGCCCTGTTCGGGGTCTACGGCATGCTCTCGCTCGGCATGGTGCTGTTCATCTTCCGGCGTGCGACCGTCGGAAAAGCCTGGAAGGATGGGCCGCTGCGCTTCGCCTTCTGGGCGCTCAACATCGGACTCGCGCTGATGGTGCTGCTGTCGCTGATCCCGGTCGGCCTGTGGCAGGCGCACGAGAGCATCGAGCACGGCCTGTGGTCGGCCCGCTCGGCCGAATTCATGCAGCAGGACGCGATGCAGACCCTGCGCTGGCTGCGCGTGGTCGGCGACACCATCTTCGCCGCCGGCGGCGCGGCGCTGGCCTGGTTCGCGCTCGGCCTGTGGACGGGCTGGTCGATCCGGAAGTGAACCGCGGCGCCGGGACGGACGCGCGGTTCCAGTACCGCTCCACCACCGAGAGCACAGGGTCACCAGGGCTGGCGCCTGGTGACCCTGGTGTTCCTTGTGGCTTGCCGGATTGCAGCAGTGGCCGCATCGGATTCGCCGTTGGCGCCCGATCGCCCGGCTTGGGAATCAGCGCGGGAAGGCGCGCACGACGCTGTAGGTCAGGCCGGCCCAGAGGGGTTTGCTGGAACCGGCGGTCAGGTTGTCCAATGCGCTGTCGACTCGACTGCGACGCTGGCCACGGTCAGCTTCGTCCACCGTGATGAAGCTGCCCTCCACCTTGGAAACCTTCATCCATTCATCCTGGATCCGGACGAGACCTCCTAGTCCAGGTCGACCCGAGTCCATCTTCACGCGGAAACGGGTCGAGCTGGTTCCATTCGAACTTGAAGACAGCACCGAACCTCGCGTCGCGAAGCGGTTGCCGCCGGTCAAGGTCACCGCGATGCGCACGGCATTGGGGAAGGGATCGGAGACGACGCCGTTGGGCATGGCGGTATCGAAGGCCGGGCGGGAACCGCTTCCGGCGGGATCATAGCGCGGTGGCAGGATGGTCTTCTTGTCCGAGTCCACCTGCTCCCAATCCGGGCACCCCCGCTCCGGGGTACCCGGCGACTTTTCCCGGAATGGACGCTTCATCGCCTCCACATCCTGCACCGCGATCCAGGCGCTGAAATGCAGGCAGTCCTTGGTGATGATCTCCCCGATGTTCACCGTGCCCGCATTGATCGCCCGGGCCGCATCCCGGCTGGTGGTGTCCACCGAGCCATTCGCGCCAAGGTTCCAGGTCTGACGACGCAGATTCCTGCCGCTGTCGACCCAGTACGCCACCAACTGGCGCGCCCCTGAGCCGTCCGCGGGATTGATTCCGGTCCGATCGGGATTGGCGATCACCCAGGCGATCAGGCAGTTGCCGGTGTTGTCGGTGTTGCTGGTGTTGCCATCGAGCACCCTGGCATACACCCAGCCGCCGATCTGGGCCGGGACCGCCTGGCCGTTGGCGTCGATGACCGGTGGCGCCTGCGGGACGGCGCGGCGGAGATCGTCCTCGATCGTCGACAAGACGGCGACCGCCTCGTCGTTGGCGGCGCGGGCGGCTTCACCGCCTTGGAAGATCTGGGTCGCAGCGATGAGGATCGCCACCATGGCTCCGCTCACCATCGTGAAGATCGCGATCGAGATCATGATCTCGACCAGGGTGAAACCGCTGGTTCGGGTTGGGCCGACGGGCCGGCTGATCATCGATTGGTCTCCGTGGCAAGAACCTTGGCCGGGGCGAGGCAGCGCAGGCGGGTCGGCCCGACCAGTGGCGGCACCCGGTTGGCAGCGGCGGCGATGTCGGTGAGCTGGCCCGAGATGTTGGCTTCGTAACGCCAGAACACCCGTAATTCGGCCCCATCCACGGTCTTGTCGTTGAACTGGCCATGCTCGAAGGCCGCGGTCAGGCTGCGATCGTTGACACCCTGGTTCAGGCCGACCACCGGTGGCACCGTCCAGTCCACCCCGGTCGCCATGGCCCGGGCTTCGAGGGCGAACAGCGGGTCGATGGCCTCGGGCACCTCGATCTGGGCGATCGCCGCCTTGCCGAACAGCTTGCTGTCGAACGAGCAGTCGAACAGGCGCAGCGGGAAGCCGATCCAGGGGTAGGTCCGGCTGCGCAGATGCTGCGGCGTGGCCTGGCGTGGCAGGCTCGGGGCGAAGCGCGGCCACCAGCCGATGACGACCTGGTTCGGACCGATCCCGGCCTGCGGCGTGTTGTAGAGGCCATGCACCCAGGGGGAGTGGAAATACGCATGGATCGGCGCGACCCCGGGCCTCGGGTCGATGATCCGGATCGGGCCGACGAGTTCGATCAGCTCGTGGACTCCGGGAGTCCCGTTCTTGTCGCAGATCAGCGCCTTGGGAGCGCGCAGTTCGTTCTCGGTGAAGATGTAGTACTGGCCGGACACGGCCTTGTCCGCATCCGGTTTGGGCGGGGGGGTGCTGAACTGGGTAACCGGACCGATGGGAAGGACGAGGTAGGTCGGCAGCGGCTTGCGATCGTCGGGTTCGCCGGGCGGCTTCTCGGCGATCTGATGCACCACCGGCGTGGTCTCGAGGTCGAGCAGCCCCTGGCCGATCGGTGCCCGCGTGTCACGGGTGTTCCCCTTGGTCAGGGCGAAGACCTCGCCATCGATGCTGAGCAGACGGTGCTGGCTGAGGCTGATCGCGAGTGCAGTCGAGATCGTGATGTCGGTCAGGCTGGTCGGCAGGACCATTTGCGCCGTGCGTCCCATGCCGCTGTCCGGCAGGGGCGAGGCGCAGACCCCGTCGATCCACATGCCCACGGGGGTGAAGGTGCTGCCGCGACCGGTGTCTGGCCCGCCGAAGGCGACCCGCGCCCCCGTGCTGCCGCTGCCGGTGAAGCCTTCCTTCCAGAGATCGAAGCGGGGCAGGTGATCGAACCACGAGTTCTGGCAGACGCCGAACAGGCTCGACAGGTTCCACTGGTTGGTGCCGGTCAGATCGCGTCCGGTCCAGCAGGGACCGCAGAGCCAATCGTACAGATCCGGCTGGTCGATCCACGGGTGCTCCTTGCCGGTCGGCACGTGGAAGGTGAAGTACTCGTTCTTGCAGTCGATGGATTTCTCGCCGATTTGCGTGCCTTCGGTGTCGTAGCCGTCGCGCGCGGCATAGCGGATGATGGTCTGGAAGGCGCGCCCCGGCTGACCCGGCTGATCCGCCGTGCTGGGGGTCGCACGCGGGATGACGGTCAGGACATCGCCGGTCGCGAGCAGATGCGCCGGCGCACCGAACCATTGCTGCACGGGGATGAGCGCCGCGCCGGCGGGGAAGGCGGTGGTCTGGGACAGGAGCGACCCCGGCTTGCCGGCCCAGTCGGTGCGCTGACGACCGCGAGAGTTCGGTCCCCAGCCGGACCAGTTGACGAAATAGGCGGGGCTGCCGGCATCGCGACGCGCTATCTGATGGTAGGCCAGCCATTCCACCCGATCCGTGCTCCCATCCGTGACCTGGACCAGCCAGCGACGATGATGGGCGGTGCGCGCCGGCAGGCCGATCGGCACCCCGGCATCGTCATAACCGACGTAGGTTTCAATCCATTCGCAGTCGCCGGAGCTGAGTTCCCGATACCGCCCGGCCTCGAAGGCGTCGCACCCGGTCGATTCGATGCTGAGCAGGAACACCCGCGGCGGGGAAAGCCGATGGAAACGGAACCGGGTGAACAACGGGTACCGGGGATCCTCACGTTCCAGCGGCGGATGCAGCTGCCAGGGCCGGACCAGCTCAAGATTGGTCAACGTGCTGCCGGCCCGCTCGAAATACAGGTATTGCGGCGCTCCGCCGCCGCCCTGGATGAGCAGGATGCCGCGCTGCGGGAACTGGTCGGCGACACCGGAGGTCGGTCCGGCCGCGCGCAGCGGCAGCCTGCGATTGGCCGCAAGGGTCAGATCCAGGATGCGCATGTCGGGATTGACCGGCAGGCTCGGGTCCGGTTCGCAGGGCGACGCGTCGGGATCGATCTGGGCCCAGATCGTCCAAGGGTGCGGGTTCCCTGGTGGTCCCCCGCTCGTCGAGGGTGACGCCGGATCGCCGCTGGGCAGCGTCTCGACCAGCTTGGCTCCGCCCCGGTACATGCGGGCGCTGCTCACCTGGAACCGGAATCCGCCTGGAGTCACCAGGGCCTCCGCGCGATGCCCCTGCACCTTGGGCCAGCGCGGCGGGATCACCGGGGTGTAGGGATTGTCACGGTGGGCTGAGGTATCCGTATTCTGCCGATACCCCCGCACGCAGCCCGTGAACGTGTTGCCCTGCACTCTCTCATAGGAGATGTACTCGTCGTCCACGCGCAGGATCCCCCGCGCCGGGAACAGGTCCTCGGCCGTGAGTTCCAGATTCGCGATCGGGGTGACGGTGATGGAGTTGCTGGCGGGAATGATCGGGGTGTGGTCCGATTCGACCGCAACGGCGGTCAGCGGGGCGGACAGCGGCAGGCCCGGCAGGGTCACATGGTCGCCGTGGTCGCTGAGCGTGTGGCTGGGGTGGCGCTGGGCATCGCGGCCGACGATGCCATCGAGGATGATCGCATGCGACCCCGGCCGGGTTCCACCGAGGGCGACCTGGACGTGGTACCACTGGTCCTTGCGGAAGTAGGGTTTCCCTTCGCGATCCGGCACCTTGTACAGGGTCGCGATGCGGTTGGGCTTCAACAGCTGGCTGACCTTGGCCAGGTTCTCCGGCCGGCCGACACGGGACGCGAGCGGCGCCATCTGCCCGGTTCCCTGGCTGCCCAGGCTGCGTTCGTCGATGCCGGTGGTCTGCACGTCATCGACCGGCACCTGGGTCTGGCTGTCCTCCAGGTATTCGATCACCGGCGAGGCGAGCGACAGCACCAGCAGCTTCTTGTCGCGGTCGAAGGCCAGCGAGAGATGGTTCTGGAGTTCCGCGTCGCCATCGCTGCCATCGACCTTGCGACCGGCGTTCCCCTTGGGCATGCGCGCCTCGAACAGCACCACCGGGGCGCCGGACTTCCAATCCTCGTCCGGTTTCAGCCAGAAACTGATTTGCCGGGCGGAGACTTCCGGCGCCGTGGCCGGCGCAGCGGGCGCGGCATTCGGTCCGGCCGGATTGACGACCGGATTCGGCGTCCTGGCCCCCCTCGGCTGTTCCGGTCCGAGCATCTTGATCGCCGGGAACAGGACTTCCTTGGCAAAATGCACGCCATCCGGCGCGATGTCCTGATCGCTCAATTTCGGCGTTTCCAAAGCGTCAGTGATCAGATCGCTTTGGGCCCGCGGATCGACGCCACCCATCGGCAGGACGAAATCGGGTTGCAGATGGCTGAGGGGGATCGCTCGCTTGCCTGGTGGACGGGCCCAATCGACCATGCCGGTGGCCAGGTTCGGCTGGGTCAGCGGCCGGAATCCGGTCGGGGACTTGGCGCTGCCGCCCTGCGAGAGGTCGGGGTCATCGGGCATGCTGAGCGGAACCCCAGGATCGGTGATCAGGCGCCGGGCCGGGTTGGGCCAGGTGTCGAGCTGGCTGCCCAGGCGCTGGGAAAGCAGGGCGAATTCCTGGCCCTGGGTCAGCCAGCGGACCTCCTGCACCCGCTCCTGGCGGATGGCCTGGGCGACCACGCGGCGGAATCCCGACGCCGTCGGCCGACGCGACCGATCGGTCATGCTGGCGCCGGTCTCGATCGTGACCGTTCCCATCGAACTGATGCCCAGCGGGGGGAATTCGATGTGGTAGCCCAGGATCGGATCGTCGTTCTTGTCGTAGCGCACGAAATAGGTCGACAGCGGATCGACGTAGCTCAGCAAGGTCCGGGTCTCGCCGCTCTTCAGACCACGCGCCTGGAGCGACGCCAGGGCGGACAAGGTGCGGACCTCGGTCGTCGGATGGGCGAAACCGCCGGATTCACCGGTCTTGTCGTCCTCGGGACCGTAGATGAGCCGGATCTCGCGCGGCATCTGATGCACATTGAGCGCCGCCGGCAGCACCAGGGACAACGCCGTGCCCAGGGCCGGCTGGTGGAACTGGCCTGAACCGTCCTTGGCCGAGAAGATGGTGCCGCTGAGATCCTGACGATGCTGCCCCTGACGGAAGGTGACCGAGGCCAGCCGTGGATCCCCTCTAGCGCTGCGCATCGCCGGATTGACCACCAGGGATCCGAGCCCGAGCACATTATGGAGGCGGCCATCGATGAGGATGTCGGTGTATTGGAACGCATCCCGGGTGTGGACGATGGAACCCATCACGGTGCCGAGGTCGGTCTGCCCTTCCCGGCCCTGGCCGGGATTGTGCAGGGTCAGGAACGGACGCAGGCGTTCGAGCTCCGTTACCGTCAAGTGGTTGCGGAAGCTCCTGCTGTACCGACCTTGCGACAATGCCCGCGTATTCCCTGCCAGCAGCAGCTGTTCCAGGCGGGTGATCCGGCTCCCCGGCAGGAAGAGTCGGAGTTCCGCCAATTTGCGCGCCAATTCTCCGTAATGGTCGGCATCGTCGGAAAAGGATTCCGGCGTCTCCGTGCGATGGAGCGGCCATATGTGCGATCCATCCTCATCATCGAGCACGTCGTCGTCATCCCAATCGCCGATCCCCACCGCCCGCAGCAGGTGGTGCCAACCCGCGACCGTGAGGCAGTTGACGTCGAGTTTGCCGGCCTCGTCCTCGATGGTGATGCCGACCGTCGGCTGATCGGTGCGGCCCGGGGCGCACAGGCCGAGTTGCGCCAGGGCGCCGGAATCGAGATCGAGCGCGGTGCGGTTGTTGCCGTCCGGCCCCTGCACCACGTCGACCTTGAGCACGTCCTTCAAGGTCAGGCCGATGCTGCTGAACGCCTCGTTCTGGTTCGCCTTGAAGTGCGGGGCGACCGCCACCGCCGCCGCGCCGATGCCGGTCGCCTCGGCGGTGCTCAGTCCCGCCGCCGTCAACTGCCGGTGCGCGAACGACCTCGTGCCCGACATTCCCACCGACTGCGAAAAGAGGAACGGCAGCCCCAGCAGCATCAGGGCCATCAGGATGACCAGGGCCATGACCAGCGCGGCGCCACGGGTGGTGGGTTGAGACGCCGTCATGGCAACTTGGGATTGGCTGGACTGACGATCTGGGACGTGACCGCCCCACCTCGATCGATCGACACGGTGGCGTAGGTCTTGGGCATGCCGCCCGGTCCCACCGGATCGTTGCGGTGGATGAATGTCATCGCACTCGGAGGTGGCGATCCGTTCACCGAGGCCAGCGCGATCTTGCCATCGGGATTGGCGACCACGCGGAAATCATCCGTTGGAACCACCCCGTCCGGCAGCCGGCCGGCGCTGCCGTTGCCGAGGCGGTAGATGCGGACTTCGTCGATGACGGTGCCCTGGCCATTATAGGGGGGATTCCCCACCAGGCTCGGAATGGTCAGCTGGCCGAGATGGATGTTCGCCGCGCTCGTCGGGATCGGCATGGTGATCGCCTTGCTGCCGATGATCTGGCCGTTGCGGTAGAGCACGGCGTTCTGGCCATCGTAGAGCAGACCGAGATCCTCCCAGGTCTCACCCACCATGGGCGAGCCGTAATCGTTGGCGTCGGGATTGCGCACGTCATCGACGCTGGAGATGCGCTGCGTGGCATCCGCACCGAAACGGGCGACGAATTCCCAGGTCGCGATGGTGACGCTCTGCCCGCCCGCGCTCTGCACGGTCTTCGCATGGCGCTGGAGGATCAGCGCGACATGGCAGGTGTCGAGATCGGGATTCGGACCGATGGTCATCACGGCGCAGACGCCTTGTGCCGGAGCAACCGTCCATACCGACGGCGGCCGCACCGCGCAGCCGATGTAGAAACCATCCGGGACATTGCTCGCGATGCTGCGCACCAGGGTGAAACGGGGAGGCAGCGTCTTCGCCGCAATCTCGTAGTTGGTCCATAGCGGCGCCTCATCCACCGTCCGCTTGTCCAGGATCAGGCCCATTCCGGTGAATCCCGGCACCAGGTAGGTCAATCCCGCTCCGGCCGGCGCGTTTTCGAAGTTCTGCGCCCACAGCGGCGTCCGCGTGACCCCGGCGATGCTGCGTTCGACCTTGCGGAAGTTGAGCACCACCGGAGATCCGGTGCTGCGCGCGGTGTGCCGGGCCTGCCGCACCGCGTCGGCGACGACCTGTTCCGTCGCGAGCAGCGGGTTGCTCTTGCCGATGGACAGGAAGGCCCCGATTCCGATCCCGGCCAGGATGACCATGATGGCCATGACCATGATCATTTCGATCAGGGTGAAGGCCCGATTGCCACCCATGCGATATCGCTGGACGGACATGTTATTTCGTGAAATTCACAATGTCATCCCCGCCACCCCAAGGGATCTTCCTGCTGGACTGGCCATCGTACTCGAATTCATCATTGTGCAGGTTCGGCCCGCGTGACCAGAGATGATAACCGTCGGGCATCGGCATGCGTTCTGGCTGGGAAGGATAATATCTGGCCGGGACGTAGAGGAACGTCTGCCTGTACGCATCCTTGGGTTCCTTGCTCCAGGCCTCCGGATTCTGCGCCTTGAGCAGATACCAGAGGATGCGCCCTTGGAGTTCAGCCTGTCTCTCCAATTCACCTGCCGTCGTGAAGGTGTCACACGGCTTGAAGGAATTGTTCGTGGTGTCCCAACCGGACGGGAACGCGGCCACCTGGCTTGGCGATATGGCCTCCGGAAAGGATCCGATCGTGCTGCGCCATTGCTCCAGGCTTGCTGACAGCTGATCGATGGTGGTCCTGGTCTTGGACTTCTTCACCGCATTCATCACCGCGATGGAAGCGGGATAGGCCAAGCCCGCGAGGATTCCGATGATGGTGATGACGATGAGCATCTCGATCAGGGTGAACCCCGAGCGGTACGGACGTTCCTGGCGTGGCGGCATCGGTTTCCCCTGGCTGGAGCCTACGCGGCGGCGGTGGCCGCGCTGCGTTGGTGGAGTGTGGCGACGGCGCAGCGTCCCCACAAGTGTCTCCGCTGCCGGGGATTCCGACGTGCTCCCGCACTGTTCGCCACCCCGGCGTGGTCGACGCACCAAGGGGTCAACGCCGATTGTCTCAGGCCGTATAGCCGCCTGCGTCAGGCGCACCGGCCGGCTTCACGCCTGGAATGGCGGCGGAACCCTGGATCCATCCGTCCGCAGGGTCATTGACGCCTGGTCGTCAATTCCCCCGCACCGCCCGCACCGCCGCTGCGGCGGCGGCGAAGACTCCCGGGATCTGGGCTTCGGTCAGGCACGAGAACGCGATGCGCAGTTCGGTCTTGCCGAGGGCGATCGCACCGACGCCGTGCTCGTCGAGCAGCTTCTGGCGCACCGCTTCGGCCTCGACCCCCTTCACGCGCAGGCACATGAAATAGCCGCTGTTGAACGGATACACGTCCCAGGCGTCGGCGTACTCGCTCTTGCGGCATTCCTGCGCGGTGACCGCGGCGCGCGCCTTGAGCACCGCGACCTTTTCCGCCTGCTGGCGCCGGAAGTCGGGGTCGGAAAGGGCCTTCAGCACGATCGACTGGCCGGGCTGGGTGACATTCGAGACCACCGCACGGATCAGGCCGGCGGTCTTGTCCTCGAGCGCCTTGTAGAGCGCCGGGGTGCCGTTCTTGATGCCGAAGGTGATGAAGCCGACGCGCACGCCCCAGACGAACTCCTCTTTCGTGGCGCCGTCAACCTTGACCGCGAGCAGGTTCGGATGCGCCTGGGCGAGGCGGCCGAAGAGCGATTCGCGTTCGCAGGCATCGTCGAAGAACATGCCGTAATAGGCGTCGTCGCAGACCACCACCAGCTTCGATCCGGCCTCGGCGGCGGCGATGAGAGCGTTGACGATGGCGCCGGCCTCGGCCTTGGTCGGGGTGTAGCCGGACGGATTGTTGGGGAAGTTGAGCGCAACCACCAGCTTCCGGCCCTTGCGCTCGGCCAGAGCCTGGGTGAACGCGGTGATGTTGAAGCCGGTCAGCCTGCGGTCGAAGAAGGCGTAGGTCGAGATGCGCGCACCAAGCCGGGTCTCCCAGCTCAGGTTGTAGTTCTCCCACATCAGGTCGCTCGACAGGGCCTCGTCGCCCGGATCGAGGAACAGGTCGCCGACCAGGGCGAGGCCATGGGTGAGGGCGTTGGTCACCACCGGGTTCGACACCGGATGCGCGCCCAGCGACGGGGTCTCCTCGCGCTGCTTCTTGGCCCAGGCCTGGCGCAGGTCGGGCTTGCCGTAGCTCGGCGCGTAGTCGTAGATCTCGGCCGGGCTCAATCCGTTGAAGAACTTATGGACGCACGACAGGTGCATCGGCGCGCCGTTCTCGGTCGCGATGCCGATCGAGGCGTTCGCGGTCTTCGCCTTCTGCTTGGCCTCGGCGCTCTGGGCCAGGATGCCCTTGGCCGGAAAGAAGAAGCGCTTGCCGCGCTCGCTCAGCAGGCCGAGCACGACCGGGTTGTCCTTGGCGAGGGCGGCATTGGCCGCCTCGGCCAGGGGATGGAGGCCAAGGGATGGGGAGGAAGGCTGGGGGGAGGTCATTGGGGGCTCCACGCCGGCGGATGAATCGCGTGCTGCCAGCGGCGAAGCCTTCTCGTTGTCCAGGGCGGAAGTCAACCGGAGACTGCTGCGGTGATACACCTGCACCCCCTCGGCCACGCCCTTCCCGCCCTCCTGGCCGCGCTCATCCTGACCGCCTGCGGCCCCGCACCCCGGGTGAAGCCGACCACCTGGGAGGCCGCCGGCGCCGACCGCACCGTACGCGAGCTGCTGGTGGTCAAGGTCTGGGACATGGTCAACGAGCCGCTAGGCGACCACCGCAACATGTATGTCTCGCACTACGTCGAGGTCGATGTCCTGAACGGACCGGACAAGGGCCGCCAGCTGACCCTGCCCTACGATTCCTTCCGCCACGGCAACAAGCCGCCGCCCAGCCCAGGAAGCAAGGTCGTGGTGTCGCCGAGCGAATGGGTGAGCGTCGACCCCCGGTTCAAGGCCGGGCCGGCGAAATAATTGACGGACCTCCAACCCGACGGTTTCGCCACGGTCAGTAGCGCCGGCTTCAGCCGGCTGGGACGTCGGGCTTTAGCCCGACGGCTGGGGATGGGCCATTCGGCCTCAATGTCACGGAAACGATGGTAAACGGCTTGCGCCTGGGACCGCCGGTTTGCATCCGGCCGTTGACGATGCGGCGATCCGGCCATGGCCTGGATGAGCATGGAATCGCGGTGAAATCCTGATCAGCCTTGGCTGGACCACCGGATCACCCTGGACAAATGACCAATCCCCTGTGCGTGGGCTGAAGCCGGCGCTACAAACGCCAGGTCTGCCCCTCATAGGCGGCCGACAGCTTCCACGTCGCATGCGGCGCGACGAGTTCGCGGTAGCGGCGGGCGTCGGCGCACAGGCGCGAGACTTCGGGATCGCCGGCCATGGGGTCGTGGTGGAAGATCACGAGTTCGCCCAGGTCGACGTCGTGGAAGAAGTCGATGAAGTTGAAGATCGTCGAGTGGCCGAAGTTGATGTGGTCGTGGTAGGCGAGGAAGCCGTACATCGCGTCGACGATGACCACATCGGCGCCGCGCACGAAGTTGGCGTAGATCTCGGCGACCTTGTTGGGGTTCTTCGAGACCTCGGTGTCGGTCAGGTAGCACACCGTCCTGCCGCCGGCCTCGATGCGGTAGCCGTAGGCCTTGTCCGGATGGATGAGCGGCAGGATGCGGACCGTCGCACCTGCGATGGCGGTGGGGGCGTCCTCGGGCAGCTGCGTGCAGGTGATCTTGCTGGGCAGGTTCGCCCATTTGACCGGGAAATGCGCGTCGCCCATCTGCAGGGACAGCAGGCGTTCGGCGTCCGACCGGCCGGACCAGACGCCGATCTCGCGCCCAGGAGCGTAGATCGGGCCGAAATACGGGAAGCCGCAGATGTGGTCCCAGTGGAAGTGGGTGAAGAAGAAGTGCAGGCCGGTGTCCTTGTCGCGGCCTTCGTCCTTCAGTTTCTGGCCGAGCGCGCGCAGGCCGGTGCCGGCATCGAGGATGAACACCTGGTTGCCGAAGGAGACCTCGACGCAGGAGGTGTTGCCACCGTAGGTCATCGCGTGCGGGCTGCGCGCGATCAGGGCTTCGCGCGCTTCCGGCGTGGCGAGGTCGGCGGGGGTCGCCTCGGCGAGCAGGGCGCGCAGCTTGTCCTGCAACAAGGGCGTCGACATCGGGGTCGCGAGCGACCCGCGCACCCCCCACAAACGCACCTGCATGGAACCTCCTGCCCGCCAGCCGAACGCCGGACGTCAAGGCAAACTAGGTCCGCCAACCCTCGCCGCAAGATCCGGAGGCGGCGTCCGGCCTCGCCCCGTGCCAGTCATCCTTTGCCAGGACGGCCCTGGTGTGGCTAGGCGCGACCACGACCGGGCACCGCAAAAGTTGGTTGGTGGCATCCTGCGGATGCCGCTTTGTTCAGCCGGCGAGACGCCGGCGCTCCCAGGAAGCCCGACCACGCCGGCAGACCGGTTGCGTCAGGCCTGGCTGGTCCAGCATGCCCGCCCATGCCCATTCCGATCATCGTCCACGGCGCGGCCGGCCGCATGGGCCGCCGCATCCTCGCGCTCGCCCATGAAACCGCCGGCAAGGCCGACGGTTTCACCATCGCCGCCGGGGTCGACCTCAAACCCGGGACGATCGCTGAACTCGGCGTCTCCTGCCCTGCGCCGGTGCTCACCGCACTGCCGGTGGCGCCGGGCACGGTGGTCATCGACTTCAGCCATCCGAGCACCTTCGCCGGCGTCGCGGCGCATTGCGCGGCGCACGGCATGCCGCTGGTGTCCGGCACCACCGGCATCGCGCCGGCCGATCTCGAACGCGCGCTGGCCGCAGCCGCGACGCGGATCCCCGTGCTGCATGCGCTCAACATGAGCGTCGGCGTCAACGTGATGTTCAAGGTCGCGGCCCAGCTCGCCAAGACGCTCGGCCCGACCTACGACATCGAGATCGTCGAGGCGCACCACAACCAGAAGAAGGACGCGCCCAGCGGCACCGCCTTCGGCATCGCCGACGCGATCCTGGGCGCGACCGGCCGCACCCGCGCCGACCTCGTGCATGGGCGCGAGGGCATGGTCGGCGCCCGCAAGGCCGGCGAGATCGGCATGCACGCCCTGCGCCTGGGCGACGTGGTCGGCGACCACAGCGTGTACTTCGTCGGCAACGGCGAACGCGTGCTGCTCGGTCATCTCGCCCACAACCGCGACATCTTCGTCAACGGGGCCCTGCGCGCCGCCGCGCACCTGGCCGCCGCCAAGCCGGGCCGCTACGGCATGGCCGACGTGCTGGGACTGACCTGAACCAGATGCCGGGGAACGTCCTCGCCGTCCGCCTGCCGAACTGGGTCGGCGACGTCTGCATGGCCCTGCCCGCCCTGCACCGGCTGCGCGCTGCCGGGTGCGATCTCCGGCTGTTCGGACGCGGCTGGGCCCGCGACCTGCTGGCAGGCACCGGCTGGTCCGTGCACGCCCTGCCCAAGGGCCTGCGCGCCGGGGCGCGCGCCCTGGCCGGGAGCGGCGCCGAGCGCGGATTGCTGCTCACCAACTCCTTCGGTTCGGCCTTGCAGATGCGCTGGGCCGGGATCCCGGCGATCGGCTACCGCGGCGACTGGCGTTCCTGGCTGCTCGCGACGCCGGTGCGCAAGACCGCCGGCGGGCATGAGGTCGAGGCGTTCTGGCGCCTCGCGCTGGTTGCGACGGGCGCGGGCGCAACCGGGGCGGCCAGCAGCGTTCCACCGGACCGCCTGGACCTGCCGCTCGCCGACCGCCATCGCAGCGAGGCCGCCGCCGCGCTCGCTGGCGCCGCCACCGCGCTGGCCTGCCTCGGGCCGGTCGACCGCTACGTCGTGCTCTGCCCTTTCGCCGCCGGCACCATCAACGGCGTCAGCAAGGTCTGGCCCTCGTGGCCCGCGTTCAGCCGCGCGCTGGCGGAACAGGGCATCGCCCAGGTCGTCTGCCCCGGACCGGACGAAGCCGCCGCGTGCGCGACGGCGGTACCGGCCGCGACGCCGCTGACCGGTCTCGGTCTGGGCGCCTATGCGGCGGTGCTGGCGGGGGCTTCGGTGGTGGTCGCCAACGACAGCGGACCGATGCACCTCGCCGCCGCCGTCGGCGCACCGGTGGTGGGCGTCTTCGGGGTCAGCGATCCCACCCGGACCCGGCCATGGACGCGCAGGGGTGTTGCGGTCGGGGGCGACGATCCGCGCACCCGCTGGCCGAGCATTGCGACGGTGTGGGAGGCAGTGCAGAGGTTGCGCGGCGGATGAAACGCCACCGGCGATCGCGCCCGCTGATGCTCTGCCGCATGCGGCGGATCATCCTGGCGCTTCTCGCGATGCTGCACGCCGCGTCTGCGGCGGAGTGGACCGCTGCGATCACCATCCGATCCGGGGCGGAACAGGTCTGGCGGCTGGAACCGGCGCAGGACTGGCGTGCCCACGGCAGCCTGACCCTGGCCTGGGAATCGCCGGATCGCGGCAACGCCGACGCCTGGGCGGAGATCTGCCTGGTCACCGCCGACGACCGCTTCTTCGCCACCGCCGCTCCGCTCGCGATCGCCGGCGATCTGGGGCGTGACCGCCTCTCGGTACCGCTTTCCGCCTCCGACTGGGCCACGGATGCCGGGATCCTGGACGGCGACGCCTTGGCGACGGTGCGCGAGCTCAGGCTCCGGCTGCATCCGGGTCGCGCAGGCGCGCCGCGCCCGCTGCACGTCGTCCTGCGGCCGGAAGCGGATCGCCCGAGCGACGCGGATCCGGTCGTGCAGCTGGTCGTCCCCGGCCGGGTCGATCGGCGCGCCTGGCACGAACTGCGGCTGCGCCTGCCGCGACGGGACGCCTCCGACATCGTGGGCGGCGAGGTCGACCTGATCGCGGCCGATGGCCGCGCCTGGCCGCTGTTCCTCGACCAGCCCTGGCACGCTGACGCGACCGGTCGCTGGCGCGCCAAGGGCGGACCGTACTGGGTCCTGCGGTTGCGGCCGGACGAGCGTCCCGCCGCTCCGGCCCGGCTGCGCTGGAAGACCGCGACGAAGACCTGGACCTCGGCCGATTTCCCGGTCCCAGACGGGATCGCCGCGTCGGAGGTGGTTGCACCACCCGCCACGCCGTCGCTGCCGGTGCCGACGAGTCCGGCCTGGAACGGCCCGTGGGCGCAGGTGCGCGGCGAGGGCTTCATCCGGCAACCGGCCGCCACGTTTCCGCCCTGCCCGGCCCCCACCCTGATCTGGCGCCTGGGCTGGGGCGGTTTCCGTGGCACGCGCGGCACCGCGTGGCCGCAGGCGACGGCGGTCGATGCGCTGGCGGCGGCGGGCTGCGCCAGCGTCGATCTGCTGCCGCAGTGGCTGGCGGAGGAACAGGGCGCCTTCCGCTTCGGCACCTCGCCCTGGGCCAGCGTCCAGGGCGGTCCGCTGCGCCATCCGCTCGAAATCTGGCAGGACGATGCGCTGCTCCTGACCTGGCGAGCGCAGGCGCGCGACCTGATCGCCCGCATGCGCGCCAGTCCGGGTCTGGAGGGCTGGCGCCTCGGGCTGACCCGGTCGGCGAATGACGACGCCCAGGTGAAGCGCCTGCGCGAATTCCTCGTGGGAATGGTCGGTCTCGTCGCCGCCAGCGATGGCCGACCCTGCGCCATCCTCCACCCGCAGGCGGTCGACTTCCGCAAGCCGGAGCCGGCGAAGAGCGGCGCCTGGTTCGGGTTCGAGGACCACACCCAGGGCTGGCGCGCATCCGCTCTCTCCGCGCTGGGCGGCGACCGCTCCCGGCTCCAGACCAGTTCGTCCTTCGCGAGCCAGGGCAGATCATCGCTGGCGATCCCCTTCGCCGCCGCCGGCGCGCTGCGTACCGGCGGGGTCGAGATCCCGCTCGACCGCAACCTGTTCAACCTCGACCGCCTGGAATTCGACGCCCTGGTGCAGGCCGGCGAGGGCACGGTGGTGCAGCTCTACGTGTGGGTGACCGACCAGCACCACCGCTGGTTCCAGCAGCGCCTCTCCGCCGTGTCGGGGGGGGGCCGCTGGCAGAAGGTGCTGGCGGATTTCTCCGACAACGCCCGCTGGGAATCCGTCGGCCACCACGAACCCTGGGGCGCCGAGGTCCGGCGCCGCGTGCGCGCGATGGGGATCAGCGCCTTCTGCCACGCCACCGGACCCGACGCCGCGAAGCCGGCCAGCCTCTTCCTCGACCGCGTCCGGCGTTTCGGCTGGCCGGTCGAGAGCGCCAGCGCCGCCCTGCGCTTCCTCGACCTCAGCGCAGATGGGACCGAGACCGGTTCGCCGCCCACCTCGCTGGCGCGCTGGTCGCCGATCTCGGCATCGTTCCAGCTTTCAGGCCAGCCGCTGAATCCCTACGATCCCGACCATGCGGATGTGGTGGGCGAGGTCGAAGGCCCGGATGGCGCCAAGCGCAGCCATCCCGCCTGGTGGGAGGTGCCCTACCGGCTGGCGCCCGCCAACGGCGGCGAACGGGCGATCCTCGCCGGTCCCGGCCGCTGGCGCTGGAAGTTCACCCCGACCGCCCCCGGCACCTGGCGTTACCGCATCGTCGCCCGCATCAAGGATCGCGAGGATTGGAAGACGGCGGAATCGCCATGGCGGTCGGTGGCGGTGACGGCCGAGGCATCCGCCGGATTCCCGGTGCCGGTGCGGACCTGCCGCACGGATCCGCTGTGGTGGGAGACAGCCGAGGGCGCGTGGTGGTATCCGCTCGGGATCAACCTGCGCTCGCCCGGCGATGATCGCCAGGACGACCTGATCGCCGAGGCCCTGCGCGACCGGCGCGACGACGTGCGCGCTTTCCCGTTCACCTCCTCGGCGGACTGGGAACGCCTCGGCACCGGCGCCTACGAGCGCTGGTTCGCCCAGATGCGCAAGGCCGGCATGAACTGGGCCCGGGTCTGGATGAGTCCGTGGTGGTGCGGCCAGGAATGGGCGCGCGAGTGGGACGACTACGGCGGCCTGACCTGGTACAGCCAGCAGCAGGCGGCCCGGCTCGACCGCATCCTCGATCTCGCCGCGGCGCAGGGCGTCTATCTGCAAGTCGAACTCCAGAACCACGGCATGACCTCGCCGGCGATCCGCGCCCAGGGCACCCCCGGCGTCGATTCCCAATGGGATCCGGCCGGCCGCAATCCCGGCAGCCCGTACAACCGGGTGAACGGCGGACCCTGCGACCATCCAAGCGAGTTCTTCTCCAGCGACGAGGTCTGGAAGATCCACGCCAAGCGCCTGCGCTATATCAACGCCCGCTGGGGCTGGCGCACCGGCCTCGCCGCCTGGGTGCTGTCGAGCGAGATGGAGTTCACCGGCGCCTGGGACATCGAGGCCGCGCTCGACGACTTCGACGGCCACAGCCCGATCGTCCAGCGCTGGGTGGATCGCAGCCTGGCCTGGTTCAGGCAGGAAGACCCCCTCCAGCGTCCGGTGAGCATCCATTTCAGCCATCCGTGGCGGGCGAAGCAGCTCTGGCGCACGCCTGGACTCGGATTCAGCAACAGCAACTGCTACACCGCCTTCCAGTCCGAGATGGGCAACCGCTTCGGCGGCGGGCAACGCGAACTCGGCCGGGCGTTCACCTATTATCTGGACCACTGCTTCCCGGCCTGGTCGCTGAAACGTCCGACCCTGATCGGCGAATGGGGCGGACGCTGGGTCAACAACGGCCAGAGCGAACTGTCCGCCGAACTGCGCACCGGGGTGTGGATGCAGGCCTGCCTGCCCTTCGGCGGCGATACCGGATTCTGGTGGTACCTCTGGGTCGATGCCGCCGACCGCTGGCGCGACTACGCCACGGTGGCGCGCTTCCTCGCCGACGACGATCGGCGCGGCAAGGGCTACCGGATCGCGCAACCCCAATGGCGCGGCAACGGCAATGCGGTCAGCGTGCTCGGCATGGCCGGCCGCGAGCACCATCGCTACTACGCCTGGATCAGCGGATCGGACCAGCGCCTGCCGCAGCGTCCGCTGGCCGACGGCGGGATCCTGGAGGCCGCCACCGGATCGCCCGGTTCCACCTGGCGCTGCGAACGCTGGAACTGCGCCACCGGCACGATCGCCCAGGCCACCACGGTGGTCGCGGACGCGCGCGGCACCGTCGCCCTGCCCCTGGGCCCGCTCACTCCCGATGTCGCGTTCAAGCTGGACCGCCAGGCAACCGGCGCGGCCACGCCGCCCGGCCGCCCGGAGACCACGTCGCTGACGACGCCCCCGACTCCGGCAGCCACGCCGGAAACGCGCACCCGGCCGCTGGGGCGCTGAAGCCCATTTTGTCCTGGCCGCCTCGTTGCCCTGGGGATGCCGGCCTGGACGCTCCGTCCATGCCCTGATCGCCGCCATGTCAGAACCGCCTACCTGGGACCGGCCTTGGCCGCCGGCCTGATCCGCATGACGCTTCCCGATGAACCCAACAGCCGCAGCCAGCGCTATGCCTTGACGCCTGCTGGCCAGGCCATGGCAAGAACCGAACCCGCATGAGCGCACCCCAGACCATCTACGACATCGCCACCCGTGCCGGGGTCGGCATCGCAACGGTCAGCCGGGTGCTGAACGGGTCGAGCAAGGTCGGGCCGCAGACCCGGCGCCGGGTCGAGCAGGCGATGCGCGAACTCGACTACCGGCCCAACCGGGCGGCGCGCCGGCTGGCCACCGGCGGGCCGAACCGGCCGCGCGTCGCCGCCCTGATGCCGTTCTTCAGCGCCGCGTTCTATTACGCGATCTCGCGTCCGCTCGCGTCCGGTCTGGCACAGGCGGACATCGATCTGGTGCTCTGCAACGTCGCCAGCCGCACCGACAAGCAGCGCTTCCTCGACCGCATCGTCGCGGAGCGGTCGGCCGAGGGCGTCGTCCTGGGTTCGATGGGCATCGGCCCCGACCGCCAGGCCCAGCTGAAACGGCTGGGCATCCCGGTGGTCTCCATCGAATTCCCCCTGCCCGGCATCCCGACGGTCTCGGTCGACAACCTGAACGGCTGCGCCCTCGCCGCGCGCCACCTCGTCGCCTGCGGGGCGAAGCGTCTCGGCCTGATCGGCGGGCCGGTGCTGGCGGTGCCGTTCCGCCTGCGCGAGGAAGGTTTCCGCACCGTCGCCGGCGACGACGCCGCGATCGAGCGCGCGACCGAGGTGTCGCCCGCCGCCGGAGCCAAGGCCGCCGCCGCGCTGCTCAAGGCCGATGCGGAACTCGATGGCATCGTGTGCGTGAACGATCTGCTCGCGGTCGGCGCCATCGAAGAGCTCGCCCGCCGCCAGCGCCGCGTGCCCGAGGACGTGCAGGTCATCGGCTTCGACGATCTGCCGCTCATGGATGTCCTGGGCCTGACCACGGTGCGCCAGCCGATGTCCGAGTTCGGCGACTGGGCCGCCCGCGCGATCGCCGAGAGCATCGCCCGGCCTGGCGTCGCGGTGGCCTCGCAGGAGCTCGACCTGACCCTGATCCCGCGCCGGACCAGCCGGGCGGCCAGACCGCGCAAACGCCAGGTACGATAAACCGGGCGGCTATTTCGGCGCGGCCGCGAATTCCTTGGTGTGCTCGTTCCACCAGGCGAAACCGCGATCGATGGCCTCGATGCGCTTGACCAGATCGGCGCGGGGATCGAAGCCGAAATCGTTGCCGCAGAGCAGTTTCAGGCAGCGCCGCAGATGGTCGCCGGCGATGTTGGCCTCCAACGCGATGAGCAGGTGCGGGATGGCGGGCTTGTAGTCGACCTTCACCAGCGCCTCGGCGGCATAGCGGCGGACGCCGGCATCCGCATCGCAGAGCGCGTCGACCAGGGCCGGGCCATAGGTGCGGTCGCCGAGCTGGCCCAGGCCGATGGCGGCGGAGCGGCGGACGAGCAGGCGTGGATCCTTCGCCAGCGCCTTGACCAGGGTCTCGCCGGCCTCGGCGGCGGCGGTCGCACCGAGGTCGGTGATCGCGCCCAGGCGTTGGCTGGCGTCGTCGTCCTTCTTCGCGCGGTCGAGCCACTCGGCGGTGCCGGCGCGGTTCAACTGGTTGAGGGCATTCATCGCGGCCAGGCGGACATTCGCATCGGCATGCGTCAGCAACCGCTTCAGGGCGTCGGACGAACCGACCGCGTTGAGATGCTCGAGGGCGAGGCAGGCGGCGATGACCTCGGCCGAGGTGTGGCTGGCGGCCTCGAGGAATGGCTGGAGATGGGAAATCGCCATCGGATCCTGCAACCGCGCGAGATGGCCGATGGTGGCGATGCGGGTCTTCTCCGCCGGATCGCGCAGGCGCAGCACCAGGGCGCTGAAATGCCGGCGGTAGGTGTCGTCGGCGGCGCGGGCGGCGGAGAGGATCGCCTTCTGGTCGAACTCCTCGGCGGCGAGCGGCATGCGACCGCCGATCCCGAGCAGGACGGCGAGGCTGAGGAGGATCCGGAGCATGCGGCCTCGCGACTGCGGCTTGTGCATCGGGGCGACCCTAGTCCCACCCGGACAGGCAGCCAACCCCGCAGGCTGCCCCCGGGGCGCCGTGTGTCAGATCGGTGCGGCAGGGAATCCGCCGACCATCGTGCTGCGGTCTGCCGTCTTTCTTGAACCAAACCGTCTCGCGTGATCCAGACCGGATCCGGTGCGCCTGCCGGCGCTCGACATGGGCGCATGCGGACCAGACTCGCCGCGTGGCACCTGCAGATGGGAACCTGCGCGGCGGCGCGGCGCCGCCACGATCGCGCTCCGCCCGCGCGGCCGGGCTGGTCCGCCTGGGCCTGGGGATCCTCGCCGCGACGCTGACCGGGGCCGATCCCCTGCCGACCCAGGGCACGGCGGCGACCGAGGCGACCCGCATCCTCCAGGCCCTGGCGGGCGGCGATGCCAAGGCCTTCGACACCGCATCCCCGGCCACCCTGCTGGCGGCGGTCGCCGATCCGCGCTGGCCCGGCCGCGAACGACGTTGGACCCTCGTCCTGCCCGCCGCCCTGGCACGACTGACCCCGCAGCAGCGGACCAGCGTCCTCGCCCGCCTGGATCAGCTCTACCGCCAAGCCACCGCGAGCGGGGACGCCAGCGCCGATCGCCTCGCGGTCGATTTCCTGCCTGCGGCAAGCGCCTTGCAGGAACTGCGGCGCAGCCGCGATCGCGCCTTCGATCGCGGGGGGTTCGCGGATTTCCTCTGTCTGCACCGGTTGATCACCGCTGCGGATCCGACCGCGACCGACGACCCGCGACTGGCGATCGCCAGCCGCCTGGCGGGCGAATCCCCCGATGCAGACCCCGCCCTGGCGCTGCCAGAACCGGGTCCGGCCGAACCGGTCGCAGGGCCACCCCGGACACCGGCGATCCCCGATGGCTGGATGACCGTCCCTGGCTGGCTGCTGGCGGTCGATCCCTGGCAACGGGTGCTCTGGCAGCACCGCCTCGAACGCGCCGAGAGCGTCGTCCATGGCCCAGGTGCGGCCGTGGTCAGCGGACCGCTCGGCTGGCGCGCCTTCGGCAGCGACGGCCGGGAACTCGCGCTGCCGACTCCGCCAGCCGGCGTCCGGGCCTGGGCGGTGGCGGCCGGCTCGGCCTGGTTCGGCCTGGGATCGCGACTCTACCGCATGGATCTGATCAGCGGCCACGTCTCGCGCCTGCGGCTGGCCGAACCTCCGCTTGCGCCCCCGATCGTGCGTGGCCGGCACAGCTGGTGGCTGACCGCGACCACCGTGGTGCTGGTCGCCGACGACCGCATCAGCGCCCGCTTCGACCATGGGCTCGACGCCCGCGCAGGCGTCACCTTGATCCAGGACATCGCGGGGAACGTCTTCGTCGCCAACCCGGACGGTCGCGCCTGGCGCATCCAGGGCCTGGCCTCGGCCCTGGCCGGCAAGGATGCCGTCGAACGGGGCCAATTGCTGCTCGCGGCGTGGCGGCCGGCCGAGGCCCTCGCCGCGACCGGGAATCCGCCCACCGATGCCGACCCGATCCGCCAACGGGCGCTCCAGGCCACGGCGGTACGGGCCCGGCTCGCCCTCAATCTCGTCGCGGGCCTGGATTCCTGGCCGTTGGCAGGAGACGAACGCGCCCTGTTGGCAACCTCGCTGCGCCGCGACGGATCGGCGTTGCCGCAGGCATTGCAGGCTGTCGCCGGCCAGCCCGGACCGGTCAGCCTTGATCCCCAGGACGCCTTGTGGCGGCATCCCCGCACCTGGAACCACCGTCTGCAGGTGGTGCCCGAACCACGGCTGCAGCCCAGTCTTCCCGAGGCCAGACCCGGCCAGCCGCTGGTCGACGGCACGAGCGTCGCCGCCAGCGCATCGCCGCAGCGACGCGACGACGGCACCTGGCTGATCGCCGACGGGGTGCTGGCCCTCCAGCGCGACGCCACCTGGGTCTCCCTGGTGGCGAACCGGGCCGATGGCGGCGAATCCTGGGCGGTGCGCTGGCCCGCGACCTCGTTCCTGAGCGCGCCGACGATCGGGCTCGATGTGCGCGACGGGATCGCCCTGGTGGTCGAGGGCGAACATCTGGTCCACGTCGTCGATCTCCGGTTGGGAACCGTGCTCGCGGTGCGGCGCTTCCAGGCCAACAACGCCCTGCCCGGTGCCGCCATCTGGGTTCCCGGACTGGACGGCGGATCGGTGGTGCAATCGGGGCCGCTCGGTGTGGGTACGGAATTGGTGTTGTGCGGCCAGGACGGCGAATCGGTCATCCCGGCCGCGAAGCCGATCCGCTGGATCGCCCCCCTCACCACCCAGCTCATTGTCTGCCATGGGGATGGAACGGCAGCGATCTGGCCAGGGAACTTCGCGGTCGACCTGCCGGAGGTGCTGCTGCGGTCGCGCGTGGCGCCGCTGGCCTCACCCTCCGGACTGACGCTCGCCGACCGTCACTGGGCCTGGCGGCGATGATCTCAGCGAGAAGCGTCTCCCACAGCCGGTGGCGATGTGGTCAGACGACGCTTCCCGCTGCCGATACGTGGCTTAACTCCCGGCCAGTCCAGCCCGCGAAGTCACGTCCGCAGCGGTCGTGAACCTTCTGTCCGGGGACGACCGTTCACCCATGCGATCCGTTCACCCCGGGCGCAGGAGCCTGCCATGACCGACCCCAAGCTTGAGAATCCCGATCAGGAGAACCTCGACGAGGAGATGCTCGAGGAAGGCGAACAGGAGGACCAGGAATCCAACCTGGGCTGGACCGGTTGGCTGATCTCGGGCGGCATCCACGCCATCCTGCTGATCGTCCTGATCTACTACGTCATCGGACCCACACCGGAAGTCTTCGAACCCCCGGCCACCCGGGTGGCGAACATCCCTCCGCCCACGAAGGAACCGGAGAAGCCGAAGGAACGTTCGCTCGAGACCAAGGTCGAGATCAACGTCGTCAAGGACACCGACACCCCGAACCCCATCACCGCGCTGGATCTGCCGATCGAGACCGCGATGCGCGATGAGGACAGCGACAACCCGCAGCCCAAGGGCCGCGAAGAGGCCGTCGCCGACAGCGAGATGGGCGGCCAGGGCGCGTTCATGGCGATCGGCGCCGGCGGCGGTTCCTCCGGCATGTTCGGCTTCCGCAATGGCGGCGGCCGCAAACGCGCCATCGGCCAGCATGGCGGCAGCCGCGGCAGCGAATCGGCGGTCGAGGCCGGCCTGCGCTGGCTGAAGAAGCACCAGTCGCCGAACGGGGTCTGGGACATCGTCAACTACCCGATCAACTGCACGGAAGATCCGAAGTGCGAACCCGGCCATTCTGTCCATGGCCCCAAGGAAGGCGCCGACATCGCCATGACCGGCTATGCCCTGCTCTGCTTCCTGGGTGCGGGTTACGACCACAAGACCGCCAACAAGTTCCGCGATACGGTGAAGCGTGGCGTCGAATACCTGGTGTCCGTGCAGAAGGCGGACGGCCGGGTCGGCCCGCGCAACTATGAGAACGGCGTGGCGGTGATGGCCCTGTGCGAAGCCTACGCCATGACCAACGACGCCGATCTCAAAGATCCCGCCCAGAAAGGCATCAACAGCATCCTCGCCTGCCAATCCGACGATCCGAAGGCGGCAGACAAGGCCTACAGCAAGTTCGCCTGGGACTACGTCGCACCCAATGTCGCCCGCAACGACTCCTCGGTCTCGGGCTGGAATGTCATGGCCCTCAAGTCCGGCCTCGCCGCCGGCCTGGATGTCGGACAGGGCATCGACGGTTGCAAGAACTGGCTCAACCGGACCTGGAAGGCCACCAATCCCGACTGGGCCACGCTCGACATCTACAAGGGCGAATCCAAGTTCCCCTACACCATGGATGCAGCGACCGATAAGGCCAGCGGCACCCATCTCGCCTGCGTCGGGCTGGTCGCCTGCGTGTTCCTCGGCCATCAGGCTGGCGACGTCATGTTGGAAACCCTGGCCAACTGGGTGATGAACCACCAGACTCCCACTTCATGGGCCAACATGGCCACCTACTACAATTACTACAACACCCTCGGCATCTTCCAGCTTGGCGGGGAAAAGTGGAAGAAATGGAACGACACCGTGCGCGACATCCTGGTCAATGCCCAGCGCAAAGGCGATGGATGCTTCGATGGCAGTTGGAACTTTGCCGATTCCAAGGCCTGGCCCGGCAGCGACACCGGCCGCATCCTGAGCACCTGCTACACCATCCTCAGCCTGGAAGTCTATTACCGTTACGCCCAGGTCTCGAAGGGCGCGGGGAAGAAGGGCAAGTAAGCAAACCCGAAGTCCGAACTGACACGCATCCAGCAAGAACCCCAGGCGGATACGCCTGGGGTTCTTGCTGGCCTGATCCCATCGGTCAGCGACGGCCCAGGCGGCGACGGGGAAAACAAGGCGGGACGGATGGGGGCGTCCGCATGCGTCGTGGATACGCCTCCTACAGCCCGTGTCGATCCGGCTGGCAGACGCTTCTCGTTGCCGACACGTGACTTATTGAGGATTCACCAACAGGTTGACGAACCCAGGTACGGTTCCGGAGGCCGCGAGAGATTGATCCACAGGTAACAACCGGAAATTCGTGCGGGCCGAGGCCCGCCGATCCAGGTTCTATCCGTCAACCTGTTGGTGAATCCTGAATAACCGCCCTACAGCACTGCTCGCGAGGCCACGTCCGCAGCGGTCGTGAACCTTTTCCGGGGACGACCGTTCACCCCTTGCGATCCGTTCACCCCGGGCGCAGGAGCCTGCCATGACCGACCCCAAGCTTGAGAATCCCGATCAGGAGAACCTCGACGAGGAGATGCTCGAGGAAGGCGAACAGGAGGACCAGGAATCCAACCTGGGCTGGACCGGTTGGCTGATCTCGGGCGGCATCCACGCCATCCTGCTGATCGTCCTGATCTACTACGTCATCGGACCCACACCGGAAGTCTTCGAACCCCCGGCCACCCGGGTGGCGAACATCCCTCCGCCCACGAAGGAACCGGAGAAGCCGAAGGAACGTTCGCTCGAGACCAAGGTCGAGATCAACGTCGTCAAGGACACCGACACCCCCAACCCGATCACCGCGCTCGATCTGCCGATCGAGACCGCGATGCGCGATGAGGACAGCGACAGTCCGCAGCCCAAGGGCCGCGAAGAGGCCGTCGCCGACAGCGAGATGGGCGGCCCGGGCGCGTTCATGTCGATCGGCGCCGGCGGCGGTTCCTCCGGCATGTTCGGCTTCCGCAACGGCGGCGGCCGCAAACGCGCCATCGGCCAGCATGGGGGCAGCCGCGGCAGCGAATCGGCGGTCGAGGCCGGCCTGCGTTGGCTGAAGAAACACCAATCGCCGAACGGCGTCTGGGACACCGTCAACTACCCGATGAACTGCACCGAGGATCCCAAGTGCGAACCCGGCAAGGCCCAGGCGGGAAATGCCGACATCGCCATGACCGGTTACGCCCTGCTCTGCTTCCTTGGGGCCGGATACGACCACAAGACGGCCAACAAGTTCCGCGACACGGTGAAGCGCGGCGTCGAATACCTGGTCTCGATGCAGAAGCCGGACGGACGCTTCGGACCACGCAATTACGAGAACGGCGTCGCGGTCATGGCCATCTGCGAAGCGTACGCCATGACCAACGACGCCGACCTCAAGGATCCGGCGCAAAAAGGCATCAACAGCATCCTCGCCTGCCAGGCGGATGATCCGAAAGCCGTCGACAAGGCGTATGGAAAATTCGGCTGGGACTACGTCGCTCCCAATCCAGGCCGCAACGATTCATCCGTATCGGGCTGGAACGTGATGGCGCTCAAATCCGGTCTGGCCGCCGGCCTGGATGTCGGGGCTGGCATCGATGGTTCGAAGAACTGGTTGAACCGGACTTGGAAGGCCGCCAATCCCAACTGGGCGACGCTCGACATCTACAAGGGCGAATCCGTGTTCCCCTACACCATGGACGCGGCGAACGACAAGACCGCCGGCGCCCACCTCGCCTGCGTCGGCCTGGTCGCCTGCGTGTTCCTCGGCCATCAGGCCGGCGATGTCATGCTCGAGACCATGGCCAACTGGGTGATGAACAATCAGACGCCGACCTCATGGGCGAATCTGAACACCTATTTCAACTATTATAACACCCTCGGCATCTTCCAGCTTGGTGGTGAAAAGTGGAAGAAGTGGAACGAAACGGTGCGCGACATCCTGGTCAATGCCCAGCGCAAAGGCGACGGCTGCTTCGATGGCAGCTGGAACTTCGCGGATTCCAAGCACTGGCACGGCAGCGACACCGGCCGCATCCTGAGCACCTGCTACACCATCCTCAGCCTGGAAGTGTACTACCGCTATGCCCAGGTCTCGAAGGGTGCGGGGAAGAAGGCAAAGTAGACACGGCCGTCTGGACTGGCGCGTATCCAGCAAGAACCCCAGGCGGATCGCCTGGGGTTCTTCGTCTTCTGCGGCAAAGGATCAGCGGCGACGGCGGCGGCGCAGACGCCGACGGGACGGGACGGGGACCGTCCGCATGCGCGGATTGGCCATCAGCGAACGCACCGTCTCGACCAGTTCGGTGGCCCCGGCGGGTCTCTGTCCGGGATCCTTGGCCAGCAGCTGCACGATCAGCGCCGCCACGCGGGGTGAGAGCTGCGTGGCCAGGGAACGCAGATCGGGCAGTGGCGAACTCAGGTGGTGGTTGACGAGCTGCCGCGTGGTACCGCTCCAAAGCGGCTTGCCGGTGGCCAGGTGCCAGACGCTGGCGCCGAGGGCGTAGAGGTCTGCGCGCCCGTCGATCGAACCGCCCCGCGCCTGTTCCGGGGCGACGTAATGCGGGCTGCCGAAGACCCGGTCCTGGACCGCCCTGCCATCCGCATCGATGGGGGTCGCGATGCCGAGGTCGGCCAATTTGTAGACCCCCTCGCCGTTCACCAGGATGTTGTCCGGTTTCACGTCGCGATGCACGAGGCGCTGGCTCTCGGCGTAGGCCAGGGCCTCGCCGATGTCGCGCATCAGGATGAGCACGGCCTCTTCAGCGAACGGGCCGTGCTCCTGCAGCTGCTCGCTCGCGGATCCGGCCATCTGCTCCATGACCAGCAGGCAATGCGAGCCGGTCACGACCACATCATGCACCTGGACCACGTTCGGATGGTTGAGCCGACCGGCACGGCGGGCCTCGGTGAGGAATGCCTCGACCTTGGCGGGATCGCGGCGGTACTCCTCGGCCAGGACCTTGATCGCGACCGGTCGCCCGAGCGCGATCTGGGTCGCGCGGTAGACCGTGCCGTAGCGTCCGCGCCCGAGCACTTCTTCGAGGGCGAAGCCTTCGATGGTCTTGCCGGTGACGTTGTCCTCGGGCTCCTCCTCCGGCGGCTCCTCCAGGGTGATCTGGTGGTTGCCGACGCGCAGGGTCTGGCCGGGCGGCCAGACCGCGCGGTGGATGCGCTCGCCTTCGATCCAGGTCCCGTTGCGGCTGCCCAGATCCTCGACCCACAGGTCTGCGCCGACGCGCGAAATCCGGCAGTGGGCCCGGCTGGTCTGGCCATCCGAGATCACCACCTGGGACAGGTCGGGATCGCGGCCCAGGGTGCAGGGCAGGGTCAGCGAATCGAAGAGCACGATGCGCTCGGAACCATCGCCGGCGCGGATCAGGAGATCGAGAGGCATGAGGAGGTCCTGGGAGGACGGCGGACGGCCGGCGGAGCCACCGGCTTGTCGGATCGCAGCCGCAGGCCAACCTAGCCGCCCCGCCGACGAATCCACACCGCACGCCGCTTCCGGGCCTGGACCGTGCCGGCGTGCGCCACCCACCGGGAATGACATGACCTACGACGCATGGTTCCGCGATGCCGAAACCGGCACCGGACGCTGGGAACTCGACCAGATCATCTACCGCAGCCCCGCCGGCGGCCTGCTTGAGGTCGCGCACGACCTGGGCGCCTTGAACGCCCGCAGCGCGGCCGGTTGGATGAAGCTGTGGGAAGGCCGCTACAAGCGCACCCAATGGCCGTTCTCGTCCGGCGTGTGGGGCAAGAAGGAGCTCGTCCTGCCCAACATCCCCGACGAGCACATCGTCAGCCTGGACGAAGGCGGCACCAACCTGTTCTGGGCCGAACGCTTCGGGCGCGAACTCGGCCTGCGCGACCTCTGGGTCAAGCAGTGCGGGGTCAGCCACACCGGTTCCTTCAAGGATCTCGGGATGACCGTGCTGGTGAGCCAGGTCAACCACCTGATCAAGTCCGGCAAGCAGCCCGGCATCATGGGCGTGGCGTGCGCGTCGACCGGCGACACCTCGGCCGCGCTGGCGGCCTACTGCGCCGCCGCCGGCATCCCGGCGGTGGTGCTGCTGCCGCGTGGCAAGATCTCGCCGGCCCAGCTCATCCAGCCGATCGCCAACAACGCGATCACCCTCGCGCTCGACACCGACTTCGACGGGTGCATGCGGGTGGTCCAGCAGCTCACCGAGGACAAGAAGCTCTACCTCGCCAACTCGATGAACTCGTTGCGCGTCGAGGGCCAGAAGACGGTCGGCATCGAGATCGTGCAGCAGTTCGACTGGGAACTGCCGGACTGGATCTTCATCCCCGGCGGCAACCTCGGCAACGTCAGCGCGCTCTACAAGGGCTTCGAGGAGATCCGCGCCCTGGGCATCATCAGCCGCATGCCGCGCATCGTCTGCTGCCAGGCCGAGGCGGCGAATCCGCTGTATCGCGCCTACAAGTCCGGCTGGAAGGACTTCGCCCCGGTGGTCGCCGGCGAGACCCAGGCGAGCGCCATCCGCATCGGCGATCCGGTGTCGCGCACGAAGGCCATCAAGGGCCTGATGCAGCACGATGGCCGGGTCGAGCAGGCCAACGAGCAGGAACTCGCCGACGCCTGCGCCTGGGCCGACCGCACCGGCCTGTTCAACTGCCCGCATACCGGCGTCGCGCTGGCGGGACTGATCAAGTTCGTCAAACGCGGCGAGGTGAAGCCCGGCGACCGCGTCGTCGTGGTCAGCACCGCGCACGGCCTGAAGTTCGGCAACGTCAAGGCCGACTACCATGCCGGCTCCCTGCCCAACATCACCCCGACCTACGCCAATCCGCCGATCCACCTGCCGGCGCAGCCGACCGCGGTCTATGACGCGGTGATGCACCACGTCGAGCGCTCCTCGCTGCAGGGCCGCTGAAGCGTGCGCCGGCGCGCTGCGCTCATCCGGCGCGCCGTGAGCCTCGCCGGATTGCTGCTTGCCGGTGCGATGCTCCGGCTGACCGGCGAAGAGGCCGTCACCGCCCCCCTGCTCGGCCCGGCCCGCACCCCGGCAGAGATCGTGGCCCGCTTCGCCGCCGCCGGACTCGACCGCGAGGACGCCGCCGACGACATCTGCCGCGAACGCGACGCGACGCGCGTGCTGACCGTGCATCTCATCGCCGCCGGCGCCGGCGCGCGTCGGCAGGCGCTCGCCCATGCGCTCGGATGCTGGTGGGCGGTCCCGCCCGGTCCGGGTGCTTCAACCAAGGCGATCCTCACCCGCGCCGAGACCCTCCCCAGCGGCCAGCGCAGCGCCGGCGCGTATCCGACCGGTCTGCACGGGCGACCCGGACTCGTGCCGCTGGTGCGCGCGGCCATGGTCCCGTGGCTGGGCGGCGATGCCGCCATCAGCGCCGATCCCGACACCGGCCAATGGTCGGCCAGCCTGGATGGGGACGGCCATGCCCGCCTGGTCGAACTGCTGTCCATCCTCCAGCATCCGCAGCCGCTGGTGCCGCCGCTGCTGCCCGACCCCGGATCCGCCCTCGCCGGCCGCCAGTCGGAAAGACCGATCCAGGCCACCTCCTGGGGCGGGCTCGCGGAACGACTCGCCACGGCGTTCCGCCTCACCACCGCGCTCGAAGGCGCGATCGCGCCCAGCACCCCCTGCCAGGTGGATCTGCCGGCGGGGCCGCTGAGCCAGCTGCCGGCGCTGCTGGCCGCCCATGGCATCCACGTCGCGCTCATCCGCGGAGCGCTGTGCCTGGGTCGGACACCGCCGCTGGATCGCGAGCATCCCGCGGCGCGGCGGCGCCTGGCGGTGCTGCCCATCGCGCATCTGGCCCGGCGGACCGGCGACGACGCGCTGATCGCATCGATCCTCCTGCGCCAGGTCGATCCGGCCGCCTGGAAGCTGCCGGGCTGGACGATCATCCCCATGGATGATCCGCATTGCCTCGTGGTCGCGGCGGACATCGCGACCATCCATCGTGTCGCCGCCGCCATGGCCAGGATCGAACGCGATGGCATCGACGCGCTCGCGGCGCCCTGATCTGCGGATGCCGCTGCCGGTCATGGGTGCAAACGGAAACGCCGACGACGGGCGCGGGCCCCATCGTCGGCGCGGTTCGCCGTAGCCGGATCCCGCCCGGCTCAGCGGCCGGACAGACGCAGTTTCGCCACCGTCTCGCCACCCGAGATGCGGTAGAGCATGGGTTCCATGCGATCGACGCCCTCGGTGAACGCCGGGGTGTTCTCCCAGCGGAAGTTCAGGATGTTGGCGTAATCGCTGAAGTACTGCCAGCGCCGGCGCGGCAGGTGCTGGACCATGTGGATGTGGTTGGCGGGACAGCCGTACTTGCTGACCGATGCCGGCACCTGGTCGAAGGTGATCCAGGTGTGCGGCCACGAGTACGACGAGGCGTGGCAGAAGGCCTCGCTGATCGGGCCGGGCAGCTCGACCGATTCGGCCTCGGCCTGGATCATGGTGAAGGTGCCGGTCAGTTCGGAATAGGCCATGCGGCCGGCCTGGCACTTGAGGCCGGCGGGCGAGACGTAACCGGTCGAGAATCCGCCGCCGGGGAAGTAGTGCTTGAAGACCTCGAACAGGTACGAGCCCTTCGGGCCGGCCCAGTCGAGCGACCCGGAGCCGGAGTTGTCCATGTCGATGCAGCCGCGCTGCATGTAGGCCGACTTGGGATCCAGGGCGATGCCGAGTTCATCGGCCTTGCGCTGGATCTCCCACGGTTCGTAGACCTTGCGGAAGTCGGCGAAGAGCACCGGTTCGCCACCGGTCAGGGCGGAATAGCTGAGCATGGTCAGCAGGCCCTGGAAGTCGTTCTCGGTCGCGAAGGGGATGGCGTGCTTCTTGCCTTTATGGTCGAAGGTGCTGTTGAACAGCGATTCGGCGATGTCGGCGCAGGCCATCGGGGTGCCGTTGCGGTCGGAACCCCAGGCGAGCTGGCTGGTCCAGCCGCCGCCGACCGCGTTGAGGTCGCGCATGTAGTTGCGCAGGATCAGGTAGAGCTTGAGTTCATCCAGGAGCGACGCCTTCGACGCCGCGCTGAGCGCCTTGGGCTTCACCTTGGCCGGATCGCTGTAGACGGTGGACTTGCTGCGGCACAGGTCTTCCACATCGGGGTAGATGCGGTTCTTCCACTGCTTGTTGACGGTCCAGTCGTACAGGGCCTTCAGCTCCTTGGCGTCGTAGCCGCCATCCTTGCGGATCATGTCGGCGAAGAGCTTCATCGATTCGCGGGTGCTCTCGAGGCCGAGCACGCGGCGGGCGGCGTGGACGTGGTTGAGCGCGGTCTCCATCTGCATGGAATCGGTATCGACGCACAGCACGCGCTTGCCGCGGATCCACTGCACCGCGGTCATCGCCCACACCAGGTCGAGGATCTCGGCCTTCGACTTGTCGTCGAACTCGGGGTCGGTGCCGGTCTCGGGCATGTTGCCGATGATCGCATGGCAGAGGCGGCCGGTCTGGGCGTAGGCGCCGACCACCGCGTCGACGCCGACCACGCCCGGCTTGGGCGCGTTGTTGCCGGCGACGCAGCAGATCGAGGCCTGGGGGAAGTGCGCGGTCAGCGCCATCGCGGTGCGGCCCGGGTAGAACCAGGTGTCGGGCACGAGGACGATCACCGAGGCGCCGGCCTTGCGGAACTCCAGCGCGACCGCGTCGGCATCGGACTCGCGTTCGACCGTCTGGTCGGCGACGACGATGTTCGGCTTCACGCCCTGAGGCAGGCGGATGCCCTTGAGCACGCGTCCGACCATGCTGACGATGTTGCGCGCGCGGACGCGCGCCGCGTCGTCGTTGCGCGGATCGCAGGGGGCGAACACCGCGATGGTGGGGGAGTCGGGCGAAGTCTTCTGGAGGTAGGCCATGGGGGCTGAACCCTGGAGGGGAAGGAGGGTGGGGCTCGGTGGGTCGCGGGACGCTAGGCGGCAAAACGGCCCTGTCGAGCCGCGCGACTGTGCCCTGGGACAGGGAATCTGACACGAGTCGACGCCGATACCCGGTCAGGAACGGCTTGCCAAACCAAGCCGATCCTGACGACGGGAGCACCATGAACCGGATCCAGGCTCCTCTCTTCTCCCTCCTGCTGCTCCTCGCGTCGACGTGCCTGACGAGCGCAGGCGAACCGGTCGCCGGCGGAGCCTCGCCCTGGCTCACCGATCTCGACACCGCCAAGGCCAGGGCCAAGGCGGAAAGCAAGGATCTGCTGCTGTTCTTCACCGGTTCGGACTGGTGCCCGCCATGCAAGAAGCTCACCGCCGAGGTGATGCTGAATCCCGAATTCCTCGCCGTCGTCACCACGGGATGGATCCTGGTCGAACTCGACTTCCCGCAGCAGAAGGAGCAGCCCGCCGCCATCCGCGAGCGCAATGAACGGCTCGCCGCCGCCTATGGGGTCCAGGGCTTCCCCACCGTCATCCTGACCGATGCGCTCGGCCGCGCCTTCGCCCGCACCGGCTACCAGGAAGCAGGTCCAGCCGGCTTCCTCGCGAACCTGAAGGAGCTGTCGGCGAACAAGACGAGGCGCGATGGACTGCTTGAACAGGCCGCCACCGCCAAGGGCCTGGAGAAGGCCCGGCTGCTCGACGCGGCGCTGAGCATCCCCGGCGAGACGCTGATCGCCAGCTACGATGCCGAGGTCGCCGCGATCCTCGCTGCCGATGCCGATGGCAAAGGCGAACTGAAAGGGAAATACCTCGCTGTCCGCATGCGGGCTGAGATCGGCGTCCTGATCCAGAAAGGCGAACTGGCGGCGGCGGCGAAGAGCATCGACGACCTGCTCGCCGATCCGACCGTCCTCGGCCAGGGACGGCAGGAGATCCACCTCGGCCGCGCCTCCGTCGCCTTGCAGCAGGGCGACCAGAAGGCCGCCATCGCCCAGCTCAAACTGGCCATCGCCGCCAAGCCGGATTCGTCCCAGGCGGCGAGCCTCACCCAGATCCTGAAGCGCTTCAACGAGGCGCCGCGCAGTGAAACCACCGCGATCGAGCCGCCTGCCGATCCGGCCCCGGCCAAGGCGCCGGAGCCGCTGATGCCCGTCCCGCCCTGAGCGCGAGCGTTGCCAAACCTGCTCGCCCCCCTCTCATCGCGGCCATGGCCCCCGAGGACCGCTACAGCCGGCAGATCCGCTTCAGCCCGATCGGGACGGATGGCCAGCGCCGGCTGCGCACGGCGACCGTGGCCGTGGTGGGCTGCGGCGCGCTGGGATCAGCCTGCGCCGAACAGCTGGCGCGCGCCGGCGTCGGCACGCTGCGGCTGATCGACCGCGACGTGGTGGAAAGCTCGAACCTCCAGCGCCAGACGCTCTACACCGAATCCGACGCCGCCGACTGCCTGCCCAAGGCGATCGCCGCCGCCCGCCGCATCGCCCTGATCAACGCCGAGATCGCCTGCGAACCGCTGGTCAGCGAACTCTGCGCCGCCAACGCGGTCGCGTTGCTGCGCGGGGCGACCCTGGTCATCGACGGCAGCGACAACTTCCTGGCGCGGCATCTCGTCAACGAAGCCTGCTGCCTGCTGGGCACGCCGTGGATCTACGGCGCCTGCGTCGGCGCCTACGGCGTCAGCGCGGCGATCCTGCCCGGTACCACCGCCTGCCTGCGCTGCATCCAGCCGGATCTGCCGACCGCCGGCGACATGCCGACCTGCGACACCGCCGGCATCATCGCTCCGGCGGTGCATCTGGTCGCCGCCTGGCAGGTGGCCGAGGCGCTCAAGATCCTGGTCGGCGACGTGGACAGCGTGCGCCGGGAATTATGGTCGTGCGATCTCTGGCGCGGCGGGTTCCAGAAGGTGAACCTGACGACGGCGCGCGACCCTGCCTGCCCAGCCTGCGGGGTGGACGCCACGCGACCGCTGTTGCGCAGCGGCGACGATCCGGTGGTCGTGCTGTGCGGCCGCGACGCGGTGCAGGTGCGCCGGGGAGCGCTCGACCTCGCCGCCGCCGCGCGCCTGCTGGCCGGACGCACGACCTTCGCCAACGGCCATTTCGTGCGCTGGGTCGATGGCAACGTCACCGCCACCGCCTTCGCCGACGGCCGGGTGCTGGTGCAGGGCGCGGCCTCGCCGGTGGCGGCGCGCGCCTTCTGCGATCGTTGGCTCGGTTGAGCGATAAGCGATGGATCCGTCCGCCTTCCCCGCCACGCGCTGGTCCTTGATCGCCCGCCTGCCGGGACAACCGCAGCAGGTCTCGGTGCTGATCGGCCTCTATGCCGATGCCGTTGGAACCTACCTCGCGCGCAAGCTCGCCGGTGAACGCCCGGAACGCATCGAGGATGTGGTGCAGGAGGTGCTCCTCGACCTCCTGGGCAAGTCCGACCTGCTCGCCAGGGCCGAGCCAGGCTCCGGCAGCCGCTTCCGCTACTACCTGATGAACCTGGCCTGGATGTCCGCGCGCAACCACCTGCGCCACGCGCGCCGACGCGACCATGCCAGCCTGGACGCGCAGGCTGCCGACGACGAGCAGGCCCCGATCGAACGCCTGAGCGGCGACGCCCCCGCACCCGACCAGCAGCAGGCCATGGACCGCGCCTGGGCGGTCTCGGTGGTGCAGCAGGCGCTGGAGGAACTCGAACGCTGGTCCCGCGACGGCACCCTCGAACCCGAGTCCTTCGCCGTGCTGCGCGCCAACCTCATCGACGGCCGCAACCTGCGCGCGGTTGCCACCGCTCTCGGCCTGTCCCTCGCGACCGCCTCGCGCCGCCTCGCCAAGGCGCGCATGTTCCTGCAGCGGGCCATCGCTGAACGCCTGGTTCTGGCTGGAGAACTCCGCCCCGACGACGATCCGGCCCAGGCGTGCGCGGTGTTGCTGGAGGGGTTGTCCTCCCGCGAGTGAACGCCTAACGCCGCAACCGGGCGAAGATCCCCGGCAACAGGGCGATCTGCAGCACGGCGATCGCGGCGAAGACGATCAGCACCCAGACCCCGAGTCCGGACACCCCGCAACCCCAGGTGGTGCTCTGCCAGGCGGTGAGGGCGATCGCCGCGACGATCGGTCCGATGCAGCTGCCGATGCCCAGGCTGGCCTCATGCCAGGCCGCCGCGGCTGCAGCCCCGGTGGGCACGCGCAGGCTGTAGTAGATCGAACTCGTGTACACGCCACCGAAGCTGAAACCGAGCGTCAATCCGGCCGCGATCAGCAGGATCAGCGGTGGCTGCGCGGCCTGCCCGGCGAGCAGCAGCAATCCGGCCGCCGCCGGCATGCCGACGGCGGTGAAGGCGCTCAGCCGCAGCGGCCGCATGACCCAGCCGCCCCAGCGGCCGAGCAGCCAGAAACACGCCACGTAGCCGGCGGCATAGGCGCCGAGCAGGCAGCTGATCAGGTGGTGGCTGGCATTCACATCGAGCGTCGGCCAGGATCCTTTGAGAGCGCGTTCGCCCAGGCCGATCACCGCCATGCCGCCCATGCAGTGCAGGAGCAGGCTCGCACGCCCGAGCAGGGTCAGCCGGCCCAGGGCCGGATGCGCGGTGCGGTCGCCTTCGGCGCGCGGCGGGCTGGGCGGCAGGCTGCGCCAGCGCCACAGGGCCGGGGCGATCACCGCAAACGCCAGCAGCGCGATGCCGAATCCGAGCCGGGTGCATTCGCCCGGCACCAGCCAGCCGGTCATGAATCCGAGAAGATTTCCCAGCGACCAGCCGATGTTGTACCCCGACACCGTGCGATGCAGGGGCAGGGACTGCTGCCCCGGCACCGGTGCGGCGTCGGAGAACAGGCCGACGTTGCCGGGAAAGAAGATCGCACCCGCGGCGAAGACGGCGAACAATGCACAGGCGGTCGGCCATGGCCCGGCGAGGACGAGCGGAATGGCGCAGCCGGCCACGCCCAGCAGTCCGCCCAGGATGGCGGTGCGCGCCCGTCCCCAGCGGTCGGACAGGCCCCCTCCGACCTTGACCAGGACGGAATAGAAGACGTTGGCGATCGCCATGCACCAGCCGATGGTCTCGAAACTCCATCCAGCCTGGAAGAATGCCGCCGAGGCCATGCTGACCGACAGGTAGCTCGCGCCGCCCACCAGGGTGTTGAGCAGCCTGAGCCGGGCGAGACCGGGCGGGGTGGACGCAGCAGAACTCGTCATGGCATGTGGTCGGGTCGCACAGGGTCGATTGCCGCCTGGAATCGCAAGGGGAGATCCGCCATGCGCGACCTACGGTTCCGACGGCTCCTGTCATCAACCAGGACGCTATTCAGGATTCACCAACAGGTTGACGATAGTGCCTGGATCGTCGGGCCTCGGCCCGCACGGATTTCCGGTTGTTACCTAGGGATCAATCTCTCGCGGCCAACGGAACCGTACCTGGGTCCGTCAACCTGTTGGTGAATCCTCTGTAAACAGCCCGGGGATGAGTCTCGCGCGGAGAACGGACCGGCCGGTGGCGACGTGCCTGGTCGCCGCAGAGCCGGGTGGCGGCTTCCTGCGGATGCTGCTGTTTCGGCCGGCGAGACGCCGGCGCTCCCAGGAAGGCCGGCTTTTGCGGTGCCCCTGGCGACTGCCGCCACTCGCGATGACCTCTGGACGAGCTGGCTTCCGTGCCGTCCTGGGCGATCGCGCCTGCTGCCTGCGGAAGATCCGACCCTCGGGTGATCGCGGTCGAGATTCAACGGACTTCGCGACGAATCTCCCGAGGACTGCGGCCGCTATACCGGGTGATGCTGGATGACAGATGGAAGGCGCTGCGGTAGCCGACCCGGGTGGCGATGGCCTGCAAGGGCAGCCGGGTCTGGCGGATCAGGTGGAGGGCGTGCTCCAAGCGCGCTCGGCGCAGATGCTCGGTCATCGGTTGACCGCTGTGACGGCGGATGAGCTGGCCCAGACGGGTCGCCGAGATCCCGAAGTGCCGGGCCAGTTCGGTCAGGGACCAGGCGTGGCCATGGAGACGCCCCAGCAGTGTCAGGGCAGCGGCGACCAGCTCTTCACCGGTTTGCGGCAACGATGGCCGGACTGAGGCGGTGTGCAGATCGGCCACCATCAACCGCAACAGATGCCGGCGCATCTCCTGGGTGCGATCGTCCTGCACGAGTTGGATCGACATCAGCCAATAGGCGAGACTCAGGAGGCGGCCATGGGCGTCCGGATGGACGCCTGCGGCCGGCAGCGACCAGGGGGCCAGATCAATGCTGCGCCATTGGACCACCAGCAGGTGGATCGGTTCCCGGCAGACACCGGTCCGATGCCAGGTGCCGGCCGGCACCAGCAGGACCTGGCCGGGCCGCGCTTCGTCCAATCCCTCACGACGATGGAGGAGGTACAGGTTGGACATGGGCAGCAGCAGTTCGTGGTGGGCGTGTTCCTGACCGGGCAGAGCCGGAGAGGGCGGGACGACGACGGTGCTGGCCCTGATGCAGCCGGGGTCCAGGTCGGGCGTCGCGTTCCGGCTCGTCATGTCTCCATGCTCCTGGATCGTGGCGACGGGCAACTGATCGCTGAACGTATGTTTTCATCCAGGAATGAATGGAACGACGCGGCGTCTTCCGGCGTAATGACAATTGACCTTGGTGAGATCCGACCCCTATAATCCTAGGCAGGATCGACTGCGTTGGTCCTGCCCTGCCCCCAGACCGCTAGGAAAGCCCATGCATCCCAACCCATCTTCGAGCCTGGCCCTGCTTTGCCTGACGGCAGCGGCTGTCATGGCAGGCGAAACGCCACCACGTGAACCCTTGTATGGTGCGGCGGACTTCGTCCCCACCGCGCAGCGGCCGATCAGCTTCCGCGCCGATGGGAATGGCTGCTATCCCGGAGCGAATCCCCCGACGGAATGGTCGGAAGGCACGCCCGTCCAGATCGACCTGCCCGGCATCTACGGCAATCCACCCACGGCCAAGACGGCCAAGGTCTGGGATTTCGCGGACCAGAAGAGCACGAACATCCGCTGGAAATCGCCGGTGGCTGGCTGGGGATTCGCGCATCCCATCGTGATCCGCGACCGGGTCATCGTGCTGGGGCATCCCCATTGGGTCTCATGCTACGCCCTGGACACCGGCAAGGAGCTCTGGCGGCGCGAGGCTCTGCCGCTGCTGTGCGATGGCCAGCCGAAGGAGCGGGCGAAGCAGGCGCAGGTGGTCATCAACCTGGCCATGGCCATCTGCATGGTGGGTCGGGGGGGGCCCTTCGGGCTCGTTTGCCGGGATTTCAAGACGGAGGACGCGATCGGCTTCCAGGAACGGGCGGCGAAGTGCAGCCGGATGCTGCGGAAGTTCCGTCCAGACATCGAGAAGTTCGGCGACCCCGCCCTGGTCAAGGCCCTTGACCAGGATCTCGCCCTGACGACCGCCTGGGAACAGACGAACGATGCTGCAACAACCCTCAAGCAGCTGCATGCGGGTAGACCAACCTCCCTGCCGAAGTCCAAAGTTGCCGAGTATTGCCAGAACGTCCTCAAGGTTCCCTTGAACACCACCTGGAGCGGCTATGTCGGCTTTTCCGATTCCGCCCCAGCCAGTGACGGGGAACGCATCTATGCCGTCTTCGGTCAGGGGCAGATCGTCTGCTATGACCTGGAAGGCCGTCTGATCTGGGCCAAGCGCGAGAGCGGAGGATCAATCATTCCGTTCGGCCGACCTCCCCTGCTCTGCGGAGATTTCCTGGTCGTGAAGGACCGCCATTCCGCGAATCTGCTCGGCCTGGACAAGCGGACCGGGGAGACGAAGTGGACCTATGCCTGGAAACACAATAACTTCATGAGAATTCGGGCACTGCGGATCGCCAACCGGGATGGCACCCCGGTCGATGTCCTGATCCTGCCGGAACACCACAAGATCCTCCGGCTCTCAGACGGCAAGGAACTGGGCGAGTTCCGGAGCGAACCGAAGGCCCCGCACTACCACATACTCGCCTGGGGGGACGCCATCCTGGTCGGCGGAAGAAGCACGAGCGGACCCACCGAACCGTCCGCATGCTACCGCATCGCGATGACCGGGCCCGACAGCGCGACGGGAACCCTGCTGTACGAGGCCGAAAAGGATGTCCTCATCGATTTCAACGTCCCGGCCGCGACGGAAGAGGTCTTCTTCGGCGCGCGCGGCGGCATCTACGACCGCAAGACCGGGACCAAGCTCGGGCAGATGGCGGGACTCGGAAATAGTTCGGTGATCGCCGGCAGGTACCTGATCACCCAGGAATCCCTCGGTGCCGACTCTCAGGACCCGTGCTTTCCACGCAGTCGTGCCGACCGGAAAGCGCTGAGCGGTTTCCGGGTCATCGACATCAGCGACCCGAAGAATCCACGGAAGGCCAACAAAGGCCTCAATCTGCTCGGTTTCAAGGATCCGCCCGCGGATTACGTGGTCAGAAACTACCTGTCGGAATTCGACCCCTGGGAATTCTCGGGGTGCTATCGCGGGACCCCGTCCTATTTCGGCACCAACCTGGCCGGCATCGTTCCGCACGGGAACAAGCTCCTGATCCAGTCCTCGGCCTTCCTCTACTGCATCGGGGAGAACTGACCTGTCAGCGCTTCCGCACGCCGCCGCGAGCGCTCTTCACGTCGTGCTCCAGGCGTCGAGCTTTTCCATCACCGCCCGCGCCTTGTCGGCATCGCGGCGCAGGACGTAGGTGTGCTGCAGATCGATCGGCCGGTTGAAGCCGGCGAGCAGGTCCGAGTGCAGCTGCACCGGTTCGACCAGGGTGCGGCCCAGCACGCGGCGTTCGCAGAGCAGATGGGTGTCTTCGCCGGTGACCGTGCCGCTGTCGCCAAGACGGGTGAACGTCTGGCGTGAACGCCGGGTGAAGACGTGGCAGCCGGCATCCTTGAGCGCCGACACCAGCACCTGGGCGAGGAAGTTCTCCTGCTGGTCCGCGCCGACGCGCTCGCGCAGGACGAGCTTGGCCGGTTCACGCTCGATGATGCGGGTGCTCCAGGGGCAGCCCTTGGCGCGCGCGGCGTACAGGCGCTCGATCACGGTGTCGTCGCGCAGGTCGACGAGATCCGCCACGCCGCGCCTGAGATCGAAGGCGAGCTCGCCGTCCTCGATCGCGCGTTCGAGGTAGTACTCGAACGCCGGGGGCGTCTTGTGGAAATAGACCTGCACGAACATGTGGTAGCGCGCCATGAGCAGGCCTTCGAGGGCATGCACGCCGTGCACGTCGAGACCGAGTTCCGGCCCGTGCGGCCCGTTCACCACGGTTTCGGTGGCGACCAGCCGCTGGAGATCGTAGCTGCCGTAGGTCACGCCGGAAAAGTGCGAATCGCGCAGGAGATAATCGCAGCGGTCGGCGTCGATCTCGCCGCTGACCAGGGCGCGCAGGATCGACACCAGCGGTCCGAGTTCGCCCAGGCGGCGGCTGCGCCGGACCTTCACGCTGAGCACCGCCGCGACATCGCGGGCGAGGGGATCGTCAAGCACGCCACCGGCCGCCAGGGCGTGAAGCACCGCCTGGCCGAGATCCTCGTGGGTCGCCTGGCGCTCCGCCGGGCGCTGGCCCTGGCGGTACCAGTCGGCCGGCGGGGCGACCGCCTCGACCGCCGGCAGGAAGGCCTCGGCGGTGTGGCTGAACGGCGCGTGGCCGACATCGTGGAGCAGGCCCGCGAAGCGGACCAGGCGGTAGGCGTAGGCGAGATCGTCGGCGGAATACCCGGCCAGCCCCGCCGGCTTCGCCGCGACCAGCTTGCGGAAGCGTTCGCCGGCCAGGTGCATCACCCCGAGCGAATGCTGGAAACGATCGTGCACCGCGCCGGGATAGACCAGATGCACGAAGCCGAGCTGCCGCACATGGCGCAGCCGCTGCACCCAGGGGTGGTCGACGACCAGCCGCTCGACCTCGTCGAGGATGATGGTGCGGTGGATGGGGTCGCGGATCTCGTAGGTGCTGGCCATGGGTCCGTATTGACTAACGTGGTTCGCCGGCAGTCAACCTCCAGCCTCCTGCCTGGAAAAATCCAGGGCTGATTCCTCCCTTCGACCGGCTGGCGTGCCCTTTCTGCCCCGCTACCGTCCCCGCCCATGACCAGCGGCTGGATCACGATCGCGCGCGGAGTGGTTCTCGGCGGGATGGCGTTGGCGTTCCTGGCCACCACCGCGATCGCGGTACGGAAGGAGCATCGCGAGGCGGTCTTCGCTCCGGCCGAGCGGTCGATCGGCGATCGCGGCGTGCGCGTGCTGCTGCAGAACCATGCCGCGCCGCAGCCGGTGCCGACCTACACCCAGGACATCTCGGTGGTGGCCTTGCAGCCGTCTGAACTGGTGACGCCGGATGACGACAGCCTGGAACGGCGCCTGACCCTGAAGACCGGTTCACGCCTGCGCGTGCTGCCGGATTCGGACGGGCTGGTGCTGATCTCGTCGGAGTGGATGCGCGAGGTGCGCTGGCCGGTGACCCGGATCTGGCTCCAGCCGCTGCGCACCGAGCCCGCCGCGCCACCGCCGCCGACCTCAGGCAACAAGCTGACCCTGCGCGACCTGCGCACCTTCGAGGCGGCCGACCGGGGCAGCGTCTTCGCGATCGATTTCAACCGCCAGCGCCGCAGCTACCGCGGCAACCTGGAGATCCGCCTGCACAGCCCGCGTGCCCTGATCGCGGTGAACCAGCTGCCGCTCGAAGCCTACGTCGAGGGCGTGGTCGGGGTCGAGATGAAGCCGGGCTGGTACCTGGAGGCGCTCAAGGCGCAGGCGATCGTCAGCCGTTCCTACGCCTTCGAGCGCAGCCTGCGCGCCCGCGCCAAGCCGGACCAGGCCTGGGACATCACCGACACCGCGACCTCGGACCAGGAATACCGTGGGACCCTGCGCGTCACGGCCTCGGTGCGGCGCGCGGCGCTGGAAACGCGCGGGGTGGTGACCATGGCCGGGCCCAACAGCGTCAACCTGTTCGCGCCGTATTTCTGCGCCTCCTCCGGCGGCTGGACGGCATCCAGCGACACGATCGAGCCTGGCGGCACCGACTACTCGCGCCGGGTCGCGCTGGGATCCACGGTGATGCGCCCGGTCGAGGATCCCGCCTGCGAACCGGCCGCGCGGGCGCTCGGGCTGACCGGATCGCATCTGCGCAGCGAGGTCACCGTGAGCGCCAAGGAGATCGGCCTGGTGGTCGGCAAGATCATCCAGCCGACGGGGAAGATGATGGGCTATGTCCAGCGGGTCGAGGTCGGTCGCCGCCGGCCGCCGCCCGACAGCCGGGTCGAGACCGTGGTCGTCACCCACACCCCGGGCGAGCGCGAGGAGATCTCGGCCCACGTCTTCCGCATGGGGCTCGAACCCGTCCTGCGCGCCACCGGCGACGGGCGCACCAGCCTGCGCTCGACCCGCTGGAGCGATGACAGCCCGAAGCGGGTGCAGGTGAACGACCGCGTCAGCTACCGCTTCACCAGCTATGGCTACGGCCACGGCGTCGGGATGAGCCAGATCAGCGCCTGGTGGCTGGCGCGGCAGGGCCTGAACGCCAAGGCGATCCTGGGCCGGTTCTACGGCGGGCCGCACCTGCAATTGCGGGCCTTGTGGTGATCCGCGCGTGAACGCCCGTCCCGACCCCGTCCGCTTCACCCTGGAATCGCACGACGGCCGCGCCCGCGCCGGCCGGCTCGACACGCCGCACGGCCGCGTCGCGACCCCGTGCTTCATGGCGGTGGCGACGCTGGGCGGCCTGAAGGGCGTGACCGTGCAGCAGGCCGAGGAACTCGGCCAGGGCGTGCTGCTCGGCAACACCTACCACCTCGCGCTCCGGCCCGGTGCCGAGACCGTGCGCGCGCTCGGCGGCCTGCACGCCTTCACCGGCTGGCGCGGGCCGATGCTGACGGATTCGGGCGGCTACCAGGTGTTCAGCCTGGCGGCCAACCGCACGATCAGCGAGGCCGGCGTGAAGTTCCGCAACCACCTCGACGGCGGCCTGCTCGACCTGACACCGGAGGAGAGCATCCGCATCCAGCGCACCCTCGGCGCCGACATCATCATGGCGTTCGACGAGTGCCCGCCGTCCGACGCCGAACGCGGCGTGGTCGAGGCCGCCGTCGGCCGCACCGCGCGCTGGCTGGAACGATCCGTCGCGGCGTGGCGCAGCGCCGGTCCGCACGGCGGCGACCAGGTGCAGGCGCTCTACGCCATCGTCCAGGGCGGCCTGCACGCCGATCTGCGCGCCGCCTCGGCCGCCGACGCCATCCGCCACGATCTGCCCGGCTACGCCGTGGGCGGGCTGGCGGTGGGCGAAGGCGCCGCCGAGCGCAACCGCGTGCTCGACGCGGTGGTGCCGCTGCTGCCGACCGACCGGCCGCGCTACCTGATGGGCGTGGGCACGCCGCTTGATCTCGTCGAGGCCATCGCACGCGGCATCGACCAGTTCGACTGCGTCCTGCCGACGCGGATGGGCCGGCACGGCATCGCCTACACCGACGCCGGGCCGCTCAGGCTCAAGCGCGCCGAGCACGCCCGCGATCCGCAGCCGATCGATGCCGACACGCCGAGCCAGGCGGCGCGGGTCTCGCGCGGCTATCTGCATCACCTGCTGAAGACCGGCGAGCACCTCGGCGGCTCCCTGCTCAGCCTGCATAATCTCGCGTATTACCAGCGCCTGATGGCGCGTTGCCGGCACGCGATCGCGGCCGGATGCTTCAGCGCATTCGCCGACGGATTCCGCCGTTCATGGCGCGAGGCGGACGACCTGCCCACCGGCGATTGACCCCGAACCCCGTCCGCCAAACATCCACGCCCCACGGAGAACCGCCCATGCCTGTCGCCCTCGTCACCGGATCCTCGCGCGGCATCGGCCGCGGCATCGCCGTCGCCCTCGGCCGCATCGGCTGGAAGGTGGTGGTCAACTACGCCGGCAACCGCGCCGCTGCGGATGAATGCGTCGGACTGGTCAAGGCTGCCGGCGGCGACGCGACCCCGGTGCAGGGCGATGTCGGAGTCGCCGCCGACCGCGCCCGCCTGGTCGAGGAGACCCTCCGCTGGGGCGGCCGCATCGACCTGCTGGTGAACAACGCCGGCGTCGCCCCCGACGTGCGCGCCGACATCCTGGAAGCCGGCGAGGAGAGCTTCGACCGCCTCATCCGGATCAACCTCAAAGGCCCGTATTTCCTCACCCAGGCGGTAGCCAAGGCGATGGCCGTCCAGACCCCGGACGCCACCGGCAGCCGCGGCCAGATCGTCACCGTGAGCTCGATCAGCGCCTACACCGCGTCGGTCAACCGCGGCGACTACTGCATCTCGAAGGCCGGCCTGGGCATGATGACCGCGCTGTTCGCCGCCCGCCTGGCCGACCTCGGCATCCGGGTGTACGAGGTCCGCCCCGGCGTGATCGCCACCGACATGACCGGCCCGGTGAAGGCCAAGTACGACGCCCTCATCGCCGGCGGCCTGACCCCGATCAAGCGCTGGGGCCAGCCCGACGACATCGGCCGCACCATCGCCGCGATCGCGCGCGGCGACCTGCCGTTCTCGACCGGCGAGGTGATCAACGTCGATGGCGGGTTCCACCTGCGACTTTTGTAGCGGGAGCTTTTACAGCGGGACTCCGTCCCGCCACGCCCTGCCAGGGCTGAAGCCCTGGACCCCGTGGTTGCCCAGAATGACGGTCTGCGCGCGTCCTGGCGGTGTTGACCGCGACCGAACGGTGACGGCGGGGGCGCTGCGCTGCCCCGCCTACGGTTGGACATCCGCCGCACGCATGGATCCCGTTGCAGCGGGGCGCAACCCACGGCGGTACAGTCAAACCCTTCCCCAGAATCCGCGTTTCTTCCAGCACCTGCCATCTGACCGGCAGGGCGGTCACTCGCGGGCGGCCTTGAACTGGACCTCGCCGGTGATGCCGCTGACGGTCAGGGGGCCGAGGGTGAGGTCGTTGCCGAAGGGCAGGAAGGAACCGGCGATCTCGTTGATCCCGCCCTTGGCGATGCTGGCGGCGAAGGTGACGCCGCCCTTGCCGGCGAGGCGGCCGTCGCGGATGCGGGCGATGTTCAGGAACCAGTCCAGGTCGGCGTTGTCGATGACGCCACGCAGGGAGCCGGACAGGTCGGGTGTGGTGAATCTGCCGGTGAACTCGGCGGAGAAATCCTGCGGCCGGGGATCGCCGCCCGGGACGGCGGCGCGGATCAGGATCTGCTCGACGGCCAGGCTGCCCGGTCTCCAGCCCGATGGACCATTGCCGGACGGGGTCAGGGCCGCGACGGCGGTGAAGATCGGGGTCCGGCTCGCGACATCGACCAGACGGCCGGGCAGGTTGATGCCGCCACGCAGGAGCTGACCGCCGAAACGCATGCGGGCCTGGCCATCCTTCCAGAGGACTTCGCCCTTGAGGGTGGTCTCCAGGTGCTGGAAGGAATCAGGCAGGCCGGCATCCGACAGGCCCAGACGGGTGATCCGGGCGAGCCAGCCGCCCTCGGCCTGGCGTTCGAGCGACAGGGTGAGATCGGCGCCGCCCCGCACCTGGGGCAGTTCGCTGGGGCCATGCCAGCGTGCGATCATCGCCTCCATGGCCGCCATGGTCGCGCGGACCTCCGACTTCTCGGCCGTGCCGCTGTAGGCGAAGCGGCCGATCGACGGCAGCACCGCCGCGAGGCGGATGCCGCCACCGGCGAGCGGTTCGAGGAGGAGCCCTTCCTCGGCCGTGCCGGCCCGCGCGTCCACCGGCCCGAAGGTCCAGGCGCCCAGCCGCAGCCGGGCGGCCTCGACGCCGAGGAGCAGCCGTTCGAGGTTCGCGCCGATGCGGGCGTCGAGCCGGGTGAGCAGGCCATCGGTGACCTCGAGCGGGGCCGGGACGAAACCCTGGGCGAGGTCGAGCGGCAGGTCGGCGGCGGTGATGCGCAGCGGCTCGCGGGGGATCCATTCCAGGGTCAGCCGCGACCGGCCGCTGCCGGTGAACTCCAGGCGCGGCCCGGTCGGGCTGGCCCGGCGCAGCGGGATCTCGGCCAGCATCGTGGGCAGCAGCTTGCGCAGGCGTTCGCGCGGCAGTTCCGGCGGGATCGGCGGCCGGCTGCCGACCCGGCGCACCCGGCATTCGGTGGTGAGCAGCTCCTTGCGCTGGTCGAAGAGCAGGCGGCCGCCATCCTCGGTCGTGCCGATGGCGTCATCGTTCAGGGTGAACTTCGTCAGCAGCACCTTCGCCGAGTCGTAATGCAGGTTGCCGCGCAGCGACCCGCCACGGGCCCAGGCCAGGTTGATCGGACCATCCCAGGTGTTGGCGCCGGGATCGTTGACCAGCTCGCTGCCGTCGAGGGTGACCACGTCCGGGAACCAGGCGCGGACCTCGTCCGGCACTCCGCCGAGCTTGGGGAAGAGACGCTGCGCCGCATCGAGGATGGCGCCCAGGCGGGCGGTCGCCTGCACGAAGCGGTAGGTGTAGCGGCGGGCGCCGCCCTCGCCGGCATCGCCGCTGATCTCGACCTTGAGCTGGCGGTCGTCGAGGACGCCGGTCGCCGTCCCGCGCACGCGCGGGCCGAGGATCTCGAACTGGCCCTGGATCCGGCTGATCACCGACCCGCTCGCGAACACCGCCTCGCCCGACAGTTGCAGATCGAGCGTCCGCGGCTGGCTGCTGCCGGGCTGCCTGGACTCGAACTCGGCGATCTGCTCGAGAAGGATCCGGCTGTCCTCGTCCATGCGCAGGCGCGCTCCGCTGACCACGACCCGTTCAGGATGCAAGGTGCCCTGATACATGAAGATCTCGATCGTCTGCACCGTGGCGACCGGTTCGCGCGCGATGCCGAAGGCGCCGTGCTCGGCGAGGCTCACCTCGCGCAGGATGAAATGCTGGAAACTCAGGATCTCGACGGAGCCGATGCTCAGATGGCCGGGGCGGCCGTGCTCCCGCCACTGGCCCTGCATTTCGCGGGCAAGCGTCCCGCTTTCAAGAAACTGCTTCAGTCCGTACAGCCCGCCGACGAGGCCGCCGACCAGCAGGACGGTCCAGATCAGGCGGACCCGCCAGCGTCGCAACGGTGCCGGAGGTGTGGCTGCCACGCGCGCGAGCATCGGCGGGACGCGGGCGCCGGCAACCGCAGCCGGTCGCGATCCGCCGTGGCTCCGCCTGCCGCGCGGCCAGATGCGCCACCAGACCACGGTCAGCCTCGGAGGTATGATGCTGCAACCATTCGATCACGCGCAGGCTCATCCGGCGATCAAGCCGGCAGCGGCCCGTACGCACCTCCTCGCGCAGGCGCAGGATGTCGGCGAGCAGGCCCTCGTGCAGTTGCTGATGCCCACGCAACCGCGGGTAGCCCGAACGCTCCATGAGCCGGTCCTCGGTGCGGAAATGCGCCTGCGACAGGCTGATGAGGCGATCCAGGCCGGCGATCGCCTGCCGCGGCGCCGCCGCCGTCAGAGCGGACAACGCCCAGGCAGCCTCGGCGATGCCCCGATGCTGGCGGTCGAGCACCGCATGCCCGATATCACGACGGGTGGACCAGCGTTGCATGAGCGGCGAACCATCTGCGTCCGGCCTGACGGGGCAAGGTCGCGGACTGAAACGGTCATGCGTTTGCCGGCTACCGCCCATGAACCCACCACGGCCCCACCGTTCCTGTCCGCAGGCGATGCCAGGAACCTGCCCGTCCCGTCCAGATCAGGAATTCGCAGGAAACGGGAGGCGATGCACATACTCCCAACCGGATTTGAACCGGTGTCGCGTCCGTGAAAGGGACGTGTCCTAGGCCTCTAGACGATGGGAGCCGATACGTGCGGGGCGGGGAATATGTCGGGTGCGGCAGGGCGCGCAAGCAGGGGAATGGCGCTGGCGTCGTGACGCCCAGACAGCGATGGGCGGTATCCGACGGGTCCGGCCGGCGGGACGCCGGCGCGCCCAGGAAGCCTGGCATTTGAGACGACCTGGTGCTGGCGCCGCCCGCCGTTCCCGGGTTTCAGACCCGCCAGGCGCCCTGGCGCGCGGCGCGTATGGCCTGACGGGCCACCACCATGGCGTGGACGAGGAAATAGCCCGGCACGGCGATGGCCAGCCCCAGGGCGGTGCAGCCGATCCAGAGCGGTACCAGGATCCCGCCCAGGGTGTCGACCATGGCGGAGAAGGCGCTGCTCCAGCTGCTGTCGAGGACGTGCTGGCCGAGCTCGCGCAGGTCGGTGTAGCTGAGCACCTGCTGCGGACCGGGGATGAACCACAGGCCGATGCGGTAGCCGGCGTACCAGAGCGGCAGGGTGGTCAACGGGTTCGAGATCCACGACCAGGGGATGCTGGCGATCACGTTGGCCCGGGCGAGGCGGGCGATGAGCATCGCCACGAAGGTCTGGCCGAAGATGGGCAGGATGGACGAGAAGATCCCCGCCGCCGAGCCGAGCGCGATACGGTGCGGGGCGTCCTCCAGGCAGGCGACGCCGCGCAGGGCGCGCACGGTGACGAACCAGATCCTGCGCAGCCAGCCTTTCCGGGTCACGGGAGCGGGGATGGTCATGCGGCAGGCGGCCTCCGGAGGCGCGGATCGGAAGCGGCGTCCGGCCGTCTTGCCGCTGCGCTGCGGGCGCCCGGATCGTTCCGGCACCCCGGCTGGCGTCCTGTCGGCGAGTGGAGAGTCGGCACGATCACCCCCCGTTGCCACCAGCGCGCGGCCGCAGCCTGATCGAGGCGGCGATGCCGAGCGCAAGGAACCCGATGATGACCGCCAGGCTGAGGTCGATCGGCACCTTGATCGGCACGATATGGAGCAGCATCTTCACCCCCACGAAGACCAGGATGCCGGCAAGGGCGTATTTCAGGTAGGCGAACGCATCCATCATCCCGGCGAGGAGGAAGAAGAGCGAGCGCAGGCCGAGGATCGCGAACACGTTCGAGGTGTAGACGATGAAGATGTCGTCGGTGATCGCGAGGATCGCCGGGATCGAATCGACCGCGAAGACGAGGTCGATGAACTCGATCATCAGCACCACCAGAAGCAGTGGCGTCGCCATCAGCCGCCCCCCCTCGCGCACGAGGAAATGGTCCTGGCGGTAGCCGTCGGTGACCGGCAGGACCCGCCGGCAGAGGCGCATGAACCAGTGGTTGCGGGGATCGAGCGGCGCCTGCGGCAGGGCCAGCTTCACCCCGGTCCAGAGCAGGAAGACCCCGAATACCACGACGATCCAGGCGAACTGCTGGATCAGCGCGACCCCGGCGAAGATGAAGATCGCGCGCATCACCAGGGCGCCGACGATGCCATAGAACAGCACCTTGTGCTGGAAGGCGGCGGGCACGGCGAACATGGTGAAGATCGCCGCGATGGCGAAGATGTTGTCCACCGCCAGGGCCTTCTCGATCAGGTAGCCGGCGAGGAACTGCTCGGCGCGCAGGGTGCCGAGCTGGGCCAGCCCGGCACCCGCCTCGAGCTCGCCCTTGGCGAGGGCGGCTTCGAGGTGGGGCGCGCCGAAGAACCAGCCCGGCTGGAGCCAGATCAGGAGGTTGAAGATCAGCGCGAGGCTGATCCAGATCCCGGTCCAGGTCAGGGCCTCTCTGGTGCCGACCGCATGCGCCGTGCGATGGAAGACCCCCAGGTCGAGCGCCAGCATGCCGACCACGAAGAGGTTGAAGAGCGCGAAGACCGTCCAGTCGAGGTGCATGGCGTTTCCTTGGGGGGCCAGATCAGCGTTCGCGGCTTCCGCCGAGGAAGCCCGCCTGCCAGGCCCAGTAGAGCAGCCAGAGCACCGAGGTAGCGGCAGCGGCGACATAGGTCAATCCGGCAGCGGTCAAAACCCGGTCAACCTGGACCGCGTCCTCGCCATGGGCTCCGACCACGCCGTATTCGCGCAGCAGCACCCTGGCCCGCGCCGAGGCGTCGAATTCGACCGGCAGGGTGACAACCGTGAACAGCGCCGCGAGCCCGAACAGGACGAGTCCGGCCACCGCCAGCCACCAGCCGATGCCGGGCGCGGCCGCCTGGGCCGCGCCGAGGGCGATGCCGCCGATGACCAGCCACGGACCGAGCAGCGAGCCGATGTTCGCCGCCGGCACCAGCAGGCTGCGCAGCCACATCGGGGTGTAGCCGTGCGCGTGCTGGATGGCGTGCCCCGCCTCATGCGCGGCGATCCCTACGGCGGCGGCGTCGCGGCCATGGTAGACGTCGTGGCTGAGCGCGAGGGTGCGGGTGAGGGGGTTGTAGTGGTCGCTGAGCACGCCTTCGTGCTCCTCGATGCGCAGGCCATCGAGGCCGGAGTGGCGCAGGATCAGCGCCGCCGCCTCGGCCCCGCTCAGCCCGCTGGCGGCGGGCACCTGGCGGGCCTGGGTCACGCGCGTGCGCACCAGCGCCGCCGCCCCCAGGGACAGGAGCAGCGTCGCGCCGGCGATGACGAAGTACCAGAGATCGGGCATGGCATTTTCCTTGTGGAACGGGTTGATGCGGGCTGGCGCGGTCAGCGGTGGTCGTGGTCGCGGGCGACCAGGCGGCCGAGGCGGATGGCGAGGCGCGACACGGCCTGGCTGATGCCGCTTTCGGGGCTGCTGGCCGAGCCGGTGACGACCAGGTCGCCGCCCGACACCAGGCGCACCCGGGCGAGGCAGGCGACATCGGCCCCGCCGCGCGGACCATTGCTGTCGCTCAGGCGGATCTCGACCTCGCGCACAAGGTCGCCGAAGCGGGAGAAGGCGTAGCCGGCGCGGCGCTGGGCGAGTTCGACCAGCCCCGGGTTGCGGGGAAGGTGGCGGGTGATGAGGTTGATGTTCATGGGTGGGCTCCTTGGCGCGCACCCTAGTCAGGCGGGGCCTGGGCCGGAAATCGGAAGCGGCCTATTCATCCATAGGGATATCCTATGTATCATCCGGCCAATCACGGCGGTTCCATGGCGCGTCGGAACCCTGAGCATCCCCGCCATGCCGGCCCCCACGCCCGTTCCCAGCCCCTCGATCCCCCATCTGCCCGAGCTGAACTACCACCACCTGCGCTACTTCTGGACCGTCGCCCATGAGGGATCGATCGCCAAGGCGTGCAGCGTGCTCAAGGTTTCGCAGCCGACGGTCAGCGAACAGCTGCGCGCGCTCGCCACGTCCGTGGGCGCCGAGCTGTTCGTGCGCGAGGGCCGCCGCCTGCGCCTGACCGACACCGGCCGGCTGGTGCAGGATTTCGCCGATGAGATCTTCACCCTCGGGCGCGAACTGCATACCGCGCTGCAGAACCGCCGCAGCACGCGCGCCATCCCGGTGGTGATCGGGATCAGCGATGCGGTGCCGAAGCTCATCGCCGGCCGGCTCCTCGCCCCGGCCATGCAACTGCCTGAACCGGTGCAGATCACGGTGCAGGAGGACCGCCACGAAGCCCTGATCCAGCGCCTGGCCGGGCACGAGCTGGATGTCGTGATCTCGGACGCGCCGGTGGAGTCCCACCTGCGCATCCGCGCCTACAGCCACCTGCTGGGGGAAAGCCCCTTGGCGGTTTTCGGCGCCAGGAGGTTTGCCGGCCTGGCGCGCGGATTCCCCGCCTCGCTCGCCGATGCGCCGCTGCTGGCCGCCCTGCCGGGCACGCCGCAGCGCCGGGCCTGGGACGCCTGGTGCACCGAGATCGGCGTCCAGCCGCGCATCGTGGCGCAGGTCCAGGACAGCGCCCTGCTGAAGGCCCTGGCCCAGGGGGGATTCGGCCTGTTCGCCGGCCCCGAGGCCATCGCCGAGGCGATCTGCCGCACCTTCGAGGTGCGCGTCCTCGGGCGCATCCCGGCGCTCAAGGAACGCTACTTCGTCATCAGCCTGGATCGCCGCCTGGTCAATCCGGCCCTGCAGGCGATCACCACCCAGGGCAAGCTGATCTTCTCGTGACCTGGCGCCGGTCCGCCGGCTACCCCGGCGGCAGGGTCAGGGTCGCGGCGTATTCCCCGGCATCGGCGAAGACATGGGCGAAGGCGGTGTCGAGATCGACCTCGATGCGCTCGCCGACGCGGCAGCGGTACTGCCCGCCGGTCTTCATGATGGCCCGCTGATCGCCCGCCAGGCGGAGGTGGACGTACTGGTGGTCGCCCATGTTCTCGACCACGTCGACCTCGGCCGCGATGCGGCTGGCGCCGTCGCTGGCGGGATTGGCGGGGGAGATGTGCTCGGGCCGGACGCCCAGCACGCGACCGCCGCCAAGCGCCCCGGCCAGCGCATGGCGGTGCGGCATGCGCAGGGCGACGGCCGCGCCGCCGGCACCCCCTCCGCCGAGGAGCGTGAAGCGGAAGCCGTCGCCAGCCCGCGCCAGTTCCCCACCCAGGAAGTTCATCACCGGGGTGCCGATGAATCCCGCGACGAAGCGGTTGCGGGGCTGGTCGTACACCGTGGACGGGGTGTCGACCTGCTGGATCTCGCCCGCGCTCATCACCGTGATGCGGTCGCCCAGGGTCATCGCCTCGGTCTGGTCGTGGGTGACGTAGACCATGGTGGTGCGCAGACGGCGCTGCAGGGTCTTGAGTTCGATCCGCATCTCGCCGCGCAGCTTGGCGTCGAGGTTCGACAGCGGTTCATCGAACAGGAACGCGGCCGGCTCGCGCACCACCGCGCGGCCGAGGGCGACGCGCTGGCGCTGGCCGCCGGAGAGCTGCTTCGGCAGGCGCGGCAGCTGCGCCTCGATGCCGAGCATCTTCGCCGCCGCGCCGACGCGGCGCTCAATCTCGTCGCGCGCGACCTTCCGCAGCTTCAGGCCATAGGCCATGTTCTCGTGCACGGTCATGTGCGGGTAGAGCGCGTAGTTCTGGAAGACCATGGCGATGTCGCGGTCCTTCGGGGCGACCTCGTTGACGCGCCGGCCGCCGATCGCGATCTCGCCCGCGCTGATGTCCTCCAGCCCGGCGATCATGCGCAGGGTGGTGGTCTTGCCGCAGCCCGAGGGACCGACCAGGACCATGAACTCCTGGTCGCGGATGTGCAGGTCGATGCCGCGCACGGCGAGATGCCCGTCGTCATAACGTTTCACGAGCTGTGAGATGCGGATGTCGGCCACGGTGGTCCTCGCGGATCCGGTGCGCAGGCGCGCGCCTGCGGCGGAGGCGGCACCGTAGCGCCCCATCCCGGTCGCGCATCCACCGGATGCCGCGCCTGGGCGCGGGGCTGGTGAGCTGCTTTCGTCAGTCCCCGATGCGACGCTGGATGCCCGCGATGGGGACCAGGCGCAGCCCGGGATCCACCGGCCTGCCCGCGATGAGGTCGAGCAGCAGATCGGCGGCGAGCGCACCCATGGCGGCGAAATCCTGCTCGGCGCAGTGGACGATCGCGCCGGGCGGCAGATCCCCGTGCCAGGCATCGAAGACCCCGGCCCGGTGCAGGCGCAGGGCGCGGCTGCGCGCCCAGTGCCTGGCATCGATTTCGGAACTCGCGAACGCAGCCCAACCGGCGGCGGGCAGGTCCGCGTCGGGCCCGAGCACCGGCAGGCCGAGCTCTCCGGCCGCCTGCGTGAGCCCGGCGAGGCGTGCATCCTCGACCGTGTTGCCGCCGGGATGGAACAGGTTGACCAGGGTCGTCGCCCCGTCGGCAGCGGCGCGGCGGACGAGCTCCGCCGCGGCCTCGGCATTGGCGCTGCTGACGGCTGGCACCGCCAGGTCGGCGCGGTGGCGGTCGACGAAGACGAGCGGGAAACCGTCCGTGTGCAGGTGGACGAGCAGGTCGGAATCGAGATCGAGCCGGTCCGCGATCACCAGCGCCCCATCGCACAGGTGCTGGCGCAGCCGCAGGAGCAGGCGTTCGTGCGCGGCGCGATCGCCATGGTGGACGGCGACGAGCAGGTCGGAGCCGCCTTCGCGCACCCGCTTCGCTGCGGTCGTGGCTGGCTGGTGGTTCTGCGGGGCTTCCAGGCCACCGGCAAGGAACCACACCGCATGGGTGCGCCCGGTGACCAGATTGCGCGCGGCCAGGTTGGGATGGTAGCCCAGGCGCGCGGCCTCGGCCTTCACCTTGTCGCGCGTCGCCGGCGCGACCCGGCCATCGTCGCGCAGCGCCCGCGAGACCGTGCTGGTGTCGACGGCGCAGGCGTTGGCGAGATCGCGCAGGGTGACGGGCATGCGGGCAGCGTGGGCGCACCGGCGCGGCGAGGAAGCGCCCGGGATCGGCCCGGCAAGGGCGGAGCAAGGTCGCGGGCGGAACCCCCTTCCCCTGGCTGGGGATGGCGCTGGAATGCCACCGATGAAGCCTCTGCCGCTGCTGGACGGACTGATCGCGCCCGCTGACCTGCGCCGGATGACCCCGGCCGAGCTGAAGCAGCTCGCGGTCGAGATCCGGCACCGCATCAAGGAGACGGTCTCGGCCAACGGCGGCCACCTGTCGTCGAACCTCGGCACGGTGGAACTCACCCTCGCCCTGCATCGCGTCTTCGATTTCACCAGCGACCGCCTGCTGTGGGATGTCGGCCACCAGGCATATCCGCACAAGCTGGTCACCGGCCGGGCCAAGGACTTCGCGAGCAACCGCACCAAGGGCGGACTGAGCGGATTTCCCGATCCCAAGGAGAGCCCGTTCGATCTCGCCAAGGTCGGGCATTCATCGACCGGCATCAGCACGGCGGTGGGCGTGGCCGAGGCCATCCGCCGGCTCGGCCAGCGTCGCCACACCGTGGTGGTGGTCGGCGATGGCGCCCTCACCGGCGGCATGGCCTTCGAGGGCCTGATCAATGCCGGGCAGTTGAAGAGCAACCTGATCGTGGTGCTCAACGACAACGGCAACTTCATCGATGCGCCGGTGGGATCGCTGCACACCCACCTCGACCGCATCCGCACCGGCCGGATGTACAACCATATCCGCCAGCGCTTCATGGCCGCGCTCAAGGGGTCCCGCCTCGGCTTCTCGCTCGACCGCATCGCCGAGCACATCGAACTCGCGGCGCACAAGGTCATCACCCCTGGCTACATCTTCGAGGATCTCGGCCTGCGCTATTTCGGTCCGGTCGACGGCCACGACCTGGCGGCGACCGAGATCATGCTGCGCCGCGTCGCCGGCCTGTTCGACGCCGGCAACGGCGGACCGGTGCTCATCCACGTCGTCACGAAAAAGGGTGGCGGCTGGGAACCGGCGCAGGCCGACCCCCTGACCTTCCACGGCCCCAAGGGCTTCCATCTCGAAACCGGCGTCTTCACCCCGAAAGCGCCCGGTCGCACCTATTCCCAGGTCTTCGCCGACACCCTGGGCGAACTCGCCCGCGCCGACGACCGCGTGGTCGCGATCACCGCCGCCATGCCGTCGGGCACCGGGCTCAAGGCGTTCGGCACCGCCTTCCCCGACCGCATGTACGATGTCGGCATCTGCGAGCAGCACTCGTTCGCCTTCGCCGAAGGGCTGGCCCTCGCCGGGCAATTGCCGGTGCTGGCGCACTATTCCACCTTCGCCCAGCGCGGCTTCGACCAGCTCTTCCAGGAGGTCGTCGTCCAGCGCGATCTCGGCATCGTGCTCGCGCTCGACCGCGCCGGATTGGTCGGTGAGGACGGCGAGACGCACCAGGGCCTCTACGACATCTCGTGGTCGCGCTGCCTGCCCGGCCTCGTGCTGATGGCGCCCAAGGATGGCGCCGAACTGGGCGCGATGCTGCACTGGAGCCACGCCGAACGGCAGAAACCAGGCCGCGCTGCCGGCTACGTCGTGCGCTACCCGCGCGAGACGGTGCCGGAACTCGCCTGGACCGCCGCCACCCCGCTCGCGCTCGGCAAGGCCGAGATCCTGCGCCAGGGCCAGGGCGGCGCCGGCAGCGACCTGATGATCTGGGCCTATGGCGCGATGGTCCGCACCGCCTGGCTGGCGCTGGAGGAACTCGGCCCGCGCGCCGCCGGCGTGACCCTGGTCAACGCCCGCTTCGCCAAACCGATCGACGCCGGCCTGCTGGCCGCGCTCGCGGCGAAGCATCGCCATGTCCTGACCCTCGAAGACCACGCCCTGCCGGGCGGCTTCGGCACCGCCTTCATCGAACAGGCCGGCGATCTTGGCCTGGCGCTGAACGTCACCCGCCTCGGCGTGCGCGACGAACTCGTCGCCCACGCGACCCGCGAACAGCAGCTCGCGGATCAGGGCCTGGACGTGAAGGGCGTCGCGTTCGCGATCGCGAACCAGATCGCGCAGCTGGCGGATCCGCTCAGGTTTCCGAACGCGGCGGGGTGATCCGGGGTCAGGTCAACGCCGCCCGCACCAGCGCGATGGCCCGCGCTGCGGCTTCACCCACCGGCACGTTGGCCGATTCGCCGCCGCGCGGCTTGAACTCGACCTCGCCGGTGGCGAGGCCACGGCCGCAGACGATGCGCAGGGGGATGCCGACGAGATCCCAGTCCTTGAACTTCACGCCCGGTTTGGCGTCGCGGTCGTCGAGCAGGGCCTCGATGCCGGCGGCGAGCAGGGCCTGGTAGATGCCCTCGGCGGCGGTGGTGGTCGCCGCGTCGCCAGGCTTACCGGCGGGCACGACCACGACCTGGTACGGCGCGATCGCCAGCGGCCATCTGATGCCATCGGCATCGTGGTGCTGCTCGACCGCCGCCGCCGCGACGCGTGACGAACCGATGCCGTAGCAGCCCATGATGAACGGATGCAATTTGCTGTCCTGGCCCGTGAATTCCGCCTTCATCGGGGCGGAATACTTGGTGCCGAGCTTGAAGACGTGGCCGACCTCGATGCCGCGCCGCTCGGCCAGCGGCTTGCCGCTGAGCGGACAGCCGTCGCCGGTGCGGATGGTGGTGAGGTCATCCCAGACGACGTTTCTGTCGGCGGGCAGGTCGCGCGGCAATTGCACCCCGACGACGTGGTGGTCGGTGCGGTTGGCCCCGGCGATGAGCGCGCCGGCATCCTTGAGCGACTGCTCGATGAGCGTCACCGCGACCTTGAGGCCATCGCCCGGCCCGGCGAAACCGGGTTCGGCGCCGGTGGCGGCGCGAACCTCGTCCGGGTGCATCGGGCGCAGGCTGAGCGCCGGGCCGTTCGCGCCGAGGTGGCGGTTCACCGCGTTGAGCAGCTTGACCTCGTTGACTTCGCGGTCGCCGCGCACGAAGGCGGCGACGCTGACCTCGGCGCCCGCAGGCTTGGCCGCCGTCGGGGCAGTCTTCGCAACGAACAGCACGCACTTGAGCGCATGCGCGGCAGTTGCGTCAGCGAAGCCATTGCGATTGAGGAAGCCGATCACGTCGGTGATCGCGCCGACGTTCGGGGTATGCACGACCTGCGGCGCGGCGGGAGCCTTCCACGCCGGCGCGGGGGCGATGCGGCCGGTGGCGCGTTCGACGTTGGCGGCATAGCCGGATTCGGCGCAGAACAGGATGGCGTCCTCGCCCACGTCGGCGGCGACCATGAATTCGTGGCTGCCGGTGCCGCCGATCGCGCCGGCGTCGGCCTCGACCGCGAAGGCCTCCAGGCCCATGCGACGGAAGGCGCGGGTGTAGGCGGCGCGCATGGCCTCGTAGGTCTGGGCCAGCGATTCATCCGACGCGTGGAAGCTGTACGCGTCCATCATGATGAACTCCTTCACCCGCATCAGGCCGAAGCGGGGACGGATCTCATCGCGGAACTTGGTGTGCTGCTGGAAGAACGTCACCGGCAGCTGGCGGTAGCTCTTCACCACCGCGGCGGCGTAGTCGGTGACGACCTCTTCGGCGGTCGGGGCGAGGCCGAAGACCTGGTCGTTGCGGTCCTTCACCGTCAGCATGGTGCGGGTCGCCTGGTAGGCGGCCCAGCGGCCGGATTTCTCCCACAGGGCCTGCTCCTGCAGGATGGGCATGGTGATCTGGAGCGCGCCGGTGCGGGAGATCTCGTCCGCCACGATCGCCTGCACCTTGGTGATCACGCGATGCATGAGCGGGCCGTAGAGGTAGAGACCGGAGCCTGACTTGTGCAGGTAGCCTGCACGCATGAGCAGGCGATGGCTGGCGATCTCGGCGTCGGCGGGATCTTCACGCAGGGTGACGAGGTTCATGAGGCTGGCGCGCATGGGGTGCTCCGGAAGGGCGGACAGGGTGGCCCCGAGCCGTCCTTTGGCAACCGCGACGGGGCGCCGGCGGCGGCGCGCAAGGCGTCGGGGCACGAAGTGGCCGAAACCGGCGCGATGGCTACGGTCGTGCCACCATGGACACCGTCACCGCCATCCGCTCCCGCCGCACGATCAAGGACTTCTCCGGCGCTCCGGTCGCACGCGATCGGGTCGAGCGCCTGCTCGAGCTCGCCGCCTGGGCGCCGACCCACCGCCTGACTCAGCCCTGGCGGTTCGCCTGCCTGGATCAGGACGGCATCCGCCGCCTGCACGCCTACCTGAAAGCGACACCGGAGATCACCGCCGTGCCCGATCCCGCCAAGGGCGCGGCGAAGCTCGCGAAGCTCGGCGAGCGCCTGCCCGGCCTCGGCGCGATGATCGTGGCGACCTGGGTGCGCGCGGCCGATGCGGCGGTCGATCTCGAAGACCACGCGGCGGCGGCGGCGGCGGTCGAGAACCTGCTGCTCGCGGCCACCGCCGACGGCCTGGGCACGTTCTGGAGCACCAATCCCGCCCTCGGCCATGCGCTGACCCTGCGCTTCTGCGGCGCGGATCCGGCCCGCGAAGGCTTCCTCGGCGCGATCTTCCTGGGCGAAGCCGCTGAGACGCCCACCGCCCCGCCACGAGTGCCGCTCAGCGAACGCCTGCGCTGGGTCTGAACGCCGGGCTCCTCCGTACGCTGGTTGGGCGGTTGCATTCGCACGGCGGCGGCCTGGCTGAGGGGCGTTCAACGTCGGAGCGGTGCGGGCCGTATTACCGGACCCACCGGGATCCCTTGCGCCCACCACGGTTCCGCTTCCGATCCCGCCCCCGAGGAGACTCCATGCGTTCATTCTCAATCGCGGTCCTGCTGTCCTTGATCGCCCTGGCCGGCCTCTGGGCCGGGGAGACGCCGGCCGCGCCAGCGGGCTGCGAAATCGATCTGCGTCTGCTTCACGCGATCATGCGCCAGGGGCCGCAGACACCGGAATCGCCATCGATTCTCTGCACCCTGCGGCGCGAAGGCGAGCGCTGGGAGCGCGTCTGGGGCGTGGCGCGGTCGATGGGCAACCCGGGCCTGCTGCATGGCCGGGTCAAGTCCGCCACGGTCGCCGCCGACCAGATGCGGTTCGACCTGGAATTCGAGGCCATCGCGGATCCGGGCCTGATCAGCTACGTCGCGATCTATGCGGTCGACCTCGCGCGCAAGGACGGCGTCTGGCGCGGAACCTACACCGGCGTGGTCAACCAGAATCCGGTCACGGGTGTGGTCGAGGCCAGCATCCCGCCGGCCTCACCCGCCACCGGCCGCGCGCCGGCCAAAAGCAGCGACCATCCCCGTGTCCTCTTCCGCGCCGAGGATCTGCCGGCGCTGCGCGAGAAGGCCAAGACCCCCTTCGGCCAGACCGCGCTCGCCAAGTTCGACGGGCCGCTGGGGGCGGCGATGAAGTACCGGCTTCTGAGCGATCCCGCCCAGGCCGCGACGGCGCGCAGCCTGGTCGAGACCGCGATGGGCCAGACCGGCAGCGGCGACAAGATGCACCGTGGCCGCCCGTGGGGCTGGCGCCTGGAGCAGATCGGCCTCGCCTACGATCTCTGCGCCGACGCCTGGGATGAACCGTTCAAGGCCAGCGTGCGCGCCTACGTCGCCCGCAGCGCGGCGCGGGTGCTCATGGATTGGGGCACCTTCCACCAGGAGATCGGCTGGAGCCTCAGCGACGGCACCTGCCACCCGCCCGTGATGTACGCCGGCGCCGGACTGGCCCTGCTGGCGACCATCGGCGGCAGCGGGCCGGAGCAGCTCCGTCCGAATCCCACCCTCGCCGGCAGCACGATCGCCGCCCTCGCCGGCTGGACTCCGGCCGAAGGCACCCCGGTGCAGGCATTCGCCTCGGGCAAGCCTCCCGCCGACTGGCTCTGCGCCGGCGGATTCAAGCCGGCCGCAGGACAGGACGTGCTGACCATCCTGGGCGGCGCCGCCGCACGCCCCGCACCCGGGCAGGCCCTGACCGTCGGCAGCCGCACGCAGCCCTTCACCCTTCTTTCCACCCGCAAGAAGGGCTTCACCGGCAGCGGCGGCATCGACATCACCAATGCCTTCGACCGCATCCTGGAAAGCCAGGCCTGCTTCTTCACCGTGATCCGCAATGACGCCGCGCGCTGGGTCCGCATCCAGGCCAAGCCGGATTCCGGCTGCCTGGTGGTCATGAGCCTCTCCGGCAAGGTGCTGAGCGAAGGCGACTGCGTCCGCCTGGAACCGGGCCTGCACAGCCTGCTGATCACCAGCGCCATCGGCACCGCGAGCGACTGGGGCGTGATCGGCTGCACCCCGACGCTGAGCGAACTGGGCGAGGACGAGGCCAAGCCGCTGGTCGCCTGGCAGCAGCAGGCGGGGACGGTGCAGCAGGCGCTGTACGAGCAGGGCCGGGCCAGCGCGCGCGCCTGGGGCGAGGACGCCTCGTCGGAACTCGTCCGTCTGCATGAGATGGCTGCATTCTACCTGCGCATGTTCTGCCGTCTGGCGATCAGCGACGGCGGCTTCGGCGGCAGTTCCAACCTGGCGCTGGAAGGCGCAGGGAAATACCTGGCCTGCTACCGCCAGATGATGGGTCGCAACGTCTCGCCCTGGCCCGACGCCACGAACTACCTGCAACGGCGCATGTTCGTCCATCGTTATGGGAAGGATGGCGCCGATCTGGTCCAGGCCTTCCTGGGCGACCCCGGTTTCGTCGCAAGCAGCTACGGGGAACAACCGCGCGACACCACCCTTGATGTCGGCATGCTCCTCCTGCCGCTGGTACCGGCCGAGCAGCAGCCGGCGATCGCCTGGCTGCTCCAGCGCGCTGCCAAAGCAGGCGCGGGAGATCTGGAAAAGCTCCTGGATGCGCCGAGGAAGCCCTACAATTCCGAACAGGGCTATGTCGACAGCATCCCGGTGCACACCTTCGTCAACTATCCGCTGAGCCTGACCGCCAAGGCGCCGGGTGAATGCCTGCCGCTGGCGTGGTCGTCGACCGGCGAAGGCTGGTACGGGATCCGTTCCGGCTGGCAGGGTGGCGACGAGTTCATCGTCCAGGTCAATGCCCACAGCGGTTCGATCCCGGCGCAGAATGCCGGCGCCTTCCGCGTCCTCGGCCTGGGTCGGGAATGGATCAAGGGCATGGGCGGCCGCTGGAGCGAACCGGTGGTGCAGCTCTACGACAACACCCTGGCCGGCGACGCCCGTGGCAAGGTCACGGCGGTCGAGCAGCGTCCGGGCCTGCTCAGCGTCAGCATGGACCTGTCGGCCGTATACGCCGAGGCCAACAGCTATGAACGCTACGGCGCGATCCCCAGCAGGCAGACCCCGTCCGGCATCACCGGCCTGCGGGCGTTCGCGGTCGATCTCACCGGAGCCTCCGGTTCCCCATGCCTGATTGCGGTGGTCGATCGTGTCAGCGGCGGCGGCCCGAAGACCTGGTCGCTGCCCTTCATCGATGGGCAGTTCAAGGTCCCCTGCCCGAAGATCATCCTCGATGAGCACAACGGCACGAACGGCGTCGCGAAATCGGGCCTCAGCTACGCCGCCCTGCTCAAGAAGCACGAAGCCGCCGCCAAAAAGGCGTTGGCTGACTTCAAGGCCAGCGCCAAGGACTGGGCCGCCTTCCAGAAGAGCAGCGACGAGGCGGTGGCGGGCGTGACCCTGGCCGAGGACGGCTTCACGATCCAGAAACCCGAAGGCGCCCTGCGCGCCACCTTCGCCATCCCCCGCAAGCCGACCCTGGAAAAGGGCACCGCCGACAAAAGCTACCTGGGGGCCAAGTGCGCCTTCGGCTTCCAGGCTCTCAGCGGCATCCGGGCGACGGGCGGCGACGACTACTTCGTGGTGCTGACCATCCAGCCAGGCGCCTCGCCCCAGGTGGTGGCCACCGGCAGCACCCTGGAGGATGCCGTGGTGACGGTGGGCAAGCGCACGATCCGCTTCGCCCAGGATCGCATCCAGTTCGGCGATCGGTGACCTGAACCCCACCGCCGGATGGCGATCATCCCCAAGCCCGGCACCCGGACATCCCATCGACCGGATGAAGCAACTTCCGACCGGATCGGCAACCGTGGATGGACGGATGAACCGCGGATTGACACCTGAATGATCGCCTGATCGGCTTGCGGTACGGGGGCATTCATGGTATTTTCTACGTGAATGCGCCGGTATCCATGAATCGTTTGCGCCCGATCCATTGGCTGGGGGATCCCGCTGGGATATCGCAGGAGCGCTCCGTGGCGCTGGTGAATTCGACCACCGCATGTCGCCCGAGGTGGCGCGATCGCATGATGACCCTGCGGTCCAGGTTGATTGCGCTTCTTCCGCCTTTTCTCCTCAGCTTGGCCATCTCCATGGGGAACGCCATGGACGTCAGCAGTCAAAGCAGTGGCAACTACAACCAGTCGGCACCGACCTGGGGTGGCGCAGGGAATCCTGGCGGGGGGACTGGTGGAGACACGGCCGCCATCAACAACACCCACACCGTCACCGTGACGGCGGGTGCGGACGCCCAGGGCGACACGGTCACTCTGTGGCCAGGCGGTACCCTCTATGGAAATACGGCCGTCACGGACACCCCCCAATATTTCCAGGGTGCCACGATCAGAATGTCTGGAGGGACAGCCAGCGTGTTTGGTCCCAATAGTGGGAATTGGCAGGTTTGGGGCGGCTTCTTCGACGTGGTCACGAGCGGATCCGTCCTGCTCTTATCGAACGCTCAGGGGAGTGGCGGGGCGGTCTTCAGTCAGTTCGAATCATTGACCTTCGCGACGGCAGGCAACCCGTCGCTGACGATCAGAAACGCCAACGGGGCCACGACCAACGGCCGGGCCTATTTTCCCAACGGCGTCACGGCCACCCAGGATGGCACCATTACCCTCACCGCCGCGGGCAGCAGTTCGGCCACCCTCTACTGTGGCGGGGCCACGCCCCTGACGATCACCTCTGGCCGGACGCTGATCGTGGCAGGCAATATTACTCTATCCACACCAGCGACCGGAAGCCTGGCCGGAACGCTACGACTCACGAGTGGAACCGGCACCATCGCCGCCAACCAGAGCGTCCGCTATGGCACCGTGCAGGTGGACAGCACGGCCACCTGGTATGCCACCACGGCCGATGCGCTGGGAATCAGCGGTGGCGCCCAGTCCACGATCGTGCTGAATGGGGGCACTGTCTATGCGTATACCGGCGATAACCCCACCGACTGGTATCTGGGGGGAAACATCCAGGTCTCCGACGCCGGTGGCATTGTGAATGGCACCTGTAGCGGTGGCGGTGGTCAAACGGGCAGTACCACCTTCAACGGGCTGGAGTTCACCGGTGCGGGCAATCCCGAGGTCATCCTCAAGGCCATTTACGGTGGCACCACCTACGCCAGCCATCCGGTCCGCCTCGTCGACGTGGCCCTGACCCAGCATGGCCGGATCAACGTGTTCGGGGATGGAGCCGCCAATAACCAGGCGCAGATCACCGGCATCATCACCGGCTCTGGCACCCTCACCAAGACCGGCCTGGGCACACTCACCCTCTCCGGCACGAACAACGGCACCGGCGGGATCACCGTCAATGCCGGTACGCTGGCGTTGACAGGTACGAACAACGGCACCGGCGGTATCGCCATCCAGGGCGGGAATGTCACCTTCAATAGCCAGGCCGCCCTGGGGGCCGGACCCGTGGTCGTCCAGGCCTTTGGCACATTGACCCAGACGGCAGCATTCAACCCCACCGCACTCATCACCATCCAAGCTGGGGGAACCTATGCCAACAGCGCAGCCGCCACCTTGCCTGCAACTGCGTCGATCACCAGTGGATCGACACTGACCTCGTCCGGCGGCGCCCTGGCGCTCACCTCCACCAGCCTGCCGACCGCCGGGTATCTGCGATTGAATCCCACCACGGCGATGAATATCACCGGCGCCTATCCGGCCCTGACCGGGACGTTGGCATTTGCCGGCACCGGCGGGCAGAACGCCACCACGTCGGCCTCCGGCAATCTGTCATCCATCGCAGGAACCGCTCGGACCCTTGCCTTCAACCAGACCGGCGGAGGCGCATTCAATTTCAATGGCATCACGCTCAATGCCGACCTCATCGTGGCGGGCAACGGCAACAGCGGTTTGACGGGCATGGTCCCCACCAACGCCTCAGGAAACCTAGGAACGGTCACACAGGACGCCAATCGTGATCTGACGGTTGCCTTGGCGCCGACGGGATTGGTATCGCTCACCGGAAGCACCACCGGTTGGCGGACATTACATGCCAATTCCGGCACGGTGCTGGTGAACACCACCGATGGCCTGGGAACGACGGTGCCGGCGCAACTCAATGGTGGCATGATCCGGTTGAACACCAACCTCAGCAGAGCGATCCAGGTCGGCAGCAATGGGGGCGGGATCGAGAGTTTCGGCGCCGCCCGCACCTTTTCCGGTAACATCAGCGGCAATGGGGAACTCCTGGTCCGCGTCGTCGGGGACGCCGTCGGGCGGTCGCTGACGATCTCCGGCAACAATGATGCGGATGGCGGCAATTTCACCGGGGGGTTCAAACTGGCGATCGCCGGTTCCACCGCCGGCATCTTCTTCACGGGCACGGACGCCTTGGGAACCAGCGGCAACATCACCATTCCCGCCGGCCTCAGTTTCGGTGGAACCGCCGTGACCTCCGGCACGAAGGCCCGGTTCGTCCCGCAAGGCAACACCACGGACGCCATCTATGATGTCTCGAACCTCAATCCGACGCCGGATCTCTCGTCATCCGGCTTGGACAAGGACGTATGGATCGGCATCAACGGCACGCCGATATCCGGATATACCTTGCGTGACAGTGGAAGTTTCACCACCACCTATCGATTGGTGACCATCAGCAATACCACGCAGAACGCCACGGTGTTCACTGGCGGGAATGACCTGCTGATCTCCACGGGTGTCGTACCGACGGACGCCGACTGCAGTGCCACCAACGTGTTCGGCACCGGCACGCTCACATTCTCCGCCGCACAGACCCATACCGGCACCACCACCATCCGCGGCACGGTCACCAACGCCCTGATTGGCGGTGGGGTGCAGGGTGCCCTGGTGACGACCAGTGCAAACCTATCGGGCACTTCGGCCATCACGGTGGACAAAGGGGCAATCCTCTCTTTGACCGGCGGTACCGATACCGGCGCCAGCGCAGCGACCGTCACCGTCAAAGGCAGTTCCACCATCAATGCCAATGCCAACAGTCCCCTCCGCGACGATCTCATCCTCACCCTGGGCGGCGACAGCGGAGGTGGAACCTATGCCTCGAACGCCTCCGGAACGCAGACGCTGGCCCGACTGGCGCTGGGTGCGGGCCAAAGCACCTTGGCCCCCAACGCCGCAGGTAAACTCACCCTCACGGGGACGGGCGGCGGCGGCTTCACCCGTGGCACCGGTGGCGTCGTCAACATCAATGCGTCCGCCAACCAGCTTTTCACCAACGCGCCGACCGCCGCCGGTGGCAGCGCCGTGGCCGGCACCTCCAGTCCAATCCTGATCGGAATGGTGAACGCTGGAACGGTGGATCTGGTCGCTGCCGACACGTCTTTCGGCGTGCCGACCTACACCACGAGCGATGCGACCGACTGGTCCGCCTTTGCGGACAAGAACGTCAGGGTCGGAACCGCCAGCACGATCATCGGCAACGGGACCACCATCAACTCGCTGTACCAACTGAACGCCGTCACCCTCGGGTTCGCGGCGAACAGCAACATTCTCAATATCGCCAGTGGAATGATCCTGAACTGGAATGCGAACGCCGCCATCGGCAGTGCGGTCGGCAACGGCGAGATCCGAACCGGCAATGGACAGGACCTGATCCTCTACCAGCACACCGGCAACACCATGACCGTCAACGCCAAGGTCGGCCAGGAAGGCGGTACCACCACCAGGGCTCTGACCAAGGCCGGTGCCGGCTCCGTGACCTTGGCCAACAGCGCCAACCAGATTGGTGATGTCTATGCCCTGGCTGGCACCATCAATGTCAACGCCGCCGGGGCCTTGGGAGACATCACCGAGGTCCGCACCATCAATCTGATGGGTGGCGCCATCCAGTTCAACCATCCACTCAGCACCTATTCCCAAACATCCCTAGTGGTCGGGGCACAAGGCGGGATTCTCGGCACCAACAACACCCCCGGTACGGGTTCGGTCATCCAGGGCACGACCACCCTTAATGGAAGTCTGAGAATCACTGCCAACCAAATGCAAGGGCGCATCGAGTTAGCCGGCACCATCAGTGGGCCTGGCGACATCCGCATGGACAGTTCTTATGCGCAGAACGGTGATTATGCCTTGCTCATCCTCAGCGGTGATAACACGGCCTGGACTGGTGGTCTCTATCTGAAGGAACATCCAGCTCAGGCAGGCCAGCTCAACTGTCATCTGGCCAAAGGAGCTTCGGCGGGCACAGGACCGATCGTGATCGTCTCCAAGGGCGCGAACCTGCATCTGGACACCAACACCGCCAGCGATTCCACCTATCCCAATGATATCCTCGTCAATCATCCCCTCAATCTGATCCAATGGAGTCTTGGCCCTGGCTTGGGTGCCAGCGGAGGATCCCGCGCCACCCTCACCGGTCGCATAGCCGGCAACAGCAACATCATCTTTTCCGGATACGCCATAGGAGATACCGCCATAAGCGAACTCGTGCTGGCGGGAAGCGTATCCATGTCCGGTATCCCTTCCATTCCTTTTGACATCAACCCCCTCACCCCGTGCAATTTCGGCACCGCATCTACCACGCAGAACCTGATCAATGGCCAGGGAGGACTGTCCATGGGTCTGACCACCCTGTCATTAGTCCCCGGTTCCGGTCCTGCACCGAGACTGCCCGTGGGAGTTGCAGATCAGGGCGCGCTCGGGTTCATCCGTTTTTCCGGGACCAGGAGTTTCATCCCCGGAGCAGTTGGTCCGGGATTCGTCTCCGCCATCCACCGCGCCGCCGATACGGTGGATCGCACCGGACATTTCGGATACCTGCTGACCGCGACCAGCGGTACCGGCATCACCTATCAGCCGCCTCAGGGGAAATCCTTCCTGATCGGATCCCTGGGACCGGCCGATGCGACCTTGAACAAGCAGATCGGTGGGACCTTCGGAGCTTCCAGCTCGTCCGGGACGGGAATGAATCTGGCAACCATGCTCGGCGGCGCGAAGCATGCCGCCGGCCAGACGTTGGCGGGGTTTCCCGGTGGCGACATCAACATCCATGCGAACGCCGCGACCGACACCCAGATCTTGAAACTCCTCGTCCGGCACAGCAGTGATACGCTGACCCTGGGCGATGGCACTGCCGCCAATCAGGTGGTCTTCTGCCCAACCTGGGGAGACAGCGGAGCGACTTTGAATCTGACGCAGATGCAGAAGCGCACCGGTGGCACCACCCTGACCAAGGTCGGGGCCGGCACCCTGGCCATCACCGATGCCGACTATATCCACACCGATGGCACCAGCGCCCGCAGCGGATTCGCCTGGAATGTCACCGGCGGCACCCTGCGCTATGACAAGGATGATGGGGCCGGTGCCAATTTCGCCGGATTCGCCATCGGCAGCGGCTGCACCCTGAGCGGCAGCGGAAAGATCAATGGCGCGGTGACGGTGACCTCGGGCACGATCAGCCCCGGCAATGGCGGGCCGGGGAAGCTCACGGTCGGATCGGCTTCCTTTGACAGTTCCGCTGCGACGTTCGCGGTCGACCTCAATGGCGCCACGGCGGGTTCCGGCTATGATCAACTGGTGGTGGCGAATGGCGGTACGGTGAACCTGGCCAATGCCACCTTGAGCGGATCGTTGGGATTCACTCCGGCGGTGGGCACGATCCTCACCATCATCGACAATCAGGGTTCCAGCGCCGTCAGCGGCACCTTCAACGGACTGGCGCAGGGATCCGCCGTCTCGATCGGCGGCAATTCCTTCACCGTCTCGTATCTCGGCGGCGACGGCAACGACGTGACACTAAAGATGGCCACCGGCAATACCGCCCCCGCCCAGGTGGCGCTATCCACCCCGGTGAATGCCGTCGCCGGCCAGGAGGCGACCAACGGCCGGACCCTCAACACCCGGCCGGCGCTGATCTGGAATGTCCCCGCCGATGTCAACAGCGACACCTTGCATTTCCAGGTCTTCCTCGATGCCGTCGACGGCAGCACCCTGGTCGCGGATTCGGAAGTCCCCGCCCAGCGCAGCGCCTTCTCCTGGTACAACGGCTCAGCCTGGGTGGCGATGCCTGCCGGCGGCGCCACGGCCAGCACCGGCCAGGTCCGCTGGATCCCGCCGACGCCGCTCGCGGTCGGCAATCCGTTCTGGAAGGTGCGCGCCTACGATGGTTCCGCCTATGGCCTCGCCTCTGCCGTGCAGCGTTTCATCATCGGCACCCGTACCTGGACCGACGCCACCCTGGTCGCCGGTGCCCGCATCCGCAGGATCCACCTCGAAGAATTGCGGGAAGAGATCGACTACGCCCGCCGGTTCCGCAACCTGAACACCGCGTGCGTGACCGCCGATCCGGTGATCACGCCCAACGTCACCGCCATCCGCGCCGTCCATCGCAACGAACTCAACGCCGGCCTGCGCGCGATCGACGCGGTGACCGGCCTCTCAGGCGCAAGCACCCTGGTCGATGCCGTCCCCGGCGGGGCCATCCGCCCGTTGGATTTCACATCCCTGCGAACCGCACTGAGTGGCATGTGAAGAGAATGCCCCCCCGTTCGGCAAGGAGCCCCTGCGCGGCTCATGTATTCCGCATGGGACGCTCTGGCTTTGTCACGGTCTTTACGCGATCCATATTCCTTATCTTGATTGCCGGCCTCGGATGCCATGCAGCGGCTGTCGACCTCACCTGGGACGCGACCCCGGGTGGAGCCAGCAACGATGGTGCGGGCACCTGGCTGTCCGCCGGTCAATGGAACAACGGCTCTCCCAGCGCCACCTGGTCGAATGCGAACCCGGACAACGCCATCTTCGGAGTGGGCGGTACCGGCGGGACGATCACCCTGGGGTCGGTCACGGCCGGCACGGTGACCGTCAATGCGTTCAGCGGCACGTATTCGTTCAGCAGTGGCAGTCTGCTGCTTCAGCGGGGCTGGACCACGAACAATGGCGCTGGGACCATCGTGTTCAATTCTCCGCTGACCCTGGGTGCGCCGCAGACCTGGATCAACAATGCGGCCAGCAATCTGAGTATAGCCGGCACGTTCAGCCGGAATGCCGGCAGCAGCGTGAACTTCACAGGATCGGGGTTCTTCGACGGAGCCGGACTGCTGGCCGGGATCACCAACACCGCCCAGGGGTGGGCCACCATCACCGGCAGCGATTGGGCAATTTCAGATGGAAGCAAGGCCGTGGCTTTGGGCACCTATTACACCACCACGACCGGCGGAAATACGGCGGCCAACTACACCGGCAAGGATGTCGATGTCACCAGCGCCCCGTCGCTGGACGGGGCGATCACGATCAACACCCTGCGCTACAACACCAACGCGGCGCGGACGGTCACCCTGTCCGGCGTCAATACGGTTTCGACCGGCGGCATCCTGGTCACCAACACCACCGGAACCAACACCTCGACCCTGACCGGCGGCACCAGCATCACCTCCGGCAACGGCAGCGACCTGATCGTGCACCAGCACAACGCCAATGCGGTGTCGATCAGCGGCACTACCTTCACCGCCAACGGTAAACTGGCACTTACCAGCAAAATTACTGGTTCCATCGGCCTGACCAAGGCGGGCAGCGGAATCCTCGATCTGCAACCGACCACCTCCAACGACTACTCCGGTGGCACCACTATCGGCGCTGGAGACCTGATCATCCGAGGATCCAGTAGCGGCGGAGTGCCGCCAACCTCTGGTCCCCTGGGCACTGGCACGGTAACTCTCACCGGCACTGGCCGCCTGTTCTTCTACGGCCCCAGCAACCCCTCACCCAACGACCAAGGCAACGCATTGAACCTCAGCGGAGATGTCACCATAGACAACTTCGCCGCAGGTGCATCCGTCAACAACGGAATCTGGTCTGGTGCGGTCTCGTTTGGTCCGCAATTGCAGTCTCTCACCCTGAATACCAGCGGAAATGGCAACAACACCAGCTACGCCATCACGGGTCCCATCTCACTGAACAACGATTTCACCCTGTTGGGCAGCAGTGCCGGCAACGGGGCCTTCTCTCTTACCCCGGGAGGCACCGGGTTCACCTGGTCGGCCGATCGCACCCTCACCGTCAACCGGACGGCATCCACGATCTTTCGTGGGGCGCTGAATGGCGGCGCCAACCGACTCACCTTTGCGGGAACCTCCACCGCCCTGACCTTCGGTGACGCCACCGCCGGCATCACCGGCACTTCAGGCGGTATCGTCGTCAACGGTCCGACCGTGGCGATGAATGGGGCGAATTCGTCTTTTTCAGGCGGTGTTTCCGTCCAATCGGGAACACTTGCGACCTGGACCTCATCGACGCCAAGTGCCCTGGGATCGGGTCCCATCACTTCGGGCCCCTTCGGAACCGGCGCACTCACTCTCACATCCGGTGCTAATTTCACCTATGGCAATCCAACCGTAGGCATTGACATGTCGCTCGCGTATCCGATCAGCATCACCGGACCTGGAACCATCACACTCACGGCTACCGACTCTCAGAGCAGCCACATACACAGCCTGAATGGCACCATCACCTTCAGTGGTTCGCCCACCGTCGTCCTGGCCAGAGGTGGCGTCACCAATACCTGGGACCAGGTCGGCGGAAGCCTGATCTTCAACAGCGACGTCGCGTTCACCTGCAACCATCCCCGGATCATGGGGGCGGCGGGTTACAACACCACCTGGACCGCTCCGACGACCCTCACCCTGAATGGCTCGTCCATCATTCATTTCGTCGGCACGCTGAATGGTTCTGGCGGTGCGCTGACCTTGGCCGGCTCGCCCACGAGTGGGAACATCAATGGGGTCAGCGGCGCCACCACCCACGGTCTGGTGGTGGATTCATCGACCGGGGGGGTCTTCAATTTCACTGGGGCAAGCACCTACACCGGTGGTACCACCAATGGCATTCAGTTAAGATATAAGCATTTGTTTCACAAATATTTACGAGGCTA
>CAZZJC010000004.1:0-51985 GCA_964654285.1 uncultured Candidatus Kuenenia sp.
AACCTCGCGGTGCCGCAGTTGGGCTCGGATACCAGGCCGGAGTGCCTCTGCCTGGATGGGGACTTGCACCCCACGGATGCGTGCGCTGATGGGCGCACGAGCGCGGACCTCCGGTCCGCTGGCTTTTCTCGAGCGGACCGGAGGTCCGCGCTCCGGGTGGCGGGCTTTGGCGCCCCGCTAGGGTTTCAATTTGCGGTCGATCGCCTGGCGCCACGGCCGGTAGACCTGGGCCGGGCCGGAGCGCTGATCCGGCGGCAGGTTGGACAGGTCGTATTCGAGATAGCGGAGGATCTCGTCGGCCTCGCGGTAGCGCCCGAGGTCGAAGAGGTTCTTCACCTTCTCGAAGCGGATGCGGTTGTTGCCGGGCTGGATGTCGAGGATGCGGTTCTGGGTCGCGACCGCCTCCTCGAAGCGGCCATCCCGCTGTTGCAGGTCGGCGAGCATGGCGAGGAGCTGGCTGTTGAACGGCGCCTTCGCCAGCCCCTCGCGCAGGAACGCCATCGCGCCGCGCATGTCGCCGCTTTCGGCCGCCCGCGAGGCGCGCAGGACATGGGTCATCGGGTAGTCCGGATTGCGCCCGCACCAGGCGGCGAAGTCCTTGCCGATCTGCTCGTCGTTGCGGCCGAGGGCGAACGCCAGGCTGAACCAGTGGAAGCGGTTGACCGGCCAGTCGCAGGCCTCGACCAGCTGGGTCAGGAAGGTGAAGGCCGCCTGCGGATCCGGCTTGGGGCCGTTCACGGCCTCGATGACGCGGTAGCGCAGCAGCAGCACCTGCGACACCCCCAGGCGGAGCGCCTGGGCGAGATCCTGCTCCGGCCCCTGGCGGTCATCGCTGCGGTTGGCGCGCATGCTCGCGCGGAAGAGCCAGCGGGCGCCGTTCTCGTGCTCGTACTCGACGTTGCGGTCGATGAGCTCGCGCGCCTCGCGCTGGTCGCGCTGGCTCTCCTGGCTGAACAGCACGTTGGCGAGCGCGGCGCAGATGTCGGCCTGGCGCGGCGACAGGGTCATCGCGTGGCGCAGTTCGGCGGTGGCCTCGGGGATCGCCTGGCCGGGATTGAGGATCCCGAGCTGGGCCGCCTCGAACAGGCAGCGGCCGTGGATGTAGACGCATTCCCACAGCTGCGGGCCGGCCTCCTTGGCCTGGCGCGCGACCGCCAGGGCCTCGGCCGAACGCTGCTGGTACGACAGGCGGAAGGCGCGGCCGACCAGGGCGAGGGGATCCTTGGCCCCGACCGCCTCGGCGCGGGCGAAGCAGTCCTCGGCGCGGGTGAACTCGCCGGCGGCGTCGAAGGCGAAGCCGGCCGCGACCAGCGCCTGCGGGTAGGGTTTGTGGCCGAGCTCCTCGCTGGTGCGGTCGGCGCGCAGGAACTCCTCCGCCGCCCGGGCCGGATGGCCGCTGCGGCGCAGCGCCTCGCCGAGGGCGAAGCGCGCCTCGATGAAGCCGGGGTCGATCTGGAGCGCCCTGCGGCAGAGGTCGGCCGCCTGGTCGAGCGGCTGGCTGCGCACCTTGGGATCGATGGCCTGGCCGCGCATGATGAGGTCGAGCGCCTCGGTGTAGAGCGGCAGGGCCTTCAGCTTGATGGTGGCGCGGTTGACCTCGTCCTGGCGCGCCTGGAGAAGCGCTTCCTGGCGCTCCTTCAGGCGGTCGGTCTCGGCGCGCTCGCGGCTGGTCTCCGCCCGCTGCCGCGCCAGATCCTTCTGCTCGATGAGCAGGCTGCCGACGCCCACACCGATCAGGATGGTGACGATCGCCACCGCCAGCGACCAGCGCAGGCGCCGCGACGCGCGTTCACGGCGCTGGGCGTTCAGCCGCGCCAGGTTGATCTGGGCCCGGATCTCGCGTTCGGGCGCGGTCTCGACCCCGAGCTGGCCGAGCTGCGCCTCGGCCAGGCCGAGATCGCCGGCCGCGAGGGCGGTGCGGGCGTAGGCGAGGCGGGCGCGCTGGGCCCCCTCCTGCGCCTCGCGGTTGTCGCACCACAGCTCGAGCGCCTGCTCGAAGCGCGACACCACCCGGGCGTGGCGGGCATAGAGCCGCTGGCGGTCGGTGCCGGCGGGATCCTGGTCGGCTTCCAGCTCTTCGACCTCGGACTCGGCGCGGGTGGTGATCGCGATCGACTGGCGGTGCCCGAGGTAGTCGACCAGCGCCTGGCGGAAGGCGCGCACCGTGGGGAAGCGCTCCGCCGGATCGCGCGCCATCGCGGTGTAGCAGAGGTCGACGAGTTCGCCCGGCAGATCGACCGGCAGGGCCGGCGGGAAGCCGCGCGCGGCATCGGCGATGGCCTCGATCAGGCTGCCGCCGCGATGCGGCGGATTGCCGGACAGGATCTCGTACAGCGTCGCCCCCAGCAGATACACGTCGCTCAGGGTGCTGATCTGGCTCTGCTGGCCGCGTGCCATCTCGGGCGGCATGTAGGCCGGCGTCCCGGCCGGCGGCCGGGCGAGATGGTCGGGCAGACGGCAGACGCGCGCGGTGTCGGGCTTGCCGTCTGCCGGCGCGGCCGCCGCTGCCGCAGCCCCTTCTTTCCTCTCTGCGCCAGCGTCCTGCACCACCGTCGCGGCGAGGCCCCAGTCCATGACCAGGACTTCGCCGTAGTCGCCGACCATCACGTTTTCCGGCTTGAGGTCGCGGTGGATGATGCCCTTGGCGTGGGCGTATTCGATCGCGTTGCAGACCGCGAGCAGGATGCGGAGGTGGTCCTCCTCGTCGAAGCGGGCCGCGGTCTCGCGTTCGTCGCGCGTCTCGGGATGCAGCAGCCGGCGCCAGGTGGTGCCGCGCGCCAGCTTCATCGCGAGGAACAGGTTGCCCCCGGCGTCGCGGCCCAGGCCGTGCACCGGCACGATGTTGGGATGATCGAGCGCGGCGGTGACCATGGCCTCGGCGAGGAAGCGCTCGCCCGCCTCATCGCCGCGCTTGACCTGCTTGAGCGCGACCTCGCGCTTGAGCGACACCTGGCGCGCGCGCCAGACCACGCCCATGCCGCCCTCGCCGATCTTGTCGACGATCTCGAAACGGGCTCCGGTCCGGTCTCCGGGCCCGGCGCCGGCAGGTTCGCCGCCGTTCGCCAGCTCCTCCGCGATCCTGGCGTCGGTGGCGCTCACCTGCATCTGATCGGGGACGGGCAGGCCGTGCCGGTCGCGCCCCGCCGGCCGCCAGGTGCGCTGGGGATCGCCGGTCTGGAAGAGGTCGGGATCGGTGATGGTCTCGGCCCAGACCGTGCGCAGTTCATCCATCAGCGCGGCGACCGCGACCGTGTCCAGGGTGGGATCCGCATCGAAGCCGGCTTCAGCCGATTCGGCTGCGTCGGACTGCTGGACCGGATCGTCGGGATCAGCCATCAGCCACGTGGTTTCCGGGCCGCGATCGCAGGCAGCTGGGCCAGGTTCGCCGCCAGGGTCGGAGCATCCGCGAAGCGCGCCTTGGGATCGATGAGGGTGCAGCGCTTGACCAGGCTGGCGATGCGGGGATCGAGTCCGGGGTGGGCGCGGCGGAACAGCTCGTGATCGGCCGTGGTAACCGGGGTCTGGCGCTGGTTCGGCTCCGTTGTGGGCGGCGGCCTGCCGGTGAACAGGATCCAGCCGCACACCCCGAGCGAATAGATGTCGCTGGCGAAGTCGGGATGGCTGCCGCGCAGCAGTTCCGGGGCGACATAGGTCGGGGTGGCGAAGATCTGGGTCGGGGTGCGGCGGAACAGGCGGGCGAGCAGGCCCGCTTCGGCTTTTTCCCGGGCATTGCCGAAATCGACCAGGCCGACCCGGCCCTGCCCATCCACCAGCATGTTGTCGAGCTTGAGATCGTGGTGCAGCACCCGCTGATCGTGCAGGTAGGCGACCGCCTCGACCATCCCGAGGAAGATCCCGACCGGATCCTCGACCTTGCCGGTGCGGCAGGCCTGACCGAGGTTCTGGCCCGACATGTACCCCATCACCATCGCCGCCCGGCCCTGCACTTCGCCGTAGCGCCACGCCTGCGGGATGCCGGGATGGCTGAAGCGGCGCAGGAGGGCGAATTCATCCGCGAAGGCCTTGATCTTCGCCGCATCCCCACGCATCTCCGACCGGATCACCTTCACCGCGTAGGTCGAACGCGCATCGTCGCGGTGGGTGGCCCGGTAGACCTCGGCGGTGCCGCCGACGGCGATGAGCTCGCGCAGGATGTACGGACCCACCGAGGCGTTGATCAGGGCGGCATCGGGCATGATACCGACATGGTGACGCGTTTCGCCCGGATCGGCAATCACCGGGATGCCTTTGCCCGCCGCCTGATTGAGACCGTCCGCTGGCGGACGGCGGCGGACCATGCCCAGCGTCCGGCGCGGGGGTCGCGGCTTGCACCCCGGCCAGCCGCCCGAGCATCCCGCCCCCTCGGGAGCGCCTCCATGATCAGTACCGCCGGCTTGACCATGAACTTCGGCAAGAAGATCCTGTTCGAGAACGTCAGCCTCAAGTTCCAGCCCGGCAACTGCTACGGCCTGATCGGAGCGAACGGCACCGGCAAGTCGACCTTCCTCAAGATCCTCACCGGCGAGGTCGAGGCGGTCGCCGGCCAGGTGATCATCGATCCGGGCAAGCGCATGGGCTGGCTGCGCCAGGACATCAGCAACCACGAAGAGGAGAAGGTCATCGACGTCTGCCTGCAGGGCCACCGCGAGATCTGGAAGATCCAGCAGGAGATCGAGCGCATCAGCAACAAGAGCGACTACAGCGACGCCGACGGCCAGCGCCTGGCGGAGTTGCAGGAGCAGTACAGCGCGCTCGACGGCTACACCCAGGAATCCGAGGCGGCGCAGGTGCTCACCGATCTCGGAGTCGACCCGGGTTCGCACCAGAAGGCGATGAAGGAGATCGACACGGCGCAGAAGGTGCGCGTCCTGCTCGCCCAGGCCCTGTTCAGCAAGCCCGACATCCTGCTCCTCGACGAGCCGACCAACAACCTCGACATCCCGGCCATGGTCTGGCTGGAACACTACCTCGCCGACTACCAGGGCGTGATCATCGTGGTCAGCCACGACCGGCATTTCCTCAACAAGGTCTGCACCCACACCTGCGACATCGACTACCGCACCATCCGCGGCTTCGCCGGCCCGTATGACATCTACGTCGCGCAGGAGCAGCTCGCGCGGGCGCAGCGCTCGAAGGAGTCCTCGCGGGTCGAACGCCAGGTGCTCAAGCTGCGCCGCTTCGTCGAGCGCTTCAAATCCAACGCCGCGCGCAGCAAGCAGGCGACCAGCCGCGTCAAGCTGATCGACCAGCTGTCGGGACAGAAGGTGCTGCCGTCGTCGCGCGTCGCCCCGCGCCTGTTCTTCAAGGTCGCCAAGGCCAGCGGCCAGGACGTGATCGAGACGGAAAAGGTCGATTTCGCCTATCCGGGCGGCGCTCCGATCATCAGGAACCTGACCACCCGCATCGACCGCGGCGATCGCCTCGCCATCGTCGGCCGCAACGGCATCGGCAAGACCACCCTGGTGCGCCTGCTCCTGGGCGAGCTCCAGCCGACCAAGGGCGTGATCAAATGGGGCGGCACCGCCACCAAGGCCTACTTCCCGCAGGAAGGGGCCGACCTCTTCAAGAGCAAAGACCTGTCGATCATGGACTGGATCAAGCAGTACACCGACAACCAGGACATCAACAACATGCGCTCGATGCTCGGGCGCATGCTGTTCAGCGGCGACGACGTGAAGAAGCCGGTCGGCGTGCTGTCGGGTGGCGAGCGGGTCCGCTGCCTGCTCTCGATGGTGATGCTGCAGGAATCCAACACCCTGCTGCTCGACGAGCCGACCAGCCACCTCGACATGGAGTCGATCGAGGCGTTGCAGGAGGCGCTCGAGGACTTCCAGGGCACCCTGGTCGTGGTCAGCCATGACCGCGAGTTCATCGACTCGGTCGCGACCCGGGTCATCGTCATGGAGGAAGGCGGCCTGACCGACTGGAAGGGCACCTACCTGGCCTACCGCGAGGCGCGCGGACTGGAGTAGCCGGACCCATGATCCTTCCCCCGTCCAGCCAGCCCGCGATGCTGCGCCTGCCGTCTTGGCGACGCCCCGCATGACCGACACCCCCCGACCGGAATCCGAACCAGCCCCCCAGGGGCCGGTGCCGCTGCGCAAGCGCATCACCCGGACCCTGTTCGGCTCGCCGCTCAAGCTCACCGACCGCGCCATCTTCCATCAGATCACCCTGATCTCGCTCCTGGCCTGGATCGGCCTCGGCAGCGACGCGCTGTCGTCGTCGTGCTACGGGCCCGCCGAGGCCATGGCGGTGATCAAGGGGCATCCGCATCTGGCCGTCGCCCTCGCGATCGCCACCGCGGCGACCGTCTTCCTGATCTCCTCCGCCTACAGCCGGCTGATCGAGATATTCCCCAATGGCGGCGGCTATGGCGTCGCCAGCCGCCTGCTCGGCCCGCGCATCGGCATGGTCTCGGGCTGCGCCCTGCTCATCGACTACGCGCTGACCATCTCGGTGTCCGTGACCGCCTGCGGCCTGGCGATCTTCTCGCTCTTCCCGCTCGCGTGGTTCGCCGGCGCCGGCGGCCTGCCGACCGGCGATGCCGCCGCGCGCGTCGCGGCCGAGGCGTCGCGCAGCCAATGGATGATCGGCAGCGACATCGCCGTCATCCTGCTCCTGATCGGCCTCAACCTGCGAGGCATGCGCGAATCGATCCTGGTGCTCACCCCGATCTTCCTCCTGTTCGTCATCACCCACCTCATCCTGCTGGTGGCGGGATTCGCCTTCCACCTGCCGCAGGTCGGCACCACCACCAATGCCGTGAGCCAGGGCTGGTCGAGCGATCTCGCGACCATCGGCCTGGGCGGCATGGCCATGCTCCTGCTGCACGCCTACGCCATGGGCGGCGGCACCTACACCGGCATCGAGGCGGTATCGAACGCGCTGCCGATGATGCGCGAACCGCGCCTGCAGACGGCGAAACGCACCATGAACCTGATGGCGGTGTCGCTCGCGATCACCGCTGGCGGCCTGATCCTGTGCTACCTGCTGTGGGATGTCCCGGCGGGCGACAAGGACAAGACGATGAACGCCTTGCTGGCCGAATCCGTGGCGGCGCACCTGCCGTTCGGCCAGACCTTCGTCGTCCTGACCCTGGTGTCCGAGGCCGCCCTGCTGCTGGTCGCGGCCCAGACCGGCTTCATCGGCGGTCCGCGCGTCCTCGCCAACCTCGCGGTGGACTCCTGGATGCCGCGCCGCTTCGCCGCGCTGTCGGAACGCCTGACCATCGGCAACGGCATCGCGCTGATGGGGGTGGCGGCGATCGCGATGATCCTGATCTCGCGCGGAGACATCGCGTATCTCATCGTCATCTACGCCATCACGGTCTTCCTGTCGTTCGCGCTGACCATGGCCGGCATGGCCCTGCTGTGGTTCCGCCGACGCGAGGAGCGCTGGCTCAAGATCCGCCGCGCCGCCCTGTTCACGACCGGATTCGTGGTCTGCGCGGTCATCCTGGCGTTCACGGCGATCAAGGAATGGGACCACGGCGGCCTGCTGGCCGTGCTGCTGACCCTCGGCATCGCCGGGGTGTGCCTGCTCATCCGTTCGCACTACCAGCGGGTCAACCGCCGTATCGCCCGCCTGTTCGAGGCGCTCGACGGCATCCCGCGCACCCACACCGGCGAGCCGCCGACGATCGATCCGGCCAAGCCGACCGCCGTCGTCCTGGTCGGCGCCTACGGTGGACTGGGTCTGCACACGGTGCTCAACATCTTCCGGTCCTTCCCCGGCCACTACCGCAACCTGGTCTTCGTCTCGGTCGGGGTGATGGATTCCGGCGAGATGAAGGGCGAGGACACGATCGATGAGCTGCGCGAACGCACCGAGGCGCAGCTGGCCAAGTACCGCGAACTCGCCAACGGCCTGGGCTTCCCCAGCACTTCGCGTCTGGCCATCGGCACCGATGCCGCCGAGGAAGCCACCAACCTCTGCCTGTCCGTCGCCAAGGAGTTCCCCCGCGCGACGTTCTTCGCCGGCAAGGTCATCTTCCGCCCCGAACGCTGGTACCACTGGCTGCTCCACAACGACACCGCCTATGTCGTGCAGAAGCGCCTGCATTGGCAGGGGCGGACCATGGTGGTGCTGCCGGCGCGGATCACCTGAATGATCGTGATTGCCCCCAGGCTCCGCGATTGGTCGCCGGTCACCTGGAGATCAGGCGATCAACCTGGCTCGGATCACCTGATGAAACGGTGATCCGAGCCGCGCGCCCAGGGCAGTCGTTCGCCGAGGTGGTCGACGCTCCTACTCCGCCCCGCCGCCATCGAGCAGGTTGAGGTTCGCCGCCTTGATCTTGGCCGCAACCTCGGCGCAGACCTTGGGGTTGTCCTTGAGGAACTGCTTGGCGTTCTCGCGGCCCTGGCCGAGCTTGACCTGGTCGTAGGTGAACCAGGCGCCCGACTTCTGGCAGACCTTGGCGAGGACGGCGAGGTCGAGCACGTCGCCGGTATAGCTGATGCCTTCGTTGAACATGATGTCGAACTCGGCCTTGGTGAAGGGCGCGGCGACCTTGTTCTTCACCACCTTGACGCGGACGCGGTTGCCGACCATGCGTTCGCCATCGGCGATGGTGGTCTGGCGGCGGATGTCGAGGCGGAGCGAGGCGGCGAACTTGAGGGCACGGCCACCGGGCTGGGTCTCGGGGCTGCCGTAGACGATGCCGACCTTCTCGCGGATCTGGTTGATGAAGACCACCGTGGTCTTGGAGGAGGAGATCGCGCCGGTCAGCTTGCGCATCGCCTTCGACATCATGCGCGCCTGCAGACCGACCTGGGTGTCATCCATCTCACCGTCGAGTTCGATCTTGGGCACCAGGGCGGCGACCGAGTCGACCACCACCACGTCGACGGCATTGGAGCGCACCAGCAGATCGCAGATGTCGAGCGCCTGTTCGCCGTGACTGGGCTGGGAAACCAGGAGATCCTTCACATTCACGCCGATCTTCTCGGCCCAGGTCGGGTCGAGGGCGTGTTCAGCGTCGATGAAGGCGGCGACGCCGCCTTCACGCTGGGCCTGGGCGATGATCGACAGCGCCAGCGTGGTCTTACCTGACGATTCCGGGCCGTAGATCTCGCAGACGCGGCCGCGCGGGACGCCGCCGATGCCGATGGCGAGGTCGAGCGAGAGCGATCCGGTGGGGATGGCGCCGATCTCGATCTTCTCGAACTGGCCCAGGCGCATGATCGAGCCTTTGCCGTAGACCTTGTCGATCTGCTCCAGGGCGGCGTCGAGCGCCTTGCGCTTGACCGCGTCATCGGGGTGGTGGCCGCGATTCTTGTCGACGACCTTGTCGACGGGCTTGTCGGCGGTTTTCTCGATGGCGCGGGCGACGGCGGGTTCGGCGGGCATGGGATGCATCCTCGGGTTGGGTTTGGCGTGATGGTGGTTGGGTCGGGTTGAAATGGAAAATCGGGCGGAGACGGCAGCGGACGGAGCGCTCAGCGCACGGTGCGGTAGACGAAGCAGAGCGGGCCGACGATCTGGACCCCGGCCCATTCGCTCTTGGGCACCACGATGGGCTGGTAGTTGGGGTTCTCCGGCAGGAGTTCGAGGCGGTCCTTGTAACGCTGGACGCGCTTGAGGGTGGCGTCGCCATGCACGACCACCGCGCCGATGTGGCCATCGGGCACCGGCTGGCCGGATTGGATCACCGCGAAGTCGCCGTCGAGGATGCCGGCGTCGATCATCGAGTCGCCGCGCACCTTGAGGGCGAAACGGCCGGCCGACGGCTTGAGGTCGCTCAGGTAGGTCTCGTGGTTCTCGCTGGCGAGGATCGGGGTGCCGGCGGCGATGCTGCCGATGACCGGCACGCCCAGGTGCGCCGGTCCGCGATCGAGCGCAGCCCAGCCGGCCTGGGTCAGCGAGACGTTGCGCTTCTTGTCGGGGTCGGCCTGGAGCAGGCCCTTGCGCACCAGGGCATCGACGTGCTTGCTGACGGCGGAGGGGAAGGCGTAACCGCAGACCTTGGCGATCTCCGCCCGGCTGGGCTGACGGCCTTCATCAGCTGCGTCGGCAAAGAGGTTGAGGATGCGGGTCTGGCCAGGGGGGAGGTCGCTCATGCGTGGCACTATGGGTCAACAAGGACTCGGTGTCAATAGTGACCTTCATCAACCTGTCCCTCCCCTGCCATCACCCGTTGAGATCCGACACAACGCATTGCCGCACAGCCAATAGGAACCAAGCCGTCCCCGCTCACGCGCTTGTGCTTGTTCGGGGGATTGCTCCTCGCGGGCTCTGCCCGCTACGCCCGCCAGGGGCTCTCGCCCTTGGATCCGCACCACCCGACCTGTGCGGAAGTTTGACTTCCCGAGTCAAATTCGCTTCAGTCGATGACCCTGGAGCCACCCATCACCAGACCGGATGGTCCTGGGGTCTCCATGCCATCGCTTGCGGTCTTTCCGGGAGCCTGGCGGGACTCATCCGGACCTGGCGGTCGACGTCGACGAGGACGGCTCCATTGCCGGATGGTCCGGGGGCAATGCCAGCAATGGCGCGCACGTCGCGATCCGACTGCCACCACACGAAAACACCCTCGCCGATCGGCGAGGGTGTCCGGGGCAAGCCCCTGGCATGAAAAGGCTTACTTCTTCTTGCCGGCGCGATGATTGATGTTGAGCTTCTTGCCGCGGCCCTGGTTGCCGGGACGGCGCTTCTTCTTGCCGTTGGCAAGGGCGCGCTGGTTGCTGATGGCCTTGCGGCCGCCCTTGGTGCGCATGCGGCGGCGGAAGCCGGTGCGCTTGCGGTGCTTGAGGGCGCTGCGACGGATCTTGGTGTGCATGGAGGAGACCTTGTACGTTGGTACGGCGCCGTCATCACCGGTGGGATCGGGCAGACCGCGATGGAAAAGGGAAGACCGGCGGGCGGAAGCCGGCGGAAGCAGACGGGTTGCCCAGTATGTTTCCCATCCTAGCGTGTCAACCATGCCTGGCCCGCGCGTGTGGTTGAACCTCATCCTGCCCGGCAGCGGGCTGATCGCCGAGGGTTTCATCTTCCGGGGCACGGCCCTGCTGGCCCTCTTCGTGGTCACCACGGCGGTGCTGCTGGTCGCCCCGGCCCTGGCGGAACCGGAACAGGTCGGCCGGGTGCGGCTGGTCGGCGCCTCGCTGGCCGCGACCACCATGGTGGCGGCATTCGCCGAAGCCTGGCGCCAGGCCCTGCGGCGACGGATCGATCCCGGACGCGTGCGCGAGCTGCACCGCATGGTGGCGAAATCCTATCTGACCGGCGATGCCCAGGCGCGGGTCCAGGCCGAGGCGCTGGTCGCAGCCGCGCCCGAGGAACCCGGCACGCACCGGATCCTCGCCCTGGTCGCCCGCGCTGGCAAAGACGAGGCGACCGCGCTGCGCGCCGAGGCGACGGCGGCGGCGATCGAAGCCCGTTCGCGTCCGGCGTAGGCGATGGCCGAGCGCGCCCCGTCGCTGCCCCCGCCGCCGCTGCCGGAGCGCCTGCGGCCCGGCCGCCTGGATGAGGTGGTCGGCCAGGACCACCTGCTCGGTCCGGCCGGAGTGCTCAGCCGCTTCCTGGCCCAGGGCAGCCTGCCCTCCCTGGTGCTGTGGGGGCCGCCGGGCTGCGGCAAGACCACCATCGCACGCCTGCTGGCGGAGCACCTCGGCCTGCGCTTCGTGGCGTTCAGCGCGGTGCTCGCCGGCGTGCCCGAACTGCGCACGGTGATCCATGAGGCCAAGGCCTGCCGCGAACTCGGCCAGGGCACCCTGCTGTTCATCGACGAATTGCACCGCTTCAACAAGTCGCAGCAGGATGCGCTGCTGCCGCACGTCGAATCCGGCACCGTGCTGCTGATCGGCGCGACCACCGAGAACCCCTCGTTCGCGCTCAACCGCGCCCTGCTGTCGCGCTGCCGCGTCTTCAGCGTCAATCCGATCGACGCCGCCGCCGGGGCGGCGCTCATCGCGCGGGCGCAGAGCCACCCCCAGGGCCTGCCCGGACTCGTCATCGAACCCGCCGCCGCCGAGGCCGCCGCGCGCCTGGCCGCCGGCGATGGCCGCCGGCTGCTCATGCTCCTCGACGCCGCCCACACCCTGGCTGCCGGCGCGGCGATCACCCTGGAGCACCTCTCCGCCGCGGCGCAGCGCCCGGTCAGCGACCACGACCGCGACGGCGAGAGCCACTACGATGTCGCGAGCGCCTTCATCAAGAGCATGCGCGCGAGCGACGTGCAGGCGGCGCTGTACTACCTCGCGAGGCAGTTGGAGGCCGGCGAGGATCCGCGTTTCGTCGCGCGCCGGGTCGCGATCTTCGCGAGCGAGGACGTCGGCCTCGCCGACCCGATGGTGCTCCTGCAGGCGAGCGCCGCGCTGCACATCGCCTCCGAGATCGGCATGCCCGAGGCCGTCTATCCGCTCAGCCAGGCGGTGATCGCCTGCGCCACCGCGCCGAAATCGAACAGCGCCAAGGCGTATTTCGCGGCCGCCGAGGCGGTGCGCGCCCAGCCGGGCGCACAGGTGCCGATGTTCCTGCGCAACGCGCCCACCGCGCTGATGAAGGAATCCGGCTACGGCAGCGGCTATCGCTACGACCATGACGAACCCGACCACTTCGCCGGCCAGCACTGCCTGCCGGAGGGGCTGCTCGGCAGCGTCTTCTACCAGCCCGGCCCGTTCGGCTTCGAGAAGGAGATCGCCAAGCGGCTGGAATGGTGGGAGGCGCGGCGGAAGGAACGCGGGGCGAAACCGGCGCCGTGAAGCCGGTTGGAATCCACCCCGGCGTTGCGAGCATCACCTGCGACCCTGGCACCCCCATGTCCGCCCCCCTCACCCTCGCCCTGATCAACGGCTTCCTCGGCGCCGGCAAGACCACGCTGATCGCGGCGGCGGCGAAGCGGTTGCAGGCGCGCGGCAGGCGCGTGGCGGTGATCACCAACGACCAGGCGGCCGACCTCGTCGACACCCACAACCTGCGCGGCCAGGGGCTCGACGTGGCCGAGGTCGCCGGCGGCTGCTTCTGCTGCCAGTTCGATGGATTGATGGCGACGCTCGATGGCCTCTGCCGGGGCGGGAGCGATCCCGAGATCGTCCTCGCCGAGGCGGTCGGCAGCTGCACCGACATCTCCGCCACGGTGGTGCAGCCGCTCAAGGACCTCCACCGCGACCGGGTGCGCCTGGCGCCGTTCACGGTGATGGTCGATGCGCCGCGCCTGAAGAACGCCGTCGCCCTGGCGGCCGAGGATCAGCTCGGCAGGGACGTGCTCTACATCTTCGACCGCCAGGTCGAGGAGGCCGACCTGATGCTGCTCAACAAGACCGATCTGGTCCCGCCGGCCGAGGTGGAATCCCTGGCGGCCGAGATGCGCCGCCGCCGGCCCGGCACGCCGCTCATCGCCACCGCCGCGCGCGCCGGAGTCGGCGTCGAGGCCTGGATCGACGCGCTGCTGACGGACGCGGGAAGCGGGACGGGCTCCGGCCGGGCGGTGCTGAGCATCGACTACGACCGCTACGCCGCCGGCGAGGCGGAGCTCGGCTGGCTCAACGCCCGCCTCGAACTCGCCCAGCCCGCCGCCAGCTGGCGTGACGCCGCCCTGGCCCTGGTCGAACGCCTGCGCGCGGCATTCCGCTCCCGCAGCGCCGCCATCGCCCACCTCAAGGTCGCCCTCAGCGGCGCCGGTGGTTCGCTGGTGATCGGCCTGCCGGACGCCGAGGCCGAGACCAGCCTGAGCGAAACCGGCCACCCCGATCCCGCCGCCCCGGCGACCCTGGTGCTCAACGCACGCATCCGCCTCGCGCCGGAGGCTCTGCGCGCCGAAGTCGAACGCGCCCTGCCCGGCACGGCCGGCACGATGGCGATCCTGGAAATGTCGGCCTTCCGGCCGGCCCGGCCGCAGCCGACGCATCGCTACGCCGGCCCCGTCGCCTGAGGACCGGCGTGGATCCGTGGCTCGCCAGCGCCTCCGCCCGCCTGGGCTCGACCTGCCAGGCCAGCGCCGTGATCGGCGAAGGCATGACCAGCCGGGTGCTCCGCCTGGGCCTCGCCGATGGGCGCACGGTCATCGCCAAGCGACCGAAGCTCCCCCCGCTGCCGGGCCTGTATGCGAGCGAGGCGGCCGGGCTGGAAGCCCTGCGCGGCATCCCCGGCCTGCTGGTGCCCACGGTGCTGCACCACGATCACGCCGGCATCGTCCTGAGCGACCTCGGCCCCGACGCAGGCGCACCCGTCGCTGCGGACGACCCGTTCTGGGAACGCTTCGGCCGCGGCGTCGCGCACCTGCACGGCCGGCTGCACGGCCGCTTCGGCTGGCCGCAGCCGACGTTCTGGGGTGTGCTGCCGCTGGCGCAGACGCCGGAAGCGGATGGCTACGCCTTCTACCGCGAGCAGCGCTTCTGCTGGTTCCTCGATCAGCCGCCCGTGCTGGCCGGACTGCCATCAGACCTCTGGCGTCGGATCCGCCGGCTCGCGGACGCTTTGCCGCGCCTCGTCCCGCCCCAGCCGCCCTGCCTCAACCATGGCGATCTCTGGTACGGCAACCGTCTGCGCGGCCCCCAAGGCGAACCGGCGCTCATCGATCCGCATGTCCACGCCGGCTGGGCCGAGGCCGACCTCTCCCACGCCTGGATCTACGGCGGCTTCCCGCCGCGCTTCTGGGATGCCTACCGCGAAAGCCATCCCCTGGAACCCGGCTGGCCGGATCGCCTCGATCTGCTCGGCCTCATCCATCACCTCGCGGTGGTGCGCGAGATCGGCCCGGATCCCGAGACGTTGCGGGACATCGCACGGACGGTGGGCCGGTTCTGCTGAAAGCCGATTGCCGACGCTGGCGGATCGCCAAGCCGGCTGACGCCGATCGTCAGCCCGCCGGGGAACGCTCGGCCTGCAATTGCGCTTCCAGGCGGTTGCGCAGGCCGGTCAGGATCTCTGCGGCACGCGTGCTGGATGCGGCGGCCTGGGCGATGCGCTGATCAAGGGCGGCGATCTCGGCCACCAACGCCGCGATGCGCTGGGAGCGCACGGGCTTGACCGGATCGAGCGGCAAAGGAGTCGGATAGGGGCTCATGATCGCTGCGGGGCTGCCTGGGGGCGGCGGAAAGTATGATTCGGCACCCACCGTCAACCATGCGGACGGGCAGATCCCCGGCGCCGCTACTGAGGATTCACCAACAGGCTGACGAACCCAGGTACGGTTCCGGTGGCCGCGAGAGATCGATCTCCAGGTAGCAACCGGAAATGGCTGACCCGGGCCGGAATCCCCGCGGTCGAGCCCGGACAGGTGCATCGGTTTACTCATCCGCGCGCCAACCAGGATCCCGCCATGCGCGCCAACAGCCTGATCCCGATCCTCGCCATCCTGCTGGTCGGCATCTGCGCCTGGTGGCTGGTGCGCGCCCGTGGCGAGGATCCCGGCGTGCGCGGCCCGGGCATCGAACCCGGCATCTACGCCCCGGCCAAACGGGAGAAGCACCGCGTCCAGCCGGCGCAGGTGCTGCAACCCTCCTTCACCATGGTCCGCCCCCCGGCGCCGGCCCGCCCGGCGACCCAGGTCGACCCGCCCTGGCGGGTGGTGCTCATCGACGCCGCCGACCACGATCTGAGCACCCGCGTGGCGGTGCTGGGATTGGCCGAGGAGCTTCACCTGCGCGGCTGCATCGCGGTGATCTCCTCCCGCGACGCCAAGCCGTTTCCGCTCGGGGCCGATCGCGTCGTGCGGGTACGCACCCTGAAGGAGGACACCGCCCCGCGCCTGCCTGGCGAACGATTCACCTGTTCGCTGCGCCTGGAATCGATCGTCCCCCGCCTGCCTGGCGGCCATCCGGACGCCGACTTGCAGCAGACCACCGGCCACAGCGACACGCTCGACCTGACCTGCGAATTCCTCGGCGTCGCGCCGGGCACCCGCTGGCCGCAGTGGTGGGCCGGAGTCGGCCAGGCCCTCGCCCGCGAGGCGCTGCTCCAGCTCGCCCCGTCCGGCATCAGCGGCGCCAGGACGCCGGTGTCGGCCTGGGAGGACAGCCTCGGTCGGCTGCGCGATCCGGTGGGGTCCGACGCCCTGCGCTGGACCGCCGCCTTCCAGGACGACCTGGTGCGGGGCTGGATCGGCCGCATCGACGGCCGCACCACGACGACCCGCAACGGCAGCCCGGAACCGGCGGTGGCCGAACTGGAACGCCGCCTGGCCGACCGCAAGACCTGGGAACCGTTGCCGACGAACGGCCCCTGGCGGACCTGGCGGCGCAGCACCGGACCCGAGCAGGACGCCGGACCCCCCTGGACGGTGTCGGTGCGCGAAACCACCGCTGGCTGGGAGGTCAACCAGTGGCAGCCGCGCCCGCACCCCGCCGCGCTGATCCAGACCTGGATCACCGCAGCGCGCAGCGGCGACGCCATCGCCCGCGCCTCGCTCGACCGGGTGAAGGACATCCCGCGCGTCCCCGACGACCTGCGCCAGGCCATCGCGGCCGCGCTCGCCAGGCCCGCGCCATGACCGGGCGATCCGGCGTCGTCCACGCAGCGCTCGCTTGCAGCCGCGTCGACCTGGCCTAGTTTCCCCGCCCCGCACGGCACCGTAGCTCAGCGGTTAGAGCGGAGGCTTCATAAGCCTTAGGTCGGTGGTTCGATTCCACTCGGTGCTAGCCGCGAAAACCCAGGTCCAACCCTGGGTTTTTTCGTCGCCTGGCGCTGCCCGCCGCGGCGCTGAAACGGTCCGCCGGTCGGCATCGGGTGCGGACGATCCGATCAGGACGGACCCGCCCGCCAGGCGCCTGCGGATCAGGACCGGGTCATCACCGCCCAGAGGGTCTGGGAATAGCGGTTCTGATAGCGTTCGCCGGGATGACGGACGCTGCGGAGCAGGCGGACCAGGGCGGGGCTGGGCTTCTCGGTGACGAACAGTTCGTCGGATCGCAGCGCGAATTCCGTCGCCTTCGCGGCGAAGAAGCTCCTCGCCTCGGTGAGGCTGAAGAACCACTTGTGCCGGTCCTGGGGCTTGTGCGCCGGCAGACCGTAATGGGCGAACCCGCCCTGGCCGCGCTCGATCGGCCGGCGGGCGTCGCGCCAGCAGTTGGGCAGCGACACGATGACGTGGCGGCGCGACACCCGCACCAGCTCGGCGAACATGGCGTGCAGGTTGTCGAGATGCTCCAGGACATCGACGCAGACCACGCAGGCGAAGGAGCCATCCGCGAACGGCAGGCGTTCGGCCTTTTCGAGATCGAGCACCAGATCGGGTTTCCCGGCCACATCGATGCCGGTGTAGGCGATCCCGGGCAGGTGGTCGCGGAGCGCCGCCTCGTAGCAGCCCACATCCAGGACGGATTCCTGCAGTTGCGGCGCGAACCGCCGCGCCACGTAGGCGCTGCGGCTGCTCCGGGTCGGGAAGGTGATCAGTTCCGTGGGAAGTCGCATGGGCGGATCCTTCCCGGGAAGCGGGAAGGAAACAAGCCTGCAGGTTCTCCTGCCCGCATTGATTCCCTGCAGACGCATCCCTTGGCAGACATCGTCCCGATCCTGACCGCCGCGCGCGCGCCTGACCGCCCCCACGGTGCCTCAAAAGTCGGTTGTTGGCATCCTGCGGATGCCGCTTTTTCGGCCGGCGAGACGCCAGCGCTCCCAGGAAGGCCGACTTTTGTGGCGCCCCGTGACCGCCCCGGCCTTCCCGCTTGCGGAAGCCGCCTTCGTCCCAGGGTGACGGCCGATCCCCGTGCCAGAACCCGTCGGTCATCTCCTGCTGCTGCTCCATGCCCATCTGCCGTTCATCCGGCATCCGGAAGATGAGCATTTCATCGAGGAAGGCTGGCTCGTCGAGGCGCTGACCGAGACCTACATCCCGATCCTGACCCGGCTGGAGCACCTGCTGCGCGACGGCGTACGCACCCGGCTGACCATGACCTGGTCGCCGCCGCTGTGCGAGATGCTCGCGGATCCGCTCCTGATGGAGCGCTACCGCAAGCGCGTCGGCCGGCTGCTGGAACTCGCCGAGCAGGAGGTTCCCGCCAAGGCGAACAGCCCGTATGGCGCCACCGCGACGATGTACCGCGACCACCTGAAATGGTGCCTGGACTGCCTCGCGCGCTGGAACGGCAACCTGCTCGGCTGGGTGAAGAGCCTGATGGAGCGCGACGCGCTGGAGCCGATCACCTGCACCGCGACGCACGGCTTCCTGCCGCTGATGCTGACCCATGAGGCGCGCCGGGCCCAGGTGCGGGTGGCGTGCGCGAACTACCGCAAGCATTTCGGCCGCGATCCGCGCGGGATCTGGCTCGCGGAATGCGGTTACGTGCCCGGCTTCGAGGAACTGCTGCGCGAGTGCAACCTGCGCTACTTCTTCGTCGAGACGCATGGCCTGTACTACGGCGATCCACGTCCGCGCTTCGGCTGCTTCGCGCCGGTCTACACCCCGTGCGGGGTGGCGGCCTTCGCGCGCGACCCGGAAAGCTCGCGTTCGGTGTGGTCGGCGGAGTGCGGCTACCCCGGCGATCCGCTCTACCGCGAATACTACCGCGACCTGGGCTACGACGGCGAGTACGGCTACATCCGCAACTTCCTCCATCCCGATGGGGTGCGGCGCAACCTGGGGCTGAAGTACCACCGCGTCACCGGCAAGGTGCAGCTGCACGAGAAGGCCCCCTACGATCCGGCGCCGGCCTTCGCGCGGGCGATGGAGCACGGCGCCGACTTCGTGCGCAACCGCCTCAGCCAGGCGGGCAAGATCGGGGAGCTCATCGGCAAGCCGCCGGTGATCGTCGCCCCGTACGACGCGGAACTGTTCGGCCACTGGTGGTACGAGGGTCCGCAGTTCGTCGAAAGCGTGCTGCGCAGTTGCGGCACCGGTTGGGGCAGCGGCCTGCGCCCGGTCAGCGGCTCGGAATACCTGGCCGAGAACTCCATCCACCAGGTGGTCACGCCGGCGGCGTCCAGCTGGGGCGACGCCGGCTACAACGGCGTCTGGCTGAACCCGACCAACGACTGGATCTACCGCCACCTGCACGAGGCCGAGGCGCGCATGGCCGATGTCGCGCGCCGCCATCCCGACGCCCAGGGCCTGCTGAAGCGGGCGCTGGACCAGCTCGCGCGCGAACTGCTGCTGATGCAGGCGTCCGACTGGGCGTTCATCATGACCATGAACACCACCGTCGCCTACGCGACGCGGCGCACGCGCGACCACATCAACCGCTTCACCGGGCTGTACACCATGATCATGGCCGGCCGGATCGATGAAAACGCGCTGAACCAGATCAGCTGGCGCGACACGATCTTCCCCGAGATCGACTACCGGGTCTATCGCTGAGTCGTTGCGCGGATGACCGTCCCGCCGATCGCCGCCGCCATCATCGCCGGGGGGCGCGGCCGGCGCATGGGCACGCCGCACAAGGCGATCCTGACCCTGCCCGACGGCAGCACGCCGGTGCAGAGGCTCGCCGCCGCCCTGCACGCCGCCGGCTGCACGCCGGTGGTGATCAGCGCGAATGATCCCGGCAGGTACGCGGGAACCGGACTGCGGGTGGTCGCCGATCTGCGCCCCGGATCAGGCCCGTTGGCGGGCATCGAGGCCGTGCTCGCCGCGCTCGCGCCCGCACCGGTGCTGATCGTCGCCGGTGACATGCCGCACCTGGGCCGGGCCGAGATCGGACGCCTCATCGCCGGCTGGGATGGACGGCTGGCGGTGGCCTGGACCGACCGCATGCAGCCGTTGTGCGCGCTGATCGCCGCCGACGTGCTGGGCGAGGTCCGCGCCGCGCTCGACCGGGGCGATCTCGGCGTGCATCGCCTGTGGGAACGCCTCGGCGCGGTGGCGGTGCGGTTCGGAGATGCTGCCGCCTTCGGTGATCTCGACACGCCAGATGATCTCGCCCGCTTGCGCTAGGTCTTTCATTCCTGCCAACGGATCAGACCGCGCCTGGGCTCGGCAAGTTCCTCGTTGCTTCATCCATCATCGCATCACGATGGAGCGATATAGGAGCCTCCCATGGCCAAGACCGCCCCCAAAACCGCCCCGGCCACCGACTGCGTGGTCGCCGATCTCTCGCTGGCCGCCTGGGGCCGCAAGGAGATCTCCATCGCCGAGCACGAGATGCCCGGCCTGATGGCGATCCGCTCCAAGCACGCGAAGACGAAGCCGCTCAAGGGCGCGCGCATCGCCGGCTCGCTCCACATGACCCTGCAGACCGCGGTGCTGATCGAGACCCTGCAGGCGCTCGGCGCCGAGGTGCGCTGGGCGTCGTGCAACATCTACTCGACCCAGGACCACGCCGCCGCCGCGATCGCCGCGGTCGGCACGGAAGTCTTCGCCAAGAAGGGTGAAACCCTGGAAGAATACTGGGATTACACCCACCGCATCCTCGACTGGTCCGGCCACGGCACGACCCCGAACCTGATCCTCGACGATGGCGGCGACGCGACCCTGCTCGTCCACCTCGGCTGCGACGCCGAGAAGGACGCCAAGGTGCTCAAGCGCAAGCCGGGCAGCGAGGAGGAGGCGATCCTGCTCGCGTCGATCGCGGCGAAGCTCAAGCAGGATCCGACGTTCTACTCGCGCATCGCCAAGACCCTGATCGGCGTCAGCGAAGAAACCACCACCGGCGTGCATCGCCTCTATGAACGCCAGAAGGCCGGTACGCTGATGTTCCCGGCCATCAACGTCAACGATTCGGTGACGAAATCCAAGTTCGACAACCTCTACGGCTGCCGCGAGTCGCTCGTCGACGGCATCAAGCGCGCCACCGGCGTGATGGTGTCGGGCAAGAAGGCCGTGGTCGCCGGCTACGGCGATGTCGGCAAGGGCTGCGCCCAGACCCTGCGCGGCCACGGTGCGACGGTGTTCATCACCGAGATCGACCCGATCTGCGCCCTGCAGGCCTGCATGGAAGGTTTCCAGGTCGTCACCATGGACGACGCCGCCGCCTTCGGCGACATCTTCGTCACCGCCACCGGCTGCAGCGACGTGATCACGCGCAAGCACATGGACGCGATGAAGCACAACGCGATCGTCTGCAACATCGGGCACTTCGATTCGGAAATCGATGTCGCCGGCCTGAAGAGCCTGGACTGGGACGAGATCAAGCCGCAGGTCGATCACGTGATCTGGCCCGCCGCCGGCGGCAAGCCGGGCAAGCGCCTGATCCTGCTCGCCAAGGGTCGCCTGGTGAACCTGGGCTGCGCCCAGGGCCATCCGTCCTTCGTGATGTCGAACAGCTTCAGCAACCAGACCCTGGCCCAGATCGAGCTGTTCACCAACGGCAAGAACCTGGAGAACAAGGTCTACACCCTGCCCAAGCATCTGGACGAGGAGGTCGCCCGCCTGCACCTCGAACGGCTCGGCGCGACCCTGACCAAGCTGACCAAGAAGCAGGCCGGATACCTCGGCCTGCCGGTGGATGGGCCGTTCAAGTCGGATCACTACCGCTATTGACAGCGGGGCGCTGCCCCGCCCGCCCCGCCAGGGCTCTGCCCTGGACCCGGATTGGCCGGAAGGGCGTCATAACCGCGTTCTTTCGAGGTTGGACGCGGTTGCCGGGTGACGGCGAGGGTCGCCGCTGGCGCGGCTGCCTCGCCTGCGGTTATTCGGCGTGATTTGCGGGGACGATGGCATGGCGAGGTTGGCCGCTGGCGCGGCCTCCTCGCCTGTGGTTTTTGACGGGGAGGGCGGGGCGGGGTTTCTGGTGCGGCTGCCCTTTGCGAAACCGGTCACCCAGGTAGGGTTCGGCCGCCATGACGCCTGACCTTTCCTCCTGCCGCGCGCTTGCTGCGCAGGGTTTCAACCTGATTCCGGTGGTGCGCCGGCTGGTCGCGGATGAGCTGACCCCGGTGGCGGCGCTGGCGCGGCTGCGGGATGAGCCGTGGGCGTTCCTGTTCGAGAGCGTGGTCGGCGGTGAACGCGTCGCGCGCTATTCGATGCTCGGGTTCGCGCCACGCGCGCGGTTGACCTGGGAGGACGGCGGCCTCGTCGTGCGCTCTGACGGCAGTGCGGACGAACGCCTCGCCGGCGACTGCTTCCAGGCGGTGCGGACCTACGCGGCCCGCTTCCGCAGTTCGCGGCCGGATCACCTGCCGCGCTTCCTGGGCGGGCTGGTGGGCTGGTTCTCCTATGACGTGGTGCGCCAGGCGGAACCGCTGCCGAAATGCCCGCCCGACGTGCTGCGCCTGCCGGATGTCTGCCTGGCGCGCTATGACACCGTGCTGGTCTTCGATCACAGCTTCAACCACCTGCTGCTGGTGACCCACCTCGACCTCACCGGCGGGCAGACGGTCGAGGCCGCCTACGCCAAGGCCCAGGATGAGCTCGACCGGCTCCAGCGCCGGCTGGAAGCGCCCCTGCTGTCGCGCCTGGTCGCGCCGGTGAAGCCGCTGCCGGTGCACTACCGCCAGCACACGCCGCAACCGCAGTTCGAAGAGTCGGTGCGCAAGATCCAGGAATTCATCAAGGCGGGAGACGCCTTCCAGGTCGTGCTGTCGCAGCGCCTGAGCGCCGACCTGACGGTGACGCCCTTCCAGGTCTACCGCAGCCTGCGCAGCCTGAATCCCAGCCCGTACCTGTTCTACCTGCGCTGCGGCGAGGCGAGCCTGGTCGGGGCCTCGCCCGAACTGCTGGTCCGGGTCGAGGACGGCACGGTGTCGGTGCGCCCGATCGCCGGCACCACGCTGCGCGGCGCGACCCCGGCCGAGGACGACCGCCTGGGCGCGGAGCTGCTGCGTGATCCCAAGGAGCGCGCCGAGCACACCATGCTCATCGACCTCGGCCGCAATGATGTCGGCCGTGTCTGCGTGCCCGGCTCGGTCAAGCTGACCGAGTGCATGGTGCTGGAGAAATACAGCCACGTGCAGCACATCGTCAGCCACGTCGAGGGCCGTCTGCGCAGCGACCTCGACGCCCTCGACGCCCTGCGCTGCTGCCATCCCGCCGGCACGGTCAGCGGGGCGCCCAAGGTGCGTGCGATGCAGATCATCGACGACCTCGAACCGGTGAAGCGCGGGCCGTACGCCGGCGCGGTCGGCTACCTCGATTTCCGCGGCAACCTCGACACCTGCATCGCCCTGCGCACCGCCGTCATCACCCCGGGCGAGGTCCACGTCCAGGCCGGCGCCGGCGTGGTCGCCGACAGCGAACCGGCGAAGGAATACGAGGAGACCATGCGCAAGGCGCGGGCCACCCTCGAGGCCATCGCCCGCGCCGGGCAGTTCTGATCCGGGATGGGACTAGCGCCGACTGCGGAGGTTGAGGTCCTCCAGGCCGATGTCGCGCTCGACCTGCCTGGGCGGGGCATCTACACCTACCGGGTGCCGCCGGAGCTGGCTGGAACGCTCGCGGTCGGCGACTGCGTCGAGGTGCCGCTGAAAGGCCAGAAGCGGCGCGGCTTCGTGGTCGCGATCGAACTCCGGCCAAAGCCGGAGCGGTTTCCGCTGAAGGACGTGCCGCCGCGCCAGGACGGCATCAGCGTGCCGGCGCACCTGATGGCGCTGATGCGCTGGGGCGCGCGCTACTACCGCTGCGGACTCGGCGCCTTCCTGGCCGGAACGGTGCCGAAGCCGGTGCGCGAGACCGCCCTGACGAGCGAGATCGAGGTCGTGCAGCTGCTCGCCGAATGGCCGGAAAAACTCAGCAAGCGGCAGCGCGCGATCCTGGCCAGCGTGCCGCCGGAAGGCATCGAGCTGGGCGAGTTGTGCGAGGCCGCCGGCACCCAGGCGGCGACGGTGCGCAAGCTGGCTGACCTGGGCGCCATCCGCCTCGAAACGGTGGCGATCGAACTGCGCCGCGACATCCGCGAGGTCGGCATGGAGGCGCGCGGCGAGCACCACGCGCCGACCGACGAGCAGCGCACCGCGATCGACGCGGTCGCGGCGGAACTCGCCGCCGGCAAGCACGCGGCGTTCCTCCTCTACGGCGTGACCGGATCGGGGAAGACGCTGGTGTATCTCGAACTCGCCGAGCGCGTGATCGCCACCGGCCGGCAGGTCCTGTACCTGCTGCCCGAGATCGGCCTGACCCCGCAGCTGGCGGCGCGGGTGCGCAGCCGCATCCCGCGCACCGTCGTCTGGCACTCGGCGTTCAGCGCCGGCGAACGCGCCGAGGCCTGGCGCCGGGTCGCAGCGGGCGAGGTCGACCTGGTGCTGGGCACGCGCTCGGCGCTGTTCGCACCGTTGCCGCATCCGGGCCTGATCATCGTCGATGAGGAACACGACCAGTCCTACAAGCAGGAATCGGTGCCGCGCTACCACGCGCGCGATCTCGCGGTGGTCTACGGCGGGCAGATGCAGGTGCCGGTGATCCTCGGGTCGGCCACGCCGGCGCTGGAAAGCGTGGCCAACGTGCGCGCCGGCCGGTATCGGGTGCTGCGATTGGCGAACCGGCCCGGCGGCGGCAGGCTGCCCGAGCCGGTGCTCGTCGACATGCGCCTGGAATGCAAGGCGCAGAAGAAGGCCGCGGTGCTGTCGCGCGAACTCGTCGACCGCCTGGCCGCCGCCAAGGCCGCCGGCAACCAGGGCATCATCCTGCTCAACCGGCGCGGCTGGAGCCCCATCGTCGCCTGCGCCATGTGCGGCACGGCGGTGGAGTGCAGATCGTGCGCCATCGCCATGACCTGGCATCGCGGTGCGGCGGCGCTGCGCTGCCACTACTGCGATGCCACCTCGGGATTCCCCGAACGCTGCCCGGCCTGCGGTGAACCGGCGATGAGCACCCGCGGCGTCGGCACCGAACAGCTCGCCGCGCTGGTGGCCGAGGCGGTGCCGGGCCTCAGGATCCTGCGCGTCGATGCCGACACCGTGTCGACGCGCCAGGGTCACGCCAAGCTGTTCACCGCGTTCGCGCGCGGCGAGGCCGACTGCCTGGTCGGCACCCAGATGGTGGCGAAGGGCCTCGATTTCCCGCGCGTCACCGTGGTCGGGGTGATCGGCGCCGATCGATCACTGGCGCAGCCGGATTTCCGCTCGGCCGAGCGCACCTACCAGCTCATCGCCCAGGTCGCCGGCCGCGCCGGCCGGGGCGAGCACCCCGGCGCGGTGGTGGTGCAGGCCTACGACATCAACGCCCTCGCCCTGCGCGCGGCGGTCGAGCACCGGCCGAAGACCTTCTACGACGAGGCCCTGGCCCAGCGCAAGGAATACGGCTATCCACCCTACGCCGGACTGGTGCGGGTGCTGTGGTCGGGGCCGGAGCTTGCCGCCGTGGAGCAGCTCGCGTTCACGCACGGGGCCCTGATAAATGCCTGCGCCGCCCCGGACTGCCAGGTGCTTGGGCCGAATCCGGCCGGACTGGCGTTCCTGCATGACCAGCACCGCTGGCATGCGCTGATCAAGGCGTCGACGCGCGGTGATGCGCAACGGTTCCTCGATCGGCTCGACGCTGCCGGTGGACTTGCCGCGACGGCGGCGGTACGGGTGACGGTGGATGTCGATCCGTACCACACGACCTGAGCGGACCCCGCCACCGTGCGGCATCTGGCGGCTCCGCCTGGCCCTGCCTCTCGCCTGCGTCGGCGCGGCCGGTGCGGCGGTCTCGGGCCTCCCCGCGCCTCCGGCGCCGGGCCCGGAACCCAAGGCCTGGCTCGAATGGGTCAACGACGCCTTCTCCGGCTCGACCGTGCACAACACCGATGATTTCCGCACCAATGCCAACGCCCTGGTGGTGCACTTGTCACCGCGCTGGCTGCTCGCGGCGGATTTCAGCATGCTCACCAAGAAGGGCCAGCAGAGCAAGAATCCCTCCCGCGCCGACGAGCTGACCACCTCGGTCGGCTACCTCCCCATCGTGGGCGGCGGCGACGGGAACTGGTGGCGCCTCGGCGTCGGCGCGGGAATGCGCAGCTCGGGCAACTATGGCGGCCAGAACCTCCAGAATGCCTGGCACCGCACGGTCGGCTTCGGCCTGGTGAAGCTGCCGTATGACGATGCCGGTCAGCGCCATACCGAGGCCATGGGCTGGATCCACGCCTCGCGTCTCGCCTCCGTCCACTGCGCCGGGGTCGGCCGTTTCGGCGCCCAGGTCGAGGCCGGCGGCCTGGCCACCACCGGGGGCGAGACGGCCGGCGACGCGCGCGCCCTGGGCGTCGTGCTGGGCCGACATGGTTCGCTGTGGGCCGGCGGCGAGTGGCAGGCGCGCGCCGGCACGCGGATGAGCGCGGTCGCGGACGTGACCGCCCGCGATGAGGCCGGCCCGTGGTTCGTGCTCGGCTTCGCCACCGGCGGCCTGTACGGCGAGTTCGCCAGTGCCGGCGGATCGCGCAGCACCGGGCGCATCGGCGCCCAGTGGCAGCCGGATGCGGCGCATGCCGATCCGGATCCGGTGCCGGTCAGCGGCGAGATCGGCGGCACCCTGAACGCCTATGGTCTCGGGGCGCAGGTGCGCTGGTCCCCGGATTGGCTGCGCGGCCTGCCGACGCTGGGCGAACGCGCCTCATTCCTGGTCGACTACCGCTTCGGCCGGGTGCCCGACATCCAGCTCACCGGGGGCTCGCTGCGCTACAACCAGGGCATCCTCGGCATCGACTTCGGAGCCTGGCAGCAGCCGCGAGCATTCCCGGATCATCTCGGTGCCCAGCCCTTCGTGCAGGGCGGCATCGGCTGGCGGCTGGAAGGCGTCCAGACCGAAAGCTTCCGGCCGCAGTTCGCCCCCAGCACGCAGTCGTCCACCGTGCTCGCCGGCAGCGTCGGCGTGCGCCAGCTCCTCATTCCCGGCCGGAACATCGCCACCGGGCTGTCCCTGTCCCTGGATGGCTGGTGGCCGCTCAATCCGGCCCAGACGCCGAACGGCAACGGCGAGGTCCTGAACCACCAGCAGCCGGGCTGGACCGTCTCGGCGCGGGCGACGATGCTCGTCGCCTGGTGACCACGGCTACGCCCGCGGCCGCACCGCCTCGCTGCGGAAGGTCGTCGGCGTCATCCCGGTCAAACGGGTGAACGCGGTGGCGAAATACTGGCTGGTGGGGAAACCCAGCCGGGTCGCGATCGCGGTCACCGGCAGATCCGTGGTCAGCAGCAGGCGCTTGGCGCGGGCGATGCGGCGACGGCGGATCCAGTCGGCGGGGGTGTCGCCGACCTCGCGCGCGAAGCATTCCTTGAAGCGGCTCGGGCCGAGACCCGATTCCTGCGCCAGGCGGCCGACCGGGATGGGCAGGTCGGGATTGGCGTCGGCGAAGGCGATGGCGCGGGCGATGGCGGGGCTGAGGACCGGACTCTGATCGGGAACCATGCCGGAGCGAAGAGCCTCGACCAGATGCAGCTGCACGGTCGCGATCGCGCCGATGCGGCGCACGGTGTCCTCCCGGCTGCGCAGCTCATCGAGCAGCCGCCACCACATCGCCGTCGCGTCGTGCAGCAGCGGAAAGGTGCGGCGCTGGAGCTCTTCCAGGCCGAGCACCAGCTTGGTCAGTTCGAGCGGGGTGTTCTTCACGATCCTGAGCTGGAGCCAGAACAGTTCGCCAGGTTCGATATGGGCCGAGCAGGCGCCGTGCTCCTCGCCCGGACGGGTGAGGTAGAACCAGCCGCCGCGCACCTCGTGCACCTCGCCCTCGACCCACCAGTCGACGCAGCCGCGCCGGATCCACCAGAATTCCCAGGCATGTGGCGGGCATTTCGGCACGAGATCAAGATCGGTCGCCTGGCGCAGCCGGCACCAGCCGACCGAGGGCAGCTCGGGCAGGTCGGCCCCGCCGCTGAGGATCTGATGCCGGGCGGTCATGTTCGAAATCGTCCGATCGGCTTTGCGAACGCAACCGCCCACGGGCTGGTATGATGTCGCGGAACCACCCAGCCCCGGAGAACCCCATGGCTACCGACTACACCGCCCTGCAGGAAGCCGTCATCGACGGCAACGCCAAGCTCACCCGCACCCTCGTCGACCAGGCCCTCGCCGCCGGCGCCGATCCGCAGAAGCTCCTCCAGGAAGTCCTCGTGCCCGCCATGGGCGTGGTCGGCAGCCGGTTCGAATGCGGCGAATACTTCGTGCCCGAACTGCTGATCTCGGCCCGCGCCATGCGTGCCGCGCTCGAACCGCTGCGCCCCCTGCTGGCCAAGACCGGCGCCAAGCCGATCGGCCGCGTCGCGATCGGCACCGTGAAGGGCGACCTGCACGACATCGGCAAGAACCTCGTCGCCGCGATGCTCGAAGGCGGCGGCTTCGAGATCGTCGACCTCGGCGTCGACGTCCCGCCTGAGAAGTTCGTCAACGCGATCAAGACCGAGAACGTCCAGGTTCTCGCCCTGTCGGCCCTGCTCACCACCACCATGAACGCCATGAAGGACACCATCAAGGCGATCGAGGAGGCCGGCCTGCGCGGCAAGATCAAGATCATGATCGGCGGCGCCCCGATCACCGAGGCGTTCTGCAAGGAGATCGGCGCCGATGGCTTCAGCGACAACGCCTCCGGCGCGGTCGGACTCGCGCGCTCGCTGATCGGGAAGTGATCCCCATCCGCTGCGCCTGACCTCGATCTGGCGCAGGGCAAACGCCGCAGGAGCTTGACGCGCCTGCGGCGTTTGCGTTGCTGTCGCGCCCCGACACCAACCACCCTGGGAATCCCATGTCCACCCTATCCATCCCGTCCATCCTCGCCTCCGGCCCGGTCGTCAGCGACGGCGCCTGGGGCACCCAGCTCCAGGCGCGCGGTCTGCAGCCGGGCGAATGCCCGGACGCCTGGAACCTGACCCATCCCGATCGGGTCGAAGCGGTCGCCGCCGGCTACGTCGCGGCGGGCAGCCGGGTGATCCTGAGCAACACCTTCGGCGCGAACCGGGTCGTCCTCGCCGGACACGGCCTGGCGGCCCAGGCGGCGGCGATCAACCGCGCCGGGGCGGCGATCTCGCGCAGGGCGGCCGGCACGAAGGGGCTGGTCTTCGCCTCGATCGGACCGTCAGGAAAGCTGCTCGCGGCAGAAGAGATCAGCGAGGCCGAACTGGTCGCGGCCTTCACGGAACAGGCCCAGGCGCTGAAGGACGGCGGCGCCGATGCGGTGGTGATCGAGACCATGTCCGATCCCGGCGAGGCCGCGATCGCCTGCACCGCCGCGCGCGCGGCGGGCCTGCCCGTCGTGCTGTCGTTCACCTTCGATTCCGGCAGGAACCTCGACCGCACCATGAACGGGCTGACCCCCGAGGCCGCGGCCAAGGTCGCCAACGACTGCGGTGCCGATGCCGTCGGCGCCAACTGCGGCCTGGGCATCACCCAGCTGACCCCGATCCTGCGCCGGATGCGCGCCGCCACCGCGCTGCCGCTGTGGGCCAAGCCCAACGCCGGCCGCCCGACCCAGGTCGACGGCAAGGACGTCTACGGTTCCGACGCCGCCGCCTTCGCCGCGGCGGTGCCCGAGCTCATTTCGGCCGGCGCAGCGTTCGTCGGCGGCTGCTGCGGCTCCTCGCCCGAGGTCATCGCCGCGATCAGCGCCCGCCTGGCCCGCGCCTGAGCAGTTGGATGGCCACCACGAGCACAAAGGCCACAAAGTCTGGTTGAGTTCGGGCAAACCGTGCAGCCTTCCCTGCCTTCCTTGATGCTCTTTGTGGTTATCAGTTGATCCTCCCTAAGGATTTAATCGACCATGACCGAACGCATCCGCCTCATCGCCTGCGAAGTCTTCGTGCGCGAGCTCAGCGCCGCGGTGGCGCGCAGCGCGAACCAGGTCGACGTCGAATGGCTGCCCAAGGGGCTCCACGACCAGGGCGGCAAGGCGATGGCCGCCGCGATCCAGGCGCGCATCGACGCGGTGGATGGCAGCCGCTACGACCGCATCGCGCTCGCCTATGCGCTCTGCAACAACGGCCTGGTCGGCCTGCAGGCGCGCTCCCTGCCGATCGCTGCCTACCGCGCGCACGACTGCATTGCCTGCTTCCTCGGTTCGCGCGAGCGCTACGACGCCGAGTTCAAGCGGATGCCCGGCACCTATTGGCAGAGTCCGGGCTGGATCGAACGCGGCGGCGAGGGGTTCTTCACCACCAGCGGACAGGCGGAACCGGCGGCCGACGATCCCACCTGGCAGCGCCTGCTGAAGAAATACGGCCCCGACAACGCGCGCTTTCTCTGGGATGAGCTCCAGGCCCAGGTGAAGCACTACGAACGGCTGGCCTACATCGATACCGGCGTCGGCCCGGCCAACCACTTCGCCGGCGTGGCGGAAAAGCGCGCCGCGGAAAAGGGCCTGCGCTTCGAAGCGATGCCCGGCGACCCGGCCTGGATCCAGGCGCTCATCGACGGGCCGCTGAGCGGCGAACGTTTCCTGGTCATCGCCCCCGGTCAGCAGGTCGTGGCGGCGTATGACGGGTCGATCGCGGGAGTGAAGTGACGTCTGCTTTCCCGGCGGGCTGAAGCCCGCCGTCCGTGCCGGCTGAAGCCGGCGCTACTGAGACTTCAGCTGAGGACACATCCGCCATGCCCCGCATCACGATCCATCCTTCCGGCACCACTCTCGACCTGCCCGCCGGGGCGCCGCTCCAGGACCACCTGTTCGCGCACGGCGTCGAATTCCCCTGCGGCGGTAAGGGTCGTTGCCGGGGCTGCCGGGTGCGGGTGGTGACCGGCCAGGTGCCCGTCACCGAGGATGACCGCCGGGTGTTCGCGCCGCACGAACTCGACGCCGGCTGGCGCCTGTCCTGCCGCTGCAAGGCGGAAGCCGATCTCGGCCTGGAGCTCGCGCAGTGGACGGCGGCGATCCTCAGCGACGACCGCGCCATGGAGATGCCCGCGCGGGAAGGCACCGGCATCGCCATCGATCTCGGCTCGACCACCCTGGTCGCGCAGGCGATCGATCGCGCCACCGGCGCGGTGCTGGGCGTGCGCACGGCGCTCAATCCGCAGGCGCAGCACGGCGCCGACCTCATGACCCGGGTCGACTTCGCCCGCAATGGCGGGGCGGACCGCCTGCGCGATCTCATCCGGGCCGAACTCGGGCGCATGGTGGCCGAGGTCGCGGCGATGGCGTCCGCACCGGTGAAACGCATCACCATCGTCGGCAACACCGTGATGCACCATCTGTTCGGCGGCATCGACATCCTGCCCCTGGCCTTCCATCCCTTCGAGCCGACCGCTGACGGCCTGCAGACGTTCCGCGGCTCCGACCTCGGCTGGAACGCGGTGGCCGGGGCCGAGGTGCTCTTCCTGCCCTGCCTGGGCGGATTCGTCGGCTCCGACATCCTGGCCGGCATCCTCGCCACCGGACTGCACCGGCGCGGCAAACCTGCGGCGCTGGTCGATCTCGGCACCAACGGCGAGATCGTGGTCGGTTCGGCCAAGGGCATGCTCTGCGCCTCCACCGCCGCCGGCCCGGCCTTCGAAGGCGCGTCGATCTCGTGCGGCATGCGCGCCGCCACCGGCGCGGTCGCCGGGGTCGAGATCCGGGATGGCGCCCTGCGCGCAACCGTGCTCGGCGGCGGCACGGCACGCGGCGTCTGCGGTTCGGGCCTGGTCGACGCCGTCGCCGCCGGACTGGAGCTGGGCTGGGTGCGCGGCAACGGCCGCCTGGCGGATCCGGCGCGCGGCCTGCCGCTGACGGAGGCGGTGAAGCTGGTGCAGAAGGACGTGCGCGAGCTGCAGCTGGCCAAGGGCGCCATCGCCGCCGGCATCGGCATCCTCGCGGCGCAGCAGAAGCTGGCCGTCGACGAGCTCGAACGCATCCACCTCGCCGGCGCCTTCGGCAACTACATCAACCGCACCTCGGCCCATCGCATCGGCCTGCTGCCCTTCCCGGCCGAGCGCGTGGCACCCAGCGGGAACACCGCGCTCCTCGGCGCGCGCCTGGCGCTCAACGCCGATGATCCGGGCTTCCCCGAGATCCGCGCGCTCTGCCGCCATTACGCGCTGAAATCCGACCCCGGCTTCGAGGATGCCTACGTCGACCAGATGGCCTTCCCGGCCTGATCCGCGTCCGGCTTGATCCGGGTCAATGGAATCTGGCTCGCGGCTTCCCAATCTCCGGCAAAGGGAGAGAGTACCGCCATGACCACCACCGCCCGTCCGATGCCCAAGATGCCGCACCTGCCCGGTTTCGACCAGGCCCCGTATCTGGTGATCTGGGAGGCGACCCGCGCCTGCGACCTGTCCTGCCGCCATTGCCGCGCGGATGCCCATGCGGATCCGTATCCCGGCGAGTTGACCGACACCGAGGCGCGCGGCCTGCTCACCCGGTTGCGCGAAGGCTTCGGCCCGATCCTGCTCGTCCTCACCGGCGGCGATCCGCTCAAGCGGGCGGGGCTCGACGGCCTGATCCGCCATGGCAACGAACTCGGCCTGCGCATGGCGATCACCCCGGCGGCGACGCCGCTGCTGACGCGCGAACGGCTGATCCAGTTGCGCGACGCCGGCATCCAGCGCGTCGCGCTGTCGCTCGACGGCGCCGACGCGCCCACCCACGACGGGTTCCGCCAGGTGGAGGGCACCTTCGAGCGCACCGTGCGGATGCTCGATGTCATCCGGGACGTCGGCCTGGAAAGCCAGATCAACACCTCGGTCGGCCGCCACAACCTGCACCAGGTCGAGGCCATCGCCGAGATCGGGCGCAAGGCCGGGATCAGCCTGTGGTCGGTGTTCTTCCTGGTGCCGGTCGGCCGCGCCGGACGCGACGCCCTGATCACCGCCGCCGAGCATGAGGTCGCCTTCCGCCGCCTCGCCGCGATCGCGCTCGATCCCGCGACCGCCTACATGATCAAGACCACCGCCGGCCAGCCGTACTACCGCGTGCTCGCGCAGGAACGCGCCCGCCGCGACGCCGGCGCGCCGCTGCATTCCGGACGCGGGGTCAACGACGGCAACGGGTTCCTCTTCATCAGCCACGTCGGCGACCTGCAGCCCTCCGGATTCCTCGCGGAACGGCTCGGCAACATCCGCCAGGACGACCCCGTCGAGCTGTACCGCAACCACCCGACCCTGAAACGCCTGCGCCAGCCCGAGACCTTCGCCGGCAAGTGCGGCCCATGCCCGTTCGCCCGCCTGTGCGGCGGCAGCCGCGCCCGCACCTGGGCCCTGACCGGCGACGCCTTCGCCGAGGATCCGACCTGCGTCTACGTGCCGCCGGCGGCCTGAAGGCTCGACCCGCTTCCGACGGCAACTTGCGCGGCGGGAAGTCGCGGGGTACCTCTTGGGTGGCTGCGCTTCAACCCGACCCGCCAGCCAGGAGCAGGACCCATGCCCAAGACCGTACTCATCGTCGACGACTCGGCCATGATGCGCAAGATCGTCATCAAGAACCTCAAGGAATGCGGCTACGACGTGCAGGTGGCCGAGGCCGGCGACGGCAAGGAAGGCCTGCAGCGCTTCGCCTCCGGCGGCATCGACCTGGTGCTGTCCGACTGGAACATGCCCAACATGGACGGCCTTTCCATGGTGCGCGAGATCCGCAAATTGGACCCTGAGAAGAAGGTGCCGATCGTCATGATCACTACCGAAGGCAGCGCCGACAAGGTCAAGGACGCGGTGCTGGCGGGCGCCAACAACTACCTCGCCAAGCCGTTCACCCCGGAGCGCTTCAAGGAGAAGCTCGGCAAGATCCTGGGCTGAAGTTCCGCTTTCCGATCCCCTTGAGCGAGCGTAGCCTGCGGCATGCCTGACACGATCCTGGTGATCGACGACGAACCGTCGATCCGCCACGCCATCACCCGCGCCTTCGCCGACCTCACCGTCCACGAGGCCGAGACCGTGGAAGCCGGACTCGCCGCGGTGAAGGAGAAGTACCCCGATCTGGTCCTGATCGACCAGCGCCTGCCCGACGGCGAAGGCCTGGCGACGGTCGCACGCATCCGCGCCATCGATGCGGAACTGCCGGTGGTTCTTCTCACCGGGCACGGCTCGGTCGATCTCGCGGTCGAGGCGCTCAAGCAGGGCGTCAGCGACTTCCTGGAAAAACCCTTCAAGATCGAACGCCTGCGCACGACGGTGAATCTGCTCCTGGAGCGCCAGCGCCTCGGCCGCCAGGTCGCGCGCCTGTCCGGCAAGGCGACCGGCCGCCACACCCTGGTCGCCCAGTCCGGCCCGATGCGCAAGGTCATGGCGCTGGTGAAGCGCGTCGCGGCGGTGCCGTCGACCACCGTGCTCATCCAGGGCGACAGCGGCGTCGGCAAGGAGCTCATCGCGCGTTCGATCCACGAACGGTCGGCGCGCAGCGACAAGCAGTTCGTCGCGATCAACTGCGCCGCGCTGTCGGAACACCTGCTCGAAGCCGAACTGTTCGGCTACGAGAAAGGCGCCTTCACCGGCGCCGACGCCAAGGGCAAGGCCGGATTGTTCGAGGTCGCCGATGGCGGCACCATCTTCCTCGATGAGGTCGGCGAGATGCCGATCCAGCTGCAGACGAAACTGCTGCGCGTTCTGCAGGAACGCCGCTTCCGCCGCGTCGGCGGCCTGGCCGACATCGATGTCGACGTGCGCGTGGTAGCCGCCACCAACCGCGACCTGCGGGTCGAGGTCGCGGCCGGGCGCTTCCGCACCGATCTCTATTTCCGTCTGCGCGTCGTCCCGGTGACCGTGCCGCCGTTGCGCGAGCGGCCCGACGACATCCTGCCCCTGGCCGACCACCTGCTGAAGCGGCTCGCGCCGGAACTCGGCCGGCCCGGCCTGACCCTCAGCCCCGCTGCGCGCGAGGCGATGCTCGCCTACGCCTGGCCGGGCAACGTGCGCGAACTCGCCAACGCGCTGGAGCGTGCGGTCATCAGCGCCGAAGGCGCGACGATCCAGGCCGAAGATCTCGTCATGGACGAAAACCTGCTGCCGCCCCCGGCGCCACCCGCACCGATCGCGGTCGGCACCCCGGCGCCGGCCGCGGCGCCGCAGACCGCCCCGGCGCTGCCTGCGGGCACGCTCGTCCTGCCGCCGAACGAACGCAACCTGGCGCGCATCGAGGCGCTGGTGGTGCGCGCGGCGATGGAAGAGGCCGGCGGCCAGAAGAGCCGGGCCGCCGACATGCTCGGGATCAACCGCACGACGCTGTACAGCAAATTGAAGGACATCCAGCCGGCTGCGGCAGGCGACGGCGCCGCCGAGGCAGCCGGCTGATCCGGGCCGATACGCCGGATGCCGCCGCGCCTGCGCGGCGGGTCCGCTGGCACGCGACGGTTACGCCGCTAGGTTGCGCCTTCCCAGCGAACCGCCCGTGAAAGCGAACCCCGGATGAGCACCACGCAACGACCCGAACCGATGACGATCGCCCATCTCAATGGCGAATGGAAGCCGCTGGACCAGTGCCTGGTGCCGATCAACACCCACGCCCTCCAGTACGGCACCGGCTGCTTCGAGGGTCTGCGCGCCTATTGGGACGGGCAGCGCCACAACGTGCTCTTCCTGCGCGAACACGCCGAACGGCTGCACCGCAATGCGCGCATGCTGCTGATGCGCGCCCCGGCGGTCGACGAGATCATGGCGATCGTCCTCGAGTGCCTGCGCCGCAATGCCGGCGTCCTCGCGGGGGCCAACGTCTACATCCGGCCGTGCCTCTACAAATCCGGCACCAGCCTGGGGCCGGTGCTGCTCAACGTCCCCGACGGCTTCATGTGCTATGCCTTCCGCCTCGGCGACTACCTCGACACCAGCAAGGGGCTGAACCTCTGCGTTTCCAGCTGGCGCCGGATCTCGGACAGCTCGATCCCGACGCGCACCAAGGCGACCGGCGGCTATCTGAACAGCGCCCTGGCCAAGAGCGAGGCCGTGCTCAACGGCTACGACGAGGCGATCTTCCTCAACGACCGCGGCCAGGTCTGCGAGGGCTCGGCCGAGAACATCTTCCTCGTCCGCGACGGCCGCCTGCACACGCCCGACCGCACCGCCGACATCCTGGAGGGCATCACCCGCCGGGCGGTCATCGAACTCGCCAGGCGCCAGGGCATCGGCTGCGAGGAGCGTCCGATCGCGCGCACCGAGCTCTACGCCGCCGACGAGGTCTTCCTGGTCGGCACCGGCTGCCAGGTGAGCTGGGTCCATGCCATCGACCGCCGGGTGGTCGGCAGCGGCAAGCAGGGCGCGATCACCGTCGCGATCCAGAAGGCCTACGAGGACGGCGTGTATGGCCGCGATCGCCAATGCGCCAGCTGGCTGACGCCGGCCTGAACCGCCGTCCCGACGGGCGCGCAGCATCCGTCCCATCGGCTGTTTGCCCGCGTACCGCTCGCTGCTAGGGTCGCGCCACCCCATGAGCAAACTCCGCATCCTCAACGGCCCCTATCGTGGCCGCGAGAAGACCGTCGCCGACAAATCGGTCACCATCGGGCGCGATGCCGAGGCCGGGGTGCAGATCCTCGACCGCAGCGCCTCGCGCTTCCACTGCGAGGTCTTCCCGGTCGGCGGCATGTTCTTCGTCAAGGATCTCGATTCGAAGAACGGCACCTACGTCAACGATGAGCGGCTGGCGGACGAGGAACTGCTGCGCGTCGGCGACGTGATCAAGATCGGCACCACGGAGCTGCTCTTCGAATCCGGCGCCGCCCTGGCCGACGACAGCTCGTCCGACCGCATCGCCTACAACGATGATCCGGATCTGCTCTCCAACACCCTGGAATTCCGCATCGACGAGCTGTCGGACATCAGCGAACCGACCGACAGCACCCCGCCCAAGGATGGCTCCAAGGGCCTGCGCATCCTCTACCAGGTCGGCAAGCTGCTCACCGATCCGCAGCAGACCGGCGACCGCGAGGCGCGGGTGCTCGATCTGCTGGTGCAGCAGATGCCGTCGGAGGCCGCGCTGATCTTCCGCCGCGACACCGGTTCCGGCAAGCTCGTGCCCGGCTTGGTGCGGACCTCGGCGCCGCACATCCATCCGGTGATCTCGCGTTCGATCGTGAAGAAGACCTTCACCGAGAACAAGGCGCTGCACAGCGCCAACGCGCAGGACGACGAACGCTTCGACCGTCATGCCTCGATCATGTCGAAGGGCATCCGCTCGGTGATCTGCGTGCCGCTCGCGGTCGGCGGCGTCACCCGCGGCGTGGTCTACCTCTGCCGGGGCGCCGGCCAGCCCGCCTTCGACCAGTTCGACCTGGAACTGGTCTCCGCCTGCTCGATCCAGATCGGCCTGGCCCAGCACGCCGACGAGGAGCGCCGGCACCACCGCGCCACGCTCCTGCAGGTGCTGACCACCATGATCCGCGCCCTGGAGACGCGCGAGAACCGCGTCGGCAGCGGCGAACGCTGCTCGCGCGCCTGCGTCGCCCTCGCCATGGGGCTGCGCCTCAACCAGGAGAGCCGCGAACGCCTGCGCATCGCCGGACTGCTGCACCACTTCCCGATGATGACCCTGGCCGGCGTGTCCACCGACAGCGGCTTCATCACCGCGACCTCGAAGGCCGAGACGCTGCTCGAGAACATCAATGATCTCGACGGAGTCTGGCCGCTGGTCCGCCTCGCGCGCGAACGGATCGATGGCACCGGGCCCCTCCACCTCGGCGACGCCGAACTCGATGTCGAGGCCCGCGTCCTCCAGGCCTGCGCCGCCTTCGAGGCCAAGCTGGTCGACGAACCCGGCTTCGGCGCCGACGGGATCATCGAAGCCATGACCGCCAATCCCGGCTTCGATCCGCAGGTGATGAAGCTCCTGCATTCCTGCCACCTGGACGGAAGCCTGTACGGGTCGACCGGGGTGTAGCCGGAGGTGGCACGGCACGCCAACGCCCGCCGCCAGCGCCCTGATCGCATGCCCCATCCAGCACCGGCCCTGCGGTCGCCAGGCGCATCGACCTGAATCAGCGAGCCATGTTCTCCGACTACCGATGGAAATACGATCCTGCGGTGCTGGCCTGGTGCGAACAGGTCGCCGCCCGGCTCATCGGCAGGCATCGGCATGGCTGGAAACGCAAGGGGACCTGGATGGAGCGCGGGAAGGCGCATCGGCGCATCGCTCTCGCACCGCATAAGGCGGGCCTGTCGATCTATTTCACCTCCCGCGATGGCTCCCCGGCGATGTACCAGGAGATGGGCGGGATCTGCCGGGTCGGGAAATGCGTGATCCGGGTCGACTTCGGCAGGCCCTATGATGCGGAACTGCTCGCCTTCATCCTCAACCGGTATCTCTGAAGAGGATTCACCAACAGGTTGACGAACCCAGGCACGGTTCCGGTGGCCGCGAGAGATTGATCCCCAGGTGACAACCGGAAATCCGTGCGGACCGAGGCCCGCCGATCCAGGCTCTATCCGTCAACCTTTTGGTGAATCCTGAATGAACCGGACGATCGTCCACCGTCCTGCACCTGGGACAGGTGCGCGCCATCGGATCCCTGCCGGATCCCGTCCAGGTCAGGTCGCGATCCCTGTGGAAACTCGCCGGGTTGCGCGAGGTTCGCCCCCGCGGCCTCGACCGTCGCGGCAGGTGGGCGGGGCGTCGGCCGGACAGGCGGCTCAGCGCGGCAGGACGAAGTCCTCCCGACCGGACTCGACGATATCGCCACTGACATGGACCAGGCGGACGAAGACCCGGGCCGAATCCGCTGGCGGCCAGGAGGCCACCGGCACCTGGAGGGCGTAGCGTCCAGCGGAGCGCGGCGTGGTGGCGTTCGCCGGGGCACCCGCCTGGCCGTCGCTGATGAGCAGGGCATCGACGCGCGCGACGCCCGGGTACTGGGCCGGCACCTCGACGAGGATGGTCGCCGGCTGCCCGGCCCGGATCGCGCCTTCGAGCGCAACGCTGATGCTGCCTTCGGGCATCGCCCGGCTGCCGAGTGGATTGAGCGGCGGCGGCCCTGCGGTGCTGGAACCGCCATCCGGACCTGAGCTTCCGCCGCCGCAGCCGGAGGCGGGGAGGATGAGGGCGAATAGGGCGGCACCCATCGGAACCGCGAAGGCCGGGATGCGACACACAGGCATGGCGGGCTTTCCAGGTGGACGGAAGAGGCTGATCATCCGCGACTGGGCCGGATGATCTGGACGTGATCGAAGATGGCGGTGCTGGTCGCAAGCGGATCCTGGGCGCTGACCGCGAGACCGACGATGAAGACGGAACCCATATCCCAGGAGCAGGAGCCGACTTCCATCCAGGTGGAACCGTCGACGGACTCGGAGGCGGTGATCGTCGCTCCGGTGCGGACCAGGCGCAGCCAGCGCGCGGTGGAGGCACGGCTGCCGGCCGTATGGATGCTGGGACCGCCAGCGACCACACGGCGCTGGAAGGCCGATCCGGCGCCAGCGGTGATGGCCATGAACGCATGGCGGCTGCCGGCGGTGCGATCCTCGCGCAGCATCACCCCGGCCTTGGCCCAGTCGCTGCTGGCGGTGGGAGCCGCGACGCGGGCGATGATGGTGACATCGCCGGAGATCGGCTGGCCGACGAGGCGGCAAGCATCGGCGGCATGCCAGATGTCGCCGCCATGGGAGGTCAGGGTCATGCCCTCTCCGCTGCCGGAAACGCCCTGGTAGGTGGCTCCACCTGGGCGGTCGACGGCGCCGACATCCCCGTCTGACCAGGGGTCTGGGATGGTCGTACCCGCCGTCACCGTCACGAGCGCAGGATCGGATGCGACGCTGCCGCCGGGGTTGCTGGCCACGGCGCGGAACTGGCTGCCCTGGTCGGCAAAGGTCGCCGTGAAGGCGTAGGTGGCGCCCGTGGCGCCCGCGAGGTCGACCCAGGACGAGGCTCCTGGCGCCAGGCGCTGCCACTGCAGCGCCGGTGCCGGATCGCCATCGGCAGCGAGGGTGAAAGACGCCGTGGTTCCGGCGACGAGGCTCACCGCCTGCGGATGCGCGGTGAATGCCGGTGCGCTGGCGCTGACGGACAGGGTCGCCGCCGCGGAGATGGCGCTGCCGCCGGCGTTGGTGGCCACGGCGCGGAACTGACTGCCATGGTCGGCAAAGGCCGCGGTGAAGGCATAGGTGGTGCCCGTGGCGCCAGCGAGATCGCTCCAGTCGGTCGCTCCAGGCGCTCGGCGCTGCCATTGCAGAGTGGGCACGGGCAGACCGCTGACGGTGGTGGTGAACAGGGCCGTCTGCCCGCTGGTCACGGAGAGGTCGGCCGGTGGGGATGCGATCTGCGCCGGTGCCGGCGGGACCATCAGGGCGATGGTCGAGGCAGGATCCGCTCCGCCGGCGAAGGTGATCGTGGCCGTCAACCGGTAGATGCCCGGTTGCTGGAATGCGCAGACGACCTCCTTGGCGGCATTGCTGCCGTTGCAGGCGAAAGCGACGGTACCGGGACCAGCGGCGGTCCAGGTGTAGAGAAGCCGGTCCTCGCCCGTTGCTGAACCGCCGAGGATGGTCGCCTGCGCCGAGTCCAGCGACGTCAACGCCGCATCGGCAGGGGATTCGATCCACGGACCTCCGGCCAGCACCGTGGCAGTACGAGAGACGCTGCGACCGCAGCCGTCGTGCACGCGAACGGAGAGCGTCCATGTCCCTGGCCGCGGCAGCGAGATCGTGGTCGCGAGTGCGGCAGGGCTCCCGTTGCCGACGATGACCGGCGGCGGACTGCCGGACGGGCCTTCGAGGACGCTCCACGTCGCTGCTATTCCATCCAGGCCGTCGGGATGCGAGACCTGGACCTGAATCGGGAAGGGGACGCCCACCACGGCGCTGTCGGGCACGGCCAGCCCCGTGATGGCCGGCATCCGGCGCGGCCAGACGCAGATCCGCGCCGGGCAGGAGAGCGATCCGTCGCGGACGGTGGCGTATTCATGGCCTTGGCTCGACCGCAGCGGCGCGGCATAGACGTGGTCGTCGGTGATGCGGCCGCCGAGGCCGCCCGGTTCCAGCGTCCAGACGCCCGGCACCTGCAGCGGTCCACCCCCGTCATCGAGGACGATCTGACCGAACTGGTCGAGGACCTGCACGAAGAGGGCGTTGCCCGTCGATCCTTCATCCACGTTCGGCTCCCCCCAGAGCTGGACCAACGCGGTGCGGATGACGGGCACGACGAGCTCGACGTTCCGCGTCGCCGTCCGTCCACCGGCGTCGGTGAGCGCGGCCTGGATCAGGTACCTGCCCGCCTTGGAGAAGGCGATCTCGGCCTGGGTCGCGCTGGGGGCGCCATTGGGCGTGATCGCGGGCATGGCCGCATCGGCGGGAGCGGACAATACGCTCCAGCTGGCGATCAGCTCCGCCGCGCCGCCATCGTCGGAGCCCTCGACGTGCACGGTGGCGGTACGGCCATCAGCGGCCAGCGTCGCGGTCGCCGCCGTGATGATCGGCGGTTGCGCGCCGCCGCCGGACTCGGCCAGGACCTCGATCGCGTTGATCTGGGGATTGTCGACGACCGGGATGAAGGCGAGGACGATGCGGCCCTGGGCATCCGCCGCCACCCGCGCCTGCCGGAGGACGGCGCGATTGGCGCCACCTGCGGCCTGGAAGATGTCGAAATCCTTCAGGATGTCTGCTCCATTGGCCCGGACATCGAAGACCCGTTGACCAGGCCCTGGGAAATAGGCTTCCGCGAAGTAGAGATTGACCGTCTGCCAGGCCCCCGGTCCGAGACCGGAGAAGCGGTAGGTGCAGGCGCCATAGCGGTCGCTGCGCAGGACGGACTGGTCCGGGGGCAGCGGCAGCGGATCGGTGGCGACCGGCAGGGAGCGCATGGCCGGGTAGCCGCCATCGGCGCCGGCATCGGGGGCGAACCCGCCACCGCCCGATCCGCCGCAATCGATCCGACGCGCCGAAGTGGATGGCACGGCGACGGCGCCGAAGACCTCGAATTCGGCGATCTCCACGCCGACATCCGACCGGGCGCGCGATTCGCAGACCAGCCAGAGGTGCTGGGCGACCTGGCCGTGCAACGGGATGGTGATGTCGTCGGAAACGTTCCCGGCCACCCGCCCGCCGGCCAGGTCGGTGAAGGTCAGAGCGCCGAACATCCAGTTCGGCTCGTGGTCGGAACGGCGCAGGACGAGGCTGGTGGCGCGATTGGCGCCGAAGCGGATGCGGACGCGATCGATGGCCACCGGCCTGGCGAAGGTGGTGACCAGCCATTGCGGATCCGAGGCCGGCGCCCGCCAGACCGTCGCCAGGCGGCCGTCGCTCGCCATCATTGAGGATGACGACTGCGGATCGGCGGCGGCGGACGCCGTGGCACCCGGCCCGACCGATAGGAAGTTCTCATGCGTCGGCCAATTGCAGGGGGAGCCTCCTGCCGGGGCGACGGCGATGGGATACGACACCGTCCGCGTGGCGCCCTGGGGGTCGGTGGCGCGCAGGCTGATCGTCGCCCGGCCATAGGCGCCCGACCGCAGCGAGATGGTCACCAGGCGCGCGGCAGGATCCCCGGGCCGCGTCGCCACCGTCAGCGAAGACACGAGATCGCCGAGCTGATCGCAGGAGGCCGTGACGGCGATCTGATCCGGCGTCTCGGCATCGATGACCCGGATCTCATCCGTGCGGGAGAGAGCGGAACCCATCGCCTCCGCCGGCAGCCAGCCGACGAATTGCGGGCGGGTGTTGGCCGGCGATCCGAAGATCAGGCTGTGCAGCCGGGTGCCGGTGCCGCCGGTCGCGGTGACCCGCAGGGTGTGCAGGCCCGGTGAAAGCCGGAGCGGAAACCCGGGTGCCGGCGTATCCGCGAGGACGCGGCCCGGATCCGAGGGGATGCTGAAGCTGCCGATGGCGGCGCCGTCGAGCGTCACCCGGCCCTCCCGCAGGCCGGCGCCGTTGTCGCCGCCGACCTGCAGGCGCAGGCGCAGCGTCGTCGCGAGATCGCGATCGCTGCGCAGGAGATAGTACAGATCGGGTCCCGCCCAGTGCCCGGCCGCGAGGGTTGGTGCCAGGATGCCGGTGTTCTCGGCCAGGGCGCCGTCGGCATCGGCGCCGAGCAGTTCCCCGGCAACGAGGTGGGTGAAGCCGACGACGGGTGCAAGCTGGCCGGCGGAACCGTGCGCACCCTCGTGCAGGCCGCGCAGGATCTGGCCGCCGAGATCGTCGAGATCGGTGGTGGCGATGAAGCTGCCGATCGCTCCCGGATTGAGCATGTAATACTGCAGCCGCCTGCCGCCAAGCTGGTGGAAACGCCGGAAGCCGCCGCGGACGATGTCGCCGAAGCGGGCATCGCGGTAGGCCTGCAACAGCATCTCCTGGGCGCTGGGCCGGATGCGGCGGATATCGTCGAGCACGAAGAGCGTTCCCCCTTCGTAGCCGATGACGTCGAGCCCGAAGTGCCTCGCGTGGGTCACCAGCGCCGGGATGGGTGCGAGGACGCGCTCGGGCGAAGGCTGGTACTGGGCGAAGAATTCGTCCACCGTCGCGTTGTCGCGCAGCTCCAGGCCCTTGGCGAAGCCGCTTTCCTCGGCGGTCCAGTAGGGTGCCACGGCGATGCTGTGGACGAAGCGGGAGATCGGCGCCCCCCAGTTCTGCTCGATCCAGGGCAGATGGCATTGCTGGAGGGCGGCGTGGGCGACGTTCTGCGCGCCGATGGTGACGTGGAATCGCGTGCCCATCGCCGCCTCGCCCAGCGTCTGGCGGATGAGCACGCCGATGTCCACCGTCCGCTTGACGTGCCACTGCAGGGCGCGGCCATAGCCATCCGTCGCGGTGAGCGCCGGATGATGGCCTCCCGCATCCCAGGCGGGATCGTCGGCGAACCGGAGGGCATCGGCCGCGCATTGCGCATTGGCCGGGAAGGTGCCGTTCCACACCTCGTTGGAATGCTCGATGGTGCAGCGCAGATGCGCGGCCAGCGGCGGATGGACCGGATCCGCCACTGGCCCCGCGTTCGGCTCGACCCCATCGCTGCCGAACTGGATCAGACGCAGCAGCTTGACGATGTAATCGTTGTCGGCACGCGCCGGCACATTGATCCAGAGATCGCGGTTGGCCAGGTTGGCGGTGCCGACCGCATGCTCCCAGGGCAGGTCCCGGGATTGCCAGGACAGGTCGCTGATGCGGGGCCGATCGCCCCAGACGCGCTGCAGGCTGCCGTTGGTGCCGGTCAGCTCCATCGTGCGCAGGCAGTCGGCCTGCCGCGCCAAGGCCAGGAAGGGCCGGTGGACCACGTCGATCGCGTCCCCTGCATAGCCCGGGCGCAGGACGCGCAGCCGGGACAGGCTGCCCCCGGTGCCGGTGAAGACCAGGCGGGTGAAGTTGCTGTTCCAGGCGGTGGTCGCCCCCGGCGGGAAGTTCAGGGTCAGGGTCTGCACCGAGACGCCGGGACGGGGATGCCACTTCGTACCGAAGGCGAACTCCTGGGCCGGTCGCAACTGCACCGCGACCTGCGCCGCATCGGCATCCTCCCAGACGATGGTGTAGGTCCCGTTGTGCACCGAACGGTCAGGCAGACCCAGGGACTCCAGCACATAGACGGCGAAATCCTCGGCCGGCCAGCCATCCGCGCGGCAGGAGGCGGCCTCGTCGGCGGCAACGCGGTACCAGGGCCGCGAGCGTTCGCGCATGAGATCCGCATAGCAGTCGTTGACGCGCCCCCAATTGCCGCCCAGCTCCGCCGGCGGATCCACCAGGCGGCAATCCCAGGATGCGAAGCTGGCGCTGCCGGCAGAGACCCACATGCCGCCGGTCGCCGATCCCGGCGGGAGGGCGAAGGTGGCCAGCGTCGTCCAGCCGCCGCCAGCGTCCCGTAGCCTGGCCTCGACCGATCCGCCACGCCGGACCAGACCGAGCCAGGCGTGGTCCGCCGGACTGCGCCCGCTGACGATGACGGGCGGATCGGGATCGGCGTGACGGATCGCCCGCACCAGCCGACCGGGTTCGAGCACCAGCCAGATGGAGGTGCCGCCGCTGCGCATCGCCAATCCGGCCGCACCCGTGGCATCCAGGACGTTCACCGTCAGGTCCGCATCCCCGGGCAGATCCTGGCGCAGGAAGCGGCCGCTCCCGGCATCGACCGCGCCCGCGCCGACGAGTTCGAATCGGCAGAACCCGGCCCCGACGCCGCCGACCGAGCTGACGTAGGTGGCGCCACCACCAGCGCTCCCCACCGCCTCGTCCACCAACGGCTGCGGCAGCGGATCACCGGCGGCCAGACGGCCTGCCACCGTCAGGACGATCCCGGCGAGCAGGGCGGCCAGACGGCGGATCCAGGCGGGCAGGCAGGCCTGTCCGCCCGGTGGTCGCAGGACGCCATCCCTGATGGTGGGGATATGGCGGTCAGGACGCGGGATCCTGGCGTAGGGTCGAGCGGACATCGGCTTCGTCACCTGGGAATGGGCGGCCATCGCGCCGTGGGTTGTGGCGGCATCCTATCCTGGCGGCAGGGCGGGCAGCCGGCGTGCCCGATCCAGGCGCAGGCCTCGGCGCACGATCCGTGGAATCCCAGGCAAAGATCGCAGCCCTGCACGAGATGGACGGACGGACGATCGCGCATATGACCGCACCCAGGATGGACAAAACGCGCATCATCGTCGTCGAAGGGGTCGGCAGTTCCATTGCGACGGGGGTCTCCGCCTATGTCCGGCGCCAACGTCTGCCCTGGAAGATCATCGTCTATGATGAGGAGCACTGGAAGAACCTGTGCCTCTCGCCAGTGCCGCCGTCGTTCGACGGCGTGATCGGCCGCCTCATCTACCATCTGCCGGCTGCGTGGGCCGTGAAACCCCTGCCCTGCGTCGCCTTGCAGGCGGCCCCGCATGCCGGACCGCAGGTGGTACGGATCGGATGGTCCGATGCCGCGGTCGGACGGCTCGCCGCCCGGCATTTCCGCCGCCTTGGCTACCGGCGGGTCGCCACGGTCAGCAAATGGAACCACGCGATCCGTGCGCGACGCTTTGCCGCATTCCTGGCCGAGGCCGCCAGGCTGGGGATGGAGACCATTCGCCTGCTCCCCCCCGACGGGAGTCCGCCCGCCCAGGCGGAACGGGCTCTGGCCGACGCCCTCCTCGCCCAGCCTGCGCCGCTGGGGGTCTTCCTCCACCAGGACCGTGACGCGGTCTGGTTCCTCAGCTCCTGCATCTCCTGGGACGTCCCCGTGCCCGCCCGGGTCGCCATCCTCGGTGTGGACGATACGCCGATCTGCCAGTCGACGGTTCCGGCCATATCCAGCATCGTCTGGCCCTGGGAGGCGATGGGGACCGCCATGGCTCTGCAGATGCACCGCCTGCTCAACGGCCTGCCTGGCGGCGGCGAGATCGAGATCGAGCCGCAACGCGTGGCCAACCGCGCCTCCACGCCTCCGGTCGCATCGCCGGATCCGGTCGCCGACCGCATCCGGATCCTCCTCGACCGCCGTCCGCAGGCCGAACACCGGATGGCCGACCTCGCCCGCGCGGTGGGGCTCTCCCCCTCGCAACTGCAGCGGCGCTTCCGGGAGGCCTACGGCAACCCCGTCATGCGCCATCTGCGCGAGAACCGCTGCCGTCTGGCCCAGGAGCTGCTGACGACCACCGACCTCGATCTGGCCGCCATCGCCCGACGTTGCGGCTTATCGGACGCCGGGCATCTCTGGCGGATGTTCCAGCGGGCCGGCCTGCTCGCACCCATGGCCTACCGCAGGATCCGCACCACGCCGCGCTCCGAAGCACCGCCGCATTGAGGAAAGCGCGCAGGAAATCGGCCATGGGCGAAGGGATGTCCAGCGACCCGCGAGCACATGCGAGCGAACCCGCGAGCGCATGCGAGCGAACCCGCGAGCACACCGGTTCATGGAATCCCCGTCCCCCCGCCAGGGCGAGCGGTTCGGACAGCATGCGAATCATCGCCGTGCGGTTGGAGGTTGCGTGGATTGGGACGCGAGGGGAAGCCAATCGCCTGGAATTGTCCTCGGCTCCGCCACCTCGCCCGGCTGGCGGGACCGAGACGCACCTGCCAGTCAGGGTATGAGGTTTGCCCACTGTGTTTGGTAATGCACCTCCATCTCGCCGGGCCTACGGTCGCCCGGCATGCCTGCCGCCGCCTCGCCCGATCCGTTGGCCGCCCTGCCCGCCATCGGTGCGCCCTACCCGGCACCGGATGCCGCCGGGCCCGGGTTGGAGGTGACGGCCGAGCCCCCCGGGGAACTTCCCGTGGCGCGTCCCGGCGGTGGTCCCGGGACGCTTCCCGCGACGCTTCCCGCGACGCCTCCTGGGGAGCTTCCCGCCATTCGCCGCATCCCCGTTACTCCGCGCCCTGCGGTTGCGACGGTGGCGGCGCCCACTGGCGGTATTCCCAATGTCCGCCGCTCATGGCTGGGCGATCTCAAAGCACGACATCCAGGCATGGTAGGCCGACATGGGTTTCCCCTGCTTGGTGGGCACTACCGGCTTGAGCTTGTCCGTGTCCATGTCGAACAGCATGACGCCGACGCCGTGCTGGGCGAAGGTTTCGGCAACCTGGGTGATGTGCTTGGCCTTCGTCGCGGGAAAGACGGCGGTGACGCGGGGGGCGTAGCTGCGGCAGACCAAGGTCTGGAACAGGCAGCGCTTCCAGTCGTCGAGCTTCAACTCGAAGGCCCACAGGTCGGGGCGCTCGATGCGGCCCAGATCAACGACGCGCAGGGTGTTCTCGGCATCGGCGCAAACGGCGCCGATGCGCTCCAGCGGGTGGATGATGCGGCGGGTCCGGGGGAGGGTGACGGCAGCGGCCTGGGCCAGGTCTGCGAGGGCGATGGTCTGGTCGCGCTCCAGCACGGTCAGCACGCGGGCGATGTGCGAGACCGGGATGCGGATGCCAGCGTAGATGCCCGGCAGCGTCCGCTTGGCCTGTTTGGCGCCCTTCACCCCGATGAAATCGGGGCGGCCCTGGCTGAAATCAACCTCAGCGGCGACCCGGTCAAAGGCCTCCAGCGGCTTGTCGCCGGCCTTCAGGACGGCGCGAAAGCGCCGGCCCATCCGGGCTTCGGTCAGCGTTTCAGAGCTTGATGGCATCGCGATGAATCCTGAGCGCGTGCCGCCAGCTTTCCAGATGGCCGGCCGGCCGGCGATTCTCGAAGGGGATTCCTTTCTTTTCGATGGCCAGGCCAAGGGCTAAACCCTTGACCAGCAAGCGTTCGATCGCTTCTAGGCGGTCGGCGGGCGAAGCCGCTGCCGTGATGGGGGCCAGCGCTCGACCGATGCTGGCCCAGTGGTGCTGGGTGCTGGTGGTCGGAGTCCATGCCCCTTCTTCGGGAACCGTAGCATCGAACGGGGTGCCGCTACGCGCCTGGGGGTATAGGCCAACTGCCTGAATGGAGGTCACCTCGGGCGTCACGAGCAGCGAGTCGAAGAGCGGTGCCGAAGTATAGCGCAGGCGTGCCCTGCCCCCACCCGTCGAGGGCATCCAGTTCTGTCGTTGGAAGTAGCGCAGCTTCTGGTGCCAGCCACACGCCGATGCCTGAGCGCCGGCAGCCTGCCCCAGAACGCCCACCATATCGGTGTAGCCAAGAATGACCCGGAGCCCGTCGAGATTCCCCAAGACATGGCAGCACCACAACAGGTTGGCCAAGGCCCGTTCCTCGAACACGGGCGTGTATCCCTGGTTCAGCCGCTCCACGATCAGGTACACCCCAGCCGGCGCCGGCTCCAGCCCACGAAGCCGGTCCACGAACTCGCGCACCGATTCGGTGCGCTGCAAGGCATCCTCGCGGACGATCAGGCTGATCAGCAGCGGCTCGGGCCGCTTCGTGTCGACATGATGTTCGCACGCCTCCTCGGCCATCATGTAGGCGATCTGGGCGTAGGGATCACGATCCAGCGCGGTGATCGGGATGCTGGGGGCGATGACCGTCGTGACGTGTCGTTGGTACTGCCAATCCAGCGCGGCGCGAACGATCCGCTGCGTCTCCCGCAGGGTGAACGACGCCGGTTTGAGCGCCTTGGCTGGATACCACCCGTGGGAGCCCAGGTGGGTCTGACGGGCGCCCGTCATTACCGAGACATACAACTGCGGATCGATCATCACCTCGGCTCCATTCCGCGCCGCCTTGCAGGCGGCGATCAGGGCATCGAGGTCAGCAGGTTCCTCGTTCGCCGGGCTGAGGATGGCACCGCCGATGTGACCGGCACGGAGCGCATCCGCGACAATGGCGCCCGACACGCCACCCTTGCGGGATCCGCACTGGGCAAAGACGGTCATGGCTGCACCCCCAACCGTGTCGCTACGCCGCGTAGAGCCGACTCGATCTGTCCAAGGCGGGCGTAACGCAGGGACATGTCGGTGTCGATCATCCGCATGATGATCTCAGCGAAGGCCCGGTCCACCTCGACATCGCCATCCGCCAGCGGTGTCGGCCGCTCACGGAAGCGACGACGCACATCGGTCACGGTGCGACCTGCCAAACGGGCGTTGTACGGATGCCGCGCTGACAGCGCCTCGTAGAGGACCAACCCCAAGGAGAACTCGTCGGCGCGGAAGTCCACCCGGTCGCGGAGTTCAGGGTCGTTGATCTCGGGCGCGGCGAAGGCAGGCGTGCCCAGCCATGCCCCCGTTTCGGTGATGGTATCGCCTTGCAGATCCAGGGCCAAGCCGAGGTCGATCAGCACGAATCGGCCATCCTCCCGGCGGATGATGTTGTGCGGCTTGATGTCGCGGTGCACCACGTCCTTGGCCCATAAGGCGGCGATGGCATCCATCATATGGAGCGCTAAGCGCACAACCTCGGTCTGGGGCAGTCGCTGCTGACCGCGAGCCAGCAGGTCGTTGAGATCCTGGCCATCGACCCAGGCCTCGGCGTACACCAGATACCGACGCCCATGGTCGGTGATGAGACGTATCCGCTCGCCGCCGATGGTGACGACCGGCACCAGGCTGGGGGCCGAGATCGAGGCCAGCAGATCGACTTCCCGCCGTAGGCGAGCCGGGATCAGATCCGACCAGCTCTCCTCGGTTTCGTCCGGCTGGTCCTCGATGGTCGCGGTCGATGCCTGGGGATCGACCACGACGGTGCTGGCCTGAGCATCGACGGCCGGCGGATCCGGATCACGGTCGGGCAGCAGCACCTTGAGCGCCACGGTAGTGCCGTCGAGTTGCGCCTTGAACACCTGCTTCTGGCCGCCCGAGGTGATCTCCTGAACCCCGGTCGCCATCGGCAACAGGCGGTGGATGTCGATCTCGGTCAAGCTGGGGACGCGGGCTGGGCTCATCGGGCGGTACCCTTGCTGGCAACATAACGTGTCCCGCGTTTTTGTCCTTCGACCTTGGCTGCGCCCTCGGCGACCAGGCGTTGCAGCAGCGGGCGGACGGCGGCGGCGGCAAGGCCGGTGGCGACCTGGGCGTCGGCACTGGCGAGGCTGCCCTGGGTGCGGAGGGCGGACAGCAGGGTGACGTAGGGGTCGACCGCTTGAGAAGGAACAGGATGGACAGGATGGGCAGGATGGGCGGTTGCCTGCATCCTATCCATCCTGTTCACCGTGTTCCTGCTGCGGGTGCGCGGGGCGGCGCTGGCCTGGGCGCGGGCGGCACGGATGCGGTCGAGCAGGACCGAGGCGGGTTCGTCGGCGGGGTCCTGGGGGACCAGTTCGCCACGGAAGGCGGTGGCGAGGGCCGACTGATCTAGGCTAGAGCATCTGGTGAGCGCAACCTGAACGATGGTCCTCAGTTCTTCGATGCGACGCATCTGGCGGTCGATGATCTCGACGATCAGGCGCTGCTCCTCGATGGGCGGCAGCCCGACGTGGAAAGACACGATCTCGGGGAAGTAGACCGTCTTGTGGGCTGATCCCTTCGAGAACCGCAGGAGAGCCTGGTACTCGGCCATCAGCAGGTACTTCAACCAATGCGGATTGAGAGCGCTGGTGCATGTCCAGTTGACGAAGTCTTGGCTGGTCGCCATCGGGCATCCGAAGACGGTCACATACCCGATCGACGCAGCCGTTCGGCACAGGCAGACGGTGCCAGCAGGCAGCAGGCGGGCCGCCGAGTTTGCCAGTCCAAGCTGGTTGGTGTTTATCGTCGTCTTCTCGATGACGCGTCCATGGTTGTCGCGCGCATCTGGGATGCTGACCCACGGGACATCGCCGCCCCACCACTCAGGGTGTTGCCTGCTCGGCGTATGGCCGGATTCAAGACGAGCGACGTCAATCAAGGGAACCCACTGCCAGCCAATCGGCAGCTCCGTTCCAGGATCACCGACGGCAAGAGCGTAATCGCCTGGACTGATCACATCCGAACGGCTGCCGTACCGAGCCGGGCGCGGAGGTGTCTCGATTGACGCAAGTGCGATGGAAACGGAGGTCTGTTTGGCTTTTGACGCCCGCCACTCCGCCGTCAGTTCCCCTCGGAACGCCGCCGCGAGGACGGACTGCCGGTAGTGGTCGAGGAGGGCGGGGATGGCGGCCAGCGCCTCGCGGGCGAGGCGGGTGCGGGACTGGAGGGCGTCGAGCTTGGCGACGATGCGGCGCTGCTCTGCTTCGGGTGGAACGGGGATGGCAAATCCGAGTATTTGCTCTTTGGTTAGCGCCTGTCGAGTCGCGCCAGACTCCTCGTCGTTGATCAATGCCTGCATAGACGGTGAGGCCAAGTACTTGGCAATGAAACGCGGATCGACGCCATTGGCTGTTCTGATGATTGAAACGTGCTGGTTCACCCTTGCGCCGGCAAGATCCGCAGGGGCGAGTGTCACCCGGCCTATGGATGCACCGGTGATGTTGAGTAAGACATCATCAGCTTGAACAGCTACGCCAGACAGTGCAGCGGCTTGATCATCATTGATGAAAGCAAGGCCATCACGCTTGAATCCAGCGAAGTGAACATTCATTGATCGGATCAATGGTGTCCCGGTGGCAGCGTACGACTCACCTCCGCCCTTCGGCGTGGCGCCACTCCCCACCTTTGTCGTAATGTCGGCAAGAGGAGCTTCCACCCAACCGTTATCCAGATTCATGCCCCCAACCCCCGCTGCACCGCTTCCATCTCCTGCATGGCCAGCTTGAGCTTCGCCATGATCTCGTCAGCGATCTCGTTCGGCGGCGGCAGGTCGTCGGGGTCGATGGCGTTGTCGTCCTTGAGCCAGGCGAGGTCGAGGTTGTCGCCGCGCTCGGCAATCTCGGCACGGGTGAACTTCCGGAACCGGCCCTCCGGCCCCTGGTCACGCCGGCGCATCAGGGCATTAGACATGGGAACAGGATGGCCAGGATGGACAGGATGCGAAGCTGACTTCCTGCCTTTATCCTGCCCATCCTGCCGCCCATCCTGCCCATCCTGCCCATCCTGCCCATCCTGCCCATCCTGCCGCCCATCCTGTCCATCCTGCCCATCCTGCCCATCCTGCCCATCCTGCCGCCCATCCTGCCCATCCTGCCCATCCTGCCCATCCTGCCCATCCTGCCCATCCTG
>CAZZJC010000004.1:52085-59403 GCA_964654285.1 uncultured Candidatus Kuenenia sp.
GCCCATCCTGCCCATCCTGCCCATCCTGCCCATCCTGCCCATCCTGCCCATCCTGCCCATCCTGCCCATCCTGTTCCTGCTTGCCCCAATACACGTTCTCGAAGTCGGTGAAGTGCTCGCGGGTGAAGGGCGTGCGCTTGCCGAAGGACGGCATGTTGGCGCGCATGTCGTACACCCACACCGCATCCGTGTTATCCGTATCCGTCTCGCCCCGTGAAAAGAACAGGACATTCGTCTTCACGCCCTGGGCGTAGAAAATGCCGGTGGGCAGACGCAGGATGGTGTGCAGCCGGCACTTGTGCATCAGGTCGCGGCGGATCTTCACGCCATCGCCATCGGCGAAGAGGACATTGTCGGGCAGCACGACGGCGGCGCGGCCACCGGGTTTCAGGCAGCGGTAGATGTGCTGGAGGAACGCGAGCTGCTTGTTGCTGGTCGGGTAGGTGAAGTCGTCGCGGGTCGGCAGTCCGCCGCCCTTCTTGGTGCCGAATGGCGGATTGGTCAGGATCAGGTCGGCCTTGGGCAACGTCGCACCGGTGGGCGACAGCGCATCGCCCAGCTTCAATTGGCCCTCGACCTGGTGCAGCAGGGCGTTCATCAGCAGCAGGCGGTGGGTGTCCGGCACCAGCTCGACGCCGACATAGGCCTGCTTGCGCTGAAACTCCTGCTGGCGCTCGTTCAGGTCGAAGAGGTTGTCGGTGTGCTTGCGGATGAAGCGGTCGGCGGCGATGAGGAAGCCGCCGGTGCCCATGGCCGGGTCCTGGATGACCTCGCCAGCCTGGGGCTGCATCAGCGCCACCATGCTGTCGATGAGCGGGCGCGGCGTGAAGTACTGCCCGGCGCCGCTCTTCTTCTCGCTGGCATTTCGTTCCAACAGGCCTTCGTAGCAGTTGCCCAACCCCTCCTCTTGAGCCGAATACCAATCCAGGGCGTCGATGTCGTCGATCAGTTTCTTGAGGTCTTTGGGCTTTTGGATGAAGGTGCCTGCGTTGGCGAAGATGGCGGCGACCTGCCGATCCTTGGACTTTCCCAGTTCGATGAGCAGGGTGCGGTAGAAGTCGAGGACATCGCCTTCGTTCTTGCTCTTCAAGTCAATCCAGCGTCGGCCCCTGGTTATCCGCTCCTCGGTCTTGGTCTCCTGCGCCATCTTGAGGAAGAGCAGGTAGGTCAGTTCGGTGACATAGGCCTGGTAGGTGACGCCGTCGTCGCGGAGGACATGGCAGAGGGACCAGAGACGGGCGACGATGTCGGAGGTGCTGGGCATCAGAAGCCTTTTCGAACAGGAACAGGATGGACAGGATGCACAGGATGGGAATCGGGGCGATAGACCCGCCGGATTTCCACTTTGGGTCGCCCAAAGTTCACGACAAGGCCGTTCGGCAACCGGCTGACCTTGAGGTAGTTGATGGCCTGGGCGAGATGCTCAGGGGCGATACCCTGTACGGCTTTTACCTCGATGAGCAGACGGTCTGCGACCATCACATCGGCTCGGTAGCTACCCACCGGCTGGCCTCGAAAGAAGATCTGAAACGGAACCTCTCGCTGGACCTCAAGACCTTGCTGCTGAAGCGCGACAACCAGCGATGCCGTGTAGACGGATTCGAGAAAACCATGCCCCAGTTCATTGTGAACTGAGAAACAACAGCCAATCACGGCCTCTGTCAGCGGATCATCGGGTCGGTTCCCTATCCTATCCATCCTGTCCATCCTGTTCCTGTATCGCTAAGTGGCGCCGCTCGCGGTCCAGTTCCCTGCGCAGGTCGTCTTCGCTAGGCAGGACCAAGCGGTAGCGGCTGGCGAAGAGCTGTTCGCTGCCGTGCAGGACCGAGAAGCGCACGACCGAAGCATCCTTGTGGGCGCAGAGGATGATGCCGACGGTCGGCTGGTCATCCGTGCCACGGCGCAGCTCGTCGTACATGCGCACGTACATGTCCATCTGACCGATGTCTTGATGGGTCAACTCGGTGGTCTTGAGGTCGATGAGCACGAAGCACTTGAGCAGGTAATTGTAGAAGACCAGGTCGATGAAGAAGTCCTTGGTCTCGGTGCTGACGCGCTGCTGGCGGGCGACGAAGGCGAAGCCCTTGCCCAGCTCCAGGAGGAATTGCTGCAGGTGATCCATCAAGGCCTGTTCCAGCCGGCCTTCCAGCAGCCGCGCCGTGCCCGACATGCCCAGAAACTCCAGCAGCACCGGATCGCGGACGAACTCGCGGGGTGTGGCCGGCTGGGTGGCGACCTTGGCGATGGCTTCGGCCTGGACGGCGGCCTTGTCCTGACTGGCCAGGAGACGCTCGTAGTAGAGGGTGCCGATCTGCCGTTCGAGGGCGCGGGTGCCCCAGTTCTGGGCGGCGGCTTCATCTGCGTACCACTGGCGGGCGGTGGGGTTATCGACCCGCAGCAGCAGGCGGTAGTGGGTCCAGCTCAAATCTGCACGCACTGCGTTCAGATTCGGGAAGCATTGATAGAACTGCCGCATCTGCCAGAGGTTGCGCGCATCGAAGCCTTTTCCGAACTCGGCAGTCAGATGCTCGGCCAGGCGTGGGATGAGCCGGGCTCCGTAGGTGGCGCGCTCAGCCCCGCCCTGCTCGAATTCGACGATGTGCCGACCCACCTGCCAGCAGGTCTGCACCTGGATGGTGTCCACGCTGCGCAACGCCCGCTGGCGGGCGTCGCGGATGAGATTGCGCAACTGTCCCAACAGCGGCAGCAATGCATCGGTGGGCTCGGGGACCAGGGTCATGCGGTCTTCCATATCTCGTCGTGGAGGTCGCCAAGCAGATCGTTGAGGTGGTGGTCGAAGGTCTTGTCGAGGCGGGCGAAGCCGCCGTGCTTGCCGAATTCTCCGCGATCGAGGGCGGCCTGATCGAGGATGACCTCGTTGACTAAGGCCTTCTCGAAGCGCTTGAGCCAATCGCGTTGGGCGCCGGTGAGGCCGTGCTTGGCGATGACACGAGCGACTGCGGCTTGCACCCGGTCGGCGTAGTTCTTCAGTGGCTGGCCGAGGGCCTGGCTGCGGATGAAGCCGATGATGGTGGCAGCGTAGTCGGTGTTGGTGGCGTCGCGGGTGGCTCGCTGGATTTCCTTTTCAGGGAAGCCGGCGTGGTCGAGCGCGGCTTTCAGTTCTTTGAGCTGGGCACGGGTCAGGTCGCGGGGCTTGGTGCAGACGGCCTTCAGGGCTGGGATCTCGTTGGTGTGGCTGCTTATCCAGGCCTTGAAGGCGTCGAGGTAGTCCTGCGGCCTTGTGATGGGCGTGCCGCTGGCGTCGGTGCCATAGCCCTGCTCGGCGCTGATGAGCTGGTCGGGGTGATCGGAGATGAGCAGGGGCTTGCCGAGGGACGGCGCCTGGCGGTCGCACCACGAGGCCAGGGTGGGATGGGCGGCGAACCACGAGGCCGCCGCAGCGGCATCGCCGTGGCCCAGGTGCTTGGCCAGGTCGCTGGGCGACAAGCCGCCGCTGTGGGTGGCGAAGGCCTCGGCGTCGAAGCGCTTGCGGCGCTCCAGCCGGCGTAGCTTGGCGCAAAGGGCATCGCGGGCTGCGGTACGGGCCTCGGGTGTGGTCGCGCTGCCGACCTCGCCGGCCAGTTGGCCGATGCTGACGGCGGGATCCTTCACCACCGACTTCATCGCCGTCACCGGGGCAAGGGCGGCGTAGAGGTCCACCGCATCGTAGATCTTGAAGACCTGCTTGTCTTCACCGGCACCGAAGAGGTCGGCGCACAGGCGGGTGGCGCGTCCAAGCATCTGCTCGTAGAGGATGCGGCTCTTCACCCGGCGCAGGAAGACGAGGTTGACGATGGCGGGGACATCGACGCCGGTGGTCAGCAGATCAACGGTCACCGCCACCTTCACCTGGTTGGCCTCGTTCTTGTAGCGACGGATCAGCTCCTGCGGCTTGTCGGCGGCACCGGTGATCTTGACCACGGTGTCGGCGGGCTGCGGGCCATAGGCGGCCTCGAAGGCCTTGGTCAACAGGTCCACCACCAGGTCGGCGTGGGCGTCGGTGGCGGCGTAGATGAGCGTCTTGCCGGGCAGACCGGGGTCGATGTGCCGGGCCAGTTCCTCGCAGACCACGCGATTGAAGGGCTCGGTGACGACGGTGCGATTGAAGCCTTCGATATCGATGTCGATGTCGTCGGGTGCAGTGGTCAGATCGACAGCGGCCATCACCGGGTCGTAGATCTTCAGCTCCTCCCCGACTTTCCAGTGGATGCCGCCAGCGGCGAGTTCGGTGCGGATGCGGATGGGCGGCTCGTGATCGACCAGGAATCCGTCGATGACGGCTTGGCGGTACGAGTAGGTGTAGACCGGCTTGCCGAAGATCTCGACCGTGTGCAGGGCCGGGGTGGCGGTCAGACCAATGCGGACGGCATCGAAACGGTCGAGCACCTGGCGGTACTTGGCCAGGTACTCGTCGAGGTTGCTGTAGCCCAGCTCGGCGTCGGTCAGGTCCTTGTCGAGGACATAGCCGCGATGGCACTCGTCGATGACCACGCAGTCGTAGCGATCGACGGGGATGGGCAGGGTGCCGTCAGCGGGGTAAAGCAGGCGCTTCACCATGCCCTGCACGGTGGCGATGTGGACGCGGGTGTTGGTGTCCGGCTCGATGTCGTCGATGCCCTTCACCTCGAACATGTCGGCGAAGGTGGTCATGCCCTCCAGGCGGACATCCTTGAAAGCGTCGTCGGCCTGGGTGCCGAGGGCCGAGCGATCGACCAGGAAGAGGATGCGACGGAAGCGGTCGGTGCGCAGCAGGCGGTGGAGCAGGCCGATGCAGGTCCGGGTCTTGCCGGTGCCGGTGGCCATGGCGACGAGGATGTCGCGCTGGCCACTGACGATGGCCCGCTCGACGGCGCTGATGGCATCGTGCTGGTAGTCGCGTAGGCCCAGATCGGGCTTGCTGGCGGCCAGGGCCGTGTCGGCGGCCTTGGGGTCGTGGTCGAGGAGGTTGGTCAGCCCTTCGGGCGTGTACCAGGATTCCAGCGGACGGGCCTGGTTGGCGGCGTGGCGGCAATCGCGCCACCAGATGCCGGACTTCTGCTGGATCTGCCGCACGAAGGGCCGGCCGTTGGTGGCAAAGCAGAACGGGACGCGCCAGGTGCGCTTGGCATCGACCCACGGCCCGCCGGTGGGCGGGGTCATGTCCGTCTCGACGGTGAAGGCCAGGGCGTAGCGCTCGGCCTGGGGCACCTTGCCGGCGATGTCGATGTGCTTGCGCTTGGCCTCGATCACCGCCACCGGCATCAGGCCGATGAACAGGACGTAGTCGGCCGGCCCCTTGGCGGTCGGCCATTCGGCAATGGCCTGGTTGAGACCCTTCGCGGGGCGGGCACCGCCGGCATGGGTGCGGGCCTTGCTATCGGCTTCCCAGCCGGCGGCCCGGAGCTGGGCGTCGATGAGGACGCGGGTGTCGGCCTCGTCGATGTCGAGGGCGGTGGTGGCGGCCTGGATGGTGGCGAGGTCGGGGGCTGGTGCCGGCTCAGGCGCGGCGGCGGCAGCAGCGAGGCGGGCCTCGAACTCGGCCTTCAGCTGGTCGCGTTCGGCCTGGGTCTCCTGGGCCAAGGCGAGGGCGACTTCGACCTCCTGGTAGGCCTTGGCGGCCTTGGCCTCGGCGGCGGCGCGGGCGGCTTCGGCTGCCGCTGCGGCACCCTTGGCGCTGGACAGTTCATCGACCTGGGAGCGCAGCCGCTCTAGTTCAGCTCGCAGCTCTGCGCTGGCGTCGCGGGGTTCGGGCGGGGCAACGAAGGCGGGGTAGCGCCAGTCCGGCTTGCCACCGTAGGCCCGGTGGAACCAGACCGCGACCTTGTGGGCGAAGCGCAGGCAGCGTAGGGCCTCGCCCTGACTGGCGGCAGCATCGTGGACGGCGCGGTTGCCTGCCGTGCGGATGCTGTGCAGCAGGTCGGCGACCTCGCGGGGCAGATAGCCCTTCTCGGTCAAACGACGCAGCAAGCCGAGCAGGTCGAGGGCGGCGGTGTCGGGCAGCCGGGCCGTGCCAGCCATCTGCTTGGCCAGGGTCTCGACCCAGGTCCGCAGTTTGAAGATCGACGTTTCGGGGTCCGTGAAGACATAGCCCTCGGCCTGGGCAGCGAGGCGGACCAGCAGCGGATCGTGGACGCCGAGGAAGGCGAAGTTCACCGATGGCTGTGCTGCCATGGGGACACCTGGGGACGACATCAGGGCCTGCCCTGCTGGTTGCACCGCCCGCCGCCCGCACTGGACGCGCCAGGTGTCATTGCCGCCGCCTCCGATGGTGATGGATGGGCATACTAGCCCCGGCACGCCCCAATCCAGACGGGAGCGGTGTCCGGCCGGCAGGGCGCGGGATCACGGATGGGTGGCGATGATTCCTTGGGCGATGTTCGTCAGGATGGGTCCGACGACGGCCGAGCACACCGCGCCGACGATGGCCACCGTCAGCCAGGACGGCCGGCGGCGGCCTGGGTCGGAAGGTGATGCCGGCCGGCGTTCTTCCAACCGGCCGGACAGGTGGCTGACCTTGCCAGTGAGTTCAGCCACGCGGTCGAGGACCAAGTCGAGCTTCTTGTCCTGGGATTTCTGCTCGGCCTTCACCTCGTCCACGTCGCGGCGGAGGATGCCCAGGTGGGCAGCGATGATGGGCGGCAGGCCGGTGGCGGGGTCGTGGGGTGGCATGGTCGGTATCAGGTCGCGGTGAGCTTGAGGCGGCGGATCCGGGCCTTGTCGGCGGCGTCGAGGCGGCGGGACAGGGCGCCGTGCAGGGTGTCCACGGCCGGGGCGGGGAGCGTGGCCTTGGCCTGCTCGATGCCGGCGACGACGCGGCCGAGGGCGCCGGTCGTCTGCCGGCCGCGCCACCAGGCGAGGGCGGCGGCGCCAAGGCCGAGAGCCCCGGCGGCCGGGCGGAGCACCGCTGGTGCCGCCTGGGCGAGGGCGCCCAGGGCCGGCACCGTGGTCTCGCGGTGCTGGGTCTCGGCGGCCGATTCGACGCGGGTGGATTCTGCGCGCATGTCCACAGGGACACCGGCGACGGTGCCGGCCACCGTGGCGGTCTCGCGCACCTGGCGCTGTTTCTGGCGGGCGGCGTCGGTGGTCGTGCAGCCGGACAGGAGCACGCCGAACCAGCGAGCGCACCGGTTCATGGAATCCCCGTCCCCCCGCCAGGGCAGAGCAGAAGGGATTCGAACCTGAGCGAGGTACCGGCCCCCGGCCGGTAGCGCTCCCCGGTGGGGAGCGCGGCCTCGCGAATGCGCGCGAGCCAGCGAGCGCGCCGGTTCATGGAATCCACCCCCTTCCCCCCGCCAGGGCAGAGCAGAAGGGATTCGAACCTGAGCGAGGTACCGGCCCC
>CAZZJC010000004.1:59503-171127 GCA_964654285.1 uncultured Candidatus Kuenenia sp.
GAGCGCGGCCTCGCGAATGCGCGCGAGCCAGCGAGCGCGCCGGTTCATGGAATCCCCCCCTTCCCCCAAACGCAGGAAGCGCCGGCCTTTGGCCGGCGCTTCCTGCGTTTTTGGCGGACAGGGGGGGATTCGAACCCCCGAACGAGTTTCCCCGTTACGCGCTTTCCAAGCGCGCGCATTCGACCACTCTGCCACCTGTCCAGGTGTTTCCGCCATTTTCCGATCTCGCGGAGGCGGGGCGCGAATGCTGCGACGCCAGGCACGATGGTCAACCCCGGGCTGGCGGCGGCATCCGCCGCACCTGTCTCACCCCGCCGCTGCCTGACGAACCGGCGGTTTCGGCTCGTCCTGGCGGATTGCCGCTCCAGAGGTGCGGACTAGCTTCGCCAGCCCATGACCGCGATCGACTTCCATGCCCACCACAGCCCGTTGGGTGCGTACACGACCTTCACCTGCGGACGTTTCGGCGCGGGCGGCGGCCTGACGGTGCAGGCGGCAAAACCGGCCGACCATGAACTCGTCATCGGCTGGGTCGAGCCGTCGCGGCAGGTGCATTGCCTGCCCTTCGTACGCAAGCGCGATCTGACCGTCGTCGGCCTGGACGACGCCCTGCCGCCGCCACCACCGGTGGACCAGGTCGCCGGCGAATCGGCACTGAGCAGCTTCGGCGACAGCAGCACGAAGGGCGGGCGGGTGCGGCGCCTGGTGCTGGAGGATGTCGTGCGCGCCTACCGGCGCGGGACGGATACGTGGACCAGCGGGGACTTCGGTTTCTCGCTCGCCACCCCGGTCGCGGCGCTGCCCGACCCCGATTGCGAGGGCGGCCTGGCGCTGGCCCGGGCGGCGATCCCGGCGATCACCGCGCGGCTGACCCTCGACAACCGTCGATCGAAAGTGCCGCGCAAGCTGATCTTCGCCCTCGGGCCGAACCAGGGCTGCCACGTCATCGATGGCGTCGGCGCTGGCGTGCTGGCCGCCGGCTGGGGGCGCGAGGCGGCGGTGGCGGCACCGGCCGCGCCGGGCCGGGCGCTGCTCCTGGAATGGACCGAGACCGACTTCCTCGCCACCGGACGGATCAACCACCTCGGCAGCATGTGCGGCTTCACCCAGGAGGTTCCCGCCGGAGCGATCGGCGTGCTCGACCTCGTCCTGGTGACGCACCGCCAGGGGATGGTGACCACCGGCCTGGACGCCTCGTTCTGGTACCTGCGCGCCTTCCCGACCCTCCAGACCGCGATCAACGCGGCGGTGGAGCGCATGGGCGAGTTGCGCACCGCCGCCGAGGCGATGGATCGCGACCCGCGCTGGCTCGCGCTCGACGCCGATCGCCGCCATCTGGTCGCCCATGCTGAACGCAGCTATTGGGGCAACACCTGGCTGCTCGACCACGGCGGCAAGCCCATGTGGGTGGCGCTCGAAGGCGAATACGCCATGCACAACACCTTCGACCTCACCGTCGACATGGTGTTCTACGAACTCGCGCGCAATCCCTGGACGGTCGCCAACGTGCTCGACCAGTTCCTCGACCGCTACTCCTACCAGGACTCCCTGGCGCGGCCGGCGGCGGTGGCCGAGCGCCACGGCCATCACACCTTCGCCCGGGATCCGGCGAAGATCTTCGCCTATGTGCCGGCGCCGGCCGAGACCGGCCTGCCGGGCGGGATCAGCTTCTGCCATGACATGGGCGTGGGCGGCCACTTCACCGCCCCGGGCCGCTCGTCGTATGAATGCTCGCGCCTGGCCGGCTGCTTCAGCTACATGACGGCGGAGCAGCTGCTCAACTGGATCCTCTGCGGGGCATCGTACGTGCTGATCCCCGGCAGCGAGACGGCGTCGGCCTGGGGCAGGGATCGCCGCCACATCTTCGCCGCCTGCCTGGAATCGCTGCTCAACCGCGACGATCCCGTCCCCAGCCGGCGCAACGGGGTGATCAGCCTCGATTCGTCGCGCTGCGAGGGCGGCTGGGAGATCACCACCTACGACAGCCTCGACCCCAGCCTGGGCCAGGCGCGCAACAACCTCTACCTGGCGGTGAAGGCCTTCGCCGCCTGGCTGGGGCTTGAACGCGTGTTCACGTTGCTCGGCGACCACGCCCGCGCGGCTGAAGCCCGCACTGGTGCGGAGCGCGCGGCGCGCACGGTCGCGTCCCGCTTCGACGCGAAGCTCGGCTACATCCCGGCGGTGTTCGAGGCCGGCAACGTCTCGGCGATCATCCCGGCGATCGAAGGGCTCGCCTTCCCGCTCGCCTGGAACCTGAAGCCGGCGCTGGCCGGCGACGGCCCGTACGCCGACCTGATCAACGCGCTCGACCGCCACCTGCGCACCGTGCTGATACCGGGTCTCTGCCTGTTCCCGGACCAGGGCTGGAAACTGTCGAGCACCTCGGGGAACAGCTGGCTGAGCAAGATCTTCCTCTGCCAGGTCGTGGCCGAGCGCGTGTTCGGCCTGGCGCCCGCTGCGGCCAGCCACGCGGCGCATTGGCGCTGGCAGGTCGAGGGCAGCAAGGACTGGGCGATGACCGACCAGTGCCTGGACGGCGTCGCCTGCGGCAGCCGCTATTATCCGCGCTGCGTCACCGCCGACCTGTGGCTCAGCGCATGAGCGCCGCGGCGGCCACGCCCGCCACCATCCTGGTCGTCGATGACGACGCCGGGGTGTGCTGGGCGCTGGAGCAGGCCCTGACCCAGGCGGGCTACCAGGTGCAGACCGCCGCCGATGCCGCCAGCGCGCGCAAGCGCCTGCGCCGCGAGGTGCCCGACCTCGTGATCACCGATGTCCGCATGCCGGGCGAATCCGGGCTCGATCTGCTCGCCTGGCTGCGGATCGAGCATCCCGGCCTGCCGGTGCTGGTGAGCACCGCGCACGGCACCGTCGAGACCGCGATCGAGGCGGTCGCGCGCGGCGCCTTCGACTACCTGCCCAAGCCCTGCGACCTGCACCGCACCCTCGACCTCGTGCGGCGGGCGCTGGGCGAGGACGCGCTCGCGGCGTCGGCCAACCCCGCGACCGCGGAATCGACCACCGCGATCATCGGTTCGACCCCGGCGATGCAGGAGGTCTACCGCCGCATCGCGGCGGCGGCCAACACCGACCTCGGCGTGCTGATCGTCGGTCCGACCGGATCCGGCAAGGAACTCGTCGCCCACGCCCTGCACCGCCACGGCAGACGGCGCGGCGGGCCCTTCGTGCCGGTCAACTGCGGCGCCCTGCCCGAGCATCTGGTGGAAAGCGAGCTGTTCGGCCACGAGGCCGGCGCCTTCACCGACGCCAAGACCCGCACCACCGGCCGCATCGAGGCGGCGCACGGCGGCACCCTGTTCCTCGACGAGGTCGCCGAGCTGCCGCCGCCGGCGCAGGTGAAGCTGCTGCGCTTCCTCGAAGACCAGCGCTTCCACCGCGTCGGCGGCAGCGAATCGGTGCAGGTCGACGTGCGGGTGGTCGCCGCGACCAACCGCGACCTCGCGCGCCTGACCGCCTCCGGCGCCTTCCGCGAGGATCTCGCCTACCGCCTGCGCGTGGTGACGATCGGCCTGCCCGCGCTCTGCGACCGCCTCGACGACCTGCCCGCGCTGGTGCGGCACTTCCTCGCGCGTTCCGCCCGCCGCCTCGACCGCAGGCTCGCGATCACCGACGAGACCCTGGCGCTGCTCGCCCGGCACCGCTGGCCCGGCAACGTGCGCGAGCTCAAGCACGTCATCGAGGAGGCCGCCGTGCTCGCCACCGGCGGGATCATCACGCCTGAGCACCTCAGCCTGCCCGCGGAACTGCTGGCGGACGGCTCGGAGGCGCAGGATCGCAACGCCAACGGCACCTTCCACACCGCGGGACGGATCCTGGCCAACCGCCTGCTCACCCAGCACGAAGGCCAGGCGCATGCACGCTTCCTGGGCCTGGCAGAGGACATCATCCTGCGCGAAGCCGTCGCCCGCACCCAGGGCAACCAGCTGCGCGCCGCCGAACTGCTCGGCATCAACCGGATCACCCTGAAGAAGCGCATGGATGAGCTCGGCATCGGCAAGACGGCGTCGCCCGACGTGGGCTGATCCGGGGACGATCCCGGCCGACCGGGATCAGTAGTTCCAGACCGCATACAGCGACGTCTTCACCGTGTCCTTGTAGGCCGGATTCGCGCCCTGGGCCTCCTCGTCATCGCGGAAGGCTCCCAGCTTGAAGCCGAGCAGCAGTTTCGGATCGAGCGCGGCCAGGGTGTATTCGACGTTGGCGTCGAACTCATCGCCGTAGTGGGTGTGGCCGGTCTGGCTGTAGAACCGGTAGCCGATGAGCTGGAAGCGCAGCCCCTTGGCGAGCATCTCCGCCGGACCGCCGAACGACAGCGAGTAGCCTTCCAGGCCGCGAACCGGCGTGTTCAGGAATTTCTCGGCCCAGCCGTTGAAGGCGTGTCCGGTGGCCAGGGGGGTGGTGAAACCGTCGGTCGCGGTGGAGCCCTCCAGGCGGTTCCAGCCCGCCTTGAAGCCCAATCCCTTGCGGGTGATGCCGATCTCGGCCAGGGCGTAGTTCGCGGTGTAGCTGTTGGGATTGTTGCCGTAGTCCGACTGGCTCGCGCATTCGACCGCATACGGCACGGCGTATTCCGCGTCGATCCTGTACGGGCCTTCCAGGCGGATGCCGGCGGTGCGCGAGGACAGGGTGCCCACGTCCTGGTAGCGCAGCAGGACGGCATAGGCGGTCACGGCGCCGCGATCCGCGAACTTGGTGCCGACCGAGACCAGCCCGCTCGAACCATCGAGCGTGCCGTCATTGGCGCCGATGCTGCCGCCGGCGCCCGTGCCGTGGGTCTCGCCGGTGATGCGGTGGACCTTCGTCCAGTAGGCGCCGGTGATGGTCAGGTTCTTCAGCCAGGGCAGGGTGTCGACGCCTGACAACGGCTGCACGTAGCCGCTCACCGCATCGAAGGTCTGGTTGTTCTGGCGCCAGGCGACATTGCCGACCAGGCGCTGGTTGGTCAGGAGGATCTCCTGGCGGCCGACGCGCGCGTTCAGCTTCACCCCGTCGAGGATGCCGCCCCAGTTGAGCCAGCCCTGGTTCAATTCCGAGCTTTCCGCATCGAGCACCTGCGGATAGCGGGCGTAGTCGCCGGGGTTGCCGCCGGCCGGCTGGTCGTTGTAGAGCTGCTGGCCGACGCCGTACACGCCTTCGAACTGGGCGAACGCCGAGAAGCCATGCCAGAGGCCCGTCTCATAGCCGAAGGCAAGGCGCACCGTCGAAGCCTGCGCCTCATCAGAGAATCCCTTCTGATCGACCTGTTCATAGCGGTAGCGGATCGTCGCCGAGACCTTGCCGGCGCGCAGCTGGGCATCGAGGGTGGGATCGGCGGCGGGCTTGGGGGCGGCGGACGCGGTGCCCGTGCCCGGATTCGCGTAGTCGGCGGCCGGCAGGGCGGCAGCGAGCAGAAGGGCAAGAGTTGGAACGAGACGTGGCGTCATGGCGGCTCCGTGGGTGATCGGGATGATCATCTTCAGCACGTGGGCCGCCAACCCGTCGGAGTGGGGACAGTCGAACCAGTCGACAATCGCGCCTAGGGGAATCCTGTATTCCGACGTGGTCCGACCCCGCGTTGGGCGAAAATTGTGCGACCTGAGTCCCGCTGCCGCGCCGGTGCGGACCCGATCCGATCGCCGCTTCCTTCAGCAACCAGACCGGGGATGGGCGAGACCGAGCCAGATCGACGGAGACGCCAAGCCACGCTGCGGGCGGCCCAGCGGACCTGGATCCATCCTGCTGCCATGCGCCATCCCCTGCCAGAACGCCCCTCCATGCGGTTCACCCGCCTGGAACTGCCCCATCCATCCGGGTGATCGGCACCCGGTTCTTGAAGGCGGTGAATCCGCCGTCCGCGACGATGGTGGTGCCGGTGATGAATGCGGCGCGATCGGAGGCCAGAAAAAGGGCCAGGTCGGCAATGTCCTCGGCGCGGCCGATCCGGGTCAGGTGCCAGGCATCGGCCAGCGCCCTCGCCTTGGCATCGTTGTGGTACCAGTGCTGGTTGGGCGTGATGACATAGCCGGGGGCGATGGCGACGACCCGGATGGAATAGGGCGCATATTCGGTCGCCATGGATCTGGTGAGGCCGACAATCGCGCTCTTGGCGGCGGTATAGCTGTCGCAGCCATATTCCGCGATGAGCCCGGTGACGCTGGTGGTGTTGATGATGACCCCGCCTTTCTGCGCCATCATCTGGGGCAGGGCGTATTTGCTGCACATGAACACGCCTTTGAGGGAGATGTCCAGCATCCTGTCCCAGACGGTCTCATCGAGTTCGTGGACGGGCCGGTCGTGGTCATTGCACAGGGTCACCGCGGCAGCGTTGTTATAGAGGACATCGAGTCTGCCGAAGCGCTCCTGCGCGGCACGCATGAGACCTGCCGCGTCGGCCGCCTTGGACACATCGCAGGGGACGAACAGCGCCTGGCCCGCCCCGATCAGCCGGACGGTCTCCTGCCCGCCCCGCTCATCCACATCGCCAACGACGACCCGGGCACCGGCCTCGGCAAAGGCCAGGCAGGCTGCCCGGCCGATGCCCGAGGCGCCACCGGTGACGACGACGCAGCGACCGTCCATATCCGGGAAATAAGCTCGGCTTGGAGAAACAGCAGGCGTCATGGAAGGTCCTCGCGGATGGGGCTGGTCGCGCAGATCTGGACGCAGGAGCGCCCGAGCCGAGAGCGGAACTCGGGCAGGCCGCGGGCTCCGCAGCGCAGGCGGAAGAGGGCTCCGGCTCCGGCTCCCTCGCTGGCCCGGGTGCCGGTCCAAAGCGAGGTCGTGATGTAGAGATCGCCGAGGTCCGCCCCGCCAAAGGTCAGACTGGTGACCTTGCGGGCCGGAAGGGGCACGACGAGGATCTCCCGCGCATCGGGCGCATAGCGATGGATGGCGCCGCCATCCCAGCGCGCCGACCAGATGCAGCCGTCGGCATCGACCGTGAGCCCATCCGGCTCGCCCTCCCCCTGCGGTGTGATCAGCCAGGGGATGCGGTTGGAAAGACGTCCCGTAGCCGGCTCGTAATCGTAGCGGTGGATGGTGCGGCTGGCCGAGTCGGTGAAATACAGGAACCGGTGATCCGGGGAGAATCCGAGCCCGTTGGCGGTGCCGATGCCGCGTTCGATCCGTCGCAGCGATCCGTCCGGATCCAGGCGCCACAATCCGCCGGTGAGGGCCGTCGCGGCCGGGAAGATCGTGCCGGCGAAGACCCGTCCCTCGGGATCGGCGATGACATCGTTGAAGAAGGCCGACTCCTCCCCTGCGATGCCGTGGAGCCGGTCGGTCAGGATGCCATCCTCCCAGGATGCGATGGCGCCGCCTTTCATGAACAGCAGGAGCGAACCGTCCGCCTGGATCGTGAAGCTGCCGACCTCGGCCGGCATGGGCCAGGATTCCTCCTGCCCACGCTCCGGATGGAAGCCGTGCAGACGCCGGCCGTCCATGTCGGTCCAGAACAGGCACTGCCGTTCAGCATGCCAGAGGGGGCCCTCGCCCACGCTGCATCGGGTATCGGCGACCAGGACCGGTTCATCCATGCGCGGATCGTCCGGCGATCGCGGGCAGACGTTGCAGTCCGAGGATGACGATCAGCAGGAATGGACAGGCCGTCAGGCTGGCCAGCCCCCACCCGAACGAGGTCCCATCCGCAAGCAGGCCGATGCACCAGGGCATGGCGAAGCACCCCGCGTTTCCGATGGCGACCAGCACGCTGAACATGGTCGCACCACCATGCGGGAATCGATCGGCGCACATGGCCAGCATGGTTGGCCACAGGCAGCCCACCGGCAATCCCATGCTGATCAGGGCGATCAGGGCGGCATGGGACATGGGCAGCAGCAGCACGACGAGGGACTGGCCCAGGGCGAGGACGCCCGCGAGCAGGAGAAGGCCGGGGGCGGAGATGCGATGCCCCTGCCTGGCAGCCCAGAAGCGTCCGACCGCCATGCAGGCCAGGAATCCGATCAGCGCCGTTCCGCCCGCGAGCGAGGACATGAGCAGGCCCTTGGTGGCGAAGGTGGGAAGCCAGATGCAGATCCCCGCCTCCACCGCTCCGCACAGCGCGATCCCGACCAGGGACAGCAGGAACCATCCGGATCCCAGGACCGGGATCCGCCCCTGCAATCCGCCCCGTCCGGCCAATGAGGGCCAGGGACGCATGGCGAAGCCTGCGGCCAGGGCCAGGGGAAACAGCGCCAGGATCAGCACCGCGGTGCGCCATCCGAGGTGCAGGTGGAACCAGCCGCTGAGGCCGAGGATCCAGGCGATGGCGCCGAAGCAGTAATACGATCCCAACCGGTTGAGGGCCGCGGCCCGGCAGTTGGGCTGCACCGTGGCGACCAGCGGGCAGATCACCAGATCCACCACGCCTGCACCCAGCCCCATGATGGCCGCCGCCAGGGTCGCCATCCCCGTTCCCTGGGCGAAGACCAGGGTCAGCAGACCAGACGCGATGCAGAGATTGCCCAGCAGCGCCAGCAGGCGCACGCCATAGCGATCCACCAGCGGACCCGCGAGGACCACGCCCAGCACCAGGCCGGCGAAGACCGTTCCACCGATCCTGCCGGTCTCCTCATTGGTCAATTCCCGGCCGACCAGCTCCATCCCCATGCGGGGCAGGATCACCGGCAGCAGGTTCAGGGTCAGGGCTATGCAGATCTTGCCGGAATAGCTGGCGAACAGGGAATGGGCGATCGTCCTGGGCGAAAGCTCCTGGCCGGCGTTCACTGGCCACTCCGGGCGAACCGGACCGCCCAGGTGATCTCGGCCGAGGTCGCCGATTCGATGGTGATCGCCCACAGGCCATCGGGCCGGGCCGTGACGTGGATGGTTCCGCCATCGCAGGAGCAGCCGACCACGGCGAAGCCGTTCCCGGCGAGGATCACGACGTAGGGATCATCCGCCACGACCCGGGAACGGCCGGACAGGAGGCGCTGTTCCGCATCCCATGCCGGCCGGCCGACCAGATCGACGTAACCCTGCATGACATGGCGGTTGGTGGACAGGAACTGCGGATGGTCCTGCACCGCGTGGATCGACATCATGCGCGCCTCGGCCGGGCGGAGCACCTGATCCAGGCGGTCGTCACCGCCGTACATGCCGATCAGCAGATCGTTCCAGAAGTCGAAGACGTAGTACCGCCGCCGGTGATCCAGCCCCAGCCCGCCCTCGGCGCACGGTGCGCCGAGTTCCACCGCGATCCTGGCGACGATGGGCTTGAGTGCCCGGACGTGGGGCGGGAAGTCCTTGCGCCCTTCCGTGAAGGGTTCGAGGGCGACATCGATGCTCGGCCAATCGCCCTTCTCGATCGCGGTGTTGAAGAAGGTGAGCTGGTGCCAATCCGCATCGACCGCGAAGTCATAGACCCGGGGATGCGTTGCGCCGGAGAACACGTCGAGCGGACGCGCGCTCTGCGGCGTCGCATGCAGCGGGATGACCCGGGACAGGTCGTGCAGCTGGTCCGCATCCATCTGCGCGAAGCTGTTGGCGATGAGGATCCGCGCCGAGGCGACATAGGCCATGGTGAGCATGGCGCGCCCGCCATCGCGGCCATTACGGGCGTATTCATCGATGATCTGCTTGCCGTCGGTGTCATAGTTCATGACCACCCGGTTCTTGTACCAGCGCAGGCCGGCGCGGCTGATCACCGGCGGGGCCCACATGGTGTTGTCCCAGATCGTGCGCTGCGAGGCGACCAGGCCGAGCGAGACGTCGGAACCCAGGAAGTAGGCGCGCTCCTGCAGCAGGGCATCCTTGCCCAGGCCGTCGCGGGCGACCTGGAAGATGTTGCGGTAGGCGCGCGCGGTGGTGGCGTGGCGATCCTCGAAGCCGCCCTCCAGGCACCAGCCGGTGATCTTGGGATAGTCGTAGAAGATCCCCGCCAGCCCGGCCTGCCTGAGGTTGGCGTAGACGTCGCGCATGTGCTTCAGGAAATCGGGATCGGTGAAGTCGTAGCCGACGAGATCCCTGCGCTCGGCCGGCCAGTCCTTCTCCCACCAGCGCAGGCCCACGGTGCGACGGTGCTGGCGGTCGGGATCGTTGAAGAGCATGTGGCCGGGGAAGGCGCGGGCGTAATCGTCGGAGCGGCCGTTGGTGCGCATGTAGCCGATCGGGATGCCGCCGCGCGCGCGGATCGCCTGGCACCATTTCGCGGTGGTCTCGTAGGGCGCCTTGTAGCAGCCGCCCGGCTCGGCGAAGGTCGGGGCGCAGCGCTGCCAGTGCTCCTCGTCCCACCAGCCATCGCAGTTGTCGGCGGCGTAGGAATCCGGCAGCAGCCGCACGCCGACCGGGGAATACTTCAGGAATCCGCTCGCCGCGATGTGGTCCATCTCGCGTACCGCGCCGATCGAGTCGTTGGCGAGCGGACCGACCTGCGAGGCCCACCACAGGCAGACGGTGGGGAAGTCGTAGACCGGCAGCTCGATGGCCTGGGCCACGCGGACGCAGCGGGCGTAGGCTTCGGCGGCGGCGAACGGATCGGCGCTGGAAAGATCCAGGTAGAAACGGTCATCCGGCAGGTAGGTCTCGCCCGGCTCGACCCGCCGCCCGACCGGATCCTCGCTCCAGGCGGCGCAGACCAGATGATCGCCCTGGCGCTCGACCCGCGCGAACTTCTCGAAGTCGTGGTAGGTCAGGCCGCCGACGACCAGGCAGCGCAGCGGCGCCGAACCGAACTTGGCGATCAGGTTGTTGCGGCATTCCACCACGGGATCGGTCCAGACCCGGGTCGGCAGGCAGCCGGTGGTGCCGTCGAGCACGGTGTAGCGCTCCGCCACCGCCTGGCCGGCGAAGACCGTGGCGGTGATGGGCTGGATGCGGGTGAGCTGGATGGGCTGAGGCGTGGTGTTGCGGATTCCGGCGTTCAGCACCACCGCGCGGCGGCCCGCATAGAGGTCGATCTCCAGGATCAGTTCAGGGCCATCGGCCAGGCGGGCGGTGATGCCCAGGCGGCGGCCGCGTCCGAGCGGCCCGTCCACCTCGGTCTGGCACCATGCGCAGACGGTCGACGGTGCGACGGCGAAGCGACGCCCGGTCGCGTCGACGCCATGGAATGCGGCGCCTTCCAGACGCAGAGCGGGATCGCGCCGGTCGGTCACCGCATAAGAGCCGGTGGCGGGAGCGAAATCCACGCGCAGGTCGTCGAGTTCGATGGAGGCCGGCAATGCTGCCATGCGGGAATCCTTGGAGCGGTTCGGCCTGGAGCCTATCAGGCCGAGAACCGCCCGCGAAGGAGCGAAAATGGACGCGACTGCACTTTTGTTGCTCTGGGCCTCCACTACCTTCCCGCCATGGCGGTGAATCGCTTCCTGACCCCGACGGAACTGGGTGTCATCCTGGATCCCGCCCGCTGGCGCCTGGTCGCGACCGCGCTGCCGGCCGAGATCCCCGCCCATCAGGATCCCGCCCTGACGGCCTGGGCCGCCGCCCACGTCCAGACCCATGCGCAGCAGGAGATCGTCATCGTCCTCGCGGGCACGGGCTTCTTCAGCCTAGCCGGGGTCGTCTACCGCTGCCGGCCGGGCGACGTGTTCTTCATCGACGCCTGGGAGCCGCACGGGTACCCCTACCCCCCGAACCACCCGGACTCGGACCATTTCCTCATCCAGATCGTGGGCGGCAGCGTGGTGTTCCGGCCGTTCTCGCTGCGCGACGGCCACGAGCTTCCGCAGCGGATCCCGCATCGGGTGCTCGGCGGTTCGCTCGCGGTACGCCTGCTGCAATCAGCCCTCGCGCGCCTGCGCGCCGACCGGCTGCCCTCGGCGCAGCTCGGGCGCAACGCGTTCCACCTCGCCCTCGCCCAGCTGGCGCACGAGATCGCCGACCAGGGATTTCTGCCGGACGAAGGCGCCCCGGCGCAGCAGCAGGCCCTGGTCGACGCCATCCGCAGCCACATCGACCAGACCCTGGGGCGCGGGGTGACCCTGAAATCGCTGGCGGCGATGACCGGCTACAGCCGGCACCACCTGCTGCGCGTCTTCACCGCGGTCACCGGCCTGACCGTGCACCGCTACATCGATGAGGTCCGCGCCAGCGCGGTCAAAGACCTGCTGGCGCGCGGCCGGCCCAAGCCGGTGATCGCATCCACCCTAGGATTCTCTAGCGCCAACGCCCTGGCGCGTTGGCTCAAGACCCGCTGATCGCCCCCCCTTGCAGATGGCGGCGGCCGGGCTGGCGGCCCGTCTCATCGGGCGGCGCGCAGGTCGTAGGCATAGACCCCGTCGGTGCCGCGGACGAACATCCGTCCGTCCACGACCGGGAACAGCATCGGCTGACAGTGGTAGGAGCTGGTCAGCGGATGCTGGGCGACCCAGGTCACCGGCGGTCCCGGGGGCTGGATCTTGGACGGCCGTCCGGCCTGGGCCGGCACCGTGATCTGGGCGAGTTCGATGCGGCCGTCGGCGAAGCGTGCCCACGTCCAGGGGCCGTCGCCGTGGCTGCCCTCGATCCGGGTGAGCAGCCGGCCATCCGCGAACTCGGCGGTGCCCTCATTGCCCGGCCCGGGGCCATCGAGGCGGGCGAGCTCGCGGCCGCTGTCCACGTCGTGGACCGCATAGCCGCCTTCGTTGCCGATCCACAGGCGGCCGTCACCCGCCACCGGCACGAACTCGCCCTTCAGCCGGTCGGTGCGGACCGCCCAGCGTCGTTGCGGACGACCATCAGCGACGTCGAAACAGATCAGCTCGGTCTTGGCGTCCTCCTTGCCGTCGGCTGGAGGCGCGGACAGGACGATGCGCATGCCGGCCGGGGTGATGCCCTTGGGACTGAAAGGCCCATCCAGCGCCCAGGTCACCGAACCGTCGGCCACCGCCACCGCCATGAGGCGAGCGGTGGCCGGAGCGTCGCCGTGGCGGAGGACCTGGGCGGCAGGCGGGACCCGGGTCTTCCTCTGCGCCAGACCGTGCAGATCGACCAGGGCCAGGACGTGGTCCGCAGATCCGGGGCCGGGGGCGAGGCGCCAGGCGATGAGCGGCGCGAGGGGCCAGCTTCCGCCGGGCAGGACCCAGCGCCGGACCCCGGTCGCGGCATCGTAGGCGTAGAGGGTGAGGTGATGGTCGGGGACGATCAGGGTCTCACCGACCAGGAGCGGCGTCTGGTTGAAATTGGCGAGGTAGCCGCCGTGCATGCGGTTGTAGCCGCTGGTCGGCATGCGCGCGTGCCAGATCAGCGCGCCGGTATCGGCGTCCACGGCGTAGACCCGGCCGGTGGTGCCGGTGGCGAACACGCGCCGGCCGTCCGTGCAGGGCGTGCAGTTGGTCGGCCCGGTCTTGTGGTCCTGGCCGGGCGCACCGACCCCGGCGCGGGGGAAGGTGATGCTCCAGCGCAGGGCGCCGGTGGCGGCATCGTGGCAGGCCACCACCTCGTCAGCGAAGAGCGCGTATTTCTCGCGGGCGTGCAGGGGCACCTCGGTCATGGGGGGCAGGTGGGCATCCTGGTCCTTGCCGTCCAGATCGGCGGCCGGTCCCTGGAGCTCGGTGTCGACCCCGGAGGGCACGCCCAGGGAGCGATCCCCCTTGAGGCCATCGGCGCCGCTGCGCTGCGCCCATTCGGCGCGCATCAGCGGCACCACCTCGGCCCGCCAGGGGCCCTGCGCACTGGGCACGAAATGCCAGGTGAAGACCCGGCCACCAGCCACGACCGGGGTCGAACCGCCGGCGATGGTCTGGGCCTCGAAGGCCATGGAGATATATTTCCCCTGGCGCTGGAAAGGCGCGCCGTTGCCAGGGCCGCGATCGATGGGCAGTTCGCTGCGCCAGAGCAGCCGGGCCTGATCCAGGCGGTCGACCAGGCGGGGTCCGGGCGGCATCGCCTTGGCCTGGCCGGGGCCGAGGTAGCCCGGCCAGGCCGCCGCAGCCGGAAAGGCCTGCGCCGCCGCCAGCCTGGCCGCATCCCGGATCCAGCCGGTCAGCGTCCCCTGCTGGGTTGCACCGCTGCGACGGCAGGTCCAGGTGCCGGACACCGTCTCGCCATCCGCCCCGCCCAGCGTGCCCACGAGGGAGATTTTGCCGCCATCCTGGGTCCAGGCGCCGGACAGGACTGCTTGGTCGAGGCGCAGTTCGCCCACCTTCTGCCGGGCACTGGCCCGTCCCGCCACCGGCATGACCCCGGCACGGAACCCGCCATGGAGGACCAGACCGCCATGCCAGCCGGCGAGTTCGATGCGGGCGGGCCGCCACACGCCCGCCGGCGCCGACGCCACCACCGGCGGATTCGGCAGGGCGTCGGTGAAGGCGGGCTTGAAGTGCTCGGGGATGGCGGCGAACGCGACGGGGTCGGCCAGGTCGGCCTCGTCCTGTGCCTCACCTGCGACCAGACCAAGAACGCTGGTGAATCCGATGCACACGCAGAGTAACTTGGTCATGTTGCTGGTACGCCTCGGCAGGGCGTTGCGTTGCCGACCTCAGATGGCGGGCTTCCTGGCCTGGATCGGCCAGCCGGGTAGGCATGCGCCCATGCCGGCTCGTCCGACCGCCGCTCTGCTCCTGGAATCCACGACCTGGACATCCTGGCCGGAATCCCAGGCAACGGCCTCGGCCGATACAACCGTCCCGGCTGGTGCTGCCACCTGATGCCGTGACGCGAATCGCCATACTCATCCTGCAACAGATCAGGTTCCCGTCCGTACCACCTGGGCGATGACCGGAACAACCTGCTATCCCGCGTCGGGCGACCCGGTGCGATGCCGACGAATGCTCTGGAGCTTCTGATGATCCGCAGCCTTTCCCCGTGGTGCCTGCTCGCCTTGGCCTGGAGCACGATCGCCGCCGCCGAACCCGGACCGCTGGAAAGGATCCTGACCGGGCTGCAGGACGACCTCACCCGCCGCCTGACGACCCAGGCCCAGGGCACGGTTCCGCAGGAGTTCCGGCTCGTGTTCCGCCGCGCCGTCCCGTTCCGCGACAGCGTGGTGAACGTGGGGATGCCGTTCGTCCGGCGCGAAGACCTCGTCGTGCGGCTCTTCCGCTACGGCGACCGCTGGCTCGCCCCATCCGCCAGCACCAATTCGACCAAGGCGAACTGGCAGTCGCACCTCGACCGGTTCGACACCACCGGCCTGACCTGGGATGGGAAGACGCTGGGCGGCAGACTCGGTCTCCACCTCGCCTGGCAGAGCGAGGGCCAGGAGATGGGTCCGGGCGAGAACTCCCATTCGATGATGAAGGCCGCCCGCAAATCGACGCCGGATTGGAACGTCGGCGGCCGCGAACGCGTCGCACCCTATGCCCTGACGGTCGAGCTGGAGGCGAGCCAGGTCCCGGAGGGCCTCGGCTTCGAATTCACCCTGGAGGAAGTCGCGGGCGATGCCTCCCCGGCGCAACCGCTGTCGGCGTCGGACACCACCCCGATCGCGCCAGCGGAAAAATCCCAGGTGCACGCGCTGCTCGGGCAGACCCGCAATCCGGTGACGGTGAAGATGACCCGCACCGCAGGCGTCTGGACCATCCACGATGCGACCGGCTGGAACCGGGCGGTGCACCAGGTCGACGTCTCCGGCCTGCACGTGGGCGATGGCCGGCTGCGCGGCGAGCTGAAGCTCACGATCATGAACGACGGCTGGCTGCCGCCGGATGGGAAATCGCCCAGGATCCGCTGCGCCATCGACGCCCCGCTGTCGTGCGGAACCTTCGATTCCGTCTACCGGGCGAGCGGAGACCAGGGCGAGTTCAGCGGGCGGATCCATGGCTCGGTCTGGCAGCCCCTGCAAGGGCGGTTCACCATCGCGAGCCAGCCGGACGGCATCTGGAAGGATCGGATCGCGGGCGGCCTGCGCGAGGCGCCGGCCGCGCCGGCGGGCATCCGTGGTCTCACCAGCGCCATCGCCACCGGCGATGCCCTTGCCACCGCCATCGCGACCTACCGCCGCATCAACACCTACCTGATCGAGGCCGTGCGCAGTCCCTGCTCGGTCGATGAGCTGCCGATCGACCGCCTGGAAATCCCGGCGATGCAGGTTTCCGATGCGACCGCGCAGGCCAGGCTGATCGCGGCCATGGCCTATTATGCCGAACGGACCGCCACCGCGATCCGCGCCGGCCACCGGCCGGTGGTCGGGCGCTCCGCCTCGCCCGATCTCGAATTCGGCCCCTATTTCGGCCACACTCCGCTTGGCGCCGGCAACCGGCTGCCGGCGACCACCGGCAGCGCAGGTGCGCAGGAATGGAGTTCGCTTGCCGGCTGGCGCTGTCTCGGGCCGTTCGTCCACCGGGGCCGCCTGAAGACCCGTCAATCGCTGCTGCCCGAGATCCTGCCGGTCGCTGAGACCGCGTTCATCAATCCCCGCCTGCGGCTCGGCCGGTGGGAGGGCATCCCGCTCGCCTGGCTGCCGAGCGACGGCGAAGCGCTCCAGGTCCGTCCGGTGCGATCGCAGTGGGATCCGGTCTGGGTCGCCCCGGGCAAGCTGGGAAGCTACGTGCCCCATCCCAAGGAGACCATCTACCGCGCCGCCGAGGCGGGCAACCGCTCCTACGTCTGGTTCGCCTCGACCGTGGTGGCCTCCGACCGCGATCAACGCGTCTGGCTGGCCCTGCGCGTGAATCCCTTCGGCCAGCTCTGGGTGAATGGCGTGCTGGTCTGGGATTCCGGCGACCGCCACGATCCCTGGCTGCCGGCAATCCTGCCCATCGATCTCGTCCGGGGCGACAACCAGATCCTGGTCCACTCGGGTGAACCCGCGATCGGCTACGCCCCTCCTCCAGCCGAGACCGCCTCGTCCTTCAGCCTGCTGATTGCGACCCGTGGCGTCCCGCAGGCGGGGGCCCGGCCCCCTTCCCGCACGGTCGAGGCGGCCGCGTCCGGCCGCTTCCAGGCCGAAGCGCGCAACCATCCGGATGCCGAACCCCCGCTGGCCTGGGATCTGAAGAATGGGGTGAATGTGCTGTGGCGCAGTCCCTGCCGGGCATCCGGAGCGCCGCTGATCCGCACCGGCGACCGCCTGTTCGCCACCAGCGAACCGCACCGCCTGAGCTGCCTCGATGCCGGCAGCGGCAAGGTGCTCTGGGAGCGTTCCTGCAACGTCCTGGAAGCCGCCGCCGATCCCACCGTACGCCGGCTCGCCCCGGTATTCGAAGCCCAGGTTTCCTCCACGCCGCTCGCCGAGGATGCGAACCGGTCGAAAGAGCTGCCGCCGGGAGCGATCGTGGCCACGGATCCGGCCGATGAGGACGCCGCCGTGCCCGCCAAGGCGGCATCTGCTGACAAGGAGCCCCCAAACGCCAGACCGCCCAGCCAGCCGGCCTCAGGCGGAAACGACAAGACCGCCAAGGCCAACCTGCCGGCCGACCTCGCAGCGCTGGCCAAGCATCTGGTGCAGGCTGGAATCCTCGAACGCGCCCCCGCTGCGGGATCCAGCCTCGTCCTGGGTGCGCGGGCGGGTGCCGCCCCGGTGGTGGTCGGCGAGCGCGTCTACGTGCGCTTCGGCACCGGGGCGGCGGCCTGTTTCGATCTCGACGGCAACCGGAAGTGGATGGTCGACACCGGCCTGCCCTGGGTCGGCGGGGACGAGCTTTCACCCGTCCTGATCGGTGGACGCCTGGTCCTGGCGACCCCGACCTCCGTCCTGGCCCTGGATGGTGAAACCGGGAAGACGTTGTGGCGCAACGACCTCGATCAGGCCGGGAAAGCAAAAATCGCCCTGCCGCCTCTGGGCGTGAACGCCACGCGCCTCGCCGGACCCGGCGGGGACCGCGACGTGGTGATCGTCAGCGACGGGCGCATCCTCGACGCCCGCGACGGCCGCCAGCTGGCCCAGGGCCTGTTCGCTCTGCTGCCCGGCGGCAGCACGCCCCTGGTCGACGGCAGCGAGGTCTATTGGACCAGCGGCACCGGACAGATGCGCCTGCACCTGTGGATCGATGCCGCCGACCGCCTGGGCTGCGCCCCGGTCTGGCAGTTCCGCCGCACGGGCAACGGCGGCAACCATGGCCTGCTCCACGAGGGGATCCTCTACGTGCCCCGCGTCGCCGACGACTTCCATCCCCACAACGCCTTCGGCTGGACCCAGCTCGATGTCTACGATGCCACGGCCGGCCATCACTATGCCAAGGCGAAGCCGGCGCTCGACGATTCGCTCCATCCCCTGCCGACCGTCGCCGCCCGCACCTGCCTGGTCTTCGCCGACAGCGGAGATGCGTCGATCGGCATCATGGAGGACAACCGCCGGCCGCAGATCGGCTTCATCGCCAAGGGCGACAAGCCCCGGATCATCAACCGCATGGATTTCCCCAGGCATTCCCGCATCCACTGCGAACCGCTGCTGGCGGGCCGGCGGATGTACGTGCGGCTCGACCACGAGATCATCTGCCTCGGCGCAGAGACCCCCGAAGGCCGTCGATACGAGGAGGAGCAGCGCGCCGCGCTGGTCTTCGCCGCGATCGGCGAACATCCGCGCATGCTGCCGGTGATCGAACCCGCGCCGCTCGCCGCCGGCGTATCCGGCCTGCCGGTCTGCGACCTGCTCCCCGACCTGCCGCCCGATCGCTGGCTCGCCGCCGGCCCGTTCCCGCGCCTCGCCCAGCCCGGTCTGCCGGGCGAACTCGCGGATCCCATCGGCACCACGCCGCTCCCGGGCAGCCAGGTCGCCTGGGGCGGCGTCAACCGGCCGCTCGTCGCTCTCGCCGATGCCTTCCTGACCCGCAAGGGCCGCAGCCTGATCATCTCGGGCGATACCACCCACTTCCGCCCCGGCCAGGTGATCGACCTCCTGCCGGTGGTCGATCGGAAACCGCAGACGACGTTCTTCTTCGCCTCCAGCTGCCGAACGGAGGATCCCCGCACCCTACGCTTCGCCATGCGCTGCCTCGGCGTGACCTGCTGGTTGTCAGGCAGGCCCCTCAAGGATGGCGAGATCGTGCGCTTCAAGCCCGGCACCTATCCGCTCGTGCTGCGTTTCGACCTCGCCAGCCTCCCGCCATTCGGCCGCCCCCTGCTCGAAGCCATGTTCACCGAGGTCCAGGATCCGCATGAGGCCGAAGCGGAATGGATCGGCCGCATCCGCCGCCACCGCGAGGAGCTGGAACGCATCATCACCGTGCTGCCGAGCCGGGCCGAACGCGCGAAGTCGATCCTGGAAGCCCTCTCCAGCCCCTGACCCCGGCGTTCCCCCCGTCTGGAATGATCATGCGGCTTCTGGCCCTGCTCGTCCTTCTCCTGCCTTTCGCCTTGGAAGCAGGCGAAGCCGGTGCCGCACCCGTCCTGGGGATCGACCTGGTCGTCCTGGATGCGGTCGGACGCGAGACCGATGGCCCGCGCCAACCGCTGGCCTTGTACCTGCGACGGGTCGGCGCGCAGTGGGCGCGACCGATCGCGCTCGGATTGAACTCGGGATTCCATCCGGGGCGGGTGGTGGAGGCCACCATCGATGCGACCGCCATGCGGCTGGCGCTGGCGTTCGATCTCAAGGACGACGCCTGGATGACCGGCGGTCCGGCGTCGTACGTCATCACCCTGCACCGCGATCCCGATGGTTCCTGGCGTGGCAGGCATGCGGGATTCTTCGCTGACCTGGCCGTGGAGGGCGACGTGGTCGCGACGGTGCATCCCGCCTACCGGCAGCTGCGTCCGCCCGCCGGACTGCGCGAGCATCCGCGCCTGCTGTTCCGCCAGGAGGACCTGCCCGCGCTCCAGGCCAAGGCGAAGACCCCGTTCGGCCAGGCCGCCCTCGCCGCCATGCAGGACGCCGCCGGTCTCGCCCTGCGCTACCGCCTGACCGGCGATGCGGCCTTGGCCGAGGAGTCCCGGCGCAAGGCCTCGGCCCTGATGGCGGATCAGACCTCGGGTTCCAAATCCGTGGCGCACCGGGTCTGGTCCTGGCGCGCCGAGGAGATCTCACTCGCCTTCGACCTCTGCCATGACGCCTGGCCGGCGGACTACCGCCAGGAGGTCGCCGCCTACCTCGCCAAGGTCGCCGAGCAGGCCTTCTTCAACCATGGTTCGTTCACCGAATACATCTCGTGGGGGCTGACCACGCGGCACGCGCCGAACCTGCTCTACGGCCCCGCCCTGGCCGGGCTGGCGATCCTGGGCGAACCCGAACCGCCCGACGCCGCCCCGCAGGCGTATCTGGATGGACGCGATCCCAGGTCTCCCCTGCCGGCCCGCAGCAACCTGCCTGAAGATCTGCCCGTGGCGCCGTTCTCCGATGGGGTCATGCCCGGCTCCTGGCTCTATGCCGGACCGGTCCTCCCTGAAAAAGGACAGACCGCCGCTCCCGCCCTCGGTCCGGATGCCGTTCCCCGGCCCGGCGGGAACCTGGCCACGAACGCCGGCCCCGTGGCCGCAGGTCCGGTGCCCTGGCGCCTGCTGGGCACCGATCTCGTCTCCGCCAATGGGATCGACCTCACCGCCGCCAACCGCCATGCCTACCACAGCCGCAATTGCCTGGCCACGGTCATCGCCGTGGATTCGACCCGCTGGCTGCGGCTGGAAGCCGGTCTCGACAACGCCATTGAAGACGCGCGCTTCCTGCTCGACGGCGTCCCCCTCGCACACCGGGATGTCATACGGGTAGCGCCCGGCAGGCACCTGTTCCTGGTCGATGTCCGCATGGGCAAGACCAATCCCTGGGGCCGCATCGCGCTGAAGCCGCGGTTCACCAGCATCGCCCCGGACCAGGCTGAGGGGCTCGTCACCCGGCTGGCAGCCGCATCGCGTGAACGCCTGGCCGCATGGGAGGACGACCGCGCCTACCACCAGGCCAACCAGGGCGCCTCGCCGCGCTTCCGCAACCTCTTCATGATGGGCGAGTCCCTGATGTACGCGTTCTACCGCCAGGGCATCGGCGATGGCGGCTTCCAGGCCGGGGCGATGAGTCCGATGTTCAACCACCAGGGTCCGCTGCGCTATGCCGGCCCCTACCGGACCATGCTCGGACGGGATTGTTCCAGCCACGACGATGTCACCGCCTTCCTGCCCCGCCGCCTGATGCCCTTCGTCTACGCGGCCGAAGGCCCGCCGCAGGTGCAGGCGATCAACGGTGACGCGACCTTCTTCATGAACGGATGGTTCGAGACGCGCGATGCCGGGCCGGAATGCTTCGCGCTGCTCCATCCGCTCTCGCCTCCCGCATTCCAGCCCGCGCTGCTGTGGGCCTGGAACCGCCACGTCGGGGTGCGCTCAGCGGAGGACTCCGCAAAGATCCTCGTTCCCGGCGGCCTGCGCGGCGCCAGCGACCGCTCGGGCAAGGCGGTCGAGTACAACACCTTCCCGGTCTATGCCTTCGTGCACTATCCGCTCGGAGTCGAGGCGAAGCCGCCCGCCGCCTGCCTGCCGCTGACCTGGGCGGCGCCAGGGCAGGGGTGGTACTGCTTCCGCAACCGCTGGCAGGATGGCGACGACGCGGTGGTGCAGGTCTTCGCCAAGGCCCGGATGGTGAAGGACTTCTCGCCCGCCAACGCCGGCGCCTGGCGCGTGCTGGCCCTGGGCCGGGAATGGGTCGTCGGCCCGCGCGATCACGATGGCGCCCGCGGGACGGAAAGCGTGGTCGTGCTTCCGGATCGGCGGGATCTCAACGACCAGGCCTGCGGCGTCGTCACCTGGAGTTCCACCCAGCCCGATGGATCCGGCGGCGTGACCATCGACCTGGACCAGGTGTACGCCTCCGCCCGGACGGTAGGCAAGGGCCGGGCCCCGCTCTACAGCGATCCCGGCAGCGTCCTCCTCGCGCCCAACCTGGCCTCGAGCGGGATCAGCGGCCGCCGGGCGTTCGCGGTGGATTTCAGCGGGAAATGCGGCGCCCCGGTGCTGCTCGCGGTGCTCGACGAGGTGCGCGGCGACGCCGGCAGCGTCTGGCTGCATCAGGTGGAATCGATCAGCGAAGCGTGGGGCAGGTTCAATGTCCAGGCACCCGATGGTACGATCATCAATCCGAACGACGCGAAAAGGAAGATTCCCTGGATCAACGGGCTCGGTTCATCGGTTCCAGAAGGCTGGAAGATCCTCCAGCACCGCGATCCCAAGGTGCCGGAGGTCTGGACGCCGTCGGGTGACACGGTCGCGACCGTCTCCGGATCCGGATTCGTCCTGGCCAAGGGCGATGCCGCGCTGCACGCCACCTTCGCCCCGACCGACGGATTCGCTCTCGCGCCCCGCACGGTCACGACCCTGCACAACGCCACCTCGGGGCATGGCCTGGGGGTGACCCGGGTCGCCGCGCATGCCATCGCGGCCAGGTCGCCGCAGGGCTGCTATTTCGCCGTGATGACCATCCAGCGCGGCCCGGCCCCGGCGGTCAGGGTCGACGGCAAGGGGCTGGCCGCGACCTTCACCATCGGTTCGCGGCGGATCCGCTGGGACGGCGCGAAGGTGGTCATCGAATAGACCCGGAAGCAGGCGGCGGCGCCGCCGCGTGCAGCGGTGGTCAGGCTCGGCGTCGGCGAGCGATGAGGTCGGCCAGGACCACGGACATTTCGGTGAAACGGTAGGGTTTGGCGATGAAGGCGTCGGGGGCGGGCCCGCTGGCGTCATCGTCCAGGGGTTCGCTGTATCCGGAACAGAGCAGGATCGGCACCCGCGAGTCGATGCCGCGTATCGCCCGCAAGGCGTCGCGCCCGTTCATGCGCGGCATGACCATGTCGAGGATGACCGCCGCGATGCCGGCGTGGTCGCGCCGGAAGACCTCCACCGCTTCGCTGCCATCGCCGACGGTGCGGATCCGGTAGCCGAGATCGGAGAGGCCCTCCTCGACCAGGCGGCGCAGGTCCGGTTCGTCGTCGGCGACCAGGATGGTGAGCCCCTCGCGGGGTGCGGCCCTGTGCGCGGTCGGGCTGGCGTTCTCAACCTGGCCCGTCCGCACTGGCAGGCGCAGATCGACGCAGGCGCCCTGACCGGGTTCGCTGTCGATGAAGATCGCACCCCCGTGATCGATCGCGGTGGCATAGGCGAGGGACAGGCCGAGCCCGGTCCCCTTGCCCGGCTCCTTGGTGGTGAAGAACGGCTCGAAGGCGCGGGCCTTCACCTCGGGCGTCATGCCGGGTCCGGTGTCGCTGACGCGGATGCGCAGGCACGGACCGGGCGGCAGGGGGAATGCCGCAAGTCGCGGGTGGCCGTGGGGCAGGTCGTCATCGCAGGTGCTGATGGTCAGCACGCCGCCTTCCGGCATGGCGTCGCGGGCGTTCAGGCCCAGGTTGAGGACCACATGCTGGATCTGGGTCGCATCGCCGTCGACCGTGCAGCGTGTCGCGGCGAGGTCCAGGCGCAGGTCGATCCGGCGGTCGAGGCCGGGTCGCAGCAGATCGACCGTGGCCAGGATCGCCCGGTGGGCGTCGAAGAGCGCCTTCGGCCGATGGCCCTTGCGGGCGAAGGCGAGCAGGCGTCCGGTCAGGCCGGCAGCGCGTTCGGCCGCGTCGACGATCACCCGGGCCGGCTCGTCCAGCCCGGCATCGCCCGCCGAACGGCGCTGGATCAGCTCGGCGTTGCCGAGGATCGCCGCCAGCATGTTGTTGAAATCATGCGCCACCCCGCCGGCGAGCTGGCCGACGGCATCCATCTTCTGGGCCTGGCGCAGCTCCTCTTCGAGCAGGCGCTGATCGCTGATGTCGCGCACGGCGGCGAAGATCCGGCCCTGGCCGGCGAGGGGGAAGGCGTTCCACGACAGCCATTTCCAGGAACCGTCCTTGCAGGCGTAGCGGTTGACGAAGCCGCGCACCACCTGTCCGGCCACGAGCTGGCCGCCGGCGGCGATGGTGGCCTCGCGGTCGTCGGGGTGGACGAAGTCGAGCCACGGCCGCGCCAGCAGCTCCTCGCGGCTCCAGCCCAGGGTGGTGGTCCAGGCCGGGTTGATCTGGATCAGCCGGCCATCGAAGCCGGCGATGCCGAGCATGTCCGGAGTCAGGTTGAAGAAGCTGTCGCGCTCGGCCTCCAGACGCTTGCGCTCGGTGATCTCGAGGAAGATCGCCGCCATGCGGCCGGGCGCGATCCGGAAGGCGCGCACGTCGAAGGCGCCGGCGATCCGGCCGTCGGCGTAGACCATGTTCTCGGTGGCCCAGACGCCGCCCTCGCGGGCGATGCGGCGGTAGATGTCCGGCACCGGGGTGCCGACCAGGGCCGGGAAGGCGGTCTCGATCAGACCGCCGACCAGCGCGGCGCTGTCGATCCCGGTCAGGCGGTCGCCGGCCGGATTGGCGCCCTCGAAGATCAGCCGGCCGTCGGGTTCGAGCCGCCAGAGGTGGATGCCCATCGGCGACGACTCGATCAGCGCCCGCGTGCGGGCCTCGCTTTCGCGCAGACGGCGGTCGGCGGCGCGTTCCTCACTCTGGTCGCGGAAGACCAGGACCACGCCATCGATGCGTCCGTCAGCGGTCCGGATCGGTGCGCCGCTGTCGGCGATCGGGCGCACGGCCCCGTCGCGTGCGACCAGTTCGGTGTGGTTGGCGAGGCCGACCACCTGGCCATCGCGCAGCACGTGCGCGACCGGGCTCTCGACCGTGCTCCCGTCGAGCTCGCTGCGGATGACGAACACCTCGCTGAGGTCCCGGCCGACGGCTTCGGCTTTCGACCAGCCCGTGAGCCTCTCCGCCACCGGATTCATCCGGGTCACGCAGCCGCGCGTGTCGGTGGCGATCACCGCGTCACCGATCGAATCCAGGGTGATGCGCAGTTCCTCACGCTCGGCCAGGGTCAGGCGCTCGGCGCGCAGACGATGGGCGAAATGATGCGACACCGCCAGACCGCCGAACAGGGCCGCGATCAGCACGATGAGACGCTCGATCTTCTCCTGCGACGAGCCCGACCCGAGGACCTCGTACCAGAATGATGCGCCTGGCTGGAAGAAAACGTGGGCCAGGGCATCCATGCAGGCGATCAGGCACCAGGCGGCAAGGGTCAGACCCATGATCAGGCCGTGATTCCGGCGCTCCGGTTGGGGGGGAAGACCGAGCAGCCGGCGCACCCAGGTGAGATGACGGAGGAGGTCGCATGCGAGGATCACCAGGAAGTTGTTGATCGGCGTTTTCAAGGCGATCATCGACAGCAGGTCGGGATGGATGGACAGATTGGCCTTGGGATACCAGAACGGCGGATTCAGCTGGTAGCTCCAGGCAAATACCGTGAACAGCATGGGAATGCTCACGGCTTCGAACACCAGCTCAGCGACATAGACGCTGTATTGCCAGCCTCCACCAGCCCGACGCCGCTCGGCGCACCAGCCATGCCAGGCGAACCAGAGCGTGCTGAACAGTCCCACCGACAGGTTCGCCCAGCCGTTCTCAGGCCAGAGCCACCAGCAGGCCTGACCGCCGAACAGGCCCGCGGCCAAGCCGGCCCGCCAACCCCAGGTCAACGCCAGGAGCAGGGGCGCGACCAACCCGAGAATGAGGCTGACGCGATGCGTCCCATCGTTGAAGAGGGTGATATCCTGGACGAAGATCGTGCTCACGACCCCGACCGCGAAGGCGACGAGCAGGAAGAACGGCGATCGGCGCGGCCGGTCAAGGTGCAGGGCGTGGTCTGACACGGGAGGTCTCGGGAACAAGGTCTGGGTGCAATCTAATGCGCGAGGCTACGGAAGCGAGACCTCGACCATGTCAGCAGCCAACAGCCCGCTGACGAAGCCCGCCACGACCCCCCCCTGCGCCTGGCAGACCGCCGGAATGAAATGGACGTGGTCGCGGAAAGGCAGACTGCCGCCCACCGCCGCCGTGACCGGGCCGAGGTCCGCCACCGGGACGCGGCATCCGGCCATCACCGCCAGGGCGATGCGGTCGTAGGCGGCGTGGTCGGCCTCATGGCGGCGGAAGCTGGCCTGGCGCCCGTTGTGGCGGATCTCATCGAGCGGCGAGGTGCGCACCCAGGCGAAGATGCTGCCATGCGCGCGCACCAGCTCCACGATGGCGGTCAGGTTGGCGCGGTAGGCGTCGGCCTCCACCTGGATCCGGCCTTCCTGACGCTTGATGTCGTGCAGACCCGCGTTGACCAGGACGAGATCGGGGGCGAAGCCGGGACGGGCGAAGACCTCGCGCAGATGCGCCAGGACCATCTGCGAATCCCCGCCGTTGGCGCCGGTCGCTTGCAACGGGTCGGTCAGTTGCGCCCCGGCACCGCCTTTGCGGTCGTAGGAAATCCACCCGGGCAGGGCGGCGTGCAGATGCGGGCCATAGTCGATGCTGATCGAATCACCGACGACATAGAGGGCGCGTTGCGGCATGGCGGCTCCGACGATTGGCGGAAGCTACGGTCATGGTCGGGGCCACAAGCGGTCCGGCCGCCGCCGGATCGCGCAGCGCGGCTCCGGCTGGCCTTGCGGCACCGGACACGGCCCTAGCATCCGAGCGTCAGCAAGGAGCCCGCATGGCCGCCGCCCGCCTCGTTTTCGCCGATGGGACCGTCTTCAGGGGCCGGTCGGTGGGTGCCCCAGGCAGGACCGTGGGCGGCGAAGCCGTGTTCAATACCGGCATGACCGGCTACCAGGAAGTGCTGAGCGATCCCTCGTACTGCGGCCAGATCGTCACCCTGACCTATCCGGAAGTCGGCAACTACGGCTGCACCGATGTCGATCTGGAGAGCGACCGCGCCCAGGTGTCCGGCTTCGTGATGCGCAACTGCTGCCACGAACCGTCGAACTTCCGCGCCACCGAATCGCTGCCGGACTTCCTCAAGCGCCATGGCATCGTCGCCATCGACGGCGTCGACACCCGCGCCATCACCCGCAAGCTGCGGGTCAGCGGCGCGATGAACGCGGTGATCTCCAGCGATGAATCCGCCAGCGACGCGCAACTGGGCGAAGCCGCCCGCACCACCCCGTCGATGGCCGGACTCGACCTCGCCAGCCGGGTGACCTGCGCCAAGCCCTACACCTGGACGGAAGCCAGCAGTCCGGCGCAGTTCGGCCAACCGGCCGGCAGCCCCCTGCCCGGCTGGCCGACCTTCGCCAGGCGGCCGCACGTCGTCGCGATCGACTGCGGCGTGAAGCGCAACATCCTCCGCCTGCTGGTGTCCTGCGGCTTCGACGTGACCGTGGTGCCGGCGGCGACTCCGGCGGCCGACATCCTGGCGCGCAAGCCCGACGGCATCTTCCTCTCGAACGGTCCCGGCGATCCGGCCGCGACCACCGCGACCATCGCCACGGTGAAGGATCTCATCCGCACCGACATCCCGCTGTTCGGAATCTGCCTCGGGCACCAGATCCTGGGTCTGAGCTACGGCGCGACGACCTACAAGCTCAAGTTCGGCCATCGCGGCGCGAACCATCCGATCCAGCGCGTGGCCGACGGGGTGGTCGAGATCGCCTCGCACAACCACGGCTTCGCGGTCGATCCCGCCAGCCTGCCCGCCGACGTGCGCCAGAGCCATGTCAACCTCAACGACCGCACCTGCGCCGGCATCGAGCACACGAGGAAGCGCCAGTTCAGCGTGCAGTACCACCCCGAGGCCGCCCCCGGCCCGGCCGACCCGCTCTACCTGTTCCGCCAGTTCGCCCAGCACATCGCCGGCAGCAAAGCCGGCTGAGCAAGGATCCGCATGCCTACCAAGCCGTCGATCGCCGTCAAATCCGCCAAATCCAGCCGCAAGAGCCCGGCGGCGAAACCGGGCGCGAAGCAGCCGGGCGCCAGGAAGCCCCTCAACGGGCCGGTGGCCGAGCCGCTGAGCGCGGTCGAGTGGCAGGGCGGACTCGAGGACGGCAGGCTGATCCTGGTCGACCAGACCAAGCTGCCCCTGACCGTGACCCGCCGCCGGATCACCGACCTGGAGACGCTGCGTGAAGCCATCGTCGACCTGGTGGTGCGCGGCGCCCCGGCGATCGGCATCGCCGGCGCCTACGGCATCGTCCTGCACCTCGTCCCGCTCGCCCTGCACCAGCGCGGCAAGACCGCGGAGAAGCTCGAAAAGCCGATCCAGCAGGCGATCGTGCGCCTGATCTCCAGCCGGCCGACCGCGGTCAACCTGGCCTGGGCCCTGCGCCGGCTGAAGGACTGCTTCGACCGCCACATGTCCCACCTCACCGCGCTCGAGATGTGCGCGCGCCTGCTCATGGAGGCCAAGCGCATCCACCGCGAGGACGCGGAATGCTGCTCGCGCATCGCCGAATACGGCGCCACCCTGATCCCGGCCGACGGCGCGATCTACACCCATTGCAACACCGGCAGCCTCGCCACCGGCGGCGTGGGCACCGCCCTGGGCGCGATCATCCAGGCGCATCGCGGCGGCAAGAAGATCCACGTCTACGCCGGCGAGACCCGGCCGCTCCTGCAGGGCGCCCGCCTCACCGCGCCCGAGCTCGCCCGCGCCGGCGTGCCGGTGACGTTGTGCTGCGACAACGCCGCCGCCGCCCTCATGGCGCGCGGCAGGATCAAGGCGGTCATCGTCGGCGCCGACCGCATCGCGGCCAACGGCGACACCGCCAACAAGGTCGGCACCTTCGGCCTCGCGATCCTCGCCAAGCATTTCGGCATCCCGTTCTACGTCGCGGCGCCCTACAGCACCTTCGACCTGTCGCTGAAGAACGGGCAGCAGATCGAGATCGAGGAGCGCGGCGCGGATGAGGTCCGTCGTCCCAATGGACACCCGTTCGCCCCCGCCGAGATCGCGGTCGCCAACCCCGCCTTCGATGTCACGCCCGGCACCCTGATCAGCGCGATCATCACCGAGCGCGGCGTGCTGCGGGATCCGACCACCGCGAGCATCGCCAAGGTCCTGCAGCAGCCCGCGACCCCGTTCTGATGGACGATCGCCCCGGATCGGTGCGCCTGGCGCCCGGGGTGTGGATCCAGGCCGCCGATCTGACCTGGGAGGCGACCCGCTCCGGCGGCCCCGGTGGCCAGGGTGTGAACACGACCTCCAGCCGCTGCCAGCTGCGCCTGCACGTCGGTGCCATCGTCGGCCTGACTCCGGCCGCGCGCGTACGCCTCGCCCACCTCGCCGGGACCCGCCTGACCGCCGCGGGCGAACTCATCATCGCGAGCGAGGAAACCCGCAGCCTGCACCGCAACCGCGATCTGGCCCTGGAACGCCTGTGCGAACTCGTGATCGATGCCAAGGCGGTGCCGCCGCCGCGCCGGCCGACGAAACCCTCGCGCGGCGCGGTGCGCCGTCGGCTGGAAGGCAAGGCCCGCCGGGCCGAGACCAAGCGCGAACGCCGTCTCGATGAGCGGGCCTGATCCTCAGGCGCAGGCGGCAGCCAGCGCCGCCACCGTGCCCAGCCCGGGTACCGGCCACGCGGCGGCGACTTCGGCCAGCGGGCGCAGGGCGAACCCGCGCTGGGCCAGGCGCGGATGCGGCAGCACCAGCACGGGCGTCGCCAGGGCCAGACCGTCGGCGCGCAGGAGCATATCGATGTCGAGCGTGCGCGGCCCCCAGTGCATGGTGCGCGTGCGGCCGCAGGCGCATTCGACCGCCTGCAGGCGGTGCAGCAGCTGATGCGGGCCGAGCGCGGTCGCGACCACCCAGGCGGCGTTGAGGAACGCGGGTTGCCGGGGACCGCCGACCGGCGCGGTTTCATGCAGCGCCGAGATCGCCTCCACCCGGACCATGCCATCGGCCGCCAGCAGGCCAGCCGCGCGGGCGATGGTGCCGGCCCGGTCACCCAGGTTGGACCCCACGCCGATGGCATACCGATGCGCCGGCTCAGCGGACATGGATCGCCCCCAGGCCGTTCTCGCTGCGGATGCGCGTGGCTTCCTGCAGGACTTCGGCGTCGGCCCCGAGCAGCTTCACGAGCTGGCTCGTGGTCACGCCGAGTTCCCCGGCCGCCTGCGCGAGCGATCCGGCCTGACGCGTGAGCGCATCCAGGCAGCAGGCGGCGACGGAGGGGAAATCGTCGGCCCGGGCACCCAAGGTGATCCGTCCGCCTTTGCTGCGCCACGGTTCCATCCAGGCGGAATCCGCCAGGCCACGCAGGCGGCAGGCGAGGCGCAGGCGCAGCCGGGCGAGGGCGTCCGCCTGGTTGCGCGCGCGGTGGCGGTGGTCCTGGCACTGCGCCGTGATGCCGGCGGCGCGGTCGTCGGCGGCAGGATACGTGATCCTCACCGCGCTTTCGCTGCGATTGATGTGCTGCCCACCCGGTCCGGAGGCGCGGAAGCGCTCCACCGTGCAGGCCGCAAGCAGTTCGGGGTCGGGAAGCCGCCAGGGTGCCACGGCGGCCAGGGTGGCCGCTGCGCCGGCCCGGCAAGCCGCTGGCGCTCCCCGGCACCTGCCCCTAGGGTGCCCAGCGTGCTCACCCAACGCACCGGATCGCTCCTGCGACTGACGATCACCGATGATCCGGTCTTCCGCGGCTTCACCTTCGCCCAGCTCGTCCTCGCCGCGATCGCGCCTGACGACCGCGAGATCGTGCTCGACCTCCACCTCATCACCACCCTGCACAGCCCCGGTCTGGCCAACCTGGTGCAGATCTACGTCTCGTGCACCAAGCGCGGCGTCATCCTGCGCCTGGCCGGGGTCAACGAGTTCAACCGCCGGCTGCTGACCAGCACCCACCTCGACCAGTTGTTCACTTTCCAGGATTGATCCCTGTCGCCTTCCACTTGGGCGCTCTGCCCCAGACCCGCATCTCCGCCCCCGTCAAGCGCTACCCGCAGCCACCGAGCCGACCATGCCCGTTGAGACCGAAACCCTCCTCGCCGCCGCCCGCCAGCACCAGATCCCCGGAGCCGTCGCCATCGCGCCGGTCGCCGGCGGCCACGTCAGCGTCCGCCTGAGCGGTCCGCAGAGCGAGGCCGAGATCCTCCTGCATGGGGCCCACGTCTGGCATTGGCAGCCGCGCGGCGCGGCCCCGGTGCTCTGGCGTTCACCGCGCACCGCCTGGCAGCCCGGCACGCCGATGCGCGGCGGCATCCCGGTCTGCTGGCCGTGGATCGGCCGCCGGCCCGACGCGCCCCTGCATGGCCCGGTGCGCACGGTGCCGTGGACCCTGGCCCGCACCGCCGTCCTTGCCGAAGGCGCGATCGAAGCCGTGCTGACTCTTTCCGGCGCGGACCTGCCGCCCGGACCCTGGCCGCAGCGGTTCGACCTCGAACTCACGGTGCGCGCCGGCGCAGCGCTCGACGTGGGCCTGACCTGCACCAACCCGAACGACGCGGCGATCGTGCACGCCGGCGCCTTGCACACCTACCTCGCCCTGGGCGATGCCCGCCGGGCGGCCATCCTCGGCCTGGGCGGGCTCGACTACCATCAGCCCGAGCAGTACCAGACCTGGATCCGGGACGAGGAACCCATCCTCCGCTGCACCGGCACCGAGCTCAACCGCACCTACCGCGACACCGGCCCGGCGCGGCCGGTGGTGATCGATGATCCGGTCCTGGGCCGCCGCCTGCGCATCGTCCGCCATGGCAGCGCCGCGAGCGTGGCCTGGAATCCAGGCGTGGATCGCAGCCTGGCCGTGGCCGATCTGGGCGAAGGCGCCTGGACCGGCTTCGCCTGCATCGAGGCGGTCAACACCGAATGGGATGCGCGCACCCTCGCCGCCGGGACTTCGCACCGTCTGGGCACGACGATCACGGTCGAGCCGGCGGCGTGAGCGCAGGATCCGCTATCGTCCGTGCGCCGGGCCGGGCCCCGGATCGGTCTCGCTGGCCAGGCCGGCGTCCTCGGCCTCGGCCTCGTCCTCGTCCTCCAGCGGATCCTTGCCGGCACGCAGCTGGCTGAGCGCCTGCCAGGCGCCGACGCCGAGGCCCCAGACGAGGTACCCGAGCGTGCCCACCGCCAGCACCCACCAGGGTTCCCACACCAGCAGGGCGACCAGGCCGCCGAGCAGGATGAAGCGACGGAACGACATGCGGCCGAGCAGCATGTTGCCGACATGGGGATAGCGCACGGTCGAGACCATGGTCAGGGCGCAGACCACGGTGACCGCGAGCAGGAACCAGCGGAACCAATCCAGGCTGTCGAGCAGGTTCTTGTAGTCGATGTTCAACGGCACCCCAAGGGTGGCGAATTCCTTGGAATGCAGCAGCACCAGGGCGCAGACCACGGCGGCGGCACCGGGCGAGGGGATGCCGCGGAAATGGGTGTTGGCCTCCGGATTCGGGCCGGTGTGCTCGACGTTGTAGCGGGCGAGGCGGATGGCGGTCAGCACGGGGTAGATCACGGTGATGAACCAGAGCAGACGTTCGCCGTGATCGAAGACCCCGGAATGCCCGAGGATGAGGCGATGGACGAGGATGGCCGGTGCGACCCCGAACGACACCACGTCGGCGAGGCTGTCGAGTTCCGCCCCGAACGGGCCATCCTGCTTGGTCAGGCGCGCGACCTTGCCATCGAACATGTCGCAGACCATGGCGACGAAGATCATCAGCGCACCATAGAACAACTGGCCGTGCGCCGCGCACAGGATGGCGGTGATGCCCGACGCCAGATTGCCGGCGGTGAGGGTGGTCGGCAGCACCGGCAGCGTCTTCAGGCGGCGGATGCGCTGGCGCACCCGCGCCAGGCGGTCGCTGGGCGGCGAGGCCGGCGCCCGGTCAGGATTGCCGTTCATGCCTTCCCTTCGCCGAGTTCGACCAGGATCGTCTCACCGCAGCGCACGCGCTGGCCGAGCGCGACCTTCACCGTGTGGACGCAGCCGGCCGGCAGCCAGAGCTCGGTGCGGGAGCCGAAGCGGATCATGCCGTAGAGTTCCCCGCGCTGCAGGACATCGCCGACCCCGTGGGTGCAGACGATCCGCCGCGCGATGAGGCCGCTCAGCTGCCGCACCAGCAGGCGCAGCCCAGGCGCGACCGCGTCGTCGGCGATGAGGCCCAGGGTGTTGGCCTCGTTTTCGTGCTTGGCATCGGGATGGCGCACGTCGAGGAACTTCCCCGGCTTGTACTGGGCCCAGGCGATGCGGCCGGCGATCGGAGCACGGTTCACGTGGACATCGAACACCGACAGGAAGATGCCGATGCGCAGCGCCGGCCCCTGGATGAACTCGGGTTCGTCCACGGTCTCGATGTCGACCACGATGCCATCGGCCGGCGCGATCAGGCAGCGTTCGCCGCCCTGCGGCGTGCGCGCCGGATTGCGGAAGAACGCGAGGGTGAACAGCCAGAGCGCGGCGGCGACGGCGCCGCCGACCCAGCGTGCGGGGCCGGCGGGCAGGAGCCACACGCCCCAGCCGAGGATGACGGTGGCGAGCAGGATGGTGGGGATGCCCCAGCGGGCGATGGTGGGCATGGCGGGATTCACCAGAGTCCGGGCGACGTCGTCAGGATCGGCTGGGAGGCCTGCTTCCACACGCGTTCCCAGGGGATGAGGACCAATGCGAAGATGATCTGCGCAACCAGGCTGGAACGCCAGAGGGCCCCGACTTCGAGTTTCCAGGCGCAAATCCACAGCCCGAGCCCGAGCAGCAGCCAGCCGACCAGGAGGCCCTGATTGGCGCCCACGCTGGCGATCGTGGCTGCCAGCAACCCGTATCCAAACGCGCGAAACCACCGTCCAGCCTGCGGTTTGCGGGCATAGAACGAGTCCAGGTTGATGTGGGCCGCATCCCGGTAGCGCATGGGCGGCGGACTCTAGGTGAACTCCAGGTTTCGCAATCGTCGCCGGTTTCCCGGCTCACCAGGCGAGCGAGGCGCCCAGGGTGGTGTCGAAGCCGTAGCCGGGCCGCTGATAGCGCCCGCCGTCGGGGGTCTGGTCGTCCGACAGCGGCACGTAGCCGCGCAGGCCGAAGCCGAGGCGCACGGCGTGCAGGTAGTCGATCCAGGAATCGGGGAAGCGGCCGAGGCCGAGCCGGATGCGCGGGCCGCCCTGGATGACCACGCGCTGGCTCGTCGCGCCCGCATGGGCCGGGTTCGGACCGGTGGTGTTGACGCGCTCCCAGCGCAGACCGGCTCCGAGATCGAACATGGTCTCGACCGCCACCGGCCAGCCGACGCTGCGCCAGCCGGGACGCAGGCCGATCAGGCCCTGGTCGTAGTCGATGCTGTTGTCGTCCCAGCCATAGCCGGGCACATGGCCCATGCGGTATTCGACGTAGACCCCGACTTCGCGGCTGCCGTGCCCCCAGGGCTCGTGCCAGGTCGACGGACGCCAGGCGATCATGGCGCCATGGCCGCCGGTGCCGCCGGAGAAGAACACGTCCTGGTCGAAGCGGTCGGATCCGTCGCCCGGCTTGCGGTCGGCCAGGGCCCAGTCCGGGATGACGGGCGCGGAACCGACATCGAACTTCAGGCCGAGCCGGCCTTCGGTCGCGCGCGTCGCCGGATTGCAGGCCACGTCGAGGAAAAGGCCCAGCGCGGTGCAGAGCCCCGGGATCGGGATGGCCGAGGACGCCATGCCGGCCTGGATCCACCAGCCCTGCTCGTGGTGGTCGACGGCGGCGGCGGTCAGCCCCATCGCCGGGCCCTGGTTGTCGCGCCAGAGCCCGCCGAGCCAGACCGCGCCGCTGCGGCCGCGCGCGGTGAAGTCGCTGCCGAGGGAACTCTGCAGATGCCCGGTGGCGGTCGCCATGAAGCCCGCGCGCGGCTCGATCGCGAACACGCCCGGCGCGACCGGGGCGAGGGATCCGATGGTGAAGCTCCCGCGCCATTGCGCCCAGGCGAGCGGATCGGTGTCGGCCTTGCGCTCGTAGGTCAGGGTGACGTCCTGGTTGCCGATCTTGGAGTGGATGCCGTTCTGCACCGCATCGGTGCCGAAGTTGCCGGTCGAGCGCGTGCCGCCGCCGGCCGCGAGCACCCCCCGGTAGCGGCAGCCCTTGTCGGCATGATCCCAGGCGAGGCCGAGGGTGAGGGTCAGCTCATCCGCCCGCCGCTGGCCGCCGCGATCGGTGAGCGAACTGTAGTCCGCGCCGATGACCGGGGAAAAGGGCGCGATCGGCCTGATCGGGATGCGGACCCCGAGTTCGCCCCCGCCGGTGCGGTAGTCGTCGAGGTTGCGCACCGCATCGGCGAAGTAGTCGTTGTGGTGGTCGAGCCAGAATGCCACCGGTTCGACCCCGGCGATCGGCGGCAGCGGCAGGCCCGGGACGTCGCCGGCGGCGGCGGCCAGGGCGATGGTCAGCAGGATGGGGATGCGGGGCATGTGGTCTCGTCAGGGCTGGGCGGGGCTTGGCAAGGCAGCAGTCACGGTTTCGCAGGCGCGACATCGAGGGCCAGGCGCAGGCCGCAGGACAGGTACACCTGGGTCGCATCGATCTCGCGCCGGCTCCAGGCGGAGAAGCGGTCGGGCATGCGATCTGCGAAGCTGCCCCCGACCACGACCCGAAGCCGCGGGTCGAGCGGCGAACGATCGGAGGTGAATTCCATCACCCCGCCCGCCAGATCGCGCACGCCCTGCACCGAGACATCGGTGCCGATGCTGCCCACCGCGAGGTCGCCCGGGCGTTTGCTGCGTCCGGCGGTGAGGGCGCTATGGCAGAACCCGAGATCCAGGGCATCGCCCCAGGGCTGGGCGCGGCCGTCGCCGCCCTGGACCGCCAGCATCCATTCGTTGCGGGTCGGCAGACGCCAGGCCAGGCGGTCGCGCTGGCGGCGCCAGGCGACGTAGGCTTCGGCGTCCTCGGCGCTGATCCCGCCCACCGGGGCCTCGCGCCGCACCGGCACCCGGGTCTCGCCGCCGTGCGCGTCCTGCACCGCGACCTCGAGCAGGAACTCGGCGGAATACTTCTTCCAGAAGGGCCAGGTCTTCTGGCACCAGATCGGCGCCTCGGCATCGAGCGAAGGACGCGGGGCGAGGACCAGGCGCGGGTTGCGGACGTCGCGGCGGGCCTCGGCGTGGCGCTCGTTGATCGCGGGATCATTGAGGAAATCCAGCCATTCGCCGCAGGTGATCTCGTGCACCGCGAGCGCGAACCCGGCCACGTCGCCGATCCGGCGGCCGTCGCGGCCATAGATCGGCGCGGCGGGCAGGTAGGCCACCCCGGCAGGCAGGGGCGGCGGCGGCGACAGGTCCAGGGTGCGCGCCTCGCCGCGGCGCAGACGCAGGGCGATCCGGACGCCGGATGGACCTTCGACCAGATACCGACCGCGCTTGACCTTGCGGCTCTCGCCCGGCGCCAGCGACAACGCCGCATCGGTCCCTGCCGGGCCGAGCGTGCGGTCGCCGCGTTCGGCGAGCGGCACCAGGCGCAGCGGGGCGGAAGCGGAGGCGCAGACCAGGGTGCCCAGGCCCGCAAGCAGATCCGCGATGTCGCTGCCGGCGACCTTGGCGTAGGCCTCGGCCTGGGCCGCGAAGGCCGCCGCCTCGGAGGCGTTGCCGGCGTCCTCGGCCTCCTGCACGCGGTCGAGGAAGAAGCGGACCAGATGCTCATGGGTCCGGGCCGACTTCGGCGCCCGCGCCACCGCCCGATGCAGCTGCCCGAGCGCCTCGGCCAGGGCGGACGAACGCTGCTCGTCCAGCTCGCGCCGGCGCAGTTCGACCTGGTGCAGCTCGTCGCGGATGCGCGCCCTGGCGCCAGGATCCGCTTCGCGGTTGAGCAGCTCCTGCAGTTCGGACTGCCGGTTCAGCGCCGCGTTGATCTGATCGAGGAAGATCGCCGCCGCCGCGCGGCGTTCGCTGCCGCGATCGACCAGCGCCGCAGCCTCGCGCTCGGCTTCGATGTCCAGCGCACGCTCGACCACCAGCGCGAGTTCGGCCAGGTGCGGATGGTCGGGCACGATGCCGCGCGCCTGGTCGAGCAGACGCTGCGCCTCCAGGCCATGCCCGGCCGCTGCGGCGCCGCGGCAGAGCTCGATCTTGGCATCGGCGGTCCTGCGGTTCTTGGCGGCATTCTGCCGCTCGCCCTCGCGGCGGGCCTCGGCCTGCTCCTGCTCCTTCTGCTTTTCGAGCCGTTGCAGCAGTTCGGCCAGCAGTTCCGAACCGGTGGGATCCAGGCGCGACGCCTCGCGCGCCAGGGTGACCGCCTCGGTCAGCTCCCCCCTGTCGGCGGCCGCCTGCGCCTGGCTGCGCCGTTGCGCCGCCTCGTGCCGGTTGCGCAGGATGCGTGCCTCGCCCTTGATCCGTTCCGTCTCGCCGGCCACCGCGGTGATGGCGGCGCTCTGGCGGGTGCGCAGGTCGCCGTCCGGCGCCAGACCCAGGGCCTGGACGTGGAGATCCTTCACCGCGTCCAGCCGGGCGACCAGCGCATCGAGGCGCAGCGGATCAGAGCCCGCCGCCAGCAGGTCGACCTGGATCCGTTCGCGCGCCGCCACGGCGTCGCGATCGAGCTGGATCGCCTTGGCGCGGTTCTCGGCGGCGAGCTTGATCTTGTCCTGGTGCTCTGCGGCCACCGCGATCTCGACCTCGATCCGGCGCAGGCTGTCCTGGGTCTCCTTGTCGTTGGGACGCAGCCCGAGGATGCGCTGGTAGCTGTCGCGCGCCCGGTCGAGCTGGGGCGGGCTGGCAAGGCGGTGCGTCGCGGCCTCGCGGCGGAGGTCGTTGACCTGGCGGGTGATGCCGGCCTGCTTCGCCTCATCCATCCGCCACCAGGCGAATCCGCCCACCAGCAGCACCGCCGCCGCCGCCGCCACGGCGGGGATGATCACCCGACGGTGGCGCGCGAGCACGCGGGCGACCTGCTCGGCCAGGCTCTCGCGATGCGCCGACACCGCGAGGCCGGAGATGAAATCGCGCAGGTCGCAGGCCAGGTCCTCGACCCGCTGGTAGCGCCGGGCCTGGTCGTTCTCCATCGCCTTGTGCACGATCGCGACCAGCGCGCGCGGCAGACGGCGGCCATGCGGCTGGCGGTCGAGGCGGGTCCAGGCCCCGTCGACGGCCTGTTCCAGGGTGCGGCGGATGTCGCCGCGCACGTAAGGGGAGGCGCCGCAGAGCAGTTCGTAGAGGATCACGCCGAGGGAATAGATGTCGCTGCGGTGGTCGACCTTGTCGATCTCGCCGCGCGCCTGCTCCGGACTCATGTAGGCCGGCGTGCCGACCGCGAGCCCGACCATGGTCTCGTAGATGTCGTTGCCCGTGATCTCGCTCGACGAGCGCAGGCTGGTGACCGTGCTGCCCTTGGCCTGCCGGTCGCCCGGCGACGATTCGCCCCGGACCTTCGCCAGGCCCCAGTCGAGCACCAGCACCTCGCCGAACTGCCCGACCATGATGTTGCGCGGCTTGAGATCGCGGTGGATCACGCCATGCGAATGCGCGAACGCCATCGCATCGAGCACGCGCAGGAAGAGCTGCAGCAGGTCGAAGCGGCGCTCCGGCCGGCCGGCGTCGTCGCGCAGGATCTCGGCGAGCTGCCGGCCCGAGATCCGCTTCATGGTGTAGAACACCGTGCCGTCGGGCAGGATGGCGAAATCGTGCACCGGCACGATGCCGGGATGCTCGAGCTGAGCGGTGACCTGGGCCTCGTGGATGAAGCGGCTGATGTCGTCGCCGTCGCAGGCGGTCGAGATCAGGGTCTTGAGCGCGATCTCGCGCCGGCAATCGCGGTCGCGGATGCTGTAGATGACGCCCTGCGCCCCGCGCCCGAGCTGGCCGGTGACGACGAACCGCGCCCCCGCCCCCGGATTGGTGGCGCACGGCGACCAGCGTTCCAGCTGGACGCGCAGATCATCCAGCTTGTCGACGCCGCGCAGCTTCTCGAAGGACAGGGTGGTGCTGGAGATGTTGCCGGTCCTGCCGACCTCCGACGACTCGACCCGGCGGGTCGGAACCTCCTTGGCCGATACCGGGATGGCGGGGTTCGCAGGTCTGACCGTGGCGGAGTACGTGTCTTCGCTCGGACTCTGCGCTTGGCCCCCGGTGCTCGGGTGCTGGGTCGCTGGCGTACGATCGCTTCCGCTCATGGATGCGGGAAGAATGACGGAGGCGATCCGATCCGCCAGTGGCAGCGGGAACGGAACGGTCGTTTAAACAGCCGCTTCCGTGACCAGCGCGCTCACGGGTTCGAGGGCCAGGCCCGCCAGGGCCGAACGCGGCACCCAGGACATGCCCTCGGGCGCGGCGGTATCCGCCGCAGTGATCAGCCGGTAGATGAGCAGGAAGCAGCGCCGGCATTCGACAAGGGCGTCCTCATTGCAGTAACCGACGAGCTCGATGCGGCAGTCCCCGCGCCGCAGCAGCGCCTCGCCCAGGGCCTGCGCGAACCGGCGCAGCGCCGCCAGACCCTCGCCGAACTTCGCGGATTCGGGCGGGATGGGCGAGACGTGCAGGAGGATGCCATCTTCGGACACCAGGTACTGCGGCTTGCCGTCGCCGTCTCCCTCGGCCGCTGGCCGGCGGATCAGGATGCCGATGCGGACCTCCTTGGCATCCGAATCGGCGGCGACGGCCTCGGGCGCGGCGTACCATCCATCCGCGATGATGCTGGTCAGGATCGCCGGTTCGACCCGCTGGGTGAAACCGTGGATGCGGAACAGCTCGCGGCGCGGCATCGCGAGGACCAGCGGGGTGTCGTCCATGCTGGACGATAGCCCCGGAATCGGCGCGAAGCTACCACCGGCCGGGGTGGACGCAGGATGGTGAGTGACGTTTTTCCTGCCCCAGGTCGCCCCTGGGCATGGTTGCCGCGCCGCCGTCCCCGCCGCATGGTCGACGCATGCTCGCACCGGCGTCATCCGCACCCGATCCGATCCGCTGGTCGACCGTCATCACCGCCGCCCTGGTCATGCTCGCCACCCTGCCCGGACGTACCCAGGGCCTGGGCCTGATCACGGAGGGTGCGATCGCCGATCTCGGCATCGACCGCATCTCCTTCGGCGAACTGAACCTGTGGGCGACCCTGATCGGTGCCGCCGCCTGCCTGCCGATGGGCTGGTGCATCGATCGCTTCGGCCTGCGCTGGCCGACCGTGACGACGATCGTGCTCCTGGCGGTGGTCGTGGCCGCCCTGGGTCGGCTCGCAGGCGGATCGATCCTGCCCCTCTTCCTGCTCATTTTCGCCACCCGCGCGCTGGGCCAGAGCGCCCTGTCGGTGGCGAGCATCACCGCCGTGGGCCGGTCGGGCGGCAGCCGGACGGGACCGGCGATGGGGATCTATACCGTCCTGCTCACGGTGCTCATGGCGGCGGCGTTCGTCGCGATCGGCGAAGCCATCGGCGCGTTCGGATGGCGCACCGCCTGGACCTGGGTGGCGGTGGCGCTGGCCTGCGGCATCGCGCCGCTGGTGGCCCTTGGATTCGCCACGACCAGCCGGCTTCCCAGCCAACCCGGCAGCGGGGATCCGGGGCTCCCCGACCCCGGCCGGGCAGCCGGCCACACCCTCGCCCAGGCCCTGGGCACGCCGTGCTTCTGGGTCTTCGCCGGCACGACCGCCCTGTTCGGCCTCGCCGCCTCGGGCCTGTCGCTGTGGAACCAGCAGGTCCTGGCCGAACACGGTTTCGACCAGCGGACGAACGCGTACTTCCTCGCCGCGACCACGCTCTTCGCCCTCCTCGGCCAGTTCATCTGCGGCTGGCTGCTGCCGCGCACCGCCCCGCCGCGCCTGCTCGCCGGAGCCCTGTCCGCCTATGCCGCCGGGCTGGCGGTCCTGGCGCTGACCACCGGCCCGGCGCTGCTGTGGACCGCCGCGCTGCTGATCGGCCTCGCCGCCGGCTTCATCATGGTGCTGTTCTTCGCGATCTGGGGCCTCGCCTTCGGCCCGCGCCAGCTCGGACGCATCCAGGGTGCGGCGCAGCTGCTGACCGTCCTCGCCTCGGCGGTCGGCCCGCTGATCTTCGCCCAGGTCCACGCCGCCTGGGGCGGTTTCGCGCCCGCCCTGGGTCTCCTCGCGGTCGGCATCGCGGCGGCGAGCGTGGTCGCCTGGCGTACGCGCCTGCCGACCGGCCGCCTCAATGCAGGAGCATGAGCGCACCGACGATGGCCAATCCCAGCACCGCGCGTTCGAACCAGCGTTGCGGGATGCGCCCGATCAGGCGGCGGCCGGCATAGGCGCCAGCGAACACCGCCGGCAGCAGGCAGGCGTCGAGCAGCAGCGATGCGCCGGTGATCATCTGCGGTCCATCCCAGAGGGGTTGGGCGGCATAGATCGGCAGCTTGGTCAGGTTGACGACCAGGAAGAACCAGGCGCCGGTGGCGATGAACTCCTCCTTCGGCAGGCGGCGGGCGAGCAGGTAGAGGCTCATCACCGGCCCGGCCGCATTGGCTACCGTGGTCGCGAAACCGGCGGTGGATCCGTAGAATGCAGGCCAGGGGGCGAGCGTTTCGAGACGACTGCGCACGACCTGGAGGAACACCATGGCCAAGATGATCCCGGCCACGAGCCGACGCAGCAGCACGGCGTCGAGCAGCAAGGCCGCCGCCCCGAACACCATGCCGGCGAGCACCCAGGGCAGCAGTTCCCACAGGCTGCGCACCTGGGCGTGGCGGCGGAACCACCACACCCCCAGCAGATCGGCAAAGCACAGCAACGGCAGCAGCAATCCGGCGGAGCGCTGCACGTCGCCATGGAGGGCCAGCGCGGCGAGCGTCACGGCCAGGGTTCCGAAACCCGGCATACCGGTCTTGGCCAGGCCGGTGGACACGGCGCAAAGGCCGAGCAGCGACCACTGGGTCAGGCTCAGGTCGGGCATGGGGGGACCATGATCAACCAGCGATTCACCGGCAGGATCCGAGCACCAGGATGTTTTCCGGAATCCTGCCGGTTGCACGCCGGCGGTCCCGGGAAAAGCACACGGCCACCGACCGGCGGTGCCGATCGGTGGCCGTGATAGCCGGGTTGGCGTTCGTGCCGCCTCCAAAGAACTTCCCCGCTGCGCGGGGTTCCGGCTGCGCCGGAAGAGTCGGCTTCGCCGTCTCAAGTTCCTGTTTGTCCGGGGGCTGCCCGCCCCCGTAACGCGCCTTCGGCGCTCCCCCGTGAGCAGCCTGAGGGCTGCTCAGGGCTTGGCCGGTGCGGGATTCGCTGCCGGAGCCGGCGGCGCGGGCGGGGGTGCCGACACGGGCGGAGCCGGCGGGGTGACCGCGGCAGGTGCCGGAGCGGCCGGCGGTGCAGGCGGGGCCAGCGGCACCGGCGGCGGGGTCAGGATCTTCTTCAGGGTGACATCGAAGATCAGGATCGAGTTGGCCGGGATCTTCGGCTTGCTGCCGTCCGAACCGTAGGCGATCTCAGGCGGGATGGCGAACTGGAATTTGTCGCCTTCCTTCATCAATTGCAGACCTTCGGTCCAGCCCTTGATCACGCCGTTGAGGAAGAACGACATGTCGGCGTTCTCGTCGAAGACCTCGCCCTCGACCAGGGTGCCCTTGTAGGCGACCTGGACCTGATCCGTGGCGACCGGCTTGCGACCGCCTTCGGGGCCGGTGGCGAGCATCTTGTACTGGAGGCCGCTCGGGGTGGTCTTCCAGCCGTCCTTCTTGGCGTTTTCCTCAAGCCACTGCTTGTTGGTCTTGCCGGTCTTGCCCGCCATCGGCTCGGGCGGCAGGTCCTCGAACAGGGTGTCGAGGGCGGGGCGCAGCGACTTGAAGGTCGAGTCCGAGATCACGTAGAAGAACGACTGGAAGCGCTTGGCCGCCTTGGCGGCACGCTCGCGGCCACTGCGCTTGGGGTCGGGTTTCGCCGCCTTCTCATCCTTCTTGGCGGCCTCGGCGGCGGCCTTGGCGTCCTCGTCCAGCGCCTCGATGTAGTTGACGAACACCGACACATAGCGGTTGTTGCCGGCCGGCTTGTCGTCCTTCTTCTCGGCGTCCTTCTTGTCGTCCTTCTTCTCATCCTTCTTCAGGTCATCCCCGTCCTCGGTCGGGGCGACGCCACCGAACACCAGGCTGTAGCGCAGGCCGTCCTTGGTCGTGAAGTCGAGGCGGCCCTCGTTCGAGATCATCGCCGCCTTCTGGACCTGGCCGCGTCCATCCGGGATCTGGAACACCAGGGCATCCGGCTTCGTCGCCCAGGCGGCATCGCCGGTGAAGAAGATGCCGAGGAGGGGCAGACGGCGGGCGTCGAACGGCTGCACGCCGGTGAGGCTGATCGAGGTCAGGGTCGAGAGCAGGCTCTTGACCTTGTCCTGCGCGATCTGCTTCTTCGCCGGCACCTGCGCCGAGGCCCACTTGTCGGCCCCGGCGGGTTTGGCGATCACCGTGCGGCCGCGTTCCTGGATCTCGTCCAGCGACAGGCCGCCTTCAGGCGAGATCCTGCTCTTCACCGAGTAGTCGAGGATGGTCAGCTCGCGGATGTTGTCCTGGCTGACCTTGAGCGGATCGGTTTCGACGTAATCGACGAAACGGGTGCTGATGGTCGACGGATTCGGGATCTTCGCGCTGTAGACGTCGTTGGAATCCTGCTCGCGCACGTAGTAGCGGCCCTGGCCCAGGGGCGAGGCGTCGCCGATGATCAGGCGCAGCACGGGACTGCCGGTGTCGTCTTCGAGCTGGACCAGGCGGCCGTAACCCTCCTTCGCCGTGGTGTCCTTGCCGGTGGGGTCGAGCAGCTTGAACTCGGCCAGGCGCCGCGAGTCGCTGAGCACCAGCGCGCCGCGTTTGCCGCCGAGCAGGCCGCCGGCGACCTCGCCGACGCGGTTCTTCTCGGCCGGGTAGTTGTAGCGGCTGGTGATCACCCACTGGCCGTTGTCGCGCTTCACCTCGAACGGCTTGGCCGTCGCGGTGGAGGCGTCCCAGTCGACGATGCGCAGCTTGGTGACGCGCAGGGGGTCGGCGCCGGCCTTGCCGAGGATGGCGCTGGGATCCTCGGTGATCACCGCATCGGCGGCTTTCGCCGAGGTGAAGGTGAACCAGGCCGGGACGGCGGTCGCGACCGCGAGGACGCCGAGGACGATGGGCAGGCTTCTCATGCGTTGCTCCGCTTGCGGGAATTCGGGATGTGGCTGCGTTCGCCGGCGAGCCGGTTGATCAGGACGACCACGGCGAGGATGACGAGGAAGCCCGCCGGGATGGCGACCGCCATGATCTTGATTGTCAGACGGTTGCGCTCGATGCGCTCATCACGCTCATTTTTAACTAAAGCCCGGGCCTGCTCAAAACGTTCCTGCGCAATTTCCTTCTTCAAAGCCAAACGATTCATGAGAGATTGTCTTACGATCGCCTTGCGTTGTTCCTTCCCAATGTCATCAAGAGTACTGTCTTCATCAATCCGCTTCAACTCAGCATCAAATTCTTTTTGAGCATCTTCTTCTGCCTTTTTCTTATCTGCCTCATTGGACTGTTCCCGACTGCGCGTTAATGAAATTGCCTCCAGGACCACCGCCTCGTCGCGCACCAGCGGCCGGCGCGGCGGCCGGCGGGTACGGACCTCGATGTAGGTCGGGTCGTTGGCGAGCGCATCGATCGCGTTGGCGAAAAGCTGCACGTTGCGCAGGTCGAGGAGGAAGCGGAACTTGTCGCGCTGCGCCGCGCCGCCGATCTGGCCCTGGTAGATGCCCCACATCTCGTTGGCGCAGAAGTCGACGTCGCCGATGACGATGACGTTGACCGGCTTGGCGCTCGGCTGGTCCTTCTTGACCTCGCCCGGCTTGGTCGGATCGGCCTTCTCGTCCTTCTTGGCGTCCTTCTTCTCATCCTTGGTTTCGGGTTCCGGCGCGCTGCGGGCGTAGAGCGAACGCATGGTGCCACGCACCTGCGCCGCGACCATCGGGGCGAGATCGGGCGGGCCCGAGATCGCCAGGTCGGGGCGTTCGATGGTGACGCCGCCCATCATGCCGGGCTTGACCATCTCATTGAGCGAGCTGCGCCCCCACTTGGCCTTCGACGAGACCTTGATCAGCGGGGTGACGGTCAGGCCTTCCGGCAGGGGATTGGCCTGGACGAAGTTGGAGGGCGAGGGGAACAGCGCGGCGCCGATGCCTTCGGTCGCCCAGAGCTGGTTGCCGGCCGCATCCTTGCCATGGTTGAAGCAGTTCTGGTCGTCGTAGAGCCAGACCAGGTTGAGTTCGGCGAAGTTGCCGCGGAACTCGGCGCTGGGATTGTAGTCCGACCAGACCAGCTCCTCGGGTTCGTAGACCAGGCCGAGGGAGCGCAGCAGCGGCTTGAAGTCGCCCTTCTTCGGGGTGTTCGGATCCGGCTGACCGTACGGATTCGGATTGTTGCTCTTCTTGGGCCGGTTCGGGATGAGGTCGTCGCGGCCGCTGAAGGCCGAGAACAGCGGCAACGCGTCTTCCAGCAGCAGGGTCGGACGGCCGTTCCAGATGTAATCGTGCAGGTTCTCCAGTTCGGGCTGGGTCAGCGACGAGGGCTGCGGCACGACCAGCACCTCGATGTCGGCGGCGACCGCGCTCGACAGCTGCACCGGGCGGACCTCGTACTGGCGCTTGAGATCATCCAGGATCTGCCAGCCGGGGATCTGGCGGTAGGTGCGCATGTCGAAATCGCCGAACGGCTTCACGTCGGTCTCGGCGACGCCGATCACCCTCTTCTTGCTGGTGTCGGACACGCCGCGCACGGCGCGGACGAGCTCGTATTCGACCGACAGGCCGGGCTCGAAGTACTCGATGGTCTGGGTGCGCGGACCGCTGGTCACCACCGCGCTGAGGAAGATCTCGTCGAACTCGTTGCCGACCGCGTATTCGCGGATCATCTTGCGCGGCTTGAGGCCGAACTCCTTGGATGCCGCCAGCCCTTCCTTGTCGACCGCGTTGAGCGGCTTGCGTAGGTCGATCTTGACCTTGCCGCCGGACAGGCGCTGCACCGCCGCGAGCTTGTCCTCGATCTCCTTGCCCTTGGGCTGGAGATCGGTCGGCAGGCTGCGGCTGACGAAGGCGGTGATCGTCACCGGATCCTTGAGTTCGCCCAGGATCTTGCGGCTGGCACCGCCCAGGCTGGACAGCCCGTCGGCGCTGGCGTCGACATCGACCGCGTGCTTGTTGGCGATCTGCGCGACGTTGACCAGCAGGATGACCCCGAAGACCAGGCTGACGAGCTGCGAGACGACCTCGCCCTGGGAGGTCGGACGCCAGCGCCGGCTGGCGAGCACCAGCGCGGAGAGCGACAGCGACGACAGGATCACCGCCAGGCCGCTGAAGATGCGGCTGGACGGGATCAGGCCGCGATTGAAGGGCGCAAACCATTCATTGGCCCAGGCCCCGACCAGGAGACCGGCGCACAGCACCAGGCCGATCACGAAGGCGATGGCCGGCATCGACACCAGGGTCGAGGCGAGCAGGCCGAGCGCAGCGAAGGCGCAGCCGGCGATCCACCAGCCGATGTAGACGGCGAAGATCTGGCCCAGATCCGGCTGGCCGTACCAGGCCAGCAGCGCGACGTTGGCGAGCGAGAACACCAGGGCGATGGTGAAGTAGCTTACCACCGCGAAGTATTTGCCGAGGATCACGTCGGTGATCGACAGCGGCATGGTGAGCAGCAGCTCCTCGGTGCCGAGTTCGCGTTCGAGCGCCCAGGCGTTCATCGCCAGCACCGGCAGCAGCAGCACCAGCAGCGGCGGCATCACGCCGACGCCCATCACCCCGGTCAGCCAGCCGAGGTCGGCGATGTTGCGCGCGTACCAGGTGTCGGGCCAGAACAGCAGCGCGGCCGACGCGGCGACGAAGAAGAGGATGTAGAAGTAGCCGAGCGGATTGCCGAGCATGGTGCCGAGCTGGCGCTTCCACACCGCTGACAACCCGCCGAAATGGATGATGGACGAGGCGCTCATGCCGCGATTCCTTTGGTCAGTTCCTTGAAGCGGGCTTCGATGGTCGAACCACCCGCGAGTTCCTTCGGCGTGCCGCTGAACTTCAGCCGGCCTTCCGACACCAGCACGACGCGGTCGGCGACGGCTTCGACCTCCTGCAGGATGTGGGTCGACAGCAGGACGGTCTTGGCCAGGGCGCCGTCCTGCGGCCGCACCAGGGCGCGGATGAGATCGCGCACGAGCTGGATCTGGTTCGGATCGAGACCGGCGGTGGGCTCGTCGAGGATCAGCACCTGCGGATCATGCAGGAGCGCCTGGGCCAGGCCGACGCGCTGGCGGAAGCCCTTCGACAGCTTGCGGATCGGCTTGTGCCAGACCTCGTCGATGCGGCAGGACATCGCGACCCGGTCGAGGGCGTTGCGCAGGGCGGCGCCGTCCAGGCTGCGGATGCTGCCGATGTAGCGCAGGTACGACTGCGGCGTCATGTCGGGGTAGAGCGGGCCGTTCTCGGGCAGGTAGCCGAGCACCTGGCTCGCCGCGATGCGGTCGGTCTCGACATCGTGGCCGCCGATGAAGGCGCGGCCCTCGCTGGGCGCGAGGAAGCCGGTGAGGATCTTCATGGTGGTCGACTTGCCGGCGCCGTTGGGGCCGAGGAAGGCGGTCACCGATCCGGCCGGGACGCCGAACGAGACATCGCGGATGGCGGTGAAATCGCCGTAGAACTTGCTGAGCCCTTCGGCGCGGATCAGGTCCTGGCCGGGGGTCGGGGTCGCAGACGCCATGGGGTGGCCTCGCAGGGGTTTCGGGTCGGCCGGCCGGTTGGCGGTGGGCCTGGCCCTGGGGAACGAGCGCAGATGACGACCGCCGGAGGCGAACCTTACCGTCGAGCCGGATCGGGCTGGACCGTCGGCAGGATCGCCCCGTCGGTGGGGGTGCGCGTGATAAGCCCTGACGACGGGAAGCGCAACGGCGCATTGCCCTGCCCCATCCGGCTGTTAGACGAAGCCTCGCTTTTCAACCCGCCCTTTTCCCCGCCCCGCTTTCTACCGCTTTCCCACCCATCCCGTCGGCCAGATCCGACGCCACCCCCGCCCGAAAGAATCCCATGCAGTTCGACGTCAGCCGCGATTTCCTCGATGGCATCATGCTCCAGCAGCCCCAGGTCGGCGAAGGCAACGCCGAGATCCGCGCCGCCGGCCAGCTCCACTTCCTGCCCTCCAGCCCGGATGGCACCATGCACACCGCCATCGTCAGCTTCGCGCTGTTCATCGGCCCCGAGAGCAAGGACGCCAAGCCCTTCGCCCAGGGCGGCTGGCGCTTCCTGTTCACCACCGATGCGAAGTTCGACCCCAAGGCCGACCCGCAGAACCAGTTCTTCGGCAACATCCTGGTGGTCGGCAGCGGCAAGATCATGGCCCTGCTCAACAACCTCTGCCTGCACGCCGGCCTGCCGCTGATCCCCTTCGACCCGAGCCGGATGTTCGTCCAGGGCGGCCAGCAGAATGGCGCCGCCGCCGCGCCTGCGCCGCAGCAGGCCATCCAGAAGGCCTGAGACCCGACCATGACCGAGGCGCCTTCCGCCCAATCACCGACGCCGGAACTCATCGGCGTCGGCTCGCCACTCGTCGACCTCCTGCTGACCGTCGATGACGACTTCCTGCAACGCCACGTTCCCGGCGCCAAGGGCGGGATGGAGCTGGTCAGTGCGGAAACCATCATCGCCATCGCCGGCCAGGCGACGTCGCCGATCGTCCAGGCCGCCGGTGGCGCGGCCTCGAACACCGTGGTCGGCTGCGCCAACCTGGGCATCAGATCCGCCTTCATCGGCTGCGTCGGCGCCGATGATTTCGCCGCGTTCTACCGCGAGGCGCTGACCAGCCAGGGCTGCGAACCGCGCCTGATCACCACCCCGGACCAGCCGACCGGTCGCGTGCTGAGCCTGATCACCCCCGACGCCCAGCGCACCCTGCGCACCTGTCTGGGCGCTGCGGCGGCGATCACCCCGGCGCAGGTGCGGCCGGCGGACTTCCAGGGCGTGCGCCTGGTGATGCTGGAGGGCTACGCCCTCTTCAACCAGCCGTTCGCACGCGCGGTGGCCGAAGCCGCGACCGCCGCCGGGGCGAAGCTCGCGCTCGATCTCGCCTCGTTCGAGGTCGTGCGCGCCAACCGCGAGGTGCTGGCCGAACTGCTCGACCACCACGTCGACATCGTCTTCGCCAATGAGGACGAGGCGAAGGCGTGGAATCCCGCCGGCCCCGAAGCCGCGCTGTCCGACCTCGCCGCCCGGGTCGAGGTCGCGGTGGTGAAGCTCGGCAAGGACGGCGCGCTGATCGCCAGCCAGGGTGCGACCACGCGCGTCGCCGCCGACATCGTCGAGGCCGTCGACACCACCGGCGCCGGCGACTGCTTCGCGGCGGGATTCCTCGCGGGTTGGCTGCGGAACCTGCCCCTCGTCGAATGCGGCCGCCTCGGCGCCATGGCCGGCGCGGCGGTGGTCCAGGTCGTCGGCGCCCAGGTGCCGCGCCCGCAGTGGCTCAGGATCAAGGGGTACCTCGATGCGTGGGCCTGACCGTCGTTCCCGCCGGTCCGACGGCATTCCGGATGGGATCAAGGGCAAGCCCGATCGATCCCAGGGATCGCGCTGGAAGAACCGCCCGCCCATCCCGAACCGGATCCGGCCAGGGCAGCCGGTGCCGCCGCCGGCACCCGAGCCCGAATCCGACCCGGTCGTCGCGGCCAAACCGGTGCATCCGCCCCGGACCGGCTCCCCGGCGTCCGAGACCAAGGACACCGACGCCAAGCCGGCCCGCGAACGCCGTCTGGATGGCGAAGGTCGGCCCTACCTCACCCTGGCGCAGCTGATGAAGCTCGAGCAGCTCGTCGAAACCGGAGGCCAGGCCAAGCATTTCGTGCGCGCTACCGCGATCCTGGTCAACGGCGAGGCCGAGAACCGTCCCGGCCGCAAACTCCACGACGACGACGTGGTCGAGGTCGAAGGTCGGCGCCTGGTGGTGCGGGTGGGCCGAAACTAGGCGGCTGCCCGGCGCCGCGACTGGCGCGGACCGGGCTCGGGTCTAATGTCCGCGCCCATGTCCAGCGATGCCAGTTCCGTTCCGGCCACCGCCAGCGCGCCCACGCAGGATGGCAAGCCCCGGTCCTGGCCGGACGCCAAAGGCCGCTTCGGGCCGTACGGCGGGCGCTACGTCCCTGAGACGCTGATCCCCGCCCTGGATGAACTCACCGCCGGCTGGAAGTCGCTCAAACGCGACCGCGCCTTCCAGAAGGAATTCCAGGTATTGCTCGCGAACTTCATCGGCCGGCCGACGCCGCTCACCTTCGCGGCGCGGCTCAGCCAGCGCCTGGGACGCAGGATCTGGCTGAAGCGCGAAGACCTCTGCCACACCGGCGCACACAAGATCAACAACGCGCTCGGCCAGGTGCTGCTGGCGCGCAACCTCGGCAAGACCCGGATCATCGCCGAGACCGGGGCCGGCCAGCACGGCGTCGCCACCGCCACCGCCTGCGCCCTGATCGGCCTGAAGTGCCGCATCTACATGGGCACCGAGGACATGCGCCGGCAGGCGCCGAACGTCTTCCGCATGCGGTTGCTCGGGGCCGAGGTCGTCGGCATCGATGCGGGTTCGAAGACGCTGAAGGATGCGATCAACGAGGCCCTGCGCGACTGGGTCGCCAACGTGCGCGACACCCATTACTGCCTGGGCACGGTCTATGGCCCGCATCCCTTCCCGGTCATGGTGCGCGACTTCCAGAGCGTGATCGGCCGCGAGGCACGCAAGCAGATCCTCGCCGCCGAAGGGCGCCTGCCCGATGCGCTGCTCGCCTGCGTCGGCGGCGGATCCAACGCCATGGGCCTGTTCCACGCCTTCGTGCAGGACGCGGGCGTCCGCCTGATCGGCGTCGAGGCCGGCGGCAACGGCGACGACTTCGGCCAGCATGCCGCGCGTTTCGACGGCGGTCGCCCCGGCGTCTTCCAGGGCACCGCGACCTGGGTCCTGCAGAACGCCGACGGCCAGGTGCAGAACACGCATTCGGTCAGCGCCGGCCTGGATTACGCCGCCGTCGGCCCCGAGCACGCCTGGCTGCGCGACCAGGGCCGGGCCGAGTTCCTGCGCTGCTCCGATGCCGAGGCGCTGGCGGGATTCCACCTGCTGGCTGAATCCGAGGCGATCATCCCCGCGCTCGAATCGTCGCATGCGATCGGCAAGCTCGGCCAGGTCGCCGCCAGCCTGCCCGCCGATGGCATCCTGATCGCCAACATCAGCGGGCGCGGCGACAAGGACGTGGCCGAGGTCGCACGCCTGGAAGGGTTGAAACTGTGACTGCCAACCGCATCGACGCCCGCTTCGCCACCTTGAAGAAGAACGGGCAGAAGGCCTTCATCGCCTTCCTGACCGCCGGCGATCCGAACCTCGACGCGACCGCGCGCCTGGTGCCGGCCCTGGCCGAGGCTGGCGTCGACATCATCGAGCTCGGCGTGCCCTTCAGCGATCCGATGGCGGATGGCGTGGCGATCCAGGCGGCGTCCGATCGCGCCCTGGCGGCGGGGACGACCCTGGCCGGAGTCATCGACGCGGTGCGCCGCATCCGCGCCGCCGGCTGCCAGGTGCCGATCCTGTTCATGACCTACCTCAATCCGATCGCGGCCTACGGCATCGCCCGCTTCGCCGCCGATGCGGTCGCGGCCGGGGTCGACGGCATCCTGCCGGTCGATCTGCCGGCGGACGAGGATCCGGCGCTGCTCACCGCCCTGCGCGCGGCCGGCCTGCACACGGTGTGCCTCGCCGCGCCCACGACGGTCGCCGCGCGCAAGCGCTTCCTGGCCCGCGAAAGCCGGGGTTTCCTCTACTATGTCTGCCGCCTCGGCGTGACCGGCGAACGCGCCGAGCTGCCGGCGGACCTCGCGGATCAGGTCGCGGCGCTGAAGGCCGTCGCGCGCGCCCCGGTGTGCATCGGCTTCGGCATCAGCACGCCGGAACAGGCCGCCGCCGCGGCGGCGCCGGGTGATGGCGTCATCGTCGGCAGCCATCTCGTGCGCCTGATCGAACAGCACGGAAGCGACCCCGACCTGGTCGGCATCGTCGCGCGCCGGGCACGCCTGCTCGCCGACGCGGTGCACGCCGTGCGCGCCTGATCGACGACAACCATGCCCACGCCTGTCGACCGTCCGATGACCCTGGGCGACCACCTGGGCGAGCTGCGGCGGATCCTGATCGTCCCGATCGCGGTGTGGGGCGTGCTGTTCGTGGTGTTCTTCCACTACCAGGCGACGCTCAAGGTCTGGTACGTCTGGCCGCTGCAACGCGCGCTGATGCGGTTCCCGCAGGAAGACCTCGCCAAGATCGGCTGGACCGAACCGATCGATTCGCCGCGTCTGCTCACCGTGATGGACCTGTCGGAAAGCGCCTGGAACAGCGTCCACCTGGTCATGGTTGCCGCGACGCTGGTGGCGGTGCCGGTGTTCCTCTGGGGCCTGTGGCGGTTCGTCTCGGTCGGCCTGCGCGACAGCGAGCGCCGCCTCGGCGTGGTCCTCCTGCCGATGGGGGTGTTCTTCTTCCTCGCCGGCGCGGTCCTGGGATACCTCTGGGGCATTCCGATCTTCATGGCCTGGTTCATCGACTGGACGGTCCACGACCCGATCACCCGGAATCTCGAATTCCGCATGTCCGATTACCAGTCCACGTTCTTCTCGTGGACGGTGATGGCCGGACTGATCATGCTCATCCCGTGGTTCGTGATGGTGCTGATCCGCACCGGCCTGGTACGGGCCGAAACGCTCGCGCGCTACCGCAGGCTGGTGTTCATGCTCGTGACCATCATCGCCGCCCTGGTCGCGCCCCCGGACCCGCTGCCGATGCTGGCGATGATGGGGCCGCTCTACGCCCTCTTCGAGCTGGGCATGATCCTCGGCCGGCTGGTGCTGTGGGAGCACAACCGGATCAAGGCGCGCGAAGCCGCCGCTGACGCCCGGCGGGAGGCGGCCGAGACCGCTGGAGACGCGCCTCAGGCCCGGCGCGACGCACGCACAAACACCCAGGAGGACAGACCCGATGGCTGAGCGCATCGTGGTGGTGAAGATCGGTTCCAACTCGCTCGTCGACCGCCAGGGCCGCATCGAACCGGCGTATCTCGCCGCCTGCGCGGCGCAGTTCGCCGCCATCGCCGCGGCCGGCTGGCGGCCGGTGCTGGTGACTTCGGGTGCGGTGGCGAGCGGCGTCGCCATCCTGGGACTGGGCGAACGCCCGCCCGGTCTGCCCGAACGCCAGGCCCTGGCCGCGATCGGCCAGGTCGCGCTCGCCCACGCCTGGGAACGCGCCCTCGCGGACGTGAGGCTGACCGCCGCGCAACTGCTGCTGACCTACGACGACTTCACCGTGCGCGGCCGCTACCTCAACCTGCTCGCCACGGTCGAGGCGCTGTTCGCCTGGAAGGCGGTGCCGGTCATCAATGAGAACGACCCGGTCGCGGTGCAGGAGCTCACGGTCGGCGACAACGATCGATTGAGCGCGCTGGTGGCGGCGCAGCTTGGCGCCGAGCGCCTGATCCTGCTCACCGACATCGACGGGGTATACGACGCCGACCCGCGCCAGAACCCGGCCGCGAAGCGGGTACCGCTCATCCCGGCGGTGACGGCGCAGGTGCTCGCCAGCGCCGGCGGCGCCGGCGCACGCGGGCGCGGCGGCATGCGTTCCAAGATCGAGGCGGCGCGCCTGGCCTGCGGCGCCGGCGTCACCACCCACATCGCGCACGCGCGCGAACCGCGCATCATCGAACGGCTGCTCGCGGATGAACCGGTCGGCACCCGCATCCCCGGCAGCGGCGTCGCGGTCGACTCGCGCCGGCGCTGGCTCGCGGTCGCGCGCAAGCTCAAGGGCCGCCTGCACGTCGACGCCGGCGCCGCGGCCGCGCTGGTCGGCAAGGGCCGCAGCCTGCTGCCCGCCGGCATCGTCAGCGTCGAAGGGTCGTTCGCGCGCGGCGACACCATCGGCATCGTCGCCCCCGATGGCGAGGAGATCGCGCGCGGTCTCGCCAGCCTGGACGCGCGCGAACTCGACGCCGTGCGCGGCAAGCGCATGGATGCGGCCGCCGCCGTGCTCGGCTACGCCCTGCCCAAGGCCGCCGTGCACCGCGACAACCTGCTGGTGCTGGTGCGGGGGTGAGTCGACCGCTCCGTCCCGCGCACGAACGGTAGGGCCCGCAGCGACCGTGGCGCGCTTGCGACCGGAGCGGCCATGACGGACACTCATGCCATGGCGATGCCGTTGATCCGCGCTGCGGCGATCCTCGTCGCGTTCGCCGGCGCCGGGGTGGCCGCAACCGGGCTGGCCGGGGTGCCGCTGGCGGTGGCGGCCGGATTGGCGGTCTCCTTCACGATCGCCGCCTGGCCGCTGGTCGGCATCGCCGCGGTGGCGGCGGCGGTTCCCGCGTTGGGCCTGCTGCCCGGGGCCGGGATGATCGGATGGGCGGGATGGACGACCGCCGCGATCGTGATCGCCTGGCTGCTGGCGCCGGTTCCGGGATCGGGGCCGGCCGCGTCCCGTGCCGCCGGAGCCGGCGTGGACGCCGCGCGCCGGCAGCGCTGCGAGGAGCTGGAGCGCCACGCGCGACGCTATCCACCGCTGCTCAACGCCTGCCTGGAGATCTCCTCGGCGCGCGAATCGACGCAGTTCGCGCGCGAACTGTGCACCCGCTGCCGCGCCCTGGTGCCCGAGGCCACCGCCGTGGTGGTGTTCCTCGGCTCGCCCGAACGTCAGGTCTGTGTCGCCGGGCAGACCGGCGATGGCGCCCGCTGCGTGCGGGAACCCGGCATCGACGAGCATTACGTGGCGGCCCAGGCGCGGCCGCTGACCCGGCGCGAGGACGACCTGGTGCACCGGCTGATCCCGCTGCGCGGCGACCGGCGCAGCCAGCACGGCCAGGGCGGCGAGAACCTGCGCGGAGTCCTGCGCGTGTCGCTGCCGGATTCCGTCGCCAGCGATCCGCTCCTGGCCGACCTGCTCGCGGCGCTCGTGCGCATCGGCGGACTGGGCCTGGCCACGGTCGATCTGGTGAACCAGGCGCGTGGACTGGCGCTGCGCGACGATCTCACCGGACTCCTGGGCCAGCACGAATTCCTGCGCCGGCTCGACGAGGCCGCCGCGCGCGCGCGGCGCAGCGGCGAGGCGCTGGCGGTGGTGATGTGCGATCTCGACCACCTCAAGCGCTTCAACGACGAGCATGGGCATGCCACCGGCGACGCCGCCCTGAAGGCGGTGGCGGCCGCGCTGGCCGCGATCCTGCCCCGCAGCACGGCGGCCTGCCGGTACGGCGGCGAGGAGTTCGCCTGCTTCCTGCCGGCCACCGACGCTGCCGCCGCGCTGGCGGTGGCCGAGGCGCTGCGCACGGCCATTGCCGGAATCGAGATCCCCCGGAACGCGACCGCCCCGCCGGGCCTGCGCGTGACCGCGTCGCTCGGCGTGGCGGTCCTGAGGTCGGACGAGAACGGCCGCGCCGCCCTCGCCCGGGCCGACGCCGCCTGCTACCGCGCCAAGGCCGCCGGACGCAACCGGGTCGAGATCGCGTCATGACGCGCAAGCCGATCTCCTCGGCCCGGCTGCCGATCCCGCCCGTCCGGCGGCGTCACTGGACGACGATGCTGCAACCGCCGACCCGGGGCCCGCGACCGGAGGCGACGGCAGGTGCGCCGCTGCCGTCTCCGCCGCGTTTCGCCGGCTGGGGCGTCCTCGTCTGGCTGGTCGGATGCGCGCTGATCCTCGCGTCCATCCAGGCGGTCCCGGCGGTCGCGCTGGCGCCCGCTGGCGCAGCCGGCGCCCTGGCCCTCGCCGCCATGCTGCTGGCCGGCCGGATCCGGCGGCGTGCCCACCTGGCTGCGATCGAGGCCGCGACCGCGGCGGTTCCGGATGCCGGAGGCAGCGCCCTGCAGCTGGCCCTGATGGAGGATCTCATCGAACTCCAGCGCGGCGTGTTCGAGGTCAGCGCGGAGCTGGTCGGCTGCGTCGACGAGGTCGATGCGCGCGCCCGCTTCGCCGCCGCGATGCGGCGCTGGTGGGATGCCGACGCGATCGACCTCATGCTGTGGGAGCGCGGCGCCTGGCGCAGCCTGGGCGACGAGGCGCACGGCGCCGCGCCGACGCTGTCGGTTCCGGTGCAGATGCCGTCGGCCGACGGGGGCGATCTGGTCCTGGACCTCAGTCCGGCGGTCAGCGGCCAGGCGGCGCTCATCCTGCGCCGGGCCCGGCCGCAGCCCACCCTCGATGGGCGCACCGAGGCGGAGCAGCGCTACGTCGCCGAGATCCTGCGCGGCCAGTTCGCCCTCTGCCTGCGCCGCGTCGTCCTGTATGGCGAATTGCAGGCGCTGGCGCGCGTCGATCCGCTCACCGGCACGCACCGGCGCTGGTATGGCGAGGCGCGTCTGGCCGAGATGGTCGACCATGGCGAGGTCGTCGCGGTGGCGATGGTCGACATCGACTGGTTCAAGCAGGTGAACGACCGCCACGGCCACGCCGGCGGCGACCAGGTGCTGGCCGCGGTCGGGCGCAGCCTGATCAAGACCCTGCGCACCGGCGATCTGGTCTGCCGCTGGGGTGGTGAAGAATTCCTGGTCATCCTGCCCGGCACCAGCCCTGCCGGCGCGGAACTGGTGGCCGAGCGCCTGCGCGCCGGCGTCGCCGCGCTCGCCGACCTGCCCTGCGCGGTGAGCGTGTCGATCGGCGTCGCCCCGTGCTGGCAGGACGATTCCGCCGACCGCCTGGTCGCGCGCGCCGATGCCGCGCTCTACCAGGCCAAGGGCGCCGGCCGCAACCGGGTCGTGGTCACCGGCGACGAAGGCGTGAAATTGCGGACGGAGCGGGTCGCGAAGCGGACGTGACCGCGGCGGCGGCCCCATCCGCCCCGCTGCCCGTGCGCCGGCGGAACTCGCGAGGCGAACAGCCGCGCCAACGCCGGAACTGGCGGTTGAAGTGCGCCAGCGACGGGAATCCGGTGCGCAGGCTGATCTCCAGGATCGAGCCGTCGGTCTCGCGCAGGAGGACGCCGGCCTGGTCGATGCGCCAGCGGTTGAGGTAGTCGATGAAGCTGTGCCCGGTCATGCGGCGGAAGAAGCGGGTGAAGGTCGGCACGCTGACCCGGCAGAGCCGCGCCATCTCGGCCAGGGCGATCGCGCGCTGGCTGTGGCGGCGCAGGTGGTCGAGGATCGAGGCCAGCGTCCGATAGTCCTGCTCATCGCGGGTCATGACGTAGCCGGAGGACACCACCGGTTCGGCTCCGTCGATCCCGGCCAGCCGATGCAGGACGAGCAGGAACCTGAGCAGACGGCCGCCGGCGTCGACCGCATCGTCCAGGAGCCGGAAATCCTCGGCGACTCCGGCCAGGGCGGCGGACGGGAAGGCGAGTCCGCGCCTCGCCCTGAGAAGCAGGCGGTCGATCGCGGCCAATTCCGGACGCGCGAGGAGCTCCAGGCCCAGCGATTCGCGGGTGAACAGCGCGACCGAGCAGGTCGCATGGGGATTTCCGCGCTCATCGTGCCGATCCGCCGAGATCCAGGCATGCGGCAGGTTCGGACCGACCAGCACGCAATCCGCGTGATCATAGGAATGCAGGGCGTCGCCGACCAGGCGTCGTCCCGACGACCCCTGCACCAGGACCAGTTCGAAGGCCGCATGGAAATGCAGGGCGATATGCGGACTCGCATGGAAGCGCTCGATGCTGACCCCGACCCCGGCGAACCGGGGCAGCGGAAAGGCGAAGGGGACCGCAGGTTCGCCAGCCATGATCGGATCGTACCGGTGACGCTAGTCGAAGAAAGAAGTCCAGGGGCGGATCCGGGCTAGAAGACCTTCCACGCGAGGAGAACGCCGCATGGAAGCCTGGGAAAAGCTGAACCCCCAATCCCGCCGGCTCTGGGAGAAGGCCAACCGGCTGATCGTCGGCGGGGGGCAGGCGCACAAACGGCACGTGCTCTACCTGGCCCGCGGGGGTCCGGCGTTCTTCACCCGGGCCAAGGGCGCCTATGTCTACGACGCCGACGACCGCGAATACATCGACTACCTGCTCGGCTACGGACCCATCGTGCTCGGGCACTGCGATTACGAATTCAACGCCCTCGTCGCCCGCCAGATGACCCAGTCCGGGGTGCAGGGCGGCGAGCATCCGCTCGAGATCGAACTGGCCGAACGCCTGATCAGGCTCATTCCAGGGGCGGAAATGCTGATGTACCTGATCGGCGGCTCGGCCACCGCCAGCGCCGCCCTGCGGGTCGCCCGCGCCCATACCGGACGCGAACGGGTGATCCGCTGCGGCTACCACGGGTGGCATGACTGGTGCGTCCCCGCCAGTCCCGGCGTGCCGGCGGATGAGCGCGGACGCGTCCTCGACTTCACCTACAACGATCTTGCCGCCCTTGAACGTCAGCTGGAGACCCATCGCGGCACGGTTGCCGGGGTGATCATCGAAGCGGTGCAGGACGATGGCCCGGCGCCGGGTTTCTTCGCCGGCGTGCGGGCGCTCTGCGACCGCCACGGCTGCCTGTTCATCCTCGACGAGGTGAAGACCGGCTTCCGCTTCGATCTCGGCGGGGCCCAGAAGCTCTACGGCATCCAGCCCGATCTGTCGACCTTCGGCAAGGCCCTGGGCAATGGATTCCCGCTGTCCGTCCTGGTCGGACGCCGCGACCTCCTGGAAAAACGCAGCGACTGCTACTGCTCCGCCACCTTCCACGGCGATCCGATCGCCTGCGCCGCCAGCCTGGCCTGCCTTGATCTCCTCGAACGCCGCGACGGCATCGCGCACCAGCACCGCCTCGGCCGACGCCTGATCGACGGTCTGAACCGGATCTTCAAGGAGGCCGACTTCCCGCTACGGATGGAGGGCCATCCCGCGATGCCGAATCCGCGCGAGGGCTATGTCGGCGAGCCCGCTCGTCCGCTGCCGACCGGCTGGACCGGCCGTTGCGCCCGCGAGTGGTTCGCGGCGATGCAGCGCAACGGCGTCTTCGTGAACTGGCATGTCTGGTTCCTGTCCACGGCGCACACCGAGGCCGACATCGATGCGACCATCAGCATCGCCCGCAAGGCGGTCAGCCAGGCCTGCACGGTGATGCGGTCGCCATCGGTCGACTGACGCCCAATGATCCCGCCTGTAAATCACATGCTTCCCCTCCGTGTCGGCATCATCGGCTGCGGCGGCTTCGCCGGCGCCCATGCCCGTCGGCTCACGCTCATTCCGGGGGTGCGCGTGGCCGCCTTGGCCGATCCCAGTACGGATGCGTCCGCCTCCCTCATCCGACGCAGGCTGTCCGATGTCCCCCCGCCGCAGGTATTCGACAACGTCAAGACGATGCTGGAGCACACCCCGCTGGATGCCGTGGTGGTGGTGTCGCCGCATGGGCTGCACGCGCAGCACGCGATCGCGGCGCTGCGCGCCGGCTGCCATGTCCTGGTCGAGAAGCCGATGGCCACCAGTGTCGCCGACGCCGAGGCCATGGCGGCCGCGGTCTTCGCTACCGGCCGACATCTGATGGTCGCCTACAATCCGTTGCTGACCCGGGCCGTGGCCCTGGCGCGGCGGACGGTGGCAGACGGGCGGCTGGGCAAGCTCCGCCTGATCTCGGCCAGCCTGGCGCAGGACTGGCAGGCGCTGACCGCAGGCACCTGGCGCCAGGACCCCGCGCTGTCAGGCCACGGCCAGCTCAGCGACAGCGGGGCGCATGTCCTGGCCGCGATCACCTGGATCGCCGGCTCGATGGTCGAAACCGTGCAGGCGCAGGTGAACCTGGGGAATGGGGTACCGGTCGATGGCGCAATCACGCTGCGCTTCGCCAATGGCGTCCTCGCCAGCATCCTCATCGGCGGCAGCTGCCCGACGAATGTCGGGCACGCCGACCTGCTCCTCACCGGGGGGCGTATCGCCCTCGATCCCTGGAATGGTTCGTTCCTCCAAGCCTGGGACGCCAAGGGGCCGTTGCGTGAACTCGAGCTGGCCCGCGGCGAGGAACCTGACAGCGATGCGCGGTTCATCAGCCTTGTCCGCCACGGGAAGACGCCTGACGCGGACGTTGGATTCGGCCTGGAACAGGCCCGTCTGCTGGAGCGCATCCGCCGTGCGGCAGGACGGTGAATCCGTAGGCTGCGCCATCCTGACGGCGGGATGCTCCGTCCACCCATATCCTCGCAACACGGACAGGTCTCAGGAGTATATCATGGGATCGATCTCCACCGCTCGGGACCATGCATGAACCGCTCCTCCGCTGTTTTCATCATCTGCTCCATTTTCACGTCGATCGGCGCGGAGGACGCCCTCGTCAGCGGCCTGCGGGCTGAGGCCCAGGCCATCGCCGCCGTGCGCGACGGCCTGGTCCAGCGCCTGGACCAGGCCGCTGCAGCCGCCGCGACCGGGGAACCGGCGCGCACGCTCGTGCTCAAGGTGCCGGCGGCGATCGCGGCCAAAGGTGCCGCAGACAAGTCCCGGCAACCGCTGGAAATCACCATCCAGCGGCGCAACGGCGCCTGGCTCGCCGGCACCGCCACCGGCTACAACAAGTCGCGCCATCCGGTCGCGGCGGTCGATCTCAAACTGGACGCGACCACCCTGCGCGGCACCGTGCGCGTCACCCTGCGTTCGGATGGCTGGCTGCCACCGGATTTGAGCACGAGGACGCTGGATCTCGCCCTCGACCTCGGCCTGGCCGCGACGGCGGTCGACGGGTCGGTGCAGGTCAGCGGCGATTTCGGCAGCTATGAATCCAAGGCCAACGGGCAGCTGACCCCGATCCCGGCCCCCAGGCGGGCCGCAGACCAGATCTCGCCCCTGCCCAAGGCCACCGGCGAACCTGCTGAGGCCGAGGCCCTGGTCGCCTGGGCGACCGCGGCCTACCAGGAGATCCGCGCCGCAACCATCTCTCTCGGCCATCCCGAAGCGGCTTTCGAACAGGCGCTCCTGGGAACCCGTCTGTCCGCCCCGGGCTGGGATCTCGCCAAGCCGGCGAACCGGCCGCTGGCGCTGGCCTACGTCCAGGAATTGCGTGCGCTCGTCACCGCTCCGGCGGCGCCTGCAGACGCGATCATCCTCGACACCCTGACCTACGACGATCCCGGATTCGGCCTGCGCTTCGGCGCCGGACCGATGCCGGAGCAGGACGGGATCGCCGTGCTGCCCGAGGACGCGAGCAGCGCCGCGCCGGGCCAGGATTGGCGCTTCGTGACCCATTGGCAGCGTCTGGCCGTGTTTCCCGGCGATCCGGTCCGCCAGTTCGACACGCCCACGCTGCCCGACGTGGTGTTCGCCCCGGGCGCCGCCTACAAGCCCGACCAGGCTCGGCTCGGTGCCGGTTACAAGATGCCCGCAGACGGCACCTTCGGCTGGACCGGCATCGCCTCGAACATCTTCCAGATTCCTCCCCCCGGTCAGCCGTTCTTCCCCCAGACCAGCCAGGGGCACCACGGGGTCACCAAGGGTGATTACGGCATCCACGGCGTCATGAGAGGGCGCTGGTATGGTGCCGCCACGATCCGTGCCGTCAAGGATGTCGAACTGCATGCCGCGGTGCTCGCCGACGACTACGGCAAACTGTGGCTCAACCAGCGCCAGGTCTGGGCCTCGCAGGCCACGATCATGCCGGCCGCCCTGATCCGCCTCGCCCTGAAGAAGGGCGACAACCGGGTGATCCTGGCGTGCGAGAACGAGCAGAAGAACTCGGCATTCGGCCTCGCCCTCTGCGTGAAGGGCGGTCCGCTCGCGCCCGCTGCGCGCGAAGCGCTGATCAAGCGCACCGCCGAAGCGACGCTCGCCTTGCCTCCGCTGGCGGTCAAAGGCCGGTTCGGCGACTGGACCAGCCGCTTTCCGGACGCCAACCCGCCCCTGGCCTGGGATCTCAAGCGCAAGATCAACGTGCGCTGGCACACCCCGCTGCCCGACTGGTCGTGCGCCAACCCGGTGATCTCCGGCGATCAGGTCTATGTCCTCGGCGAGCCGCATGTGCTGTACTGCCTGGACAAGGATACCGGCGCCATCCGTTGGCAGCGCGAATCGCACGTCTTCGAGTTCGTCCCTGAAACCGAACGCGTGGCGGCGATGCGCGCCTGGATGGACGCCGCGACCGTGCAGGATTCGCCCGAGGTCAAGGCCTGGAACGAGCAGATCTCAGTGGGCACCGCCCGCCTGACGGACGAGAAGGCGCAACCGCCGCTCAGCCCCGAGGAGCGCAGGGATTTCACCGCCCAGGTCGACACCGCGAAGAAGGAACGCGATGCCTTCGTGCGCGCCAAGACCGGCCTCGCCGGAACCTGGAAGTCGAAACTCGGAGTGCAGGACGCCGGCTGGTACAACGTCTATGGCAATTCGTGGGGCGCACCGGTCGCCGACCAGGATCACGTCTGGGTGAAGTTCGGTACCGGGGTGGCGGCCTGCTACGACCGCAACGGCAAACGCCTGTGGATGGTGCGAACCGGCCTCAGCGGCGGGCCGGGCAACATCGCCTCGCCGGTCCTGCTGGGTGGAACCCTGGTCATCCAGGGTCAGGGAAGCGCCGTGGGCGGAGACGCCTCGAAATGGAAGGCGATCAGCGCACAGTTCCCGCCGTTCTGCGCCCATGCGATGATCGGGCTTGATCCACTGACCGGCGCCACTCGCTGGATCCGCCCGGTGATGAACACCGGTGCCTATGGCGGCGGCACCGGCATCGTGCCCCTGCGCCTGTCCAACGGCACCGATACCCGCGAACTCGTGCTCACCGGCGACAGCACGGTGGTCGATCCCAAGGATGGGTCGATGCTCACCGATTGCCGCGGCCTGGGCGTGGGCACCTGGGCCGGTGATCCGGTCATGCGGGGAAACCGGGCTTTCTTCCACCGCGGAGGCAAGGTCGAAGTGCTCGAATTCTGGCTTGAAGCCAGCGGATCGGTCGGTGCCCGCCGATTGCCCAACCTGGAAGGCGGTGACGGCTACGCCGGCTCGGTCTGGCACCGCGATCGTCTCTGGGGCAACAATCCCCGTGGCTCGGCGCCGAAACAGCCGGTCCCGTTCCATGAATTGACCATCTCCGACGCCCGCACCGGCCAGCGCATCCCGACCATCTATCCGGCGCTGCGCGATGGCGGCCTGGGATATGCCGCGCCGGCTGCGGCTGGGGACTACGTGGTGATCACCGGCAACGGTACTGGTCCGTTCGGGTGGAGCATAGATCCCACGGCATCAGCCGAGATCGGCTTCGCCAAATGCGACGCGGAACCGTGGATGGCCACGACCTGCCGCATCGACGGCGAGTCGATGACCGCCACCCCGGTGTTCGAAGGTGGCCGCATGTTCCTGCGCACCTATCGCTCGGCGATCTGCATCGAGATCACGACCGAGGAAGGTCGGCTCTACGCCCTCAAGGCGATGGCCCAGCACCGCTACAACGAGATCCCCCGTAAACCCGAGGACATCAGCAACCGTACCGTCATCCCCCCCAGCACCTGGACGCCTGGCGAAGGGGTGCCGGTGGAGCTGGTCGACCGCTTCACCGCGCCGCACGGCTGGCTGATGGCGGGACCGTTCGCCACCACCGCCCCGGATGCCGACACCCTGGGCGCCCTGGGCGGACCGACCAAGGCGCGTCCGCAGGTGAACGCCCCATTCGCCTACAAGGATGGCGAATACCGCTTCGTTCCGCTGGCGGCCGGGCATTTCACCGCCTTCAAAGGCGAAGAGCTCGACATGTTCAAGCTGCCGCGCTACACCGCCCGCTGCAAGCTCGACGTGCTCGGCGCCAGCGGGAGCAAGGCCAACACCACGACCTGGTTCCTGTCGGCGATCGACAACAAGACCGACCACTGGGTGCGGGTCGATGCCACCCGCATGAAGGGCGTCTCGATCTGGCTCGGGGGCCAGCCCGTGGCCGATGGCGACCGGGTGCAACTGGCGGCCGGGATCCACCCGGTGCTGATCCAATCGGTGATCGGCAAGATCCCCCCGTTCCTGAAGGACCGGAAGATCGAAGCCAACATCCGCTTCACCGACATCCCCGATCCGGCGGGCGAACTCAAGGCCTGGCGGGCGAAGGTCCGCGCCCAGCAGCCGCTGCTGCAGAAGATCGTCGACCAACTGCCCGCCTGTCCGGAGCGGCTGCAATTGAACGAGCTGATCCGCGCGGCGCAGGAATGACCCGCCTGGTGCGGATGGGGACGGCCTGAGCGCAGCCCGACGGCCGAACCGTCAGACCGGTCCGGACGCCGGGCCGGCCGAGGATCCAAGCACCTGTTGCACCACGGCCGCCGCCGCCTGGGGTCTTCCCAACGCCTGAGCGTTGCGCTTGAGCGTCGCGATGCGGCCGGGATCGCCGAGCAGTTGCCGGATGCGGTATTCGACCCCGGCGCCGTCGTGCGCCTTCAGTGCGGCGCCGTGTTCGAGCAGGAAATCGCTGTTGCGTTCCTCTTGCCCTGGGATCGGCGACACCACCAGCAGAGGCAGGCCCAGGGCCAGGCATTCGCTGGTGGTGAGTCCGCCCGGCTTGGTGATCGCGAGATCCGCCACCGCCATCAGGCGTTCAGGGGTGGTGGTGAATCCGACCGCCTTCAACCGGCCCGGATGCGCTTCGCCCAGGCGGGTGAGGTTGGTCAGCAGTTCCTGGTTCCTGCCTGCCATCGCCACGATCTGGAAGTCGCCCGGCACCGCGAGGATGCGCGCGGCGAGCTGGTCGATGGCGCCCACGCCCAGGCCGCCGGACATGAGCAGGAACGTGGTCTTCGCCGGATCGATCCCGAGTTCACGCGCGCATGCGCTACGATCGGGCGGTTGGCTGAATCCGGGCGCGATCGGGATGCCGGTATCGCGGATCGGGGTCGCGCGGGTGGCGTCATCCGCATCGGGCAGGCCCTTGAGGCGGTCGCGCAGGCGCCAGCCGATCTCGTCGGCGGCGACGCAGAACCCGTCCTGGTTCGCCTGGACCCAGAGCGCATGCACGTCGAAGTCGGTGACCACCGTCCACAGCGGCTGGCCCAGGCGATCCTTCGCCTTCATCCGCCCGACCAGTTGCGAGGGCAGGAAGTGGGTCGAGACGATATGGGTCGGCGCGGCGTCGGCGATCGCGCCCGCCAGCTTGCGCGTGTTCACCTGCTCGATGACCCGGCGCAGCTTCGCCAGGGTGCCGTCCGGTTTCGCCCGGTCGCTGGAATGGTAGAGATACCCCCACAGCGCCGGGTTGCGGTTGACCATGAAGATGAAGCTTTCCGCATACAGTTTGCGGAAGAGCTTGGGCACGAGGTCCATGACATCGATGTGCACGGCCTGATGCCCGCGTGCGAGCGCGGCGGCCTGCACCGCCTGCGCCGCCCGGACATGCCCGGCCCCGGCCGAGACGCTGAGGATGAGGAGCTTGGTGGACATGGACGGGATGATGCGGCTTCCAACACCTTCCGCCAGCTGCGGTCGGAGCGGCGCGCATGGCGGAAACCAGCGTTGCTGCCTGCTGAGGATTCACCAACAGGTTGACGAACCCAGGTACGATTCCGGTGGCCGCGAGAGATTGATCTACCGGCAACAACCGGAAATCCGTACGGGCCGAGAACCGCCGATCCAGGTCCTATCCGTCAACCAGGTGGTGAATCCCGAATAGCCCCTCAACCCGCCTGCAGCCGCTCCACCACCTCGCGCAGCGGTCGCGCCACCGGGATGTCGGTGAAGAGGAAACCATGCTTGGCGAAGGCCGGCGCGGCGACCAGGTCCTCGCCCTCGGCCGATCGGGCCAAGGCGCGTTCGACACCGAGGGCCAGGCGCGGCAGTTCGCCCGCCGCGATCTGCTTCAGCCGGCGCGCCAGGGCGCCGGCGTGCCAGCGGTGGAAGCATTCGACATCGACGACGCCGGTGGGTGTGGTGACGCGCAGGTCGGGCACCACGAGTTCGCCGGCCCTGGTCGTCGACAAGGGGGCGTCACCGACGGTCCAGCCGTCGGGCAGGCGTTCGCTGAGACTTGTGCCCAGGTCGCGCAGTTCGGGCGGCACCCAGGCGAGGATGGCGCGGTCGGCCTGCAAACCCAGGGCCGGGCCGAGCGCGAGGTTGGCGCGCACGCGGGCGCCGCCGGGTCGTTCGGTTACGCTGACCTCGGCACGCGCGCTCCAGGTCTTGGCGCAGCACAGCGCCGGCAGAAAGCCGGCGAGCTGGACGCCGTAGCGCGTAGCCTGATCGAGCACCGATCCGGGGCCGCTGATGTCCAGGTGCAGGATCTTCGCCGCATCGACGCGGACCTCGGCGAGCAGGCGGTGGAAGCGCAGCCGCCGGACCAGGCTGCGGCGCAGGGCGGTGTCAGGATCGTCGATGCGGACCTGCAACGACCGCGCGCTGAGCAGCAGTCCCTGGCAGAGGCCGAGATTGTAGCGGTCGATCAGCTGCGCGACGGAGAGTTCCGGCCCGGCGGCGAGTAGCGCCCGGTCGGGCAGGTCGGCGTAGAGCTGCTCCGCCAGGGCCTGGGGGGTCAGGGCCAGGTCGGCGGCCACCGCCGCGCGATGCGCCGCAGGATCCGCCGCCGGCGCGAGGATGCGCGCGGCGGATGCGGCCAGGGCGCGACCGCGCAGGTCCTCGACCGGGCCGGCCTCAGCGAAGCGGCAGTGGTCGACCACGATCTTGTTCAGTCCGCGGCCGATCGCCAAGGCGCGCGAACGGTGCAGGATCAGGACGACCCCATCATCGAGGTCGCCCCGGGGCTGGCCGACCCCGGCACGCCAATGCGCAAGGATGGATTCGGCGAGTTCGCTGATGGCCGGCGTCGGCCCGAGCAGCAGGGGCGTCACCTCACCCTGGCGGATCCGGAAGCGGAGGAGATCGCGCGACAGCACGCCGGCATCCTGCTTCGCCACGGCAGGACGCCAACCGGCGCGGCGATCGCCGCTCGCATCGACGACAACGTCCCGCCACCCTGGTCCGCGCCCGCAATGCTCACCGACGTTCGTCGGGATGGGAAGAGGATGGACTCCTGCGCTGGATCGTTAGAAAGCGACGCCTGCCATGGCTACCGGTTCCAGCCCCGCCGAATGGTTCGTGATCGCCGCCGGGCGGGAACAGGGGCCGGTCACCACCGAGGTCGTGCGCAAATACATCGCCGCCGGCAAGATCACCCCGAAGACCCTGGTCCGCCGCCAGGACATGCCGGCTGCGGTCGCGGCGGGCAAGGTGCCGAGCTTCTTCCCGGCCGGCAACAAAGGCAGGTTCCCCACGCCGATCCTGGAGATCAGCCTCGACCCGGCGAGCCTGACCGAACCAGCAAAGCCGTCGGAACCGCCCGCAGCGCCCCCACCCCCGCCTGCACCAGAGCCGGAACCACCGGCATCGGCACCGGCCGTGAGCGCGACGCCCATCCCCAGCACCCGCCGGCTGAAGCGCCAGGCGTCCAGCCGCAGCCGGCTGACGCCGGAGATCCCGAGCGTGGTCGCTCCGCCCGCCCGGCGCGCCTTGGCCTGGACGATCGATGCGCTCGTCGTCGGGCTGCCCGCGGGCGCGTTGCTGGTGTTCGGCCTGTGCCTGCGCTCCTGGCCGCTCATCGTCGTCGCCGCGCTCATCCCGATGATCTACCGCGTGGTGTGCGAAGGCGGCATCGGCACCACCCTGGGCAAGCGCTGGTGCGGACTGCGCGTCCGCCGCGACGGCGGAGGACGCTGCGGCTTCCTGCGCGCCTTCCTGCGCAATCCCGCCTACCTGCTGCTGGTGATCGCGCTGGCGGTGTGGTTCCTGTATCTGCAGCAGGCCTGGCCGCCCGAGGCCAGCGCGAAGGTCGGCCTGGCCGAGACCTGGCAGCTCAATGGCCGGGCCTGGGACAACCTCATCGCCACGCGGGGCTGGTTCCACCTCGGCTTCATCCTGTTCCTGGTCACCATCGTCGTGCAAACGGCATCCGGTCTCCGCATCCTGATCGCTGCCGATCGGCGCGCATTCCATGATGTCTTCGCGAACACCGTCTGCGTCCACCTGGTTCCTCCGCCAGCGATGGAGGAAGCTGCGGCTGGCGAGACGGCCGTGGACGACGCCGCGGTGAATCCCGGTCTTGCCACCACCCGCCGCCTGCCACCGCCACGCCAGGGTCTGGCGAGCACCCGTCGGATGCCGATGGTCGAGACGGCCGCCCCGGTCAAGGACGTGACCGATCCGCTCGCAGGAGTCCTGCCCTGTCTCGCCCCGGCGACGTGGCCGAAGGCGACCACGGCGCCCTGCCGCCCGCTGGCTGCGGGCGGGAACCCGGCCATCCCGTGGGTCGCCTTCGCACGCCCGGCCGAGGACGCACCAGCCTGGATCGACCGTACCGAAGTGGGCGACCTCGATCCGCACGATCTCGAAGCGCGGGCGCTGATGACCTTGCGCACACGCAGGCAGCGGCCCGAGTGGATCCGCTCTGCGGTCCGGGTCGGTGCGACCACGGTCGACACTTTCATGCGTACCGGCGACGACTTCACGGCGTCGGACCTCATCGACCACGACTTCCTCGCCCAGACCCAGGCCCTGCTCGGCAGCACCGCGATCGTGATCGCCGTGCCCGAACGCACGACCATGCTCGCCTGCCTCGAACCCCACGCCGCAGCCCTGGCGACCCTGGTCGGCGAACAGGTGCTGCGCGTCCGCACCCGCAAGGGCGAGGTTCTCAGCGACGCGCTGTTTTCAGTCCGCAACGGGCAGGTCGCCGGAGTGGTCAGGCTGCGCGCGAAGTAGGCAGGCCCGGCCAGGTGAGCGTTGCCGCCGGAGTGGTGCCACGCACCCGAACGGACGCGGCGAGCCAGCACAGGACCATCCGCCCAATGATCGCCTCTATTTCCCACCCGGCAGCACCGCCTCGGGTGGCAGCCAGGGTTTTTCAGGGTCGCCGATGCACCACAGGTAGTCGTGGTCGCGGAAGAAGATGCGGTTGCCCCAGCAGGCGACTCCGGAGTAATGCGCTCCGAAATCAGTAAAGCCGAGGAAGGCGATGTGCCGTTCGCGGATCTCGCCGACAGGCTTCGGAGGACGCACCGCGCCCCGGCCCAGGCTGCGGAGATCCTTGAGGTCCAGCACCGCATCACGGGTGTAGAGCCTGCCCTCGGCGGCACCGAGACTGAGACCGCCAGCGAGACCTTTCATCCCCAGATCCTCGCCGGTGAGGCCGTTGAGCCAGCGCAGGCCGCCGCCCTTCCCCTGCACGGTGACCAGCACGTTGCCTGCGTGAGCGATGAGATTCGGGGCGTAGTGGATGTCCACCTTGGCAGCGGCATTTGCCCACAGGATCTCCTGCTTCATCGCATCGCCATCGACGGTCAGGCGGCTGCCGTAATGGCCGCCATTTCCGGGATGGAACAGGATGTCCCCTTGGCCGACCGCACTGAAATAGACCGAGGTGACCTCCCGGTCATCGGTGAAGGTGAGCTCCTTCCCTTTTTCGACTGGCGTCCGGACATAGCCGAGATTCCTGCCATCCGACACCCGCACCACCAGGCCATTGCTGCTGACCACCACCGTCACCGGCGCCCCGCCCCCCTTCGCACCCAAGCGCAGCACCACCGGCGTGCCGCCGGGCGCGAAGTGCCCGGCGCCGCCCAGGGGCGGGGTGGCGGATCCGTACATGGCTTTCTTCTCGCCCGGTTTGGGCGTCCGCCGTGGCGCCTCGGTTTTGAAAGCGATGCGGCCGGTGGCGGCATCCAGTCCGTACATCACCCCGTTGTCGCGGTGGTAGTAGACCAGCCGGCCATCCGCCAGGACCGGTGCGGCCATGTTGAAATGCACAGGGTTCATGTGGCAGTTGGGGCCGCTGCCGTCGGGGATGCCCTCCAGATCGGCCACCCACTGGCGCTTGCCGTCGAGTGTGAAGGCGGCGGCCCCGCCCATGGCGGTGACGGCGTAAACCCGGGTGCCGTCGCTGACCACCGACCCCATCGTGCTGCCGTACCAGGGGGCTTCACTGGTCCAGCCCTGGCGGAAGTAATAGCGGTTCTTCACGCACTCTTCATGGATCTTGCGCCCTTCGGCATGGCTGTTCGCGAAGAAGCGCCCCCGCGATCCGCCGCTCACGCCACGCATCCAGATGGGGTCGAAGTTCCAGCCTTCGGCCCGGGCCTGCTTGACCAATGCCTCCTGTTCCGGCGACACCGGTGGCGCCTCCTTGGCACTCTTCATCTGCGAAGCGTTCTCCTTCCAGGTGCCCTTGTCGTTATCCCAATACAACCGGTTCCACCAGACCATGTATCTGCGCCAGAGATCCTGGTTCTTCGCCCGCAGTTCCCTGCCCACCTTGGCCTTCTCGGCCGGCCAGGCGTCGAGGTGGTCGACGCCGGCCTGCCAGAGGATCCTGCCGTCCTTGGCCGACAGGCAGACGATCTGCGGGGCCTCGTGCTTCCAGCCCTCATCGCAGAGCACGAAGACGAAATCCTTCACCGCCACCGGGGTGTTGTTGCCCCAGTGCGGCAGGGTCGTGCGCCAGACGATGTGGTGCTGCGACCCCGGCACCGCCTGCGGGCCGAGATTGAGCTTGGCCACCTCCTTGGGATCGAGATCCGCGGGCAGATCCCACCATTCGGTCACCAGGTCTTTGGCGGGAAACATCCCTGAACCGTCGATGCCGCGCCAACTGTAGGGCGGCTGCACGGATCCGGCCGGATTCGCGGCGTCACCGCCCGGCAAGGAGAGCATGGGGAGGAGACCCAGCGCCACGGTGGCGAGGGCGGTGAGGCAGGTCAGGCGCATAAGGTCGTTCCGGCGGAGGCGGAGGAGTTCCCGGGCAAGGGCGTGGACGCGCGGAGGCGTGCAGGTCGGGTCGCCGGCCTGGGCCAGGATGGCGGTGGTGAGCCCTGGGCAGGCTGGCGGCGGCATGATCGCCAGCAATCCGGCCGGACCCGACACCCCGCGCCGAGCCAAGAGCACCCGCAGGCGTTCGACCGCCCGGACGAGGCGCTGTGAAAAGGTGTTGGGCTGGCAGCCGGCGGCGGCGGCGCTGGCGCTGACCGACATGCCCCTGAGGTAATGCAATACCACCGCCTCGCGCAGCGGGGCGGGGAGATCCTGGACCGCAGCGTCCAGGTGCAGCAGCAGTCCGGGATCGGCGTCGACCTCATCCGGATGGCAGCCGGTCGGCATCGCGCTGCGGGCCCATTCCTCGTGCTGCTGCCGGCGCTGGCGGATGCGGGCCGCGTTCCTGGCCACGTTGAGGGCCGTGCGATGCGTCCAGGCCGCCACGGATCCGCTGTGCTGGCGCAAACGCGGCCAGGACTGGTGCAGGATGAGGAACACGTTCTGGGCGGCATCCTCGGCATCGGCCGGGTTGCCCAGGACGCGGCGGCAGGTCGCCAGCACCATGGGTGTGAGGTCCACCACGACGGTCTCGAAGGCGGTCGGCACCGGCGTTCGCACCGGTCCGCTCGCTGGCGGCGCTTCGGCCAGGGCCGGATCAGCCGAGCGCATCCGCGCTTCCGTTCGGGCAACTCGCCGTCATCCATGCCAGATACTGTACGCCCGACCGCGGACGTGACCGGAAATCCGGCACTGCCGGGTCCGGTTTCACCGGCGATGGGCGAGGATGGTTCCTCCTGGGCTGGTCATGTCCGGTCATGCCAGACGGATACGCTCGGACGGTCTGGTCGTTGCGGCACCTAATCCCTGCCGCGCTGCGGTGCCGTTCTGAAGCCGATTCCGCTCAGGCCCGCCGCAACCGCCCCAGCGCGAGCACGGTCCAGACGTGGGGATAGAGTGCCTGGCCGTACCAGAGCTGGGCGAAATACAGGCCGATCGGCGCGGACGGGAAAACCGTGCCGCCGTGCGTGCGGGCGCAGAGCCAGGCCGCGCCGCGCAGAGCCGCCGCGCGCTGATCCGCGAGGCCGCTGCCGGCGAGCGCGGCGACGGCGAGCGCGGTCTCCTCGATCGATGGCGGCACGTTGGCGTCGCCGCCCCAGCCGCCGTCCGCACCCTGGGCCGCGATCAGCCACGCCGCGCCGCGCCGGATCAGCGCCTCGGTCGCCTGCGCCGGCGGCCGGCATTGCAGCGCGAGCACGACCTGGGCCGTGCCGTAGACGGGATTTTCCAGGCGCGGCGCCGCCTGGTTGCCGAACCACAGCGGCACCCATGCGCCATCGGCACGCTGGCTCGCGGCCAGGTATCGCTCAGCACGCTGCGCGGCGCGGGCGAGCCGGCGCGCCAACACGGGCCCCGCGTCGCCGATCCACGCCGACCAGCCGCGCAGGGCGTGGGCGGTGAGATCCGGGCAGCTGCGATCGAACGGCAGCTTGCCCCAGCCCCGGCAGAAGGTCGGGATGCCGCCGTCAGCGTTCTGGATGCCGGTCAGCCAGTCGGCACCAGCGAGCGCCGCCCTTTTTCCGGCAGGATCCGTCGCGCCGAGGCAGCGCAGCGCCAGCAGCGCGCCCGAGGTGTCGTCGCCATCCGGCATCGAACCCACGAGTTCGTTCCAGGCCCAGCCGCCCGGCGCGGCGCGGGTGGTCGCGTCGCGCACCTGCTTCTGGCAGCCCAGCAGCCAGGCGCGCACGGCGGGGACATCGACGCCATCGAGCCCCCCTCCCGGCTCGGCGCCGGACGCGAGCGCCGCCACCGCGAGCGAGGTCACCCAGGTGCGCAGGTGCGCCTCCACCGCCCAGCCACCGGCGGCATCCTGCCAGTCGCAGAGGTATCGCTCGCAGCGCTTGGCCACCGGGTGGTCGGCAAGACCTGCCGCAGCGAGGCCGAGCAGCACGAATCCGATGAGCGGTGGCGCCTCGTTGTAGCCGCCGGTCATGCGTCCCTCGTCCCCGGGACCATCCGGCCACATGGTCTCGATCACGCGCAGGGATTTCGCGATGGTCGCCTCGCGCAGCCAGCGCCACGGCCGCGGGCCGGGCAGGCGGCGGTGGCGGATGAGACCAATGGTCACCAGCGCCGGCAGGCCATAGCTGACCACGCCCAGGCGTAGCCAGGGCCACAGTCCGCGCGGCAGCGCCGCGAGTTCGCACGGCAGTTGCGCCACCAGCTTCCAGCACGCAGGTTCGGGGCCGAGCCGCCCCATCAAGGCGAGCTGCGCCAATAACGGCGCGGTGAAGGTGAGATCCTGGCCGTAGGTCTGCGCCACCGCGCGGGCGATGGCCTCGGGCTGCAGGCCGCCGATGCGGCGGATCAGCCAGCGTTCCGCCGCCGCATTCGCGGCGACGACGCCGGGATCGCCCACGTTCAGCGCGCCCCAGCACAGCAGGGTGGTCGGCAGGTTGCTCGGGCTGTCGACGGTGTCGCCCCAACCGCCATCGGGGTTCGCATGTGCGACCAGCCAGGCGCGGCCGCGCGCGACGCGCTCGCGATGGCGTTCGCCCAGGCGGTCGAGCGCGCTCACCGCCACCGCGGTGGCGAGCGAACTCAACGGCAGCACCCCCGGCCAGCAGCCGCGGGGGTCGAGCTGGGCGATCAGCCGTTTGCGGGCCTCGACCCAGGTGGCGTCAATGCTGAAGGATCCGGTCACGGCATTCCTTTGCGGTGACGCAACCTGGGGGCCGGATCCGTACGGGCAAGCCGACCCCGGACCGGCTCGCCTACCGGTGCGGAAGCCGGCCGCATTGACCTGCATCAAGTGGCCGAAGCCCTGGTTGTATATCGACGCTGCACTCCCATGCTGCCGCCGACCTGCCATGGCCCACCTGTTCCAGACCCGGATCGGCCGACTCGCCACTCTTGCCATGGTGCCCCGCACCTGGCGGCTCGCGATCTTCGCGCTGGCCGGCGCCGCCGCCGGCCTGGCCGCCCTCGGGCTGCACCTGTCGCGCGCGCCCAGCTACCTGTCCGACAGCCCGGAGACGTGCATGAACTGCCACGTCATGGGCGCGGCGTACCTCACCTGGCAGCATTCCAGCCATGGCCGGGTAACGGTGTGCACCGACTGCCACGTGCCGCACGACAACCTGGCGCACAAGCTGTGGTTCAAGGCGCAGGACGGCCTGCGCCATGCGACGGTGTTCACCCTGCGGTCGGAACCCCAGGTGATGAGCCTGAACCCCGTCGCGGTGCCGGTGGTCGAGGCCAACTGCCGCCGTTGCCATGCCGCCGTGGTCGGCGACATCCACGCCCGCGCATGGAAGCCTGGCGATCCGCGTTGCTGGGACTGCCACCGCGAGGTGCCGCACGGCATCGGCCGCAGCCTGTCCTCGACTCCGCAGGAGCTGCGCCCCGTCCTGCCCGCCCCGACCGCCGACCCACGCACCATGACCATCCACGGCCGCACCGTCCGCCCGAGCGGCAGTGCCACCGACGCTCCGGAGTGATCCCGATGTCCAACGCCCCCGTTCCGCCCAGCAAGGTTCCTGCAACCCCGGCCTCCGCCCCGGATGGCGAGAACGCGCCCTGGCGCGGCTGGGCGCTTTTCCTGGTCGTCCTGGTCGTGGTGTTCGGCCTCGGTCTGCTGGTGGCGTCGATCCAGGAGCGCCGGATCGAGGCCAGGCCGGCCGCGCCCGCCGTCGCCCTGACCACGGTCGATGCCGACAATGCGAAATGGCGGCAAGGGCATGAACGCGAGTACGATTCCTGGAAAGCGACCTCTGACGAGGGCAGGACCCCGACCACGACACGCTACGGCGGCTCGTTCAAACGCGATCTGTTGGAGGAAACCCCCGACAACGTGGTGCTCTTCGCCGGCTACCCGTTCGCGCGCGACTACAAGCAGGCGCGTGGGCACATGCATGCGGTGGCGGACGTGCGCGAGACCCTGCGCACCAAGGACCCGAAGGACGACAGCAAGTGGAACGAGAAGTTCCCCGGCACCTGCTGGACCTGCAAGTCGCCCGACGTGCCGCGCCTGATGGAGCAGACCAGCCCGGAGAAGTTCTACGAAACCCGCATGTACAAGCACGACAGCGAGATCAAGAACCCCATCGGCTGCCTGGACTGCCACGATCCCGCGACGATGGCGCTGCGCATCAGCCGCCCGGCCCTGCGCGAGGCCTACACCGCGATGGGCAAGGACATCGACAAGGCCAGCCACCAGGAGATGCGCTCGCTGGTGTGCGCCCAGTGCCACGTCGAGTACTACTTCGCGAAGCAGCCGAAGGACTACCTGGTCTTCCCCTGGAAGAACGGCCTGAAGATCGAGGACATGGAGAAGACCTACGATGAGAACGGCCATGTCGACTGGACCCACCTCGTCTCGCGCACCAGGATGATCAAGATGCAGCACCCCGATTTCGAGGTCTACACCCAGGGCATCCACCATTACCGCAACGTGTCCTGCGCCGACTGCCACATGCCCTACCGGACCGAAGGCGGCCGCAAGTTCACCGACCACCACATCCAGTCGCCGCTCAACAACATCGCGAACTCGTGCGCGGTCTGCCATCGCTGGAGCGAGGAGGACATCCGCAACCGCGTCTTCGGCATCCAGGACAAGATCACCGAAGGCCGTCACCGGGCAGAGGCGGCCCTGCGCCACGCCCACTTCGATGTCGCGGCCTGCATGCAGATCGGCGCCAGCGACGACGACCTGAAGCCGGTGCGCGACCTCATCCGCCGCTCCCAGATGCGCTGGGACTACGTCGCCGCCAACAACGGCGTCGGCTTCCACGCGCCGCAGGAATGCCAGCGCATCCTCGCCGCCGCCAACGACCTCGCGCAGCAGGCCCGGCTCGAAGCCGCCCGCATCCTCGCGCGCAAGGGCTTCACCGGCACCGTGGTCTACCCCGATGTCTCGACCAAGGTCAAGGCGCAGGCGGTGAACAAGCTCTTCGCCGCCGGTACGCCACCGCGCCTGCTGCCGGAAGGCGTCGCCACCGTGCCCTGGCCCCCGGCGCCTGCCGCGCCGGCAACGGCCCCCACCGCCCCGGCCGCCGCGCCGGCAACGGCTCCAGCCGCCCCGGCCCAAGCCGCAACGCCCGCAGACGCGCCGAAGCCGAACTGATCCCGGTGCGCGGGCATGACGCCGCCGCCCCACCGGCCCGGAATCGCTGACATGCCGGAAAACTCGGCGAGAACAGGCTTCTGGTCGACCTGGGGCGTGGCGCAGGCGCTGCTCGCCGGCACCGGCCTGATCCTGGCCGCGTGGCTGGTCCAGGTCATCCATCCCGGATTGCGGCTCGTCCTGCCGGCGCCGCCATGGAACTGGCCGCTGGCGCTGGCGCCGATCCTGCTCGGGCTCGGCCTGGGCTGGTGGTGGCCGCGCTTCGCGCCTCTCGACCTGGTGGCATCGGCGCCCTCCGCGATCGCCGCCGTGGCCGGTTTCGCCGTCTGCCTGCTGCCGGTGGCGATCTGGCCCCAAGGCACCGCCGCCCCGGCGTGGCTGGCCCGGCTGGGGCTGGCCGACGCGCTGACCAGCCTGCCACTGACCCTGATGGGCGGCCTGGTGCTGACCATCCTCGCCGTCGCCACCGGCCGGCGCCTCGCCCGCCGCGAAGCGGGCTGCATCCGCTTCGCCGTCCTCCACCTCGGCCTGATCGCAGTGATGCTCACCGTGGCAGCCGGGTCGCCGGGGATCCGGCGCGGCCGGGTCGAGGTGTCCTGCGATGGTCCGCCGGTCGCCTCGGCGCGCGCCGAGGATGGCCGGCTGCTGCACCTGCCGACCGCGCTCAAGCTGGAGGAATTCCGCCTCGAATCCTGGCCGCCGCGCCTGCTCGTCGGCACCGCCTCGGCAGCGGTGGCGGCGGACGCGCTGCTCGGCCCCAACACCGACCTGTCCCTCGCCGGTGTGCGCGTGCTGGTCATGGAATGGCTTCCGGCGGCCGGGGTCGTGGCCGGCATCCCGCGCGAGTGCCATCAGCCTGGCGCGCATCCCGCCGCCCGGGTGCAGGTCGACCATCCTGGCGGCAGCCTGGTCGGCTGGCTGCATCCGCCGGGGCTTTTCGGCGAGGGGTTGGGGCTCGTCCTGCCCGACGGCCGCCGGATCGAGATGGAGCCGCCGCGCGCACGCCGCTTCAGCGCCGTGGTCCGCCCGGCGGATCGGCCCCAGAACCCGGCGGTCATCGAAGTCAACGCGCCGCTCAAGCTCGACGGCTGGTGGATCCACCTCCTCGCCTACGATCAGCGCCTGGGCGCGGCCTCGCGCAGCGTGACCTTGGAAGCGGTCGAGGATCGGGCCCTGCCCGGAGTCTGGTTCGGCCTCGCCCTGGTGGCCCTGGGGGTGATCCTGCACGGCCTCGCCGCGATGTCCGGATTCCGCGCGAAGGTGCGCGCGGAGACCCCGCCATGACACGCTCCCTGCTGCTCTGGGCCATGATCGCCGCGCTCGGGCTGTGGACCCTGGCCCTCGTCGCGATCCCGCTGCGCTCGCGGCCGCGCTGGCGGAACGTCGGCACCCTCGCCGCCGTCGCCGGCTGGCTGATCGTGGTCGCCGCGATCATCGGTCTCTGGCTCGACCTCGGCCGCCCGCCCCTGCGCACTCTTGGCGAGACCCGCCTGTGGTACGCCGCCCTGGTCGCCGGCCTCGGCCTCGCCCTGGAATGGCGGCTGCGCCTGGACTCGCTCCGGCTGCCGATGCTGGCGATGGCCGGGCTGTTCCTCGCCCTCGATCTGTTCCGGCCGGATGCGCTCGATCGCACCCTGCGCCCCGCCCTGCACAGCGCCTGGTTCGTGCCCCATGTCGCGACCTACCTGGCGGCCTACGCCCTGCTCGGCCTGGCCTGCGCCACCGCGATCTCCGGCTGGTGGCGGACGCGCCGGGAGGCGATCGTCCCGGCCGAAGCCGCCGCCGTGCCGGTGCTGCTCGTCGACCTCGGCCTGCCCCTGCTGACCCTGGGCATGATCCTCGGCGCGGTGTGGGCCAAGCAGGCCTGGGGCCACTACTGGGCCTGGGATCCCAAGGAGACCTGGGCCCTGGCGACCTGGGTCGTCTACGTCGGCATCGTCCATTTCACCCGGTTGAAACCCGACGCCCACCGCACCCACCTGATCCTGATCGCGAGCGCCTTCGCCGCCGTGTGCCTGTGCTGGTTCGCCGTGCAGTGGCTGCCGTCAGCGGCGGTCAGCGTGCATACGTACACGTCGGATTGATCAGAGCGCCCGACCGACCGCCTCCGCGATCGACTTCAGCCCGGCTTTCTCGCAGCGTTGGATCAGGCCCCGGTTGATCGCGGCGATCAGGCCCGGGCCGTGGTAGACGAGGGCGGAGTAGACCTGGACGAGGCTCGCGCCGTGGCTGATCTTCTCCCATGCCGCCTCGGCCGAGTCGATGCCGCCGACGCCGATGAGCGGCACCTGCTGCGCGACGGGCAAGGCGCGGATCCGGCGTGCGACGCGGGCCAGCACAGCGGTCGCGCGCTGGCGCAGCGGGGCGCCGGAAAGGCCGCCCGCCCCCAGGGCCTGGATCTCGGCTTCTCCCAGGCTCAGGCCGGTGCGGGTGATCGTGGTGTTGGTGCAGATCAGGCCGTCGCAGCCGGTCTCGATCGCCACGTCCACCGCCGCGTCGATGCCGGCATCGGCGAGATCCGGCGCGATCTTCAGCAACAGCGGGGTGCGCCGGCCGGCGCGCGGCGGGGCGACCGCGTCGAGTTCGGCCCGCACGGCGGTGAGCAGCGGCCGCAGCATCGCCTCGCCCTGCAGGTCGCGCAGACTGGGCGTGTTCGGGCTGCTGACGTTGACCACCACGTAGTCGGCGAAGGCGCCCAGGGCGCGCACCGAGACGCGGTAGTCGTCGGCCGCCTGGTCGAGCGGCACGACCTTGCTCTTGCCGAGGTTGATGCCGAGCACGCACGGCGGGCGGGCGCCGCTGGCCGCGACCGGGGCGTAGCGGCGGGCCAGGCGCGCCGCCACGACGGCCGCGCCCTGGTTGTTGAATCCCATGCGGTTGATCACGGCCCTGTCCTGGACCAGGCGGAACAGGCGCGGCCGATCGTTGCCGGGCTGGGCCTGACCGGTCAGGGTGCCGATCTCGACGTGCGAAGGGCCATAGGCGGCCAAGCCGGGAATGGCCACCGCGTTCTTGTCGAGGCCGGCGGCGATGCCGACCGGGTTGGCGAAAGGGATGCCCCAGAGGGTCTGCGCCAGGCGTGGATCGCGCACCTCGTGCACGGCGCGTGCGAGCCAGCGCACCGGCCCGCGCACGACGTTGCCGGCCCACCACAGGGCGAGGTTGTGCGCGGTCTCGGCCTGGAAGCGGAAGATGAGCGGTCGGGCGACGGTGTAGAGGTCCATGCGGACGGCGCAGGCTGGCGCCGGCTTGGCGGGGGCAAGGTGGGACGTGCCCCACCACCTCCTGATGCCGGTTGGAAGCCGATGGCCCCAGGCGCAAGCGGCGGCGTCGGGCGCTTGCCGCCGCTGACGTCGCTGATCCGATCCCCGCCATGCCCGGAGTCATCGTGCGTTGGACGACGGTCGATGGCGAGGAGCACGAGGAACCGTGGCCCGATCCGGAACGCTTCCGCGCCTGGGCCGCGAGCGAACGCCTGCGCGCATCCTACACGATCTACCAGGCGGCCGAGGACGGGTCCGATGAGGACGACTGGCTGGTCATCGACCAGGGCCGGGTGGGCTGAGCTTTTCCGGATCGCTCAGCCGTCCGCGTATTCCGGCGCGTCCAGCACGTCGATCTCCATGCAGCGCCGCGTCAGGTCGATGCGCAGGACGCGGGCCAGGCGGCCACCGAGCTCGGCGCGCAGCGGGGTGACCCCGAGCAGGCGCATCTGACGCCGCAGTTCATCGGCGTTGTCGCGGCCGGGATCGCGCAGGATGCGGACGCTGATGAACACCTGGCGCACCATGGCGCCGCCGATCGCCATGACCTCCTGGTCGGCGCAGCGCGAGCCCATCTCGGCGAGGAAGCGGAACAGCATCGGCGCGCCGGCATCGATCGCAGCGGTGACCGGCAGGGGGTTGGCGCGACCGAGATCGGCGAGGCGCGCATGCTCGGCATGCCAGAGCGCCGCCACGCCGAGGCGCCGGTCGATCACCCCGAGCGCGACGCCGGAGACGATCGGATGCGTGGTCATGACCTCGTGGGCGAACTGGCGCAGGAGGATCCGGCCAGGGGAAAGCCGGACGATCCGGGGCGGATTCCCAGGGGCCGCCGACAGCGCCTGCGCGACCGCGGGGGAAGACCGTCCGACCCGAACCGCCCGCACGGTCGCATCCGCGTGCGGGTGGGTTTGGGCGCTGGACTGGCGCATGGTTTCAGCGAACGAATATGCCATGACCGAGACCTCGCATGCAGGGGTCCATGGTGGCGATGTCCTCCTCGGGACCGACATGCAGGCTGCCGCCGCCAGGACGCAGCAATTTCCGCATCCGACCCAGGATCGCCGTGCCCTGGGCCAAGGGCAATCGCGACAGACGCTGACGACAGATGATGAGATCCAGGTTCGGCGGGATCGGCCATTCCTCGGTCAGCGACAACGGCGCGGCATGCACGCAGTCGCGCAGTTCGCGGCGCACCGTGCCATCCGCGGTGACCATCTGGCTGCGCAATTCGGGATTCAGGGTGGCCAGCCGGGCCTCGGAATAACGCCCAACCCGGGAGCGGATCAGGGCCTCCGTCGCGGGATGGGTGGAAAGGATGGACAATTCCCAGATCTCGCGTTCCGGCACGTCGCGGTGCAGGAGCGCGGCGACCGACCAGGCCACCGCCCCATCGCTGTCGTCGACGACCCAGATCCGCAGGGTCGGACGCAGCAGGTTGCGCTGGCGATGCGCCGCCCAGGGAATGATCCGCTTGACGATATCCTGCTCCTGCTCCGCCACCGAGATGCGCTCGGCCGCGGTCGGCCGCAGGAGATCGGCCAGGACGGCATGCTCCAGGCGGTCGGCTTCGACACGGCTGGCGTAGGATTCCAGATCGAGGCCGAGTTGCCGGATCCGCCCGGCAACCAGGGCCGGAATCATCTCGGGCGCCACCGTCAGCCCCGAGCGTTCGGCCAGGAGTTCGGCGAGGATGGTCTCGGGGGGGCCACTGCGGACGGTTGGTTCGGTGAGCATGGGGTTTGGTGGGTTCGTCTGGGGTTGTGAAACGCTCAGCAATGGTCATGCCGGAACTTGAACCCCGTAGGCGTACGCAGTTATGCAACCGGACCTCGCCGAGGTGATATCTACCGGAGACATCATGGGCATAAAAATGGTTTCAATCATATGATGTACATATGCTTATGAATACATTTGAATTGCAACATAGAGGAGACACCACCCGTGCTATCTTGCCGATACGACACGATTCCACCTGGGATGCCCGCTGCCGGATGGTGGTTATCACGGAAAAATCCTGCGGTTCAGGTTCACGAGCCGCTGGACCGCAGGGCGAGTCCGGCGCCCATTCCCGTTGCACCCTGGTCCCAGCCTCATGGCGGCGCAAAGGTCGGTCGGTGGCGGCCTGCGCATTCGGCTTCACCTGCCGGGACGCCGGCGTCCCCAGGAAGTCCAACTGGCGAGCAGCCGTCAGGCGGCTCACGGGAGAGCACCGGAGGCGCGTTGATGCGGCGGGCAGCCACCGGACCGGCACGAACCGGGAACGGCGGAGCCCCCCCTTCCGACGCAGCCGGAACCCCGTGCAGCCGGAACCCCGCGCAGCGGGAACGTTCTTTGCCAGGCTGCCTGGTCCCAACCAGTCCCAACCAGTCCGATCCCGTTGCCGATCCGGTGGCGGCTCGCAGGATGCGGATGGAGACCTCCCATGGCAGATCATCCGGTGCTCGACCGTTTCCGCGTACCGACGGGCAAGTCCCGGATCGACCTGGGCGACTGGGATACCAGCGAGACCGGCCCGTTCGCCGGCCCCGAAGGCAAAGAGCGCGCCCTGGCCGAGCTCGACGGCGATGTCGAACGCATCGATTCGCTGCAAGAACGGCTCTACGCGGCGCGGCGCGCCGGATTGCTGGTGGTCCTCCAGGCCATGGATACCGGCGGCAAGGACGGGACCGTGCGCAAGGTCTTCGGGCCGCTCAACGCCCAGGGCGTGACGGTGACCAGCTTCAAGAAGCCGACCCCCGAGGAACTCGATCACGACTACCTCTGGCGCGTGCACAAGGCCGCTCCAGGTCGCGGCGACATCGCGGTGTTCAACCGTTCGCACTACGAGGACGTTCTGGTGGTCCGCGTACATGGATGGGCGAGCAAGGAGACGATCGAACGCCGGTACGGCGAGATCAACGCGTTCGAAGCGCTGCTGCACCATTCCGGGATCAAGATCCTAAAGATCTTCCTGCACATCTCCAAGAAGGAGCAGAAGCAGCGCCTGCAAGACCGCCTCGCCGATCCGGACAAGCACTGGAAATTCAACCCGGGCGACCTGAGCGAACGCAAGCTCTGGAAGGACTATCGCCAGGCCTACGAGATCGCGCTCGCGCGCTGCTCGACCACGCACGCGCCGTGGTTCGTCGTGCCCGCCGACCGCAAGTGGTTCCGCAACTGGCTGGTCGCCAAGCTGGTGCGCCGCGCCCTGGAAGAGCTCAAGCCGGAATTCCCGCCCGCGCCCAAGGGCTTCGCCAAGATACGCATACCGGACTGAACCGGGGGGCGGCGCGGGGCGAACCGTGCCGCACCCGACCCAGGTCAGGAGTCAGCTCAGGCCCGGATCTCGGGCTTGCGCACGGTGACGCCGTAGGCGCCGAGCGCGGTCGACAGTTCCTGCACGAAGGTCTGGCCGCTCGTCGGCACCTTGTAGAGGTCGAGGTCGCTGTACTGGGCGAGGTCGCCGATGCGGGTGACGCCGAGCGATTCGAGGACCGCCATGCTGGCGGGCGACAGTTCCAGGCGCTCGACCGATTCGCCCAGGATCTTCTGGTCGGCCTTGCTGATGATGCGTTCTTCGGTGTCGCGGTACATGCCCAGGCGCAGGTTGCGCACCGCGAGCATCTCCTTCACTTCCTTGAGGCTGGTCTCGCCGAAGTTCTTGTACGAGAGCATTTCCGCCTCGGTGATGCGGAGCAGGTCGCCGAGGGTGAAGATGTTCATCTTCGCCAGGCAGTTGCGGCTGCGCACCGAGAGTTCGAAGTCGTTGACGCTGGTACGCATGATCTTTTCCATGCGTTCGCGTTCACGTTCCTCCTTCTCGTCGTAGTACATCGCGCGGCTGGCGCGCGCGTCGCGCAGCAGGGTCAGGCTGCGGCGGTCGTGCGGGTTGAAGGCGAGGGCCTGGCGGAAGCAGTCGATCGCCGCGTTGGGTTCGCCGCGCTCATCGTAGAGGATGCCGAGGTTGATGACGCCGGGCAGGTAGGGCGGGTTGGCGTCGGCGCAGACCAGGTACTGCTCGGCGGCGAGATCATCGTCGCCGATGCGATCGAGGAGCACCGCGAGCTTGAACGCCGCCTCGACGTGGGGCGGCTCGGATTCGAGCGCGGCCTCGAAGGCCTTGATCGCCTGCTCGACCTGGTTGCGCGCCTCCAGGATGATGCCTTGCAGGAAGTGCTTCTCCGGACCCTCCTCGGAGATCGTGCCGAGGATCTTCTCGGCCTCGTCGACCGCGCCGGAGGAGACCAGCACCCGCACCAGTTCCAGCTTGGCTTCGCCCAGCACCTTGGCCGCCGCCGTCAGGTTGGTCTTGGCCTCGGCCCACTCGCTGAGATCGGCATAGAGCAGCCCGAGCACCGCCTGCGCGTAGGGATCCTTCTTGAAATCGAGGCCGTCGAGCGCCTCTTCCGCGTCGCTGTAGCGTTGCAGGGCGAGCGCGAGCAGGGCGGTGCGGACCTTGTCCTTGGTGCCGGGCAGGCCGTCCTGGAGCACCGCCGCGAGCTTCGCCCGTTCCTCGGCGTCCTGACCCGCGATCCGACGCAGGACACGCACCTGCACGAACGTCGGGCGGTCGCTTCCGGTCAGGATGGACAGGCTGCGGGGCAGGATGGCGGTGGGCATGGAAGGGCCTCGGACGGGATGGAAGGGGCGGCAGGATAGAGGGCAGGTCAGGGTGGTCAATCGGGCGCAGGACCGGGATGCGGGCCGCTGGCGGGGGCTGCGCCACCACCTGCGGCGGATCGTGGTTGGCCACAAAGGCCACAAGTCTCCAGCCCAGGCGATCCGCATGCTCCCGGTGGTGTTCCCCTGCGCTCCCAAGGAACCCGCCGTTGCAGGTTCAGCAGGGCGGTGGATGCGCACGGATCTTCGCCGGAGGGTCCCGGGGGAAGCGGCCCTGCGGCAGCTCAGGCCCGATACAGGAGCCGTCTGATCCCGCCCGGAGTCGATCCCAGATGCTGGCGGAAGAGCCGGGTCAGGTGCTGCACGTCGGCGATGCCGACCTTGGCCGGGATGTCGGCCAGGGGGAGATCGGTCGTGGCGACCAGGTGCCGGGCGGCCTCGATGCGGCGGCGGCGCAGTTCCGCCATCGGGGTGCGGCCGACCAGGCGGCGATAGCGGCGGATGAAGTGGAATGGACTGAGTCCCACCGCGTCAGCCAGGTCGCCCACCGCCAACGGACGGGCGAGGTCGCGTTCCATGCAGGCGTGCACCTTGGCCAGGAAGGGATCCTCGTGCGTGGTCATCAGGCGACGGCATTCGGCCACGATCGCCTGGGTGAAGGCCTGGCGGATGTCCTCCGCCCCGGGGTCGCGGGCCTGCCAGTCGTTGTGCAGCCAGGAGATCAGCTCGCGCACCCGGCCGTCGCGGTCGTGCAGGGTGGTCCATGTCCAGGTGGCAGCCACCTCCGAGGTGAAGGCCATGTACCGCGTCTCGACCGGGTCCGATGGATCGCTGTATTCGGCGTGGTGGCGACCGGCGCGATAGAACAGGAGGTCTCCCGCCTCCGCAGCCACCGTCTGGTCGTCGAAGACCACCCGCATCCGACCCTGCAAGGGCACGATGAGCTCGTGGTGGCCGTGGACCTGACGTGGAACCCGCCAGGATGGGTCGCTCTCAATCCGTCCGGCCGCGAAAAGGCGTGCTGACTGGTCCATGACGTTCCCCGCCCTCGCGCCTGGAGCAATTTCCGGCAAGCGTAGGCAAAATTAGCGTATTGTCCTTTGAAATCCCGATCAATAGAATGACGCGTCACCGCAATCGCCGCCCTGGCAGAACAGCGTCGGCAGGAGACCCGTCATGACCACCACCCGTATCGGCTTCGTCGGCGTCGGAGGCATGGGCCAGATGGCCCATCTGAAGAACTACCTGGCCATTCCCGATTGCGAGGTCGTCGCCCTCGCCGAACTGCGCGAGCAGACCGGCGCGCTGGTCGCCGGCCGCAACGGCATCAGGCAGGTCTACCGCGACCACCTGAGCATGCTGAAGGCCGAGAAGCTTGACGGTGTCGTCGCCAGCCAGCAGTTCGGCCACCACGCGGCGCTGATCCCGGAGATCTATCCCCACGTCAAGGCGGTGCTCACGGAAAAACCGCTCTGCATCAATGCCGACACCGGGGTGAGGATGGTCGCCGCCGCCAAGGCCGCCGGCTGCGTCCACATGGTCGGATATCACAAGCGCAGCGACCCGGCCACCATCGTGGCCAAGGCGCGCATCGAAGACCTGAAAGCCACGGGCCGGCTCGGCAAACTGAAATATGTCCGCATCCTGATGCCCTCCGGCGACTGGACCGCCAACGGGTTCACCGGATTGCTGAATGCCGGCGACAAGGTCGCAGGCGGTGGACCGGCCACGGAAGCCAGGCCGTCGGACCTGGACGAGTCCACGTACAAGAAATACGCCGAATTCGTCAACTATTACATCCATCAGGTGAACCTGCTGCGCCATCTGCTGGGCGAGGGCTACCGGGTCACCTATGCGGAAAAGAGCGGCGTGCTGCTGGCGGCGGAAAGCGTCTCCGGCATCCCGGCGGTGATCGAGATGACCCCCTACCGCACCACCATCGATTGGCAGGAGGAGGCCCTGGTCGCGTTCGAAAAGGGCTACGTGCGCCTGTCCCTGCCCGCGCCGATGACCCTCCACCGCGCCGGCACGGTGGAAATCTACAGCGACCCCGGCGACGGTGCGGCGCCCGAGCGCATCCAGCCGGTCATGCCCTGGATCCACGCCATGCGCCAGCAGGCGGTGAACTTCGTCAAGGTCTGCCGGGGCGAGATCGCCCCGCCCTGCGCCGCCGAGGAGGCGGTCGAGGATCTGCGCGTCGCGCGCGACTACATCCGCCTGCGCTTCGGCGCCTGAACCGGCCATCCCCCCGTAGAAACCAAGGAACGACCCCATGCCCCTGAGATGGCGCAAGCAGTGGATCAGCGACGAGACCTTCGAATCCGCCGGCGTCTTCGACGTCGATGGCGACGGGGTGCCGGACATCGTCAGCGGCGGCTTCTGGTACCAGGGGCCGGACTTCCGCAGGAAGCACGCGATCGGCCCGGTCGCCATGCACGGCGAGTACTACGATGACTTCTCCACCATCGCCCTCGATGTGGATGGCGATGGCCGGATGGACTTCATCACCGGCGGCTGGTGGGGGAACACCCTGCGCTGGCGCCAGAATCCGGGCGACCCGAAGAAGACCTGGCCGGAACACCTCATCGCCGAGGTCGGCAACGTCGAGACCACCCGCGCCTGGGATCTCGATGGCGATGGTTGCATCGAGATTGTGCCCAACACGCCGCCCCGGCGCGAGGTGCGCGCCTTCCGCCTGCAGCGGGATGCGAACGGCAGGGGTACCGGGGCGTTCGACGCCCACACCCTGTTCTCCTTCCCGGACAAGCAGACCCAGGGGCATGGCCTCGGCTGCGGCGACCTCGCCGGCAATGGCCGCATGGACATCGTCCTCCATGGCGGCTGGCTCGAAGCCCCGGCTGATCCCTGGCAGGGCGGGTGGATCTGGCATCCCGACTGGAAGCTGCCGTGGTGGGGTTCCAGCGTGCCGATGCTGGTGGTCGATGTGAACGGCGATGGCGTCAACGATATCATCGTCGGCAACGGTCATGGCTACGGCCTGTCCTGGATCGAACAACGGCGCAGCGGCGCGAAACGCGATTGGATCATCCATCCCATCGATCCGTTCAACGCCCAGTACCATGACCTGCAGTGGGCCGACATCGATGGCGACGGCCAGATGGAACTGGTCACCGGCAAACGGCACCGCGCCCACTGCGGCAACGATCCGGGCGAGTTCGACGACTACGGCTTCTACTACTTCAAGTGGACCGGCGAAGGCTTCGCCAAGCAGGTCATCGACTACGGCCCGATCGGCGACACCAAGGGGCTCGGCATCCACTTCGCGCTCGCGGATCTCAGCGGCACGGGCCGGCTCGATGTCATCGCGCCCGGCAAGGACGGGCTGTTCGTCTACCACAACCAGGGTCTCTGACCCGGAATCCCCCAAGGCATCCAAGGAAAAAGCATGAAAATCGCAATGATCGGCGCCGGCAGCGTGGTCTTCTGCAAGACCCTGCTCAACGACCTCATGGCCACCCCGGCCCTGGCCGGCACGGAATACGCCCTGATGTCCCCGACCGAGAGCAAGCTGCGGCGGATGGAATCCTTCGCCAGGCGCATGCTGAAGGAGAACGGCATTCCGGGTTCGGTCTGGGCGACGACCGACCGCCGCGAGGCCATCCGCGACGCCGACTTCGTGGTCGTGATGATCCAGGTCGGCGGGGTCGAGGCCTTCCGTCACGACTACCAGATCCCGCTGAAATACGGTGTCGACCAATGCATCGGCGACTCGCTCGGACCCGGCGGCGTCTGCCGCGGTCTGCGCTCGGCCCCGGTGCTGGCGGCCATCGCCGCAGACATGCAGGAGCTCGCCAAGTCGGGCGCGATCATGCTCCAGTACGCCAACCCGATGGCCGGGAACATCCTGGCCCTGGGCAGGATCACCAGCGTGCCGGTGGTCGGCCTCTGCCATGGCGTGCAGACCACGCTCGATCTCATCGCCGGCTACTGCGGCGTGCCGAAAGAAGAAATCACCTACTTCAGCGCCGGCATCAACCACATGGACTGGTTCCTGCGCCTGGAGCATCGCGGACGCGATCTCTACCCGCAGCTGCGCGAGCTGTTCGAGAAGCCGGAATACTACAAGAATGAGAAGGTGCGCGGCGAGGTCTTCCGCCACTTCGGCTTCTTCATGACCGAATCGACCGGCCACCTGTCGGAGTACCTGCCGTGGTTCCGCAAGAACCGCAAGGCGTTGGACGCCTATTGCGACGAGCCGAGCTTCGGCGGCGAGAGCGGCGCCTACTACACCTACTGCGCCTCGCTCGCGGCCAAGTACCGCGACCACGACCCGCTCGAATTCGACTCGCCGAGGATCGAGGCGCGCAGCGTGGAATACTGCTCCTGGATCGTCGAGGCGGTGGCGACCGGCAGGCCGTTCCGCTTCCAGGGCAACGTGCGCAACGACGGCTACATCGACAACCTGCCCGAGGGCTGCTGCGTCGAGGTGCCGACCTTCGCCGATGCCACCGGCCTGCATCCGACCAGGGTCGGCCGCCTGCCCAGCCAGTGCGCCGCGGCGTGCCTGAGCAACATCAGCGTCCAGACCCTGACCGCCGAGGCCGCGCTGGAGGGCGACCCCGAGAAGGCGATGCAGGCGATGGCGATGGATCCGCTGACCGGTGCGGTCCTGACGCTGGACGAGATCCGCCGCATGTGCGCCGAGATGCTCGAGGCCGAGAAGGAATGGCTGCCGCAATTCGCGGGGAAAACCCTGCGTCCGGTGCCGCTGATCTCGATCCCCAAGGATTGCCGGCCGGTCGCCGTGCCGCTCGATCCCGCTCTCGCGATCAGCAAGCGCTTCGGCACGCTGATCAGCCAGACCACGGAGGAAGCGCCGGGATCCAAACGGGTCCAGGCCGGGACCTGAACCAGTCCGGTTGTACGCACGCTTGTCCGGCTAGGCTCGGTTGAGCCGGCTCAAGCAGCCAGGCCGGCACTGCCGCCTGCCGCACTCCCCCGGCCAGCCCACGGATCGACTCCATGACCACAACCGCATCCCCTCGTCTCTGGTTCGTTACCGGCAGCCAGCACCTCTATGGCGCCGAAGCGCTCGCCCAGGTCGCTGCGGGCGCCCGCATCGTGGCCGAAGGTCTCGCCGCCGGTGGCCGGATCCCCCTGCCGATCGAGGTCAAGCCGGTGATGACCGGTCCCGACGAGATCCGCCGGCTCTGCCAGGCGGCCTCGGCCGACCCGTCCTGCGCCGGGCTGGTCCTGTGGATGCACACGTTTTCCCCGGCGCGGATGTGGATCGGCGGGCTGTCCGCCTTGCAGAAGCCCTTCGCCCACCTGCACACCCAGGTCCACCGCGACCTGCCGTGGGCGACCATCGACATGGACTTCATGAACCTGCATCAGGCCGCCCACGGCGACCGCGAGGCCGGTTTCCTGCACACCCGCATGCGCCTGGAGCGCGCCGTCGTGGTCGGCCACTGGGCTGAAACGTCGGTGCAGGAACGGCTCGGCCGCTGGGCCCGCGCAGCGCTCGGCTGGCATGACCTGCAGACCATGCGCGTGGTCCGCTTCGGCGACAACATGCGGCACGTCGCGGTCACCGATGGCGACAAGGTCGCAGCGCAGATCCGCTTCGGCCTGAGCGTCATCCCGCATGCGGTGACCGAACTCGTGGCGCTCGCGGCGCAGTTTTCCGACGCCGAGGTCGACCGCCTCGTCGCCACCTACGCCGCCAGCTACGCCATCCCCGCCGGCACCGGCACGGGCGCCTTCCGCGACCAGGCGCGCATCGAACTCGCGTTGCGGCAGTTCCTCAAAGACGGAAACTTCCAGGGTTTCACCACCAATTTCGAAGACCTGGGCGCGCTGCCGCAACTGCCCGGGCTCGCGGTGCAGCGTCTGATGGCCGACGGCTACGGCTTCGGCGCCGAGGGCGACTGGAAGACCTGCGCCCTGCTGCGCGCGATGAAGACCATGGCCACCGGACTCAGCGGCGGAACGTCGTGGATGGAGGACTACACCTACCACCTCGAATCCGGGCGCGAACTCGTGCTCGGCGCGCACATGCTGGAGGTCTGCCCCTCGATCGCCGCCGGGCGGCCCAGCCTGGAAGTGCATCCGCTCGGCATCGGCGGCAAGCAGCCGCCGGCGCGGCTGGTCTTCGACGCCAAGGCCGGCCCGGCGATCAACGCCTCGCTGGTCGATCTCGGCAACCGCTTCCGCCTGATCGTGGCCGAGGTCGACACCGTCACGCCGCCGCAACCGCTGCCGAAGCTGCCGGTGGCGCGCGCGGTCTGGCGCTGCCGCCCCGACTTCGCCACCGCCTGCGCCGCCTGGATCCACGCCGGCGGGGCGCACCACGCGGCATTTTCCCAGGCCCTGACCACCGGCCACCTGCGCGACCTCGCCGCCATCGCCGGCATCGAACTGGTGCCCATCGGCCCCGGCACCGACCTCGATTCCCTGCGCGAGCGTATGCAGTTCGGCGAGGTCGCCTGGCACCTCAACCAGGGGTTGGCGCGGGTCTGAGCCGATGACCCCATGATCCACCTGGTGATACGCGCCGGATGATGCCGCGTGCCCGTGCTGGATCCCTCCCCATGGAATCCGGGCCGCTGCGGCGTCTGATGCGCCCATGCGCCTGGGGATCTGCCTGCTTCTGTTCGTCACCGCCGCACTGGTGCAGGCCGAGGATCTGCCCGCCGAGGTGCAGCAGCGTTTCGCCAAGCGCGCCCTGGCGACGCTGGAACAGCGCGTCGCGCTGGCCGGCGAGCTGAAGGGTTTCGGCGAGGCTGGATTCAACGCGCTCCTCAAGCTGCTCGACGACAAGGCCTGGGCGGTGCGGGTGGCGGCGGTCGAGGCGCTCGCCGCCGGCTTCCCGGCCGAGGCCGACAAGGCGCTCGACCGGCTGGCCGCCGACCGGAGTCCGCGCATCCGCTGCTCGGTGGTGCTGCTCGCGGCCCAGGTGAGGAAGGAACGGGCGATCGAACTCATCCAGCGCCTGGCCGGCGACCGCACCGACAACGGGGCGATCGCCCGGCTCGCCGCCGTCGAGGTCGCGCCGGCGCTGATCGCGGCCGGTGAAGCCGATGCGACGGCGAGGAAGGGTATCGAACTGCTCGTCGTGACCGTCGCCAAGGACATCGATCTGCGCGTGCGCAACGGCGCGGCGAAGGCGCTGTGCACGGTGGCGCAGAACTCGCCCCTCGCGCTGCGCGCCCTCACCGAGGCGACCACCGCCCTGCCCGAGGAGCTCGCCGGCACGGTGGTCGAGGAGCTGCTCGCGGCGAAGTTCCCCGAAGCGGCCCTGGTGAAGGGCTTCGCGCGGCAGTTGGCGACTGCACCCGCCTTCGAGGCGCGCTGCATCGCGGCGGACGCCCTGGGCCGCATCGGCGGACCAGAGGCGACCGAGGCGCTGCTCGCCGGCCTGCCGCAGTGCACCGGGGTGAAGTACAAGGATGCGCGGGCAGCGATCTGGGACAGCCTGGGGATGATCGCGCCGACCGACGCCAAGGTGGTCGCGCGGATCGATCAGGCCGCGGATGCGATCGCCAACGGCGACCGCTGGATGGGGGTGCGCCTCGCCGCCGCCTGGGCCCTGATGCGCATCGGTTCGAAACAGGCCATCCCCTGCGCAGCGGCGTGGATCTCGCGCAACGAACCGGAGGACATGTGCTGGCTCCTGCAACGCTACACCGGCCAGCGCTTCACCACCCGCGCCGAGTGGGAAAAGTGGTGGCTGACGGCGAAGAAGGACTGGCAGCACCAGGCGGCGTTCAGCAACGAGAAGTCCTCCGAGATCGACTTCTATGATGTCAAAGACGTGGTCAGCAACGCGGTGTTCGTGCTCGACACCTCGGGTTCGATGAACGACAGCCGGACCATTCCGCCCCGCAAAGGTGAGAAGCCGGTCAGCAGACCCAAGATCGAGGCCGCCAGGGCCGAACTCTGGCGCACCCTGCGCGACCTCCAGCCCGGGACGCGTTTCGCGGTGATCTCCTTCGCCGAAGGCGTCATTTTTTGGAGCAACGGCCCCCTGCGCGCGACCTGGCGCAACAAATGGCTGATGCGCGAGGAGATGGACCGCCATTCCGCGCGGGGCGGCACCAACAGCCACGCGGCGATTGCGGCCGGCGTGGTCTCGGCAGGGGTCGAAGCGCTGTTCTTCCTCTCGGACGGCCAGCCCACGGTGGGATTCATCAAGGAACCCGACTTGCTGAACGCGGATATCGTCGAGCGCAACCAGGAGGTTCCGAAGCCCTGCCGCATCCACGCCCTGTCGTTCTACATGGACAAGGCCGAGGAGAAGGTCGCTAAGCCGTTCATGGAACGCCTGGCCAGGCTCAACGGCGGCGTCTACAAGGTCGTTGAATGAGGCTGAATATCGCAAGTGCACTCCCGCTGCGGCGTTGGTCGTCATTCATGTGGCGCTGCCACACTCCTTCCTTCCGCCTTGCATCTGGGGCGCACGTGCGATTTTCCTTGGATTTCACGCCAGCGCGGCGTCTGCCCAGCCATCACGCGCTTCGGATCGCCCTCGCGTTCACGCTCGCGGCGTTCCTGCCGGCCGAGGACCTCGCCCCGGCGGAGGCTGCGGCGGTGCTGTCGTCGCCGCCCGGCAGCCGGGCGGCGCAGTTGGCGCGCCTGGCCCACCGTCAGGGGCCGGGCATCGAGGCCCTCGCCACCGCGCTGGTCGCCGCACCGGATCCGCGTGAACGCCAGGCGGCGCTGACCTTCGTGCTGCGCCAGCCGCCCGACTGCGCCGGCCGGGTCGCACGCAAACTGATCGCCGATGCCGATGCGCAGCGGCGCCGACGCGGCCTGGACATCCTGGCGAAGCTGGGCGGCGAGCCCTCGGCCCAGGCCGCCTTCGCCGCTGCCGTCGACCGCGCCCCCGAGGTCCGTCTCGCGGCGGCGCAGGCGCTGGCCGTCCTTCCCGGGGTACCGGTCGATCCGGGCGGCAGCGGCACGGCGCCCACCCTTGCCCGACTGCTGCTGGACGACGATCTGCGCGTGGTGCTGGCCGCCATCGCCGCCGCCGCCGTGCATCGCGACCTGCCCGGACTGCGCGACCGCCTGTTCGAGCGCCTCGCCGCCGGACCGGAACCGGTGATCACCGCCGCCGCAGAGCACCTCGGCGCGGCGGGCATGTCCGCCCGGGAGTTCGCGCCGGTGCTGCTCGCCCTCGCCGGTTCCTCCGCCCCGGAGGCCCTGCGTGCCGCCGCGGCCGAGACGCTCGGCGGCATCGGCGACGAGTCGGTCGTGGTGGCGCTGCTCGAACTGCTCGGCCGCACCACCACCGACCAGGTGCAGCTGCGCTGCGCCATCTGCCAGGCGATCGGCCACATCAGCCCGGCGCGCCAGGACCTGCCCCCGCGCATCGAACGCGCCCTCGCGCCCTTGGCGCGCAGCGATCGATGGCGCGCCACCCGCCAGGCCGCCTCCTGGGCGCTGCTGCGGGCGGGTTCGCCGATCGGCCTCCAGACCCTGATCGCCGAGATCGGCGGCGAGCTCAACGACGAGGCCGCCGATCTGCTCCAGGGTGCGACCGGCCTCACCCTGCCGGATCGCCAGGCCTGGGAGGCCTGGTGGAAGAAGACCGGCCGCTTCCAGCCGGTCCGGGTGCCGCCGTTGCCCGCCGGCGAGGCCGAGGTCGAATTCGCCTACCTGCGCGATCGGGTGGCTTCCGTGGCCTTCGTCATCGACATCTCGGGCAGCATGAACGATGTCTTCGGCCAGGGCGCCAACCGCCAGAGCAAGCTCGGCCTGGTGCGCAAGGAGATGCGCCGCTCGCTGCGCACCCTCGGCCTGCTCACCGCGTTCAACGTGATCTACTTCAACGATGAGCCGCACCCATGGCAGGCGGCCCCGGTGCGGGCCGGCTTCCGCAACCGGACGCTCGCCCTCGAACGCATCCTCAGCCAGGGCTGCGCCCGGGGCACCAACATCCATGGCGCCCTGGCCCAGGCCCTGGCGCAGCCCGGGATCCAGGCGACGTTCCTGCTCACCGACGGGCAACCCACCATCGGACTGACCGATGCGAACGACATCCTCGCCGCGATCGCCAGCGCCAACCGCGAACGCGAGCGGCCGACGCGGGTCCACGCCATCGCCTTCCATGTCGATACCAGCGAACGGGCGACCGCGACCAGGCTGCTGTCGGCCCTGGCACGAGAGCACGACGGCACCTACCGGGAGATCGAATGAACCAGCCGCGAGGTCGGTCATCGCGGGCGGGCTGGGCGCTCGCCGGCCTCTTCATCCTCGCCGCCGGCCTGGACGGCAGCGATGCCCTGCCCGGCTTCGATGAGAGCCCGGAGCGCAAGCAGCTCGCCGAGGTCGAGACGCTGGCGAACAGCGGCAGGCCGGCCGCGCTGCAAGGACTCGTCAACCTGCTCCCCTCCCTGCCGTTCACGGTGCGCGAAGCGGCCGCGAAGGCGCTGGCCGAGACCTTTCCGACCGAGACCGCCAAGATCCTGCCCACGCTCCTCGCCCATCCTGACCACCGGGTGCGCGAGCGGTCCGTCCACCTCGCCGCCCGCCTGGCCATGCCGGCGCTGGTCGCCGCCCTGCCCCGGCTGGTGCGGGATCCCGCCGTGCAGGTCCGCACCGCCCTGTGCGAAACCTGGATTTCTCCGGCCAACAACAACCGCGCGATCGTTCCGACCTGGCCCGGCGGGGCCGCCGACCAGCACCTGGCGGTCCTCGCCGCCGATCACGACCCCGGCGTCCGCCTCGCCCTGGCGAAACTGGCGGGGATCCTGGGGGGCGAGACGGGAAGGCGCCTGCGCGCAACCCTCTTCGAAGATCCCGACGAGGGCGTGTTCAACGCGGCGGTGGCGGCGCAGCTGACGGCGCAGGTACCGTCGCAGCGCCTGGGCGAGAGCCTGCTCGCGGTCGCCCGCAGCAACCAGGCGCCGGGCCGCCGCGCCGCCGCGATCGACCTCTACGGTCAGACGCTCGGCGTCGATGCGGTTCCGTCCCTGCTCGATCTGCTCGCCGCGAATCCGGGCGGCCGGGCGGTCGAACTGAGGGCCGCCATCGCCGACGCCATCGGCCTGGTCGCACCACCGGATCCCGCCCTGCGCGGGCGCTGCATCCAGGCGCTGCTCCCCTTCGCGGTGCGCGACCAGTGGTGGGGCGTGCGCGCGGCGGCGACCTGGGCCCTGATGCGCCTGGGGCACGATGGCGTCGTCGCCACGGTGATCCCGACCCTTGAACGCGAAGGCGGCGACGCGCTGCAGGAACTGCTCGCCGGCTACTGCCGCCAGCGCCAGGTCGATGGGCGGGCCTGGCGCCTGTGGCTCAACGGCTCGGGGCGTTCCTTCACCGGTGGCAATCAGCCCGCGATCAGCGCGGAGAGCGAACTGAGCTTCTTCAAGCTGACCGACCGGTCACGTTGCGTGGCGCTGATCTACCAGCCACCGAACGACGAATCAGGTGGAATTGGCGGCAGGGCGCGCTGGATCGATTCGCCGGAGTTCAGCGGCAACCGCACCTCGGGTGAAAGCCTGCGCCTGGAATTGCGCAACTCGGTGATGCGCCTGTCGGCCGCCTCGCGCATGGTCCTGGTGAACTCCACCGGCGGCGTCTGGCCCGGGACGCCGATCCGGGCGACCTGGCGCAACAAGGCGCGGCTGCTCGATGCCCTGGACCAGAAGAACCTGGCCGAATTCCAGACCCAGGCCTCGGTCATCCCGATCGAGATCGCCCTCACCCGGCCCGGGGCCGAAAGCGTGCTCTGGTTCCTCGGCAACCCGTCGCAGCTCGCGCACACGCACATGCAGGAGTCGGTCAACAAGGTGGCGGTCCTGAACCGCGACCGCCCGGCCCTGGCGCGCATCCACCTGGTCATGCCATGGCAGAACAAGGCGGACCGCCGCTTCGATCCCGAGGCCGAACGCTGGCTGGCGGCGATCGCCGCCGCGAACAGCGGCGGCCTGCGGATCATCAAGTAGGCTGGCCGTCCGCGTACCAGCCTTCGCTGCGCAGGAGATCCTCGACGGCCGCCGGCACCAGCCCGGCCACGCTCGCGCCCGTCGCCAGGATCCGGCGGATGGCGCTCGAACTGATCGCCGGCAGCGCGGCAGGATGATCGTCGAATCCCCGGCGCGGGACCGGGATGATCCCTACCAGATGCACGAGTTCAGCCCCGCGATGCCAGTTCGGCAGATCGCGCGCGGTATCAGTCCCGCCGACCAGCGACCAGCGGTTCCCCGGATGCGCGCGTCCCAGCGCCTCGACGAGATCGATGGTATAGCCCTGCGGATTGCGCAGCTCATCGTCGCGCAGCCGGACGAAGGGCAGGTCGGCGAACGCGGCCTGCGCCAGGCGCCAGCGCCGCTCCCACGGTTGCAGCGGCTTGGCATAGGGATGCCTGGCGACCGGCAGGATCCAGACCTCGTCCACCCGGCCGACCAGCCGCGCCCAGGTCGCGCACCAGACATGCCCCAGGTGCGGGGGGTCGAAGCTGCCGCCGAACAGCGCGATATGCATGGCGCGGTCGTAGACCGGAAAACCCGGACGGGAAGCACGCAAGGCCCGCGATCCGCCACCAGACGAAGCAAGCCGGCCGTGTGGCTGGCTTGGATTGGTGACGATGCCATCGGACTATCCGAGAACGAATTCTGTGTCCTCCCGGGGCTGCGATCCCCCCTATTCAGGATTCACCACCAGGTTGACGAACCCAGGTACGGTTCCGGTGGCCGCGAGTGGTTGATCTCGAAGTAACCACCGGAAATTCGTGCGGGCCGCGGCCCGCCGATCCCGGCTCTATTCGTCAACCTGGTGGTGAATCCTGAATAGTGCAATCCGAGCGTGCGCAACGCATTCGCATGCGCACACCTGGCCCCGGCAGCCGGCCGGGGGCACGACGCGCTCCGCCGGCCGCTCGCTCCGCCACCGGATGCCGCGACCGGAATCCGACCGCCCGGCAGGGAGTCCCTGCTCCATCGCCGTTCCGCCGGCGACACCCTGGAGCGGCATCATGGCCGTCGGCGCCAACCCTGCGGCGTCGACCCCATGATCCGCTTGAAGGTGCGGGAGAAGGCGGCCGCGGAGCGGTAGCCGACGCGCCTCGCGATGTCCTGGACCGGCTCATCCAGGGCATCCAGCTCGACCGCGGCGCGCTGGATGCGCAGACGCTCCAGCCATGCCCGCGGGGCGGGCATGCCGGCCAGCTTGAAGGCGCGGGACAGGTGCCGGAACGAGACTCCCGCCTGCCGGGCCACCTCCGCCACGGTCGTCCCGCCGTTGCATTCCACCATGCGCCGCGCGATGTCGATGATGGTCCGCATGCGCGATTCGTCGGCATCCTTGCGGAGGCCGTCCGATGGGCCCCGATCGCGGCCGGCGATGGACACGAGGTTGGCGAGGTACATCCCGAGGCGGGCATCGGCCAGCAGGTTGGCGGCAGCCGAGGTCCCCACCTCCAGGCGCAGGCGCTGGATGAGCGTGTGCAGCTCGACGGCCTGGGGATGCGCCAGGATCCAGGGGAGTTCGACGCCCCAGGTCTGCATGGAATCCGGCTGGATGTCGCGATCCGAGCTGATCGGGTGCAATCCGCTCCATTCGGCAGCGCGCGGCACGGCGTCGAAGAGAAGATGCAGCACGACGGTCCGCGGTGAGATCCGGATCGTCCCCCGGCAGCCGGGATGGAGGAGGCCGGCCATGCCTTCGCTGAAACGCAGCCCGAGTTCGGGCAGCGCCGCCGTCCCCTCCGCGATCAGGATCAGCCGCCAATGGATGGTCGGCAGGATGCCTGCGGAACGATGCACCGGCAGCATCTGGATGACCTCGCCTCGGAAGCTGCGCAAGACGCGGCCCGCGGCGATCACGCGAGGGCGATAGGATGTGCCGAAGCAGAGCGGATCGGCATCCTGCGGCACGCCGTCCGATGCTGCATACTTGTCCTGGGAGAGCAATCAGCGCCGATGTCGATGCATCGGTATACGCCTACGGGCGCGTGCTCGCCCCCCCGCCCTCCCTTCGAGGATCCCATGCTCACAACGACCCGTCGCCTCCTGCCCCTGCTGACCGCCGCCGTGCCGCTCGCGCTGGCTGGCGAGGCCGGGGTGAGCGCCTTCACCCCGGCCGCCGATCCTCCCCGCATCACCGGCCGCGCCGACCGGGTCGTCGACTACCGCCTGCAGGGCGAAGTCCCCCAAGGGGAAGGCGGCCCAGCCCTGCTGCGCGTTCTCATCCGGGACGGCGCGATCGAGAACGCCTGGGTGCAGACCGACCGTCCGGATGGCGTCATCGTCCGCGAGATGCGGTTCAACGATGGCGTGCTGGTTCGGGGCCGGGATCCGGTCCGGATGCCGATGCCCTGCTGGCCGGTGCTGGCGATCGCCGATGGCCGCCTCAGCGGCGATCTGTGGCGCGTCATGGAAGGCCGGCTCATGTCGAAGCGCATGCGCGTCGACATCGATCTCGCGTCAGGTGCCGGCACATGGAATGGGGAGAGCGGCAGGATGTCGCCGCCGGCCGTGGAAGGGGCCATCGCCCTCGCGGCCGAGCACGATCCCGCCGCCCTTGGCGCTCGCGAAGATGCGCTGCGCCCGGGCTTCGGCTGGCCGCAGGCGAAGGGGATGGACGGGCTGGGATCGGCCGTCCCCATCGATCGTCCGGTGGTCGCAGGGCTGGGCGCGGCGCGCTTCGTCTGGAAGAGCCAGGCCCGGCTCCCCTTCTTCTATTGCGGCTCATCGAGCCCGGTCGCCGACGGGGATCTGGTGGTGGTGAACTTCCACCAGCCGACGGGCCAGCTGACCTTCACTTCGGGCGGGAGGAAGTTCTCCGCGACGAAACCGCCCCAGGAGGTCCCCTATGATTGGAGCGAACGCCTGCTCGCGCATGCCGACGATGTGATCGTGGGGATCGATGCGCGCAGCGGACTGACCAGATGGCGCACCGAGCTGCCGATGCGCGCCGTCAACTGGCAGGGCGATCAGAAGAGCATGCCGGGCAATACCTGCGCCATCGCCGGGGGCCGGGTCTTCGCGACCGGCTTCGGCGGGCAGATCTACGCTCTCAGCGCGGCGACGGGGGCGCTCATCTGGGAGTCGGACCTCGGGCCGGCGAGCGCGAGATGGCGGGAGGCGGCGGGCGCCGTGATCGCGCGACGTTCGGCGGCGGCCACTCCACCGAAGGCGCCCAAGACCCTCGGCCACAGCGACGGCGCCGGCCTCGCCAAGCCGATCGTGGTCGGCGATGCCGTGGTGTTCAATGCCGGCCACCGCGAACTGCACGCCTTCGATGCCGCCACCGGACGCCGCCTCTGGTCGGATCCAGCCGCATTCCTCGGCTGGCGCGGCTTCGCCCGCACGTTCCGCCAGCCGGATGGACGCGTCCTGCTCGCGTATCCCCGGGTCTCGCGGGAGGGATCGGCCTTCCTCCTGGTCGATCCGCTCACCGGTGTCAAGGCTGCCGAGTACCCGCTCCCCTTCTCCGCCGACGGGGGCGGAACCTGGCTGGTGTGGCGCGACCTGCTCGTGCATGTGCCGGTCTTCCGCGATGAGCCCGACCCCGCCGCAGCGCACGCGCGGGTACGGGCATGGCGCCTCGGAGGCAAGGAGCTGACCCTCGTCTTCACGACGGAGACGCCTGGCTGCAACGGCTCCGCCAGCCTGGCCATCGTCCATGGAACGACGCTCCTCTTCGGTGGACATCGCACGCATGTCATTCCCGCCGTGGATCTCGAGACCGGCCGCCTGCTCGGCGCGCTGACCAGCCCCAACGCAGCACCTGCGCGATCTCCTGTTGCGCCAGACGGGCCCTCTCCCGGCATTGCTGCCGTGATAGCCGGTTGCTCCGGCAGCGCGTCCAGATCTCCCAGGGCAAGTCTCGCCTTCGTCCCGTGGTCGGCGCCGGATTTGCCGCCCTGGTCTACGGATGCCTTTCGGGTGGTCCCGTCCATTGCCGGGTTGCCCGACCAGCGCGGCCTTCTATCCGGTTCTTGTCCATCGCCTCCACGGTTCGCCATCCGCTTCTTTCGGATCCCACCTCGCGGCGGACACCCTTGCCTAGGAGGCCGGTTCCCGTGCATCAGGGCCCGGAGGGGACTGTCACCCCCTGCTGGCGAGACCTGCCAGGCACACAACAAGAAACCCACGGCTTTCACCGTGGGTTTGCTATGGCGACCTGGAGGGGACTTGAACCCCTGACCTCCGCCGTGACAGGGCGGCGCTCTAACCAACTGAGCTACCAGGCCAGATTTCAATTCGCCGCCGATGGGCTGCAACCGCGTGGGTCGCGTAGGCGATGAGGGATTCGAACCCCCGACATCCTCCGTGTAAAGGAGGCGCTCTAGCCGCTGAGCTAATCGCCCGGAGGCTTTGCGAAGGCTGGGGGAGTATGCGAGGGATCGGAAGTTGGCAAGAGCGGAGGTGCGCGCCGGACCGCTCCGGGTGGTCAGCGCAGGCCTGCGCCCGCGAGCAAGGCGGAGGTCAGGCGCTGCTGGCCGGCGGGACTCGGCGCCTCGGTGGCCTGGCCGGCCTCATGGGCGGACTTCCAGCGGATGGCGAGCTGATCGCTGGCGCGGCGCAGCAGAGGTCGCAGATCATCAACGGGGATCCAGGTACGCACATGCAGGCTCTGGTCTGTCGGATGCGTCCATCCGGCGCCCTGGCGGCTGGCGGCGATGAGCTGGTTCTCCAGATCGTGCGCGACGGCCTGCGCGACGCTGCGGCTCACGGCCGGAGTCGATCCGGTGATCGGCTGCCAGGCGGTTTCGCAGAGCCGGGCGAAACGCTGGATGAGCGCCGAGCGCGCCGCCGCGAGAACCCTGCCCTGGTCGGCCTGGGCGCCCGCAGCGGGGCGATGGCTGCCGACGGCGGCGAAACGGCCATCGCAGGATGGATCGGCAATCCAGGGCGGGATGTCGACGGCCGGTTGCCCCGCCGGAACAGGACGCGCTGGCGGCGGGGCAGGGCGCGCCGGCGGCGGCGGCGACCGGGGCGGAACCGGATTCGTCGCAGCCGGACGCGGAGCGGCCACGGCCACCGGGGCGGCAGGTGCTGGGGCCTGAGCGGGAGCGACCGGCGCGGCAGCGGAGCTGGCGGCCGGTCCCGGCTGCGGTTTTCCCGTCGCGGACGGCGGCTCGCCCCGGAAGCAGCCGGCACCCAACAGGACGGCCACGGCAGCAGGCAGGGCAACGCGCATGGGGGCACTCTAGCCGAAGGATGGTCGGCGTGAAGCCATCAGCCTGCCCAGCGGACCAGCGTGGTCAGGGGATCAGGGTCGGTGCCGGTCAGCGCGGAGTCGCGACCAGCAGCCGCAGTTCGGTCGTCGCCTCGGCCGTCCAGGCGCCGGCCTGCCAGGGCACGAGCCGGGTCTGCATCGCGGCGAGCGGCACCGCGCCGGCGGCGGTGGCCAGACGGCCGCTGCCGCCGTGGCAGATCACGATGCTGCACGCGTCTCCGCCGCCGCCGGTGCTGCGGCCGCCGGGTTGGATGCGGCGCTCCTCGACGGTGAAATACGGGCAGGACGCGAGCGGACGCGCCTGGCCCCCGGCGGGATGGGGGGCGAAGACGCCGCCGGTCGCGCCGCCGGTCGCGCTGAAATCGATGGTGGCCAGCGATTCCTGGACATGGAGCTGGCGCGGCTTGCCATCGAGTCCGACCCGGCCCCAGTCGTGCAGGCGGAAGGTCACGTCGCAGGTCTGCTGCACCTCGTAGAGCAGGCAGCCGGCCCCGAGCGCGTGCACGGTGCGGGCAGGCAGGAAGAAGAAGTCGCCGGCGTTGGCGGGATGGCGCGCGAGCAGCCGGTCGACCGAGCCGGCGGCGAGGGCGCCGGAGAACGCCACCCGATCGGTGCCGGGCACGCAGCCGGAATAGAGAGTCCCGCCGTCGGCGAGCATGAACCAGCATTCCGTCTTGCCGCGCTCGGCCACGCCCAGGCTTTTCGCGAGCGCGTCATCGGGATGGACCTGCACCGACAACCGATCGTTGGCGTCGATGAGCTTGATCATCAGCGGAAAGTCGCCGCCGGTGAAAGCGGGGCCGACGAGTTCGCGCCCGTGCGCCCGGGTCAGCTCGCGCAGCGTCCTGCCCGCGTGCGGGCCGTCCGCGACCACGCTCATGCCGCGCGGATGGTCGGCGAGATCCCAGCTTTCGCCGACCGGGCCGGCGGGCAGATCGCGACGCCACTCTTCCATGCGACGGCCGCCCCAGACCAGGACGTGGTAGGCGGGAGCGAAAGACAGCGGCAGATCGAACACGGCTTGACCTCCTAATCGACCACCGCGCGCAGCACCGGCGCGAGATACGGGCGCTTGCGCATCTCGCTGAGATCCGCCTCCATGATCTGCTCCACCGTCCAGACCTTGTCGGTCGGGGTGACCTGGCGGTACAGGCGGTCGGCGCAGGCCCAGAGGACGAACAGCTTCGCCGGACGCACCTGGTCGGGACCGAGGGCGGGCAGGCGCTCGGCGGTGGTGCGCAGGTCGGCCACGCTGGCGATGCCGGACTGCACCGCGAGCAGCGGCGCCTCCTTCCAGCCGATGTCGTCCCAGCCCGCACCGCAGGCGACCGCGTAGAGGCTGGCCCAGTACCAGGTCTGGCTCGCCTCCATGATGTAGGGATCCTTGTGCGTGCCGGCGAGGACATCGCACAGCTCGATCAGCTCCTCGCCGAAGCGCGCGAGCAGCTTCACGCGGTCCTTGGCGATCAGGTGGTCGACCGTGCTCGACTTGGTGCCGACCGCCTGCATGAACTCGCGGATCTCCTCGGCGTGCGCGCCCAGGTAGTGGTAGATGCCGAAGATGCGACGGGGGGTGGCCATGGGGGGTCGCAGGGTGGACCGATCCGGCGCCGCGCAACCGGGGTTTCCGGTCGGCTCATCCCGCCCCTGCCACGGCCCGGCGCGAATGCCCGGCTGGTTCGCCCATGACAAGCCGCGCATGGGAACCACCCTGCCGGCATGACCACGGGCATCCTTCTCGCCGGCTTCGGCGGTCCTGAACCGGGTTGCTGCGGCCGCCGGCCCGACTGCCCGCGCACGCCGGGCTGCGAAGCGGAATGCTTCGTCGCCAAGGTGCTGGACAGCCGGCCCCGCCCAGCCCCGGCGCCATCGGCCGGCCCATCCGCGAAGCCCGGCGGGACGGGACGCCCCTCAGGCGGCGCCGACGCCAATCCGGCAGCCCGCATCCAGGCCGTCGCGGCGCACTACCACGCCGTCGCCGGCGGATTCAGTCCCTACAACCAGCGCAGCCGCGACCAGGCGCTGGCCCTGCGCCGCGAACTGGCGCGGCGCGGCCTCGACGCGCCGGTCGCCCTCGGCTTCCGCCACTGGCAGCCGTGGCTCGATCAGGCGCTGGCGGAACTGTCCGCCCAGGACTGCACGGACTGCATCGTGGTTCCGCTCACCGCGCACCACGCCGGATCAGGCTGGGATTCCTACCGCACCGACGCGGAGGACGCCGCGAAGCGCCTGGAGAATCCCATCGCGGTCCGCGCCATCGTGCCGCCGCTCTTCGACCGCCCCGGACTCATCGCCGCGCTCGCCGCCCGCGTCCGCGCCGCCACCGCCGGCTGGAGCGCCGACCGCTTCGCCGCCGCCCGCCTGATCGTCGCCGCCCATGCCGTGCCGCTGCCGGTCGAACGCTCCAGCCCGTATCGGACCCAGATCGCCGCCACCGCACGGCTGCTCGCGGAAGCGCTCGGCCATCCAGCCCACGCGCTCGCCTTCCAGAGCGCCCCGCCGACCTCCGCCATCCCGTGGTCGTCCCCGCTCATCGCCGACGTGCTGAAGGAGGCCGCCGCCAGCGGCGCCCAGGATGTCATCGTCAGTCCGGCGGGGTTCCTGGTCGACCACGTCGAGGTGCTCTACGACCTCGATGTCGAAGCCCAGGCGCTCTGCCGCCAGCTCGGCCTCGGCTGGACCCGCGCCGAAGGCGTCCACGACCATCCGGCGTTCATCGCGGCGATGGCGGAGGCGATCGCCGAGACGCTCGCTGCCAAGGCGCAGGCTCAGCCGGCCGCGATGCTCCAGTCCAATGTTTCACCAGCGCGGAACGGCACCACATCGCCGTAACTCGCTGGAACGGTCTGCGGGCGGCGCACGAGGGTGATCCGCTGCGACATCGGTGGCAGGCGGTAGAACGCGGCGCCGAAGCGGCAGGCGAAGGCTTCCAGGCGGTCGAGCATGCCCAGGCGGTCGAAGGTGGTGGCGAGGTACGGCAGCAGGAGCGGCTGGGTGAAGACGCCGGCGCAGGCGCAGGCGGTCTCCTTATCATGCCGTGGATGCGGGGCGGAATCGCTGCCCAGGAAAAATCGTGGATGCGCGGCGGCGACCACCGCGCGCAGGGCGGCGCGGTCGCTGGGATACTTCGCCACCGGCTTGCAGAAGTTGTGGTTCTTCCCGGCCCAGTCGTCGACGGTGAGTTCGAGGTGGTGCGCGGTGATGGTCGCCGCGACGGTGTCGCCCAGGCGCTGGACGCAGGCCACCGCCGCCGCCGAGGTCACATGTTCGAGGACGATCCGGAGCCGGGGGAAGGCCCGGTGCAGGCGTTCGAGCTCGCCCAGGAAGCGCTCCTCGGCGTCGAGGACGCACGCCCCGCCCTGGCCGGGCGGGACCTCGCCGTGCAGGCTGAGGACGATGCCGTCGTCCTGCATCGCGGCGAAGGCGGGATACCACGGTTCGTAGGACTCGACCCCGGCCTCGCTGTTGGTGGTCGCGCCCTTGGGATAGCTCTTCACCGCCGCAATCTTGCGTTCGGCGCAGCGCCGCACCTCGGCCGCGTCGAGCGCGGGCGTCAGATAGACGGTGGCGAGCACCTCGAGCGCGGGATCGATGCGGCGGATCTCGTCGCGGTAGGCGGCGGCGGCGGCGGCGGTCGCGAGCGGCGGCTTGAGGTTCGGCATCGCGAGCACGCGCCCGGCCCCGCCCGCACGCACCTGGGGCACGACCTGGCGCAGGCGGTCGCCCTGGCGCAGGTGGACGTGCAGATCGTCAGCGAGGGGGAGCGAAAGCCGGTCGGTCATGGTTTCTGGCCCGGGGCGGGTGGAGCGAGCTTCTCAGGCGCGATGGCGCCATCGCGGGTGAAGCGGGTGATCGCGTGCACGTGGCGGTTCCCTTGCGGATCGTCGTAGACCACGCGCAGCGGCGCCAGCCCGGCATCGAGCGCGAGTTCGATCCGGCTGACCTCGCGCGCGACCTGCTGGTCGATGGGCGTCAGCAGCAGGCGCTTCACGCCGGCCGGATCGCCGTCGGCCGGGCCGGCGACGCCGAGGCGGAAGTCCCGCGCCAGCGCGTCCAGATCCAGCCGGGCGCAGGCGAGCAGCCGGCGCACCACCGGGTCGGCCTCGGCCAGACGATAGATCTTGGGCGGATCCGGCGGGGATTCGGGGTCGAAGCGCTGCTGTTCCCAGATGCGTTCCCCGTCCGACACCAGGCGGAGCTTCGTCCCCGGCCCATCCTGGCCGTCGAAGGTCACCGCGAAGCGGTCGGGGAGCAGCAGGTCGAGTTCGCCGGTGCAGGCGCGTCCGGCCTCGGCGGGTTCGTCGATCCGGCGCACGCGCCGGGTGAATGCGGCCGAGATGGATTTCAAGCCCGTCTGACGTGCCCGCACCTGGTCGAGGAAGGCGCGATCGGCCTCGGTCAAAGGACCCGACGGGGGCGGGGGCGGCGAGGGGACAACGGGCGGTGCGACCGGCACCGGGATCTCGCCTGCGGACAGGATGGCGACGAGCAGCAGAGGGACGACGCGCATGGGTGGGACTGTCGGCCCAGTCCCGATGAAGGAAAGTCCGGCGAACCGCACCGGATCCGGCGCGATCCGGCGACGCAACACCTGCTCTGGTCGACCAGGAACACATTGCGCACCACGATGCTCTGATGTACCACTCACCATCCTTTTTCAGGAGCACCCATGCGTCACGCCCTCTCCGCCACCCTCCTCGCCCTCGCGTCCACCGCTGCGGCCCAGGACATCACCATCGTCGGAACCCGCTCGCTCGGCATGGGCGGCACCGGTGTCGCCAGCGCCGACGACGTCACGGTGCAGTACCACAACCCTGGCATCCTCGGCTTCATGGGCCGGATGGAGAAGGCCGAGGCCGATCCCAAGGCGGACCCCAAGGACATCAAGGAGGTCCGCTCGGCTTCCGACAACAACAACCTCGGCCGCAAGGATTTCGGGCTGGGGATCGATGCCCAGGTGGGGGTGCAGATCCGCGGCACCCTGGCCGACCAGATCGACAAGCTGGACAAGATCGACTACAAGAAGCTCGGCCAGCAGGGGATCACCAGCCAGCAGGACGCCCGCGATCTGCTGACGACCCTGGAATCCTTCAAGACGCTCGCCGATCCCGGCAACGGCTTCACCGCCGATGCGACCGGCGGCGTGGGCATCCGCATCGGCCACTTCGCCGTCGGCGCCCGGTTCCAGGCGCAGACCGTGGGCTATGTCAAGGATATCGACCTCAACAACATCGGGGTCGGCCTGAGCAGCTCCGCCCTCGCCAACCAGGTGAACACCAACGCGGCCGCTCCGACCGGCTACACCCCGACCCTGCTCACCCCGGCGCAGCAGGCGCAGCTCGCCACCGCGCTCGGTGGCGGAGCCGCCGGCACCGCCGCCGCCACCGCGCTCGACTACCAGGCTTCGCAAGCCGGCATCACCCAGGCCCAGATCACCAGCCTGTTCCCCGATCTGATCACCGTCGCCAACGGGGCGACCAGCAACCTCGACAACAACACCACCAGCGTGACCGCCTACGGCTACGGCATCGGCGAGATCCCGGTCAGCTATGGCGTCGCCCTCGGCGACCACCTGGCCATCGGGGTGACCGGCAAGTACATGGTGGGCCGGGTCTATGCGACCAACGTCCTGGTCTTCAACAAGGACAGCCAGGACGAGATCATGAAGGTCCGGGAGAACTACCAGCAGACCTCGCAGTTCGGCGTCGACGCCGGCATCATCGCGCGCATCCCGTATTTCCAAGTCGGTCTCACCGGCCGCAACCTCAACAATCCGACCTTCAAGGGGCCGACCGTCGCCGGCGTCAAGCTCGACGACGTGACCCTCGACCGCCAGTTCACCGCCGGCGCCGCGTTCCTGAAGACCTGGTCGTGGTTCTCGTTCTCGATCGCTGGCGACCTCGACCTCAACCAGACCAGATCGCTGCTGCCCGGGGTCAAGTCGCAGAAGGCCTCCGGCGGCGTGGAGCTCGTCCTCGCCCGCTTCCTGTCGCTGCGCGCCGGCGCCTACCAGAACCTGGCCTACGACCAGGATCCCCTGGTCCTCACCGCCGGCGTCGGTATCGACCTCTGGGCCATGCGCTTCGACCTCGCCGCCGCCGCGGCGACCGAAACCGCGACCTGGGATGGCAAGGAATACCCCAAGGAAGGCCGCGTCGCCGCCCAGTTCGCGATTGATTTCTGACCCGGCCGCCCGCCGAATGCGGGCATGACTCCGCCCCGCCTGTGGGATGCCTTGCGCTCCGGCGAATCCGCCGTGGCGGCGTGGCTGGGCGGGGTCGAGTTTGCTCCCGCCGCGCTCGCCCAGCGCCCCACCGCCGCGAGCGATCGCGCGGGCCTGGTCGCGGCGCTGGATTCCCAGCCCGGAAATGACCGCACCCAGACCCGGCGCCTGCTGGAGCCCGGGTCCGTGGCGGTGGTCTGCGGCCAGCAGCCGGCCGTCGGTGGAGGGCCGCTCTACAGCCTGGTCAAGGCGGCGCACGCGGTGGCGCTGGCCGAAGCCGTCACCGCCTCCGGGCGGCCCTGCGTGCCGATCTTCTGGTGCGCGAGCGAGGATCACGACCTGGGCGAGGCCGGCCATGCCGACCTGATCGCCCAGAACGGCGATCTGCACCGCCATGCCGCCGACCTGGGCGCCGGCCGCGCCAGCCTGCGCTTCCGCCCGGCCCGGGCCTGGTGGGATGGATTCCAGCCCCGCCTGGCCGAGGTCGCCGGTCCAGGGCTTGGCAGCGCCGCGTGGAACGCATGCGAACCGCAAGCGGACGAGGGCATGGGCGCCTGGACCTGCCGCGTCCTGACCCGCCTGCTGCCCGGCCTCGTCGCGGTGGAGGGCCACCGCCTGCGACCGCTCTGGCGCGAATCGGCCCGGCGCGCGCTTGCCCGCTGGCCGGAGCAGGCCTTGGCTGCGATCGCCCGCGACCTGGAACAACACGGCTGCGCACCCGCATTCCCCGATCTCGGCCGGCCACCGGTGTTCGCCGACCGGCGTGATGGCCGGGTGGCGATCGACAGCGCGACGGCGTTGCGCCTGCTCGACGACGATCCCACCGCGTTCAGCCCCGGCGCCGCCCTGCGCCCGGTCCTGCAGCAGGCCGCGCTGCCGGCGGTTGCCTTCATCGCCGGGCCGGGCGAGGTCGCCTACCACGCCCAGCTCGGGCCGATCTATGCCGCCGCCGAGGTGCCGCGGCCGCAGCTCGTGCCCCGGATCTCGGCCACGCTGCTGCCCGCCTGGATCGCGCGCGCGGCCGATCGCTGGGGCCTGGATCCGGCCCGGCCCGCATCCCTGCCGCCGACGCTTCCCGCCCCGTTGGCGACCGAGCTGGCGGCCCTCGACGGAGCGCTCGCCGCGCTCGCCGCCGCGCCGCTGGCTGGCGACGCCGCACGCCGGCGCGCCAGCGGCCTCGCGCGCCTCGGACGCGAGGCGCAGCGGCTGCGCGCGTCGCTGGCGCGCGGCGAACGCCGGCACGCCGGCCTGCTGCCGCCCGGGGCGGTGCAGGCGTGGCTCAGGCCGCGCGGCTCCGGCCAGGACCGGACCCTCTGCCTCGCCCAGGCGCTGGTGCTCGGCGGACCGGGCCTCGCCGGCCTCCTGGTCGGATCCGCCCGCTCCACCGCGGCCGGCGATTCCGCGATCATCCGGCTGTAGCTGCGCCACCGACACCGCGGAGCGGATCCCGCGTTGGCCGCTGGCCGCCCGCATCCTGACCCGCATGCTGCGCGCATGGTCCTGGTCGTCGTCCCCATCGCCGCCGCCACCGCTGCCGCGCTGATCGCGCAGGCCGACGCGGCGAAACAACAGGGCGCGGATCTCGTCGAGGTCCGCCTCGACCGCTGCGGGGCGGAACCCGCGAACCTCGTCGCCGCGTTGCCTGCGCTCGCCCTGCCCTACCTGCTGACCGTCCGGCACGCCTCCGAAGGCGGCGACTGGCGGGACGGTGAAGCCGCCCGCATCGCGCTGTACCAGGCGGCAGTCGCGGCACGCGCCCCGGCCTACGTCGATGTCGAACTGGCGCATTGGCCGGCATTCCAGCGCGCCGGATTCACCCTTCCGACCGCGACGAGACTCATCCTCAGCTACCACGATTTCACCGGCCTGGGCGAGGATCTGGAAGGCAGGATCCGCTCCATGTACGCCGCCGGCGCGACCGTGGCCAAGGTCGCGATCACGGCGCGCGACAGCACCGATCTGGCGCTCATCGAACGCCTGTACCGTTGGGAACGTCGACCGCTGGTTGCGCTGGCGATGGGCGAACATGGCCTGCCCTCGCGCCTGCTCGCCGGCTGCTGGGGCGCGCACCTGACCTTCGCCCGCCTGGATGACGACGCCGGTTCGGCGCCGGGGCAACCGACCGTGCGCGACCTGCTCGGGCGGTACCGCCTGCGCAGCCAGGGTCCAGCGACCGCGATCTACGGCGTGATCGGTTCGCCGATCGCGCACAGCCTCAGCCCGCTCATCCACAATCTCGCCTTCCAGCACACCGGCCGGGATGCGGTCTACGTGCCGTTCCGGGTCGAGGACGCGCCGGCGTTCTGGCAGGCCTGCGGTGCCTGGATCGCCGGATTGTCGGTGACCATCCCGCACAAGCACGTCCTGCAACCGCTCATGGACGGGCTGGAGGATCTCGCCGCCGGGATCGGCGCGATGAACACGGTCTGGCGCGATCAGCATGGGAAACTGCTGGGCGCCAACACCGACGCCGAGGCCATCCGCGCCTGCCTGCTCGATGCCGGGGCGAACCTCAAAGACCGCCGCGTCCTGGTGCTCGGCGCCGGCGGGGTCGCCCGCGCGGCGGTGTTCTCGGCGCTCAGCGGGGGGGCGAAGGTCACCATCGCCAACCGTACCCCGGAGCGCGCCGAGGAGCTCGCTGCCGAGTCCGGCGCCAGCGCCGTCGCGTGGGAATCCGCGCGCGGGATCGCCTACGACATCCTGATCAACGGCACCGCGGTCGGCATGCGCAAGAACGGTGTCGACCCCGACGAATCGCCCTGGCCCGGCGACGCGCACCGCCCCGGCACCACGGTCTTCGACACGGTCTACGTGCCGCTGGAAACCCGCTTCCTGCGCGACGCCCAGATGGCCGGCTGCCGCACCATCTGCGGCCTCGACATGTTCATCTGCCAGGCGGTCGGCCAGTTCCACCGCTGGACCGGCCTCGCGGCGCCTGAACCGCTGATGCGACGCGCGGCGCTGGAGCAGCTGGAACGCCGCTGATCCCGCGCCTCACCCCGCGCAATCCGTGACGCAGCGGAAGCCGACATTGGCGCAGCGATCCATCTTCGGGCCGCAGAGCAGCATCTTCTCATGCACGTCGCAGGGCTGGGCGCCGGAGGCCACGTACCAGAAGCTGCCGTCGATCGCGAGATGGCTGCCTCCGCGCAGGATGACGTAGCGGGTGTGGCCATCGTCACGTTCGCTCTCGGTCAGCTCCCAGACGTTGCCGGCCAGGTCGAGCACGCCGTAGGGCGACGCCCCGGCAGGGAAGGCGTCCACCGGGGTGGTGTCCGCGCCGCGATCGTTGCAGAAGCCTGGATCAACGCGGTTGCCGTAGCCATATTCCCGACCCCAGCGGGAGAACCGGTGCTTGGACCGCTCGCGGCCATCGGCGCACTCACCCCAGGATGGCCAGGGCGGCGAGGGCTAGGCGAGCGGAAAGATTGAGCCAGCGGAGCACGATGGGGAGCTTATTGGGGTGGTTGGGGACGTCCACGGGCGAGATCGTGAAGAAATACCAAAAACCGTAGCGAAGGTGGCGATGGGTCGCCACGGACATTTTTCGACTTCGCTACGTGTGCGGATTGTCAATCGGGCGTCAGGGAAGTGCTATGGATCAGGGTTCAAGGGTCGTGGGACCTTACGCCGGTTTATCCGTGCGCAGCGAGTGGTGGCGATTCAATAACGAATCAAATACGGGCATGTCCGGTATTCTCGACCGTCGTGGAATCACTAATATTCATAAATTCGAAAGTCTGATCACCACACCAATGCTTACAGACAAGCACAAAAATGCTATAATAAAATGAGCACTATGGATATTGATGGCTCTTTTGCGTTGAATAATCAAATATACAATTCGCGCCGTCACGAAAATAGAAAATACAATCCCGAACATAATTGTTATTAACGTTGACGCGAAACCCCCAGATCCGCGCGGCTCAACGGCAGGAAGAATAAATGGATACCATAATAAAGAATAGAGTACAGTTAAAAACAAAATAAAGATTGACGTTTTCATGGTGCTGGCCTTGTAATATATGTAGATGCGTCCTTTTTAATTTTTTCCAATGATACCCTTGAAGATGATTTCATTTCTTCATAATTAGAACCGGTAAAAAACACATCGCTAAAAGACCATTTAACCATTTTGTAATTTTGATCAATACGCGCCTCTTCGCTTTTATCATAATTTGGATTATCCATTTTCTTGGGCGGTCCTCCATGAATTGATCGATATTTAGTTGGAGATTGATCGTAATGTAGCCAATTTCCAGACCACCATCCCGACGATCCAAAATGATCCACCCCTGACAACCGATGATCTGTTACTTTATTGTCTAAACCGATCGTATTATCAGGAAGCCCAAAACCTCCGATTCCGCCCTTGTAGCTTGCCGTTCCATCTGAGGAAGACCAAAGATTCGAAATATGACCGGCGTTCTTTATCGCAATTGGCCAATTAGTGTTAGAACTTCTCTCTTCTACGGTTTCTTTATCCATTGGCGATCCCATAAATATAACATTATCAACGACCATTCCATCTTGTAGAGCAGCCAATGTAATTAAAGTGCCTTGGCTATGCGCGACAATATTAATTTTCTCTTTTGATAAACTCGGGTCAGATGCTATTAATGCACGAAGTTCACGAACTGTATTTTTCAATTTATCTACTCCCTGCCACTGTTGACCACTCATTCCCGATGTATACCAACCAGATCTATCATTCGAGCGAGTTCCTATATTATCACTGGCATTTGTTGTTGGGTTTTCAAATTTGTCGCCATTTGATATTTGAGCGGCCGTGGGGGACCATGCCCAAGTAAAGTCTATTACTGACTCCTCCTTTAATCCGTTAGACCAATTCCTATTATCAAATTCCTTCCGCAAAGCGGTTCTTAAAGATTCATAACCAATGTGATCACTGTTTACGCCATGAACATATATGGTAAATAGCCCCGTCGGATCGCTCCGATTCACCGGATCCCCCCCACAATAGGCATGCCATCCAACCCCTGCGGATGGGATATGCCCCCGAGCCACGATCAAAAAATAAGCGCCCGATGGCGGACCATGGGCGCGAGTGGCGATGAGGTAGACCTGGAAGACGAGCGGTTTGGGAGCTTCCGAGGGCTGAATTGTCACCTCGGGAGGTGGCGAGCAATGGCATTCAGTTAGGCCCGTTATTCCTGAATCGTCCGTGTGGCATCAA
>CAZZJC010000005.1:0-155132 GCA_964654285.1 uncultured Candidatus Kuenenia sp.
CGGCTTGCGCCAGCGCGACATCCCCTGCTACGGATCTTGATTTGTCAAACTTTCCTGACGTTCTCCCAGGATTTTCCCTGGGCCCCGCACGTCTCAGGGGCCTTTTCAGGACACCCTTCCTCGCTGGGGAGGCGCAATATGGTGAATCGGATTCGAGAGTCAACATCCTTCTTTCATGATTAACAATTAAAAGTGTTTTTCCTGCATTCTGCTCCGTTAACCCCTCAAGCCGCAGTGACCTCGGCGGGCCAACCGAGCGGGTCGGTGCGCCGATGGGGATGCCGTTGGAACAAGGTCGTTTCGAGGCGGAGGTTTCTCCTGCGGTCCCGCAAAAAGTTACCCAGGGGGAATTCCGTGACGCTTCCAAGTGGCCGCCCCCCTCTCGACAAATGCGATACCTCGCTATGGTCGCGCCTTTGCTTCATTCAGCCGCTAAATCCCGGCGGCCAGGAGAACACGGACCGTGATCGACCAGGCGACCCAGAAGGCGGGCGTACTCATCGAGGCTCTGCCTTTCCTCAAGCGTTTCCACCACCAGATCGTGGTCGTGAAGCTTGGCGGCGAGCCGATCGAGAATCCGGAGATCCTGGATTCGCTCCTGACCGACCTGGTCTTCCTGGAGCAGGTCCGCGTCCGACCGGTGCTGGTGCATGGCGGCGGCAAGTCGATTTCGCGCGCGATGGAGCAGGCCGGCCTGACTCCGGTCTTCCACCAGGGTCGTCGCGTCACCGATGCGCCGGCGATGGCCATCGTGGCACGCGAAGTCGAACGCCTGAACGCCCAGATCGTCGACCGCATCTTCGCACTCGGCGGTGCGGCGATCGGCATGTGCCCGCCTCGCCATCGGATCGTCGACGGCGAGATCATGGATCCCGCCCTGGGCCTGGTCGGCAATCCGACCCGGGTGGATCGCGAACGCCTGACCCGTTATCTGTCGCGTGGGCTCATCCCGGTCGTGCCCCCGCTGTCGGTGGATCGTGAAGGCCGGGCCATGAACACCAACGCCGACGACATCGCGCTCGCCGTAGCCACTGCGCTTTCTGCTGAAAAGCTGATGTTCTGCAGCAACGTGCCCGGCGTGATGACCGACCCCAAGGATCGCTCGACGTTGATATCCAGCCTGACGGTGAGCCAGGTGCGCGATCTTGTCGCGCGCAAGGTCATCCAGGGGGGCATGATACCCAAGGTCGAGAGTTGCATCAGCGCCTTGGAGCACGGCGTGCGCAAGATCCACATCGTCGACGCCTCTGCCGCCCACGCTCTGCTCTTGGAAATCTTCACCGCCGAAGGCATCGGCACCGAACTGAGACTGGACCCGCCACCCACGAACGGGCAGGCCTGAACCACCATGCGCCATCTTCTCAACATCGCCGACCTGTCGCCGGCGGAATTCCATGATCTGCTCGCGGTTGCAGGATACCTGAAGAAACGCAGGCGTTCCGGCACTCCTGAACACGCCCTCGCGGGCAAGACCCTGGCCATGGTCTTCGAGAAGCCCTCGCTGCGCACCCGCGTCTCGTTCGAGCTGGCGGCGACCGAGCTCGGCGGCTCGGCGATGTATATCCGCGGCGAGGAGCTCGGCATCGGTGTGCGCGAGACCATCGAGGACGTGGCCCGCGTATTCGGCCGCATGGTGCACGGCATCATGGCCCGCGTCTTCAAGCACGAGACGGTCGAAGGCCTGGCGAAGCATTCCGGAATCCCGGTGGTCAACGGCCTGTCCGACTACTCGCACCCATGCCAGGCGATCGGCGACTTCCTGACCATCAAAGAACAGTTCGGCCGCGTCGACGGCCTGCGCGTGGTCTATATCGGCGACGCCAACAACGTCTGCCGCAGCCTCGCCCAGGCCTGCCTGATCGCCGGTTCGACCCTGGTGGTCGCCTGCCCGCAGGCCTATGCATTCACGGCCGAGGACATCCGTTCATTCGGTCCCGCCTGGGGCAAGGCGGTCGAGCAGATCCACGATCCGCGCGCCGCCGTGAAGGGCGCCCATGTGCTCTACACCGACGTCTGGACGAGCATGGGGCAGGAGGCCGAGCGCGCTGAGCGCCTGGCCGCGTTCCAGGGCTACCAGATCAACGAGGCCCTGCTCGCCCGCGCCGATGCCTCGGCGAAGGTGATGCATTGCCTGCCAGCGCACCGCGGCGAGGAGATCACGCACGGCGCCATGGAATGCGCGCAGTCGGTGGTCTTCGACCAGGCCGAGAACCGCCTGCATGCCCAGAAGGCGGTGCTGCGCCTGCTCATGGGCAGCGAGCCCGAACGGGTGATCGCCGCCGCGCGCAGCGCCTGAGCCGCAGCAGCCACCGATCCCATCCGATCGCGATCCTCCTCTGCAAGCAGCGTTCGCTGCCCGTGGACCGTCCGTCGTCATCCCCACCGAATGCGAGAATCCATGCGTCCCGTCTCCTTCCAGCGCCACTACCTCAAGCATCCCGCCGGCTCATGCCTGGTCTCGTTCGGAGCGACCCGGGTTCTGTGCACGGTCTCGGTGGAAAAGGACATCCCTCCATTTCGCCGTGGAAGCGGTGGGGGATGGCTGACCGCGGAGTATTCCATGCTGCCCGGTTCGACCTCGCCGCGCAAACGCCGCGACGGCGCGAAGCAGGATGGCCGCAGCGTCGAGATCCAGCGCCTCATCGGTCGCGCCCTGCGCGCGGCGGTCGATCTCGACAAGCTGGGCGAGGTGACCCTGGCGATCGACTGCGATGTCCTCCAGGCCGACGGCGGCACCCGCACCGCATCGATCTCGGGCGCCTGGGTCGCGCTCATGGATGCGCTCGCGCATCTGGCCAAGCAACAGGGCAAGAGCGGGCCGGAGCACTACCTGCTCGGCCAGGTCGCCGCGATCAGCGTCGGGGTGGTCGACGGCAATCTGGTGGTCGATCTCGACTACGCCAACGACAGCCGGGCCGAGGTCGACATGAACGTGGTCATGCGCCGCCCGGTCGCCGGCGGCGAACCCGCCTTCATCGAAGTCCAGGGCACCGGCGAACATGGCGTCTTCGATCGTGCCGCGCTCGACGGCATGCTCGCGGGCGCCCGTGACGGCATCCTCGCCATCTACTCGGCGCAGCAGGCCGCCCTGGCGGCCCCGATCTGACCGGCGCCGAGCTGCGCGCACCGCCAGCCTGCGCACGGTTGATGACGCCGGGTGCTGGCGCAGTCGGTCCTTGCGGAGCATACTTCCAGCGCCGCACGGCAACCGCGCGCGTCGGGTCGCGCCGGACGGCTGAACGGCACCGCCCCCGGAGCACCCCATGGCCTGGATCGACAACCTCTTCCGCATGATGGCCGAGAAGAAGGCCTCCGACCTGCACCTGACCTCGGAACACCAGCCGATGATCCGCGAGTCCGGCGACATGGTGCCGCTCAGCGGCGCGCCGAAGCTGTCGGCGGAGCAGCTCACCCAGGTGCTCACCGAGCTGCTGCCGGAGCGCAACAAGCTCCAGTTCGACGAGACCAACGACACCGACTTCGCCTATGCGCTCGAGGGCGTGGGGCGCTTCCGCTGCAACTATTTCCGCGACCGCTATGGCATCGGCGCGGTCTTCCGCCGCATTCCGGACAAGATCCTCTCGGTCGAACAACTCGGCCTGCCCCCGGCGGTGCTGCGCCTGACCGAGTTCAAGAAGGGCCTGATCCTGGTCACCGGCCCTACCGGCTCGGGCAAGTCGACCACCTTGGCAGCGCTCATCGACTACCTCAACACCAACCGCCGCGAGCACATCATCACGATGGAGGATCCCATCGAGTTCGTGCATCCGGCCAAGAAGTGCCTGATCAACCAGCGTGAGATCCACGCCCATACCCGGTCCTTCGGCGCCGCCCTGCGCGCCGCCCTGCGCGAAGACCCGGACATCGTGCTGGTCGGCGAAATGCGCGACCTGGAGACCACCCGCCTGGCGATCGAGACGGCCGAGACCGGCCACCTCGTCTTCGGAACCCTGCACACCTCGACCGCATCCAGCACCGTCGATCGCGTCATCAACCAGTTCCCGGCCAACGAACAGGAGCAGATCCGACTCATGCTCGCCGGCAGCCTGCGCGGCGTCGTGGCGCAGAACCTGCTCAAGCGCAAATCCGGCGGTCGCGTCGCGGCCCTGGAGATCCTCTACGTCACCGCCGGCATCTCGGCCCTGATCCGCGAAGGCAAGACCTTCCAGATCCCCTCCGCGATGCAGACCGGCGCGCGCTACGGCATGCAGCTGCTCAACGATGCGCTCGAACGCCTGGTCAAGGACGCCATCGTCGAGCCGATGGAGGCCTATGACCGCAGCTTGGACAAGGAGGACATGGCCAAGAAGCTGAAAACCCTCGGCCATGACATCGAACGCATGATGGAGGCCGCCGCGCATCACGAAGCCGAGGCGAAAGCCAAGGCGGAAGCCGAAGCGAAAGCCAGGGCGGAAGCCGACGCCAAGGCCAAGGCACGGGCCGAGGCGGAAGCCAAGCGCAGCGATCCCGAGATCAAGGGGGCCGCCGCCCGCAGCACCGCGCCCCAGGCCGGCGCCCCCATCCCCGCCGCCGTCCCGGCCCAGAACCAGCCGACCTGGAAGCGGCCGGGCACCTGACGCCAGCCCAGGGCAATTGCCTTACCCGACGGGTGACGGAGTCGATTCCCGCAGCGTCGGGACCGACGCCGCTCCGGCGCAGTCGGAGTGTGCTGACGGACGGGTTTCAGAATGGTCGTGATTTGCCTCCGGGGTGAAGGCGTCCAAGACGGCGGCGAATCTGGGAGCACTCGCCCAAACGGGATCACCGCCAAACCGATGTCACCAATGAACGGCCGCTGAACCCCGCAACCATGCTCTCGTTCGGGTACGCACGTGCCAGAATGGCACCGGTCTTGGCGTCGATACCACCAGGACACGGTAACCGAGTAGATCGCGGGAAACGCCGCAGTTTTTCACCTAAGGTCCGGCCGGAGCGCTGGCAAGGGTGCTCATGGCCGCTCCGGCGCGGCCGCCGCTGGGCCTGGGCGGTCGGCGATATGCGCTGGGCGAGCGCTGGAGCGCGAGCAGGGCCTGATCACGCCGCGGCGCGATCGTGCGGGCCGCCGGGCGAGAATCCTGGGATTCGGCCGGCGCCGTCCGCGGCCGTCCCTCAGGGCGCCGCGAAGCAGTACAGGTGGTCGTAGCTGCGCATCAGGATCCGGTTCCCCGCGAAAACGAAGGGGGCGCTGAACGAGAAGTCGAGCTGGGCATTGCCGGTGGTCGCCAGATGGCGGGCGATGAGCTCGGGATCGTCGGTCCTGGTCACCACCTTGTTGGTCGACACCGGCTTGCCGTCGAGGGCGAGGACCTTGGCCGTGCCATCGGTGCCCAGGCCGTAGAGATGCCCGCCGGCGATGGCCAGTATCCAGCGGGTGGGCGCGTTGCCGCGCTTGGCGGTGGTCCAGGAGGTCACCTTGCCGGTGGCGACGTCGACCACGTCGCAGCCGGTGAAGATGCGGTTCTGGTGCACGACCATGGTGTAGCCCACACCCTTCACTGGTACGCGCCACAGCTGCTTCTCCGTCAGGGCATCCCCGGCCAGGGCCAGCTTCACCGCCACCAGCTCGCTGACCGAGCCCTGGCCCTTGCCGGGGAAATAGAAGACGGTGTCGGATGCGTCGTCGGTGGCGATCTCGGTCTGGCCGTTGCTGGGGTCTTCCTGGCCCAGCGCCATGGTCAACAGCGGCTGGCCGTCCTTGACCCGCAGCACATGACCGCCGGTGGTGATGAAGACGCGCGTACCGCCCACCTCCATCGCCTTGGCCGAGCCGCATCCGTGGTTGCGGCCGCCCGCCATCGGCAACGGCACCTGCCAGGCGACCTTGCCGGTGGCGACGTCCAGGGCGATGACCGGATTGGGCCGCTTGGCCGCCTTGCGCTTGGCCAGTCCTTCGTTGTCCATGTGGAGATCGGTGATGAACAGCCCGTCCACCACCAGGGGCGAGCGGCAAATGCTTTCATCATGGCCGCCGCCGTTGAACTCCGGCCTGATCCAGGTCAGCCACTTCATCCGGCCATCGAGATCGAAGCAGGCATGGGCGCCCTGCTCGGTGACCACGTACACCGCTGTGCCGTCGCTGGCCGGGGTGCTGAAGCATTCGCCCTCGCGGGCCGTACCGAAACCATAGAAGGTCTCGAGGCGCAGGCCGGCGTTGCGCAGCTCGCCCATGGAGACGCCGTACTTGGGGTCGGGCCCCGGCTTGCCGTCGCCGGCGCCCCATCCGCGCAGCACACCGTAGCCGCCCGCGCTGGGCTGGTTGCCGAAGGATCGCTTGCGGAACTTGTCGTTCAGCTCCCCGCCCAGCGCCTTGGCCCGGCGTTCGATGTCCGCGACCTTGGCCGCGTCCTCGGGGTCGGTGCTCCAGCTCTCATGGCAGAGGTTGAACGCCACCCGCATGCGTTCGAGCATGCTGGCCCAAGCGGCGCGTATCTTCTCACGCCGCTGCACGTCGGGGATCGCCTGCTCCAGGTGGTCGATGGGCTTCTGCCAGAGAATCTTCCCGCTGGCCAGATCGAGGCAGACCAGCTCGGGGAAATCGCTCTTCCAGCCCGGTTCGGACATGACGAAGACCTTCCCGCCGACGACGATGGGCGCGCCATAGCACCAGTTGGGCAGCGCCGCCTTCCAGGCCAGGTTCTTCTTGCTCGCCTCATCCCACACGGTGGGAGGGGTACAGCCGGAGAAGTCTCCGTTGCGGTCGCCGCGGTAGCCGTAGACGGCCTCGGAGGCCGACAGGAGCTAGAGGCAGAGCAGGAGGGATGGCAGGCGCATGGAGGTCTCCCTGAGAATAATGGGTACGGGGGGCCCCTGGGCGGCATTGCCCGTCCGGCATTGCCCTTCCACGTCCCGCCTTGACGAGTCAGGATACCACCATGCCGGGCGACACGACTATCCGCGGACTGCGCGTGGCCCTCGTCCATCCCCGGCTGGGACTGCCCGATGAGCATCGCCACGCCTTCCATGAGCTGGTGCTTGTCGAGCAGGGCGTGTACCGGGTCGCGGTCGCCGGGCGCCAACGGCAGCTCGCTCCCGGCCAAGCCATCTTCTATCCGGCCGCGTGCGAGCACCACAACGCCCTGGAGCGGGACCTGGGTACACGGCTGTGGGTGATGCAATGGACGGGCTGGACCCCGGGCTGGGATTGCCCTTTTGTCTGCCCCGACCCCGGCCGGCGGGTGCTATTCGCGCTCAATTGGATGCGCGACCGCATCGGCGCCCCCGGGGGCGAGGCCATGCACCGCGCCCTGGCCGAGGCCTTGCTGCGTGAGATCGAGGCCCTGCGCCAAATCGGGCACGGCGACGATGGGCCGGTGGCACGTGTGCGGCAGATGCTCGATCATGGCCCCGAGCACCCATGGACCCTGGCCGAGCTGGCGCGGCACGCCGGGCTATCGCCGTCCCATCTCTGCCGCTCCTTCGCCCGCGCCTGCGGCGAGCCGCCCCTGGCCTGGCTGGCGCGGCGACGGGTCGAGCAGGCCGAGGTGCTGTGCCGCGATGGCCGCCGCCCCCTGGACGAGATCGCCCGCAGCGTCGGCTACGCCAACGCCGACACCCTGCGCCGGGCCATGCGCCGGCTGGGCCGCGGGCCAGGCCGACGGCGTGGGGGCTAGGCGGCTGCTGCCGTGCGCGTACCGGCCGCAGGGCCGGCCATGCGCAAGCCTTCCGCACCCGCTCGCAGAGCGATTGCATTACCAAGCAGGTGACCAAGCGGTGAGCGCCGTGCGCCTGCACATCTCATCTGGACCGTAGCTAGCCAGGCGCCATCGGAGCTTGATGCCCCGGAGAAATCAACGGACTCTACCCGCTCCTCGCCCCCTGGCAGTATGGCTGCCACCACCAAGACGATGATGTCCGGCACTGGAAATTTCCTGAGATGAGCACGTCGCGGATCCTGCAGCTGGGCATAGGCGTCAGTGATGGTCGCGATTGCTGGCGGGACTTGCGCCCCAGCCCGACGGCGCCGCTGCACGGGACCAAGCCCGTCCCCACCCTCTCGCTGGCGCTCGTTCGGGAGATCGCTCGTCGCGGAGCGCTGCCCCGCTCCACCCCGCCAAGGGCTCTCGTCCCTGGACCTGCACGGACCCGACGCGTGTAAAAGTCTGAGTTCCTAGGTCGAACCCCCTGCACTCAAGGATCCCTGGCCTGGCCCTGCGCCCACAGGGCGCCCGCCCAGGCCGGCTTGCGCTCGCCTGGCAGCACGGGACCATGCCCGGCCACATGGCAGCCCCCCGCATCCAGATCCGCATCATCTCGCTTCTCGAAGAGGCGGCGAACAGCTTCGAGCAGCTCGAGACCCTCGCCAACCGCACGCTCAGCGAAATCCCTCCTGAACGTGTGGACACCGTCGAGCTGCGCGCGATCGAGCGCGACTACGTCAACGACGAGAATGAACCCGGCAGCGAGATGGACCACGTGGTCTTCGTGCGCTACCGCACCGAGGGCTGAACGCGCGGGCTGGCGCCGCTAACCGAGCACCGCCGCAACGCGCTGCTCGGTGGTGCGGACGCGCTCCCAGGCGCTCTTCACCACCGGATCGGAGGCGGCGCTGACGTGGGCATCGGCATAGCCGGGGATGATCCGCGCCCCGCGCTCGTCGTCCTTGGCCTTGCTGTCCTGCACCAGTTGCGCGTTGCCGCGCTCGATCTCGACCAGGCGCAGCAGACGAGCGCGCAGGTCGAGGCCGGGCAGGAGGGCGTCGGCCAGCTCGTGCGCGATCTCGGCCGAACCAGCGATGGTCAGGCGGCCTTCGGCCTCGCCCAGAAGCAGGCGCAGGGCATAGCGGGTGAGAGCGAGGTCGTAGACCTGGATCGCCTGGAGGCGGTTCTCCTCGCGCAGGAAATTGCGGCCGAGGCCTTCGATATCGCTTTCCAGGTAGACCGGTTTGACCGCCCGCACCGCCGCCAGACGGTCCCGGGCTTCCTTGACCAGGCGCATGATGCCGGGGCGGAGGACCTTGTAGTCGATGCGGTTGCGCTTGGCATTGTCGCGGCTCGCGAACTTGAGCTCGTTGCGCACCAGGCCGTAGGCGTTCGCGAAAAGCCCCCAGGCCGGGACGATCTCGTTGAGCGCGCGCGGCACCTGGGCGTCGTCGCTGAGCGACTCGACCGGCACCGTGATCAGGCTGAACGGATAGGTCACCTTCTGCGGCAAGGTGGTCACGCCCATCGAGATGACCGTGTAGGGCGCCTGGCTGTAGTCGGCGGGGAAGCGGATCGCGCAGCCGAGACCGAAGAACGCGCCTTCGCCGGGCCAGACCTCCTGATCCGGGGCGCGACCGGTGTGGTTCGAACCCACCATCGCCCCATGCGCGACGTTGCCCTTGCCCTCGGGCCAGAAGGCGGCGATCAGCATGGATTGATGATGGAAACCGACGAAAGGGCCGAGCAGCGTCGCCGTGACCTCGCCCTTCGCGAGATGCGTATTGGGGCCGATGATGCTGGTATCGACCACCGCATGCTCATCGACGCCGCTGTGTTCCAGAAGCGCGGTGCGGCGGACGATGCCGCCGCCGCCGACGCTGACCCCCCATTGCAGGATCGCGTCGCGGATCGCGGCACCGCCATCGACCCGGGTGGGCTCCTCCGGCGAGGACAGCACCGCGACGTTGACGAGTTCGAGCGCGTGATCGAGCCTCGCGCCGGCCCCGACGTAGACATCGTGCAGGCGGTCGATGTGGCTGACCCGGGCGCGCCGACGCACCCAGGCCACCGGGCTGGTCGCCGCCGCGACGTAGGCTTTCACCGCGGCACGGATGGCATCCTGGCCGGCCCGATCAGCCCGGTTGCGGGCGATCTCGGCGCAGGCCGCGACCGTGCATTCCGCCCACAAGGGCACCTCGCGGCCGCCAACCTCGCAGCCGATGGGAAGCTCCTGGCCGCAGCCGAACACCGCCGCGCCCGAACAGGTGAAGGAGCCGACATCGAACAGCACGGCTTCGCGGTCGACCACCAGGTTGGCGGCGAACCGCACGTCCTGGACCAGGCTGTCGTTGCCGACCTGGCAGTCGATCAGGGTGCAGTCGTAGATCCCGGTCGACAGCCTGATGCCAGGCACGACCTCGACCTCGCCCTGGAAACGGCCGAGCACGCAGCGGCCCTTCAGGTGCGCCCGGCGCACGCGGAAGCAGTCGAAATCCTGGGCGACCTGCACCGCCTTCCAGTCGTCCGAGCGGCAGCCGCGATCCTCCATCACCGCGATCTCCTCGCGGGTGAGGTCGCGCAGCAGCAACCCGAGCACGTTGTCGCGCCGGCGCTTCGCCTGACGCGCGGCTTCGAGAAGCTCGCTGTCGGCTGCGAAGCGCTGGGCGAGATCGGTCAGGGAGATGGAGTCAGGGGAATCGCAGGTATCCGGTGTCGGCATGGGGGAAGGATGCGTCCTGGCGCGGGGACGGCAACCTGGCGCGCTCCCGACACTCGCGGCCGATCCAGACCGTTTCAGGCTGCGACGAAATCCCTGCAATTCATCAGCGCCTGGGCCAGCATCACGGCATCGGACGCGGACACCGGGCCGAAAGGCAGCTCTGCCAGGACGCTCAACCCGTTCGCGGCTTCGAGTTCGTGCGCGATGCCCGCAGTGGCCGGATCGGCAGCCTCGGCACGGTGCCAGTTCACCACCAGCCCGAGGACGCGGATCCCGCGCTGGCGCGCGACCGCCAGCGTCAACGCGGTGTGGTTGATCGTGCCCAGGAACGGCCGGGTCACCAGGATCACCGGCAGGTCGGAGGCCAGCAGCAGATCGGCATTGGTGCCGCGATCCGCCGCGATCGGCGCCAGCAGACCGCCGGCGGTCTCGACCAGGACGATCGGCCGTGTCCCGGCCTCGGCCTGGGCGCGGCTGCGGATCGCCAGGACATCCCTGGCATAATCCGCGATCAACGGCCGCTGGCCGACCTGGGCGGCGGCCAGATACGGCGCGATCGGCGCCGGGTATTGGCGCGGACAGAGGGTTTCTTCCGGCTGGCCGTCGCCCCGTGCCGCCGCCAAGGCGCGCGCGTCCTCGGCCGTGCCGTCGGGCCAGGTGCCGCCCTCCCAGCCGCCGCAGGCGACCGGTTTATGCAGCCAGACCCGATGCCCGAGCCGGCGCAGCCCTGCCGCCAGCGCAAGGCAGACGTGGGTCTTGCCGACGCCCGTATCGGTGCCGATCAGGGCGAGCGCGGACACGGCTCAGCCGAACGAGATCAGGCTCGGCTCGTATTCGGCGGGCGCGGCATAGCCCATCAGATTCAGCGCGGTGGCGGCGACATTGGCCAGGCCGGGTGCGGCAACGGCGCTGCCCAGGCGGTATTCGCCGGCGAACGCCGGGTCGTAGATGATGAACGGCACCGGGTTCAGGGTGTGGCTGGTCTTGGCCTTGGGCTTGCCGTTCTCCAGCTTCACGCCGCCCTTCTTGTCGATTTCGAACATCTCATCGGCGTTGCCGTGGTCGGCAGTGATGAGGGCGATGCCACCGAGTTCCTTGATCACCGGCAGCAGGCGGCCGAGGCAGAGGTCGACCGCCTCGACCCCGAGCCGGGTGGCGGTGAACGAGCCGGTGTGGCCGACCATGTCGCCGTTGGGGTAGTTGATGCGGGCGAAGCCGAAGGGCTTGCCGGCGGCCTGGGCGGCACGCAACTCGTTGATCACCGCGTCGGTGACCTCGGCCGCCTTCATCCACGGCCGCTGGTCGAATGAGACGCGGTCGGAGGGCACCTGGACGTAGAGTTCCTGGCCGGCGTCGAGATAGCCCGAGCGGTTGCCATTCCAGAAGTAGGTGACGTGGCCGTACTTCTGCGTCTCGCTGCACGCGAACTGGCGCACCTTGGCGGCGACGAGGTATTCGCCCAGGGTGCGGTCGATGGTCGGCGGCTCGACCAGGATGCGCGGCGGCAGGTTGATGTCGCCGTCATAGGTCATCATGCCGGCGAAGCAGACCTGCGGGCGGCGGCCACGCGCGAAGGGCACGTCGGGGATGCCGTCCTGGCCGCCGACGAACGCCTTGCTGAGCTCGATCGCGCGATCGCCCCGGAAATTGAAGCTGACCACGGAATCGCCGTCCTGGATCGCGCCAGCCGGTTTCCCATCCTTCGCCACGATGAACGCGGGCAGATCCTGGTCGATGACGCCGGGGATCTCGGCCCGATAGGCCTTCACCGCCGCGCTCGCGCTCGGGAACTGCCGGCCTTGGCCCAGGACGTGCACCTTGTAGCCGCGCTCGACCATCGACCAGTCGGCTTCATAGCGGTCCATGGTGATCGCCATGCGCCCGCCGCCCGAGACGATGCCGTAGGCGGGATCCAGCGCGGCGATCCAAGATTCGAACGGCACCAGGTAGTCGAGCGCGCTGGTCTCGCCCACGTCACGGCCATCCAGCAGCGCGTGCACGGCGACCCGCTTCACCCCGCGCGCCTTGGCCTCGGTGATCATCGCCTTGAGGTGGTCGAGGTGGCTGTGCACGTTCCCGTCGCTGAACAGACCGAGGAAATGCAGGGTGGAGCCGCGTTCCAGGCAGTTGCCGACGATCTCGTTCCAGCCCTTGCCGGCGAACAGCTTGCGGTCGGCGATGGCGTCCTGCACCAGCTTCGCGCCCTGGGCGAAGACGCGGCCGGCGCCGAGGGCGTTATGGCCGACCTCGCTGTTGCCCATGTCGGCATCGGACGGCATGCCCACCGCGGTGCCATGCGCCGCGAGCTTCGTCCAGGGGCAGGTGGCGAACAGCTCGTCGAGCACCGGCTTGCGCGCCGCGCTGACCGCGTTGCCCGGATATTCGCGCCCCAGGCCGTAGCCATCCATCACCACGATCAGGACTGGGCCATTGCGGCGACCGTGGAAGGCGTTGCGGGCGAGGGTCAGGGCCATGCGGAATCCTTGGCCGCCAGCGCGGCACGATGGCCGCAGGCGTTGCGCGCGAGGAACCTAGGCCGGATACGGCCCCGGCAAGACCTGGCACCCCGGCCGGCGGCCGGGATGCAGACCGGGAATGGGTCGGCCGACCTACTGCGCCTGATTCTGGTTCTGCAGCTCGGTGATGATCTTGATGAGCGGCAGGAAGAGGGCGATGACGATGAAGCCGACCGCGCCACCCATGAAGACGATCAGGGCCGGTTCAAGCAGCGACATCATGGCAGCGACGGCGGCGTCGACCTCCTCGTCGTAGTTGTCGGCGATCTTCACCAGCATCTTGTCGAGTTCGCCGGTCTCCTCACCCACCTTGATCATGTTCACCACGATGTCGTCGAAGATGCCGGAGCGGCGCAGCGGCTCGTTGATCGACTCGCCTTCCTTCACTGATTCGCGTACATCGGCGATGGCGTTGCGGACCACGATGTTGGGCGTGGCCGACTTGGTGATCTCCAGGGCATCGAGGAAGCCCACGCCCGAGGTCACCAGGGTGCCCAGGGTGCGGGTGAAGCGCGCGACCGAGCTCTTCTTGATCACGTTGCCGAGCACCGGCAGGCGCAGCAGCACCCGATCGACGATCGCGCCGCCGGCTTCGGTGCGCCGGAAGATGCCCATGCCGACCACCACCGCGACGATGAAGCCGATGATCAGGTACCACCAGTTGCCCATGAAATTGGAGAAATCCATCAGCATCTGGGTCATCACCGGCATCTCTTTGATGCTCAGATCCTCGAAGATCTTCTGGAACTTCGGCACGATGTAGACCATGATGAAGACCAGGATGCCGGCTGCGATGGTCATCACCGCCGCCGGATAGATCAGGGCGCCGATGACCTTCTTCTTCAGGCGCTGCGACTTCTCGCGGAACTCGGCGAGGCGGCGCAGGATGACATCGAGCGCGCCGGCGGTCTCGCCGGCCTTGACCAGGTTGGTGTAGAGGCGGTCCCACACCCGGGGGTGGTGCGACATCGCCTCGGACAGCTGGGTACCGTTCTTGACCTCGTCGGTGACCTGGTCGAGGACGTGCTTGAACCCGCCCGGACGCTGCATGTCGGTGAGGATCTGGAGCGACTGGACGATGGGCAGGCCGGCGTCCTGCAAGGTGGAAAGCTGGCGCGTGAGCAGGGTGACCTGGGCCGGCTTGACGCCGCCGCCGAACAGCACCATCGCCGCCAGACCGCCACCCTTGCGCGCCCCGGAATCGCCGGGGGCGGCCTTGGCTGCCTTCCCCTTGGTTTCGCGCACCTCGATCGGCAGGAATCCCCGGCGCTTGATCGCCGCGATGGCTTCCATCTGGTTCGCCGCCTCGATGGTCTCGGAGACCTCTTTGTTGGCCTTGCGGTCGAGGGCTTTGAAGAGGAATTGGGCCATGGATTGCTCCGCTCAGGCTAGTGTGACACCGGCAAGGAAGGCGCGCAAGGCGGCCGAGCCGCCTGCCAGGACGGCGTGCCACAAGGTCTTATCCGACCAATCCACCATCAATCTTCGATCGCCAGGGTTTCGCGCACGACCTCTTCGATGGTGGTCAGCCCGGAGAATATCTTCTGGATGCCGGCCTCGCGCAGGGGGCGCATGCCTCCCTTCTGCGCTGCGGTGCGCAGGGCGACCGCTGACGCCTTGCCGATGATCAGTTCGCGGATCGCATCGTTGATGTCCATGATCTCGTACAAAGCGGTACGGCCCTTGTAGCCCGTCTTTTTGCAGTGCTCGCAGCCCTTGCCGTAGTAGAACCGCTGATGCACGACATCGCGGCGGAGGATCCCGAGGGTGAGCAGATCCTCGTCGCTGGGTTCGTACGGAGTCTTGCATTTGACGCAGATCGTGCGCACCAGGCGCTGGGCGATGATGGTCTCGAGGGTGGCCGCGAGCAGGAAGGGCTCGATGCCCATGTCGATGAGGCGGGTGATCGCGCTCGGCGCGTCGTTGGTGTGCAGGGTCGAGAACACCAGGTGACCGGTCAGCGAGGACTGGATGGCGATCTGGGCGGTCTCGAAGTCGCGGATCTCGCCGACCAGGATGAGATCGGGATCCTGGCGCAGGATCGAGCGCAGGCACTTGGCGAAGGTCTTGTCGATCTCATCGTCGACCGGCACCTGGATCAGGCCGGCGATCTCGTATTCGACCGGATCCTCGGTGGTGATGATCTTGACCTCGGGGCTGTTCACCGCCGACAAGGCGGCATACAGCGTGGTGGTCTTGCCGGATCCGGTCGGCCCGGTGACGATCACGATGCCGTTCGGCCGTTCGATGACTTCCTTGAAGTACGCCAGGGTATCGTCGGGAAAGCCGAGCTTTTCGATGTCCAGGCTGACCACCGAGCGGTCGAGAATACGGATCACGACGGACTCGCCGAACATGGTCGGCAGGCTGGAGACGCGCAGGTCGACCTCTTTGTCGCCGATGCGGATCGGGATCTTGCCGTCCTGCGGTAGGCGGCGTTCGGAAATGTCGAGGTGCGACATGACCTTGATGCGCGCGATCAGGGCCGGTGCGAGGGCGATCGGCACCGGCAGCATCTCGTAGAGCACGCCGTCGATGCGGTTGCGGACGCGGAACTCGTTCTCAAAGGGCTCGAAGTGGATGTCCGACGCCTGCGCCTTGACCGCCGTGAGCATGATCAGGTTCAGGAGTTTCCGCACCGGCGCGGCCTCGGCCGCCGCCTGGACGTTGCCCTGGTCGAGGCCTTCCATCAGACCGTAATCGATCTGGAACGAGCCGGCCCCGGTGATGTCCGCATCCTCGGTGATCTCGTCGGTGCGGCCCTTCAGCAGTTCCTCCTTGATCCGGGCCGAATCCTGGTCCTCGCCCTTGCCATAATACTGCTCGATCGCCTCGTCGACCTCATCCTGGTTCGTCAGGGCGGCGCGGACATCCTGGATGCCGGACGAACGCAGCGCGAACTTGAGGTCGTCGAGCGCCCCCATGATCGAATCGGGATCCCCGGTGGCGACGATCAGCGTCTTGCCGTCCATGCGGTAGGGCATGATCTTGTACGAAGTGGCGTACTGGCGCGGCAGCTGGTCGACCACCGACTTCGGGATGACGCTGGCCCTGAAGGAGCAGGTCTCCATGCCGAGCAGCTTGGCGGCGGCGCCGAGGAAGGCCTCATCGCGGATGCCGCCTTCCTTGCAGGCGGTGGCGATGTCCTTGCCCTCCTTCTTGTAGACCGAGTAGATCCGCTGCGCGGTCTCCTTGTCGACTTCCTCCCAGGAATGGAGGAGCTTGAGCAGCGCCTTGGGATCGAGATGGGCGAAGGTGGGCATGGATGCGTCCGGGCGGTGGGCGAGGTCCTGGGACGGGAGAACTCAGTGGGCTGCCGGGGCGGCCGCCGCAGCGGCGGCCGGATTGATGCCGGCCTCCTGCACCTTGCGCTGGAGGAACCCCTGATCCTTGGCGTACATCATCATGTTCTCGAAATCGATGGTGCCTTCCTGATAAAGGCGGAACAGCCAGTCGTCGAGCAGGATCATGCCCTGGTTGGCGCTGGTCTGGATGGTCGAGTCGATGCGGTACGACTTGTTCTCGCGGATCAGGTTCGAGATCGCCGGGTTCATGATCATGATCTCGAAGGCGGCGACGCGGCCCTTGCCGCCGGCCTTGGGCACCAGCGCCTGCGAGATCACCGACACCAGATTGCCGGCCAACTGGGTGCGGACCATCTCCTGCTGGTTGGTGGGGAACTGGTCGATGACGCGGTCGACGGTGCGGCCGGCGCCGGTGGTGTGCAGGGTGCCGAAGACGAGGTGGCCGGTCTCGGCGGCGGTGATCGCGGCCGAGGTCGTCTCAGGATCGCGCATTTCGCCCACCAGGATGACATCGGGGTCTTCGCGCAGGGCGCGGCGCAGGCCTTCGGTGAAGTCCGGCACGTCGACGTGCAGTTCACGCTGATTGACCACCGACCGCTTGTGGTTGTGGAAGTATTCGATCGGGTCTTCCAGGGTGATGATGTGCGATTCCTCCTCCTGGTTGATGAAATCGATCATCGTCGCGAGCGTCGTCGACTTGCCGGAACCGGTCGGCCCGGTGACCAGCACGAGGCCGCGCGGGCGGGTGCAGATGTCCTTGATGAAGGGCGGCAGGCCGATCTCGTCGAAGGTCAGGATCTTCGACGGGATGAGGCGCAGGACCATCGCGATGCGGCCCTTCTGCTTGAAGACATTGACGCGGAAGCGGGCCTTATCGAGGTAGCCGATGGCGAAGTCGGTCGAGCCCTTCTCCGCGATCTCGGTCTGGCATCGTTCGCTGGTGATCTGCTTCATCAGCGCGGCGGTGTCGTCGATCGTCAGCGCATCGGCCTTGAGCGACTTGATGTGGCCGTGGATGCGGAAGCTGGGCGGCCGCCCGACCGTGATGTGGATGTCGCTGGCGTTCTGCTTCAGGCAGATGTCGAGCAGCTGGTTGATGTCGAAGGCCATCGGCGGGCTCCTGGGGTCGCGGTGGGAAACGTCGTCCGTTTCCGCTGGCAAGTGTTACCCAGACCGAGCGGTCGCGCACCCCCCTGGCGGTCGGCCCTGGGCGGCGCTGCCCGCCGTGTATCACCGGGCCGGGGTTCAGCGCCCGGTGCGTTTGCGGATCGCTTCCGGCAGGCTCTGGTACCGGACTTTGGCCTCGTCGCGCAGGCGCGCGAGGAGATCCTGGGTGCGCTGGTCGAGCTGCTCCTCGACCATGGCCTTCAGCACCTCGGCACGGACCTCGGCGAAGACGGCTTTCTTCTCCTTGCGGTAGGCATTGACCCGGCCCAGATCGATTCCCGAGTCGGACTGGATGGGCATGAGCAGGCAGGGCAGGCGGCCGACATTCGCGAAGGCGTCCTCGATCAGGGCCTTCGGCAGGGGCCGGTCCTTGGGATCGGGGCGACGCCCATCGCGGCCGATCCAGCCGATGCGGCCGCCCTCGCCGGTGTGCTCCCAGCTCGCGGCGTAGTTCTTCCAGATGAATTCGTAGGTGCTGCGCCCCTTGGTGATGTCGACATGGAACGTGATGAACGCATCCATGAGATCATCGCGGTCCTTGGCCGTGACCGGGCGGCCGAGTTCGCGGTCGGTGCGGTAGGGGATGTAGATCGTCGACAGGTCGACCGCCTCGGTCTGGTCGAAGCGGGCGCGGTTCTTGTCGAACCAGGCGGCCAGGGCCGGTTCGCCAACCGCGCTGCGCGCCTCGGCGAACACCAGGGCATGCAGGCCGGCGAGCATGCGGAAGCCGACCTGCGCCTTGAACTGGTCGACGTTCATGTTCTTGGTGGTGCGCAGGTAATCCTCGTAGGCGACCTTGGGCTCCTTCTTGCGCTCGCGTTCGGCGTGGAAGCTCGCCTCGACCCGGACGTATTCCGCGTCGAGCATGGCCTTGTCGAGTGCGATGCCGGCGCGTGAAAGGGCCCGTTCGACCACCGCGATGCCGATCAGGTCCTCGCGCGCCTTGGGCGCCAGGGCCTGGGCGGTCCCGGATCCCCGCTGGAGGAGCTTCTCGGCGATGTCGCGACGGGTGATGCGGGCCTGGTCGATCGCGAGCAGCACGGTGTCGTCCCCGAGTTTTTCCCAGGCGACCTCGGAAAGCCGTTCATGCAGCCAGGTCTCGATCTCCTCGACCCCCTCCTTCCTGAGCAGGGCGTCCTCGACCTGTCGCAGGGTGATGCTGCGATCGTCGACGAACGCCACCGGATCGCTGGCGTCGGCGGCCGGCGTGGCGATGCGCTCGACCGGGGCCACCGAAGCCGGTGTCGCATTGGTTATTCCTCGTTGTTCCTGCATTGCAGGCTTCTTTGTAGACCAATTTTCAATCAGCTTGTTGCAGACCCCACTGATCGCCGCGCCAACGATCGCTCCTATCATGAATAATTTCGTGACTCGCCAGCCATTAAGACGGGGTTCGGTCGGTTCGGTCATGGGATTCCTGCGGGGAATTAGCTGATCGCCACGGCGGCGTGCAGGGCCAGCATCTCGGCGCTGTCGAGCTGTTCCAGGCGACGGGTCGGATCGATGCCGGCGACTGTGCACGCGGCGTCTGCCAGTTCCTTCGCCAGCCCGGCGTCGCGCAGGGCGCGCGGCAGCACCTTGCGCCGGAATGAGAACACCTTGCGGCACCAGGATGGGAAGCCGCGCGGCAGCGGGATGCCCGACGGTTCCCAGAGCACGATCGCGCTGTCGACGCGCGGCCGGGGATGGAACGACCCCGGTCCCAGCCGGCGCACGATCCGCACCTGCCCGGCCGCCTGGCCGGTGCATGCGGTCGCGCCCCAGGCGGGTTCGCCTGGCCGGCTGCACAGGCGCTGGGCGGCCTCCAGCTGGATCGTCACCGCGATGCGGCGCGGCGGCGTCGCCATCGCGGCGGCGTCGAGGATCACCGGCAGGGCCACGTCGTAGGGCAGGTTGGCGGCCAGGTTCCACGGCCCGGAGGCGGCGAAGGCCGTGATCGCCGGATGCAGGCTGTCCTTCGATTCCAGGCAGTCGCCTTCGACCAGTTCCAGCCCTAGCGGCACGAAGCGCTGGCGCAGGAAGGCAGCCAGGCCGCGATCGATCTCGACCGCCAGCACGGTGCAGCCGGCGGCGAGCAGGCGCGCGGTGAACAGCCCGGTGCCGGGTCCGACCTCGACCACCCGCATGCCGGCGGTCGCACCCAGCGCATCGCGCAGGGCGTCGAGCGCCCCCGCATCGATCATGAAGTTCTGGCCGAAACGGTGCAGTGGCGCGCACCCGGCCTCGGCCAGGTCGCTCGCCAACTGGGCGCGCAGGGCGGTGCTCATGGAGCGTTGCCGGTGGAGATCTGGCGTGCGCGCAGCGCTTGCGGATCGGGACAGACGGCATCCAGGTCGGACGCGGCGATGCGCCGCCTGCCGCGCGGGACTTCCGAGGTCGGCCGCGTGCTGTCGACGCTGGTCAGACGGGAACCGCCCTGGATTTTCCCGATCGCCAGCGTGCGTCGTTCGATGCCGCCGCCGACCGCGGGCAGGCTGACGACGACCGTGGCGTCGGTCTCCCACGCCGGCACCGCCGGCGCGTCGACCTCGACCGCGCTGGCGCGCAACTGCGCCAAGGAGCGCAGCAGGCGGCGCACCGCGACCGCGTCGGCGGGTTCGCTGGTGCCGCTTTTCAGGCGCAGCTTCCAGGCGTTTCCGGGCACCGGATCGAGGAAGTACTGCTGGCCGCCGCGCGTGCATTCCAGCGCCAGGATCTGGCCCGGCACGACGGGGAAGGCGAGCGGATCCGCGACGCTGCGGCGCAGGGTCTCGATCTGGTCCTCGTCGAGGCGCCAGGTGATGCCGTCGAGTTTGGACACCGCGAACCAAAAGTCGCCGACCTTGGCGAAGGCCCAGCCGGCGTCGACGGTCGCGGTCTCCTCCTCGCTGGTATTGTCGTTCGCGGCGCGGCGCTGGACCTTGGCGCTGAAGCGCACATCGAGTTCGAAGGCGGGATGGTCGAGCACGGCGCGGTCTTCGGGGGTGCTCAGGCGCACCAGGTTCCCGACCGCGAAACCGACCGCGCGCACCAGGCTCGACACCGCCTCGGGATCGGCGCTGCCGCCTCCATCCGCGCCCGCGGGGAAGGCCTGGTGCCAGCGCCCACCGGCCTGGCGGTCGAAGCGTTCGCCGCGCGTCGCCGCCCCGTCGTGGAACTGCCGCTGCAGGCGGACGATGCGGGTGGTCGGGCGTTCAACCAGGCGCGGGTCGAGGAAATCGTCAGGACTCGCGCGTTGCAGCACCTCGGGCAGGCGGTCGACCCGGCCGACGTGATCGTCGCTCCAGAACGTGCGCGTCGTTTCCATCCAGGTCAGGGTGCAGCGCCCGCCAGGCATCTCGCCGTCGCATTCCAGGCTGAACGCGGCGGCCGGACGCGGTTCGGCATTCGCATCCCCCCTGGTCAGGCGCACTCCTTCGACCGCGATGGAGTTGAGCGCCCGCGCGAGGATCTCGCCGCTGCGGCTGGTGGCCGAGGCGCGCCCGCCCGGCCAGGTCACCTGCCAGGCGCTGCCGCTGTCGATGCTGTCTTGCCTGCCCTTGCGCTCCAGGCGCAGGATCTCTTTTCCGGCGCGGCGGAAGACCGCCCGGTCGATCACGCTGGAGTTGTCCGACAGCTGGATCGCATAGGGGAAATCCTGGCCAAACGACGCCACCGCCGTGCGAAGCGCCTGGGCATTGTCGGGATCCAGCCGGATGCCCGGCAGGGCATCGATGCGCAGCACATCCCCGGGCAGCAGGCGCACCGCGACCACGCGCGGTGGTTCCGAAGCGCCCTGCCCGGCCGCCGCCGGGATGGTCAGGGCCAGTTCCAGTTCCGCAGCGCCGCCGGCTTCCGCCCCGGCCAGGTCGGCGAGTTCGGCCCGGGCGAGGTAGCCGAGCAGACGCCGGACCCGGGCGCCGAAATCGGGCCGTTGGAGGGCCTCGGGTGCGAGCCAGAAGTTCTCGGCCCGGGCGACGGTGAGCATCCGCTTCGCCCCCTCGGCCAACCAGGTCAGCTCGACCTTCGCCGCCTGGCCCGCATCCGCCAACGGCTGCCGCCGGTCGAGGCGTCCGGCGGATTTCTCAAGGATTTCCACCAATTTCACCTCGACCGGGAAGACCCGGTCGCGATTCAGGTCAGCGACGTAACCGTGGCCGGAGCGTACGCCCCAGCTCACGCCGAGGCCGTCGGAGGTGAGAGCACGGGCGCCAGGATCGATGCCGAAGGCCGCAAGTTCGCTCTTCGAGCCCAGCACCTGGATCCGGGCCGGGTCGGCCTGCACGTTCTCGACCGTGCGCCAGAGCGCGGTGATGCGCTCGGGATCGGCCGGCAGGACCAGGGCGCCGTTACGTACCGTGCCAGCGGCGACCTCCTGCGTCCGACCGCCGGCGACCAGCCGGAAGGCGGTCGGGATGGCGCCGGAGAAGATGCGTTCCGGTTTCGGCGCGGTCGGCTGCGGCCAGAGCACATAGGTCGCCAGCGCGGTCAGGATCACGGCGAGCACGATCCAGGCGAGGCGCGACATGGTCGGGATCAGCCGCCGAATTCGTGCTTGCGCGGCAGGTCGGTGAGCGACCCGAGACCGAAGCGGGTCAGGAAGGCCTCTGTGGTGCCGTAGAGCAGCGGATGGCCGAGCGCCTTCTCATCGCGCCCGACCACCTGCACCAGGCGCAGGTCCATGAGCTGGCGCAGCACCGGCCCGCACTGGACGCCACGGATGTCCTCGATCGCCCCGCGTGTGACCGGCTGGCGGTAGGCGACGATGGACAGGGTCTCCAAGGCGCCTCGGGTCAGGCGCGCCGGCGGCTCCTTGCGCTCCAGCTGGCGCACCCAGGGATAGCAGTCGCGCCGGGTCAATAGTTGCCAGCCGTGCGCGACGCGACGGAGTTCCCAGCCCCGGCGTTCGCGGTCATAGCGGACCTGCAATCCGGTGAGGAAGCCTTCGAGATATCCTGCATCGGTACCGGGCAGGCAGGCCGAGATGCGCTCGCTGCCCAGCGGACGGGTCGAGACGAACAGCAGCGCTTCGATCGCCGCGCGCAGTTCCGCCGGCGGCAGGTCGGCAGCATCGGGCACCGCCACCGGAGCCTCGTCCGGCAGCAGTTGCGCCTTCGCGGTGTCCGCGTCGAGCGTCTCGATCGGCGGCAGGTGCTCGTCGACCTCGACCGCGACCGATGCTGGCGCCCCGGCAGCGTCCGCTGCGGCCTCCACCGTGGCGCCCTGGGGCGCATCCGTCAGCACGGCTGCGGCCGGATCAACCGGCGCCGCAGCGTCGGCCACATCGGCAGGAACCTCCGCAGCACCGCTCATGCCGCCCCCGCACGGGCGGGAACCGGCGCAAACGCCAGGAAATTCCTGAGCATCTGGTGGCCATGCTCGGTCAGGAAACTCTCGGGATGGAATTGCACGCCCTCGATCGGCAGGTCGCGGTGGCGCACGCCCATCAACTCGTGCTGGTCTTCGCTCCACGCCGTCGCGATGAGCCCCGGCGGCAACGCATCATCGACCACCAGGCTGTGGTAGCGCGTGGCGGTGAACGGGCTCGGCAGACCGGCGAACACGCCGCGCCCATCGTGGACGATGCGGCTGGTCTTGCCGTGCATGAGCCGCCCCGCACGCCGGACCACCCCGCCGAAGGCCTGTCCGATCGACTGGTGCCCAAGACACACGCCCAGGAGCGGCAGCCCGGCCTGCGCCGCCGCCGGGATGAGCGCCAGGCTGATCCCGGCCTCGTTCGGCGAGCATGGCCCGGGCGAGATCAGCAGGTGGCTGGGCCGCTCGGCGATCACCTCGGCGACGCTGCGTTCGTCATTGCGGTAGACCTTCACCTCGGCACCCAGTTCCCACAGGTACTGCACGAGATTCCAGGTGAAGCTGTCGTAGTTGTCGATGACGGTGATCATGGGCGCGAGGCAGCCTAGGCCGGATGGCAGGCACGCAACCCGGCCGCAGGCGGCGGGAAACCAGTTCGGTTCACCCGCGCAGGAAGGCCTCGACCACCAATCGCAGCGCATCCGGCTGTTCGCGGTGGATGCCGTGGCCGGCGCCGGGGATCTCGACCAGGCGCGCCCCGGGGATGGCATCGGCCATCCGGGTCATCACCGGGCGGTAGTTGGCGTCGGCAGAACCGACCACCAGCAGGACGGGGACGGTCAACGACGGCAGGCGGTCCCACACCGGATCCATCACGCCCTGACCGAGCTGGCGCAGGCAGGCGGCGAGGCCGGCGGGGTCGTGCGACAGGCGGCGGGCGCGGATGGATTCCTCCAGCGCCGGGGGCAGCGGCCGGCCTGGCTTGAGCGCGGGCAGCGATTCCCAATAGGCGAGGAAGGGGCCGAGGCCGTCTTTCTCCAGCCATTCCGCGAGGCGTTCGTCGCGTCCACGGCGCTGGGCGCGCTCGATGGGATCGGCGATGCCGGGGCAGCAGCTGACCAGGATGAGACGGCGGATGCGTTGCGGGAAGTCGAGCGCGATCGCCAGCGCGACCCGGCCGCCCAGGCTGTAGCCCAGGAGATCGGCCGGATCGCCCCCCAGCCGGCCGGCGCATTCCCGGGCCACGGTGAGGTGGCTGGTGCCGGGCGGGCAGGGGCGCCAGCCGTGGCCGGGCAGCAGGTGCCCGCGCACCGGCAGCGGCGCGAGGGCTTCCTTCCAGGCGAGGTCATCCTCGGTGAAGCCGTGCAGGACGTTCAGCATGGTGGCATCCAGGTGGGCATCAGCAGCGCGGGCGTCAGAGCGGCAGGGCCCGCACCGGCATCAGCTTCCAGATGTCGCGGTTGTACTCGCTGATCGTGCGATCGGTCGAGAACTTGCCGCTCGCGGCGACGTTGAGGATGCTGGAGGCGGCCCAGGCGTCCTGGCTGCGGTAGGCCTTGGCGGCCTCCTCCTGGGCGCGGACGTAGTCGGCGAAGTCGGCGCAGATCATCCAGTGGTCGCCCCAGTCGGTGAGGGTGGCGATGATGTCGTTGAAGATGCCCGGATCCGTCTGGTTGAAGTGCCCGCTGCGGATGAGCGACAGCACGCGCTGCAGGGCCGGATCGCCGGCGATGACATCCTGCGGCCGGTAGGTGGCGCGACGTTCGGCGATCTGCTCGGTGGTCAGGCCGAAGAGGAAGAAATGGCCGTCGCCGTAGCGCATGACCTCTTCGCGGATCTCGATGTTCGCGCCATCCAGGGTGCCGATGGTCAGGGCGCCGTTCATCATGAACTTCATGTTGCCGGTGCCGCTGGCTTCCTTGCCAGCGGTCGAGATCTGCTCCGACAGGTCGGCGCCAGGGCAGATGCGCTCCATCGCCGAGACGCGGTAGTTGGGCAGGAAGGCGACGCGCAGGCGGTCGCCGACGTCGGGATCCTTGTTGACCACCTCGGCGATGGCGCCGACGAAGCGGATGATGCTCTTGGCGATGGCGTAGCCGGGCGCGGCCTTGCCGCCGATGAGCACGCAGCGCGGCGTCCAGTCGGCGACGTCGCCGCGCTTGATGCGGTCATAGAGATGCACGACGTGGAGGGCGTTCAGGAGCTGGCGCTTGTACTCGTGGATGCGCTTGACCTGGACGTCGAACATCGCGTCGGGGTTGAACTCGACGCCGCAGTCCTCCTTGACCAGGGCGGCGAGGGCGACCTTGTTCTCGCGCTTCACCGCGCGCCAGGCCTTGCGGAAATCGGCGCTCTTGGCCGACGGGGCCAGGCGCGCGATCTTGCTCAGGTCCGTCACCCATTCGCTGCCGATGGCCTGGGTGATGAGGTCGGACTGGCGCGGATTGCACAGCGCCATCCAGCGGCGCTGGGTCACGCCGTTGGTCTTGTTGTTGAAGCGTTCCGGCCAGAGGTCGCAGAAGTCGCGGAACAGGCCGGCCTTGAGCAGATCCGAATGGAGCTGGGCGACACCGTTGACCGAGCACGAGCCGACGATCGCGAGGTTCGCCATGCGCACCTGGGGGTGCGCGCCGTCCTCGATGATCGACATCCGGGCCAGGCGCGCGGTGTCGCCGGGCCAGCGGTTGGCGACCTGCCGCATGAAGCGGGCGTTGATCTCGAAGATGATCTCCAGCGGGCGCGGCAGCAGGTGGCGCAGCATCGCGACGGGCCATTTTTCCAGGGCCTCGGGGAGCAGGGTGTGGTTGGTGTAGGCCATGCAGCGCTGGGTGATCGCCCAGGATTCGTCCCAGCCCAGGGCATGCTCGTCCATGAGCAGGCGCATGAGCTCCGCCACCGCGATGGTCGGATGGGTGTCGTTCAGCTGGCAGACGTTGCCCTCGGCGAAGCGCTCGAAGGTCGGGCCATGCTTGGCTACCCAGCGCCGGACGATGTCCTGCAGGCTGGCGCTGGCGAGGAAGTACTGCTGCCTGAGGCGCAGCTCCTTGCCGTTCTGGCTCTTGTCGTTGGGATAGAGGACGCGCGAGATGTTCTCGGCCGCGGCCTGGGATTCGACCGCGCCATCGTAGTCGCCGGCATTGAAGTCGGCGAGATTGAAGGCCTCCGGCGAGGTCGCGCGCCACAGGCGCAGGGTATTCACCGTGCCGTTGAGGTAGCCCGGCACCGGCAGGTCGTAGGGCGTGGCGAGCACATCGCGGGTTTCCACCCAGCGCACGCGGCTGCGGCCCTCGGAATCGGTGAAGAACTCGGTCCTGCCGCGGAACTTGACCCGGGTCGCGTATTCGGGCCGGTGCAGCTCCCACGGCATGCCGTCGGCGAGCCAGGCGTCGGGCTCTTCGACCTGCTGGCCGTTGACGATGCGCTGGCGGAACATGCCGAAGTCGTAGCGGATGCCGTAGCCGAACACCGGCAGCTGCAAGGTCGCGCAGGAATCCATGAAGCAGGCGGCGAGGCGGCCGAGGCCGCCGTTGCCCAGGCCGGCGTCGTGCTCCTCCTCGCTGATGTCCTCGAGCGACAGGCCGAGGCCGCGCATCGCCTCGACGGCTTCGCCTTCGATGCCGAGGTTCAGCAGCGCGTTGCCCAGGGCGCGGCCCATGAGGAATTCGAGCGACAGGTAGTAGCCGCGCTTGCAGTCGGCCTTGTAGTAGGCCGCGTGGGTCGCCTTCCAGCGCTCCATCAGGCGGTCGCGCACCGCCAGGACCGCAGCCTGGTAGCGGTAGTGGTTGTTCACCGAATAGCTGTCGCGCCCCAGGGTATAGCTGAGGTGCCGCGAGATGTCCTCGCGCAGGTGCTCGGCGTCCATGCCGAGCACGGGATTGAGCGGCTGGGTCTCGGCCTGCTCCTGCCGCGACTGCCGCGTCGGCCGCGTCGACCGCTTCGCCTTGCCGGAGGTGGTGACGGGACTGGGCTTCGCGGGCATGGGCGTCTCCTCGCCTGAGTGGCGTGGGAATGTGACCTCGATGGACAGCCAGCGCAAGGCTGCGCCGGCTGGCAGTAGGAGGAATCCGGAGGTGGCGGTCCCACCACCCGATCCGCCGCAGACGGGTCAGATCCTGAAGCGGGCCACCGCGTGCTTCAGTTCGCCGGCCAGGTGTTCCAGCGCCTGCGACGCACGCAGCACCTCGGCCGCTGCGGCGCTGGTGTCCTGGGTTGAACGCGCCACCGCGGTCACCCCGCCGGCGATCTCGCCTCCGGCCTTGGCCACCTCGGCCAGATTCCCGGTGAGTTCGCGGGTGGTGGCGGACTGCTGCTCGACCGCGCCGGCGATGGACTGCTGCAGGTCGCTGATCCTGCGCACGATCTCGGCGATGCGGACGACGACCGCGATCGCCGCATCGCTGTCCTGCGCGATCGCGGTCGACTTGCCGCCGATGTCGGCGGTGGCGGCCGCGGTCTGGCGGGCCAGTTCCTTGACCTCGTTCGCGACCACGGCGAATCCCTTGCCCGCCTCGCCGGCGCGGGCCGCCTCGATGGTCGCGTTCAGCGCCAGCAGGTTGGTCTGGGCCGCGATGCCGGCGATGGTCTTGACGATGGCGCCGATCTCGGCGCTGGATGCGCCCAATTTGCCGATCGTCGCGTTGGCCTCGTCGGCCAAGCGGACGCCATCCTGCGCCACCTGGGCCGCCTGCTGCGCGTTGCGGGCGACCTCACCCACGCTGGCGCTGAGCTCCTCTATCCCGGTGGCGACGGTGCCGATGCTGGCCGAGACCTGGGTCGCTCCGGCGGAGGCGCTCTGCGCCTGGGTCGTGGTCGCCTGGGCGATGCCTTCCATGCGCGTGCTGACGGTGGACAGCCCGCGCACGGATTCGGCCAACCCGAGCGCCCCCTGGGAAATCGTCACCACCGAGCCGCGCATGCCGGCCACGCCCTGGTCGAGCGCCTGCGCCATCTCGCCCACTTCATCGCTGCGTTCCAGTTCCACCCGACGGGTGAGATCCCCACCGGCGACCCCGGCCAGCACCGAGCGGATGCTCAGCAGCGGCCGGACGATGCCCCGCACGGCCCAGACCAGGAGCGCCAGGGCGGCGACCAGGACGACGATGGTCACGGTCCAGCGTTCGGCCTGGGCGGTGCTGGCGGCCGCCGTCTGCACGGCCATGACGCCATCGCGCGCCCGATCGACCACGTCCTGGTTGGCCTTGGCCGCGTCGGCCAGACGCGCCACGCCCTCGGTCTCGGCTCGGACCAGCCGTTCCTCGTCAGCCACGACGAGCACCTCGCCGATCGCCTTGCCGTTGACCAGGCTCGGGGTGCGGACCACCTGGATGCGGGATTGTGCCGGCAGCGGCCTTTTCAACGCCGCCAGCAAAGCGGACAGATCAGCGGGGCCGGCCAATCCAAGCCGCTGGGACAGGACGCCGGCCTTGGTCTTGTCGAGGTGCCTGCTGTGCAGCGTCCCGCCCGAATCCGCCACCGCGACCAGGAGCAGATCCGGATGCTGCGCCAACGCCTGGCCGATGGCATCGCAGGATTCGTCGTCCAGGGCGAGCAACGGTGCGCCGACCAGGCGGGCATACGCCTTGCTCAACTGGTCGACTCCGCTGGTGAACTGGGCCCTCGCAGCGGCAGCGGCGGTCTGCGCTGCGACGGTCAGCGATTCCTGCTGCACCTTCGCCATGTCGGTGGTTGCGACATCCAGCGCGGCGCCGACCGCGCGGCCCGAGACCTCCTGCCGGCGATTGCTCACGACTTCGATCGCCAGTCCGTAGATGACCAGCGCGCCGACACCGGGGATCAGGATGCGGGCGAAAAGACCGATACGCATGGGTGGCGTCTTTTAGCGGCCAAGGGCGATGAATCCGGCCTCGACGACGCACTTCTGGCCCTCTGCCGAGGTCATGAAGCCGATGAACGCCTTGGCCGCGCCGTCCGGCTGGCCCTTGGTGATCGCGTTCATGGTGCGGCGCAGCGGATAGGTGCCATTGGCCACCGCCTCGGCCGACGGCTCGTGGCCATCGAGGACCAGGGATTTCAGGTCGATCCCCTTGGCCCGGTACTTCGCCAGCGGTCCCATCGGGAAATAGGTGATCGCGCCCGGCGTGGTGCGCAGGGTCGCCAGGGCAAGATCGTTGGTGGCGGGTGCGCTGATCACGACGGTGCCCCACGGTTCCCTGCCCTTCTCGCGATAAACCAGCCCGCCCTCGGCTGCGTTGGCCTCCAGCTTGACGAAATCGCAAAAGAATTCGTTGGCACCGAAGTCCTTGCTGCGGCCGACCACGGTGATCGCGAGGTCCGGCCCGCCGACGTCCTTCCAGTTGGCCACCGCGCCGGTCCAGATCGACCGCACCTGGGCCGCGCTCAGACCGGCAACCGGGTTCGCCGCCGGCACGGTCAGCACCAGCGCATCGATGCCGATCGCGGTGCCGACCAGGTCGGGGGATTTCTCCTTCTCGGACGCCTTCAGGTCGCGCATGGTGATGCCGACCGCCACCTCGCCCTTGGCGACTCCGTCGATGATCTTCGCGGTCAGGCTGTAGGACGTGGCGATCTTCGTTCCACCCGGCGCCGCAGCGCAGGCAGGTTCGACCAGCGCCATCAGGCCCTTGGCGGAAGTCGACGCGCGCACCCCGAGGGCGTCACCCTCGGCCGCAACGAGCGAAAAAGCAGCGGAGATGAAAGCCGGGAGGACGAGACGCAGCATTGGGGAAGTTCCTTGGGCGGCGGTGGAGATGGACGCATCGCCATCGTAACCCGCAAACGCCGCATCCGCAAACCGGCCAGCAGATCCCCGCCTAGCGCGACCCCGCCCGGGGATGCGCCTGGCGGTAGACTTCACGCAGGGCATCGAGCGACAGATGGGTGTAGATCGAGGTGGTGCTGATGCTGGCGTGGCCGAGCAGTTCCTGGACCTCGCGGATGCCCGCACCGGCCTGGACGAGATGGGTGGCGAAGGAATGCCGCAGGGTGTGCGGCGTGGTCTTCCCGGACAATCCGGCCGTCAGCAGGTGCCGGGCGAGGATCCGGCGCACATCGCGGTCGCTCAGCCGCCGGCCGCCTCCGCGCTTCGCCGCGACGCTGCGGAAGGTGCCGTGATCGGTTCCGCCCGATCCATGGATGCGGTCGCGCAGTTCGACGTAGGAGGCAAAAGCGGCCCGGGCCGGCCCGCCGAGCAGGGCCAGGCGCTCCTTGCGGCCCTTGCCGCGCACCCGCACCGTGCCCGCCGCCAGATCGACATCGGGATCGTTCACCGCGACCAGTTCACCCACGCGCATGCCGGTGGAATACAGGGTCTCCAGGATGGCGCGATCGCGCCGTGCGGCCTCGCCGTCACCAGAGGGAGCCGCAAGCAGGCGGACGATCTCGTCGGGTTCGAGCCAATGCGGCAGACGGCGCCGCGCACGCGGACCACGCAGCAGGGCCGACGGATCCCCATCGATCCGCCCGCTGGCGGCGAGGAAGCGGCAGAAGGCGCGCAGACAGGCGACCAGGCGCGCGGTGCTCGCCGGGGCCAGACCGGCGGCTGCGCGGGAGGCGACGAAGGCGCGCAGGGTGCCTCCGGTCAGCTGCCCAGGCGCAAGGACATCCGGGGCCTCGGCGGCAAGCCATGCGACCAGGGTCGCGAGTTCGCGGGCATAGGCGCGCAGCGTATGCGGGCTGGCGTTGCGGGCGTCACGCAGGTGGGCGGCGAACGCCGCCGCTGCCTGGCCCCACGGTCCGGCGTCCGGAATGGTCAGGGCTCGATCCGGTTCGGCTTGCCGCAATGGATGCAGATCGTGGTATAGGTCTCGACCTTCGCCGCCACGGTGAACTCGCCGTTGCAATGCGCGCAGAGCACCCGGCGGTGGCCCGAGGTGCCGGGGGCGAGCGACGGCGCGTTGGGAGGAGGCGCCGCCGAGATCTGCCCGGTGATGCTGCGGCGGATCCGCGCGGTCACCGTGGTCGGAAGCATGCTGGGCGCGTGGGGATCCTTGCGGCCGGTGCCGACATCGTACTGGCCGCTCGCTCCGCCCGGCCGATGCCGGAGGGTTCCGGTCGACCGCGTCGGCGTCACGCGGCGGCGTTCGGTGCTGGTGGTTCCGGGCACCGGCGAGACCGTGCGCCGTTCCAGCGCCGCATCCTGCTGGAGTTCGGGATGCACCACCTCGGGCGGAGCCGTGTAGGCGGCGGTGATCGGGACCCGCATGCCGATCCGCGCGGTGCCGAAGAACGGCTGCTCGGCCGGACGCGGGGCCTGGCCGACGATGGCCAGCAGTTCGAGCTCCAAGGTCGACAGGCCGATCGGACGCTCATGCAGGAGCAGCTTGCCGAGACCGCTCGCGACCTGGGCCACCACCGGATCGCTGCGGATCCCGGTGGCATGCACGAGGACGGGCGTCTGATCGTTCTGCCGCCGCAATTCCCGCGCCATGCCGATGGCATCGATCCCGGGCAGATTCAGTTCGGCGATCACCAGATGATACGGGTCGCCGGCTCCGCGTCGGCGGAGCACCGCCGACAGCGCGGTCGTGCCCTTGTCGGCGGTTTCGACCCGATGCTGCCGTTTGAGGAGGAAATCCGTGATGTAGCGGACCTCGGACAGGTTCCCGTCGGCAACCAGGATATAAAGGGGGGGCATGGGGGCCTGTTGGGCAGTAGGTCGGATGGATGTGAGTTTGCCCCAAGAAACGCCCATGTTCAAGAGCGGCCGCATCGAGCGCGAACCGGCGTCGAACCTCCGCCGATCGCTTCCGGGTCTTGGCGTCGACCCGGCCGGCCCGATGCTGCCGGCATGGATGCCGCCGTCAGCGATGCCGACCTGGTGCGCCAGGCCCGGGCCGGAGACCAGTCGGCCTGGAGGCGGCTCGTACTCCGCCACAGCCCCGCCCTGGCGGCCTACCTCGGCACCCGCCTGCGCCGACCGAGCGTGGTCGAACGGCTGGTCGCCACCACCATCGTCGCCGCCTGGCGTTCGCTCGGCGACCTCAAGGACGACCACGATTTCCCCGCCTGGCTGCGCCGCCTCGGCGGCAGCCACGCCATGGCCTGGCACCAGAGCCATCCCGGCGAACCGCTCGACGAGCTCCTGCCGGTCGACCGCCGCGGCATCGATCCTCCGCTCGCCGCCCGTCTCGGCAGGCTCGATCGCGCGATCGGCGTCCTGCCGGAAGAGCAGCGCAAGATCCTCGAACTGCACTGGCGTGGCGGCCTGGATCAGACCGCTCTCGCCGCCTGCCTGCACCTCGATCCGGCCCGCATCAGCAGCGCCATCGAAGCCGCCCTCGTCGCCCTCGACCTGGCCCTGGACGGAAAATGAATCCCGGGTGTTGCGGACCAAAGGCCGACTCGGCCTTTGACAGTCCCGTCTGCGTAGCGTATCGTCCTCAGGACTGGCGTCTTCTGCGACGATGCGTGACACCGGCTGGTGCCACGCAACCGCATGTGCCGCCGCTTCCTGATAGGCAGGCCATCCCCACATGATCCTCATCAACCTGCTGCCACCCGAGCTGCGGAAACGAGGGAGCGGAGTCAACCCGGTCGTCATCAGCGCCGTGTGCGGTGGCTTGGCCGCACTGGTGCTGCTCGGCTTCTGGGGCTACCTGCACTACATCCGCATTCCGAAGTCGAACAGCGAACTCGAACAGGTCACCGCCCAACGCGAGGAAAAGGTCCGCCAGGCCGAGGCGATCGCCGCGATGAAGGCCGAGATCGCCAAGGTCAAGAGCCAGGGCGACAAGGTCAACGAACTGCTCGCGCAGAAGGTCTACTGGGCGCGCACCATCGACGACTTCGCCAACATGCTGTCCACCAAGTGGACCAACTCCAACTTCGACGCACGCTGCCTCGATTTCACCGTCGCCCCGCGCAGCGAAGGCCAGTTCGGACCGGCCGCCGCCAGACAGACCGGCGTCCAGTACTCGGTCAAAGTCAGGTTCAAGATCACCGGCAGCCGCGAGGACGAGGTCGGCGACTACATCAAGGCATTCACCTCGACCATCCGCGAAAGCGACTTCTGGAAACGCGGTTTCGTCGGCAGCCCCGACGCCTTCTACCGCACCGACACCCGGTCATGGAATGAAACCATCAAGCGCGTGATCTTCGAATTCCCGCTCGAATGGACGCGCGAGAAGCAGTTCCCGATCGCCAAAGCGAAGGGGAAGTGAGATGAGCCTCGCCTCCACCTGGGCCGGGATGCCCAAGCAGCAGCAGATCGCCATCCTGGTCGGCATACCGGTCATCGTCTGCGGCCTGATCGGCTGGCTCATCTGGACCGACCTGCAGGTCCTGGGCAAGGACGAGGGGCTCGTGCCCGCCTTCCTCGCCCGCCCCGTTCCCGGATCGATCTGGAGCAAGATCGAAGACGAACGGGCGCAGATCGCGCAGCAGGATATCGCCATCCAGGAAGGCCCGAAGGTCCAGGCGGACTACGCCAAGGCCCAGAAGGACCGCAAGGCGGCCGAAGAGCGCCTGCCGCGGGTCGCGGACAAGACCGAGGTCCGCCAGGAGATCGAACAGCTGGCGCGCGCCATCCAGGGCGCCCAGGGCATCGTCAAGCCCAAGTCCTTCAACATCTCCAGCTCGGGGGGCTCGCCCGGAGCGGCGCGCCGCGCGACGGAACTGGAGGAATGGCTCTACCGGATCGAGCTCAGCTGCGACATGAACGGACTCATCTCCTTCATCGACGCGATCGAGAAGAACCCGCGCTTCATGAGCGTGCGCCGGATCAACCTCCGCCCCGGCACCGTCGGCCCGGATCGCGAAAGCGGCCAGCTCAAGTACGTGCTGCATACCGTTTCCCTGGATGTGGTGACCTACGTGTACAATCCGGAGAAGTCCAAGTGAGCTCCGCACCCACCTCCCTGATATTGGCGGTCGCGGGGCTGCTGGCTGCCGCTGCTGGCGTCTGCGCAGGCGAACCCGCCATGACCGAGATCGAACGCCTGGCGATCGAAGAAAAGTGGGTCTTCGAGCCGCAACCGGGCCGCGAAGACATCTTCTATGATCAGGAAACGGTGAAGAAGGCCCAGATGGACCTTCAGGCGGCGGCAAAGGCCGTACCGACGAATACCGACCCGATCACCGGCGTTCCCCGCACACCCAATACAGGTCCAGAACAAACCGTGCCGATCGACTGGGCCAAGGGGGAGGAACGCCGGATCGCGCAGATGCTCGCACGGCAGCAGTTCGCCGATGTCATCCGGGCCGGGGACCTGCTCCTGAAAAATCTGGAAAAGCATGCCGCCCATCCTGAGATCGCACCGATCATCACCACCATCACCGGCTACCGCACCCAGGCGGACGAGGCCCTGACGCGCCAGGAGGCGCAGGCGACCTTCGACGCCCTGGCGATCCAGGTCGAAGGCATCATGTGGGTCGAGAACGGCAAGCGTCTGGCGATCATCGCCGGCGAACCCAAGGCGGTGGGCATCACCGACCGGGTGAAGGATTGCGTGGTGGTCAACATCGACACCGACCAGGTCGTCTTCCGCATCCACGTCAAGCACCGGCGATTCGAATTCCCTGCCTATGTCGGTGAAGCCGTGCGCGCCAGGAACGCGGCCGCCAACCGTCCGCAAAACTGAGCCCCGAACCGCTTGAGTCCCTACCGATCAACCCGACTGCGAGCCCAACCCATGCGACTGCGCCACCTCGTGCTCACCCTTGCCCTCGTCGCCGGAGGTGGCGTTCCCGTCACCGTCTCAGCCGCCGATGGCACGGGCGACCCCCAGCCGCTGAGCATCGACACCAGCGACAAGCCGCTGGAGACCGTGCTGCAATGGATCAGCCGGCGCTCCGGCGTGAACGTGGTGTGCAACCTCAAGGAGACGGAGCAGCCGCGCGTGACCCTGCGCCTGGCCAGCGTCTCGTGGCAGGAGGCCGTCGAGCAGATCGCGCGCAAGTACGAACTCGTGATCGAGAAGCGCAACGACCGCATCTGGGAGCTCACCCGGCCCCCGCGCGTGCGCATGGAGTTCCAGGACGCCCGCCTCATCGTCATCATGGAGGCCCTGGCCCGTCAGGCCGGAGTGAACATCGTCATCAGCGACGACATCGACTCCAAGAAGCGCCTGACCATGACCCTCAACGATGTGCCCTGGCGCGAAGCCATGGATGTCATCGTCAAGGCGTCCGGCTACGCCTGGATCGAGCAGGACTACAAGATCATCCGCGTCATCAGCCAGGACAAGGTGCAACTCGACCTTGAGACCGAGATCTTCGACATCAACTATGCCAGCACCGGAACCGGTGGCGGCGCGGCGGCGGCGGGGGGCGGTGCGGCGGCTGGCGGTGGTGCAGGCGGCGGCAAGATCGTCGAGGACATCAAATCCTTCCTCAAACCCGGCGAGACCGCCCAGCCGCTGTCCACCGGCAACAAGGTCCTGGTCCGCGCCTCGCGCAAGACCATCCAGACCCTGCGCGCCATGCTACCCCGGGTCGACAACCGGCCCAAGCAGGTGCTCATCGAGATGAAGTTCGTGGATTTCTCCACGGGGGATGCGCGCAAGATCGGATTCGATCCGATCTCGATGAATTTCAACCTGGCCAACGTGGGAAACCTCGGGTTCGCTTTCAGACCATTCGCGGCGACTCCAACCGCGACGGCGGAATTGGCGCGGCCTCAATTCGACAATACCGGAACGACTCCGACTCCGCTTCCCATTCCCAGCACCTCGACCCGTCCTTCCGTCAATGCCGTTTTCGAAGCGATCTCCACGCTTTCGAGCACGAAGGTGATCCAGTCGCCGCAGGTGCTCACCCTGGACAACACCCAGGCGATGATCGACATCGGTCGCAAGCTGCATTTCGCGGAAGAAACGGTGACGACCGAGAACGGGGTCGCCACCCGCACCCTCAAGGAATCGAGCGCAAGTCCGGTCTCGGACGGCATCAAGATCATGGTCACCCCGACCATCACCAACGATGGCTTCGTCCGCATCTCGCTCGATGCCAGCAACTCGCAGGCGACCCTCAAGCAGATCTCGAACAAGGCGGATCCCACCAGCAGAGACGCGAGTGTCATCACCCTGCCCGACGAGACGTTGACCAAATTGAACGTCAACATCATGATCAAGGATGGCAACACGGTGATGATCAGCGGTTTATTGAGCAACATCACCACCGAACAGCTCAACAAGGTGCCGCTGCTGGGCGACCTGCCGGTGCTGGGCTGGCTGTTCAAGAAGAAGATCGACAGCATCGACCAGCGGAATCTGACCATCTTCGTGACCCCGCGCATCATTCCGCTCGGCGAGGAGAGCGAATACGAGCGCCGGGTGAAGGAACTGCGCTCCAAGCTGAGCGGCGTCGCACCGGTCCTGGCGCCGGTGCAGTCGGCCCAGCCCGAATAGCAACCGCATCCAATTCGCTCACCGCTCGGACGCCGGCTCAGGGTTGAGCCGGCGTTTCCGTTCCCAGGATGAGCCGCCCGCCGGAAACCTCAGCACCGGCCGGAGTTTTACACCGTGGGATTCTTCACCTCCTGGTTCCGTCCGAAGCTCAAGCACCCCGACGCCGCCGTACGGTTGCAGGCGGTCAACGACCTCGGTGAGGGCCGCGATGCCGTCCTCGCCGAGGTCGCGCGCACCGACACCGATGCCCGCGTGCGCCTCGCGGCGGCGAACAAGATCGGCATTCCCGCCGAATTGCGCCCGCTGCTCAAAGCGGCCGACGCGAACGTGCAGCGCATCGCGCGCGAGCGCCTGTCCGCCTGCGCCGACCGCGAATTGCGGGTGAAGACGCTGAGCGAATGCGCCGATCTGCTGGAGATCGTCGCGGATGCGAAATCGCTGGCGGAGCTCAGCCTGCACGCGACGGATGCCGCCGTGCGCAGCGCGGCCTTTGACCGCCTGGTTGCAGCCAAGGAGCCCAGCGACGGACTCCTCGCGATGGTCGCGGTGCAGGACGCCGGTGGCACGGTCGGCCGCGCCGCCGTCGGGAAGATCGACCGTCGCGGAACGCTCAAGGATGTGGCGCGCAAGGCCAAGCATGCCGAGGTACGCCGGGCAGCTGAGGCGCGCCTGGGCGAACTCGAGCGCAACCAGGAAGGGCCATCCACCGAATCGCGCCGCCGCGCCCGTCGCAGCGAGATCCAGGCGCTGACGGAGCGGGCGATCCGCCTGGCGGTGTGCACGGATTGGCAACGCGGCGATGCCGAACTGGCGGAACTCGACGCCGCCGTGGCGACGCTTGCCACCACCTACGCCGATCTTCCCGGAGACGAGACCGCCGCCCCGCTGGAGGCGCGTATCGCCAAGGCCCTGGCGGACTACCGGCTCCGCCGCGACCAGGCGCACGAGGCCGTCGCGGCGGCGCGGGCGGCACGCCGCGCCCTGATCGCGGAAGCGACCGGGCTGGCTGCCGCCGACGCTGACGCGATCGCATCCCTGCGTCGGCGTTGGCAGGAGGCGCCGGCTGCCGGGGAAGCCGATCGTGCCGGCCTGGAGGCCGAGTTCTCGGCCCAGCTCGACCGGCTCGCCCCTCCACCGGTGCCAGTCAGCGAGCAACCGATCGATCCGGCGATCCAGGCCGATCTCGACGCGATCAATGCCGCGGCAGATGCCGTGCTGGCCTCCACCGACCACCGCGACAGCCGCTACCAGTTCCAGGTCCTGCACAAGCGCTGGTCGAAGGCGGCCCAGGACCTGCCGCCGCAGCATCCCCTGCGCCTGCACTTCCTCGAGGTCTACAATCGCTTCAAGAACCGGGGCAAGGAAGCGCGCGAGCAGCGCCAGGTCGCGACCCGCGAACGCCTGGAGGCGCTGGAAAAGATCACGGTCGAGGCCGAGATCGTGGTCAAGGCACCGGCCGAGGGCGACGAGGCGCTGCGCGCGCGCGCCAACCGGCTCAAGGAGCTGCAGGCCGCGTGGCGTAGCATCGGCCCGGTGCGGCCGGATTTGCTCCAGGCGCTCAAGGCCCGCTTCCAGAAGGCCTGCGACCAGGGCTTTGAACCGATCAAGGCCCTGAACGAAGCCGAGGACTGGGAACGCTTCGCCAACCTCGCCAAGGCTGGTGAAGTGATCGCCGCCGCCGAGGCCCTGGATGCCGTCACCGAACTGCCGGCGGTGCTCAAGGAGCTCAAGCGCATCCAAGGGGCCTGGAAGCAGGTCGGCCCCCTCCCGCGCGCCAAGGCGCAGGCGGAATGGTTGCGCTTCAAGGCGGTGTGCGACCGCCAGTACGACCGCCTCAAGCCCTGGTTCGCGGAGCAGGACGCGGCGCGCGCCGCCAATCTCGAACGCAAGCTCGCCCTCCTGAGCGAAGCCGAGACGCTGGCCCAGCGTGGCCCGATCGGTCTCGCCGGCAGCGTGGCCGACCTTCAGGCCAAACGGGCGGCGGCGGACCGCTTCAAGGCGATCCAGGAGGAATGGAAGTCGATCGGGCCGATCCCGCGCGAACGCGATGACGAGGTCTGGAAACGGTTCCGCGCCGTCGGCGACCATTTCTACGGCAAGCTGCGGGAAGAACGCGCCCATTTCAACGCCGGCCTGGAGGAGAACCTCAAGGCCAAGCTGGCGCTGTGCAGCGAGGCCGAGCAATTCGCCAAGGATGCGGCGACGGCGAAGGCCAACGGCCTCCTCACCGATGCCGACGTGCTGCGCCGCATCCGCGACCTGCAGGAGAAGTTCAAGACCATCGGCTACGTCCCGAAGCAGGAGATCGACGCGGTGGCGACGCGCTGGCGCGCCGCCTGTGACGCCCTCTACGCCACCGTGAAGGGCCACACCGAGAAGCGCGCCGCCGAGGAGAAGGCCAACCTCGAGAAGAAGCTCGCCCTCATCGCCGAGGTCGAGCAGCTGGCGGCGAACGAGAACGCGCGCTGGTTCAAGGAGGACGTGCGCGAGATGCAGAAGAAGTGGAAGGACATCGGCTTCGTCCCGCGCGAGCAGGCGGACGACCTCGACCGCCGCTTCCGCGCCGGCTGCGACCGCATCCTCAAGGATCGCACGGCGGCGGCTTCCGCTGCACCGATCAGCACCAGTCTGACCTGATCTCGGGTTGACCGCACCAGGGGGGGGCCGCGTCTCGCTTGCTTTCCGGCCGGCGGGACGCCGGCGCTCCCAGGAGGCTATTTCAGCAGCGTGGCAAGCGCGTTCTCGTAGGCGTCGACGATCGGTGCGGGTGCGAAGCGCAGGGCGCGTTCGCGTGCTGCCAGCCGCATGGCGGTGTGGCGGCCGGTATTTTCCAGGAGATCAGCGGCAAGCGAACCGAGGCAGATATCGCTGCCTTCGGGACAGAGCAGGCCGCTGACGCCGTCTTCGACCACCTCGGGCAGGCCGCCGGCGAAATAGCCGAGCACCGGCACGCCGCAGGCCATGGCCTCCAGCGCGGCAAGGCCGAACGATTCGCTCCGGCTGGGCATGAGGAAGAGATCGCTGGCCTGCAGGACCGGCTCCGGCCGCTGCTGGCCGAGGATGCGCAGGTCGTCGCGGATGCCGAGATCGCGGGCGAGCTGCTCGGCCTTCGGCAGTTCCGGCCCATCGCCGACCAGCACCAGCACCGCCCGCATGCGGCGACGCAGCACCGCGAACGCGCCGACGACGTCTTCAAGCCGTTTCACCGGACGGAAGTTCGAGATGTGGGTCAGCACCTTCCAGTCCGGCGGGGCCAGGGTCTGGCGCCATTCCGCCTGGGTCGGGTCGGGGACCGGGCAGAAGCGCACGGTGTCGACGAAGTTGGGGATGACCTGGATGCCCGCGCGCGGGGTGTGGAAGTGGGTCGCGGTCTCGTCCGCCAGCCAGGCCGAGGGCACGGTGACCAGATCCTGCCGGCGGATGGAAAAACGCGTCAGTTCGTAGAAGCCGCGCTCGCGCCCGACCAAGGTGATGTCGGTGCCGTGCAGGGTGCAGGCCAGGCGCACCGCCCGGCCGCCGCGATCCGTGCGCCCGCATTCGCGCAGCACCTCGCGCGCCTGCCACGCCGCCGCCGCGTGCGGGATGGCGTAGTGGGTATGGATGATCTCGACACCGTGCTCCTCGACCACCTCGATCAGCTTGTTGGTCAGGTTCAGGGTGTAAGGAGGATGCCGGAAAAGCGGGTATTCGCCCACCGCCACCGCGTGGAAGCGCAGGTTCGGCATGGGCTTCCCCAGGCGGAACGGCATCTCGTAGCTGACCACATGCAGGTCGTGGCCGCGCTCGGCGAGGGCGATCGCCAGTTCGGTCGCGACCACGCCGGAGCCGCCGTAGGTGGGATAGCAGACGACGGCGATACGCATGGCGGATCGGCTCAGTGGGCCGGAGCCGACGGAGTCGACGCAACCGGCTGGAGCTGCGGGCGCAGGCGCAGGTCGGCCGCCGGCACGATCGTGCGTTCCCACGCCTGGCGCCCCGCGAGTTCGATGCGGAGCTTCACCTCCTGCGCCGGCAGGTCGAGGGTCAGCGGGGTGTTGCCCCGGAATTTCCCATCGACCAGCACATCCGCGCCGGCTGGATCGGACTCGATCAGCTGCGACACGGTCTTCGCCGTCGCAGGAGCGGCCAGGATCGGCGCGGCCGGCGGCGGAGTGGTCCAGCCGGCATCCGGTCCCTCGGAGCGCAAGGCGAGCGAACGCAGGAACCGGGCGAAGACCTCGGAACCGGCCGCATAGGCGGCGAACGACGCGGGCTGCTCGTCCGGTCCCATGAGTTTCGGCGAGGGCGCGAAGCCCGCCTCGCCCGGGGCGGTAGCCTGGTAGACGATCCTCCCGTTGCGATCGCGCACGACCAGCTTGGCGGCGGCACGCCATTCCTGCACCGCCTGCGCCCGGTCGATGCCGTCGCCAAGGCGGCGCAGATCGGTGATGGTGATGAGCGCCACGGCCGCGACCCCGGCCGGCAGCTGCGGCGGCGGCACGGCATCCCAGGCCGGATCGCCGGCGGCGGGCACGCCCGCCAGACCGCCGAGCTGGAGGCCGACCTCGGCCTTGCGCGCCGAGGTGGCGAAGCGCTCGGCCAGGCGGTCGGGCCAGCGCGTCGAGGCGTCCGGGTTGCTTGCGTTCAGGGGGCCGGTCTGGAGCGGGGCGATGCCGATGATCCGCCCGGCCGGACCGGTGGCGGCGGGATCCGCGCGCGGCTGGTCGCAGCCGGCGAGGATGACGATGACCAGGACGGCGAGCAGGCTCTTGCGCATGCGGGGCATGCTCGTCGACTCGCCCCCGCCGCAACCTGCATTCCGCTGAACCGGTACCGACGGCCCGTTCCTCGGGCAACGCGACCGTCCAGGTTCCAGCCTCCATTTGCCATCCCCGCCAGCTTCCTAGCGTGCTGGCCGCCAAGGACCGCCAAGGACCGCCATGACCGCGACGATGCCCGATCCCAGCGCCTCCGCCCGCCGCCACCTGCGCGCCGAGGTGCTCGCCTATGGCGGCTACACCCCCGGCGAGCAGGCGACCGGCTGCGTCAAGCTCAACACCAACGAGTGCGCCTGGCCGCCCAGCCCCAGGGTGCGCGAGGTGCTGCGCGGCGTCGCCGACGACACCATGCGCCTGTACCCCGATCCGCGCGCCAACCGCCTGCGCGAGGTCGCGGCCGGCGTGTTCGGGGTGCCGTCGCGCGACTGGATCCTCGCCGGCAACGGCAGCGACGACTGCCTGACCGTGCTCTACCGTTCGGTGCTCAAGCCCGCCGATCGCGTCGCGGTGCCCTGGCCGACCTACGGCCTGTACGACGATCTCGCGACGCTCCAGGGCGCCGAGATCGTCCATGTCGACTTCCGCCAGGCGCCCCACACCTGGCACCTGCCGACCGTGCTCGCGCGCCAGAACGCCAAGCTGGTGCTGGTCGCCAATCCGAACAATCCCTCGGCCACCCTGGTGCCGGTCGACGATCTGCGCCGGCTCGCGGACCAGCTCGACGGCCTGCTGGTGGTGGACGAGGCCTACGTCGATTTCGCCCTGACCGAGAATCCCGCGGCGAGCGTGCTGCCGCACCTCGCCGCGCATCCCAACCTGGTCGTGCTGCGGACGTTCTCGAAGAGCTACAGCCTGGCCGGCGGGCGGCTCGGCCTGCTGTTCGCCGCGCCGGCGCTGATCAGCGCGTTCATGAAGGTGAAGGACAGCTACAACGTCAACGCCCTGACCCAACTGATCGGCATCGCGGCGCTGGAGGATCGCGACCAGTTCCACGCAAACATGCGCCGCACCATCGCCGAACGCGCCCGCCTGGAAGGCGCGCTGAGCGCCTTCGGCTGGACCTGGCCCAAGAGCGCGGCGAACTTCCTCCTCTGCGACGTGGGTGAACGCGCCGGCGATATCTGCCGCGAATTGAAGGAGCGCGGCTACCTCGTGCGCTGGTGGAACCGGCCCGGTTTGTCGACGAAGCTGCGCATCACCGTCGGCCGCCCCGAGGACACCGACGCGCTCATCGGCCACCTGCGGGCGCTCGGATGCTGAAGCCGGCCGCCTCCTCGCCTGCGACGCGGGCGCTGACCATCCTCGGCGCCACCGGATCGATCGGGGCGAGCACCCTCGATGTCGCCAGCCACCTCGGGATCCCGGTCTTCGCGCTGACCGCGCATCGGCAGGTCGGGAAACTGGCGGAGCTCGCCATCCGCCACCACGCCAAGGTGGCGGTGGTCGGCGATCCCGACGCCTATGCAGAACTGAAGACCGCGCTGGCCGGCACCGGCATCGAGGCCGCCGCCGGGGCGGACGCCCTGGTGCGCGTCGCCCTGGATCCACAGGCGCAGGCGGTGGTGACCGCGATCGTCGGCGCGGCGGGGCTCAACGCGACCGTCGCGGCGGTGCGCGCCGGCAAGCGGGTGTGCATCGCCAACAAGGAGCCGCTGGTCATGGCCGGCGGCCTGATCATGGCCGAGGCCAAGGCGCACGGCGCCACGATCCTGCCGATCGATTCCGAGCATTCCGCGATCTTCCAGTGCCTTGAAGGCCACCGCGCCGACGAGGTCGCCGCGCTCATCCTCACCGGCTCCGGCGGCCCGCTGCGCACGGTGGCCGATCTCGGCCAGGTCACCCGCGAACAGGCGCTGGCGCATCCGACCTGGTCGATGGGGCCGAAGATCAGCATCGATTCGGCGACCTTGATGAACAAGAGCCTGGAGATCATCGAGGCGCGCTGGCTGTTCGGCCTGCCGGTCGAACGCATCCAGGTGCTCATCCATCCGCAGAGCGTCGTCCACAGCATGGTCAGCTACCGCGACGGCAGCGTGATGGCGCAGCTCGGCCGGCCCGACATGCGCACCCCGATCCAGTACGCCCTGACCTGGCCGCGCCACGAGGCCGGCCCGGTCGCCGCGCCGGACCTCGCGAAGCTGGCCAGCCTGACCTTCGAGGAGCCGGACGCGCGGCGGTTCCCGTCCCTGGCCATGGCCTACCACGCCGCCCGCAGCGGTGGCCTCGCCCCGGCGGTGATGAACGCGGCGAATGAGATGGCGGTGGCTGCGTTCCTCGCCGGCCGCTCGCGCTTCATCGACATCTTCGCCACCGTCGAACGCGCCCTGGCGGCGGTGCAGGCCGTCGTCGAACCCACCCTGGACGAGATCATCGCCGCCGACGCCGAGGTGCGCGCCCGGCTGGGACGGGCCTGACCATGCGCGTGCTGGTCGTCACCAAGACGCCGCTGATCAGCCGCCTGTGCGCGGTGGATCTGGAGCGGCTGACCGCGTCCGGGGCACGCGACCGCGACGACCTCGACGCCAGCGCGCTCAACCACCGCGCCACGATGGATGCGGTGCGCGCGGCCCTGGCCGGCTGCGAGGTGGCCGTGCGCCGGGTCGAGGAGCTCCAGCCCACCGATGCCACCGGCTGCGACCTGGTGGTGACCGTGGGCGGCGACGGCACCGTCTTCACCGCCAACACCCTCGCCACCGACGCGCCCTTCCTGACCGTCAATTCCGATCCGGATGGTTCGGTGGGGCACTTCACCCGCGCCCGCGCTGACGGCGTCGCCGCGCTGATCGCGCGCTTCCGCGCCGGCGCGGCGCGCTTCCAGGCCATGCCCCGGCTGGAGCTGCGCCTGGGCAGCGCGACCTGGCGCATCCTCAACGACTGCCTGTTCACCAGCAGCAATCCCGCCGCGATGTGCCGCTACCGCCTCGAAGTCGACGGCCAGAGCGAGCACCAGCGCTCGAGCGGCGTGTGGATCGCGACCGCCGCCGGCTCGACCGGCGCCATCCATTCGGCAGGGGCCGAGGCGATCGCGCCGGCCGACCGACCGGCGCTGCTGTTCCGCGTGCGCGAACCATTCCAGGCCAAGGGCCGGGCGCGGCTGCTGCACGACTGCCAGGCGCCCCCGCGTGGGATCACCCTGACCGCCGCGAATCCGGGCAGCGCGCTCTACCTGGACGGGCCGAACATCACGGTGCCGCTGCCGCCGGGCGAATCCGCGGTGTTCGCCGCCTCGGCGCATCCGCTGCGCCTGGTCGTTCCCTGAAGCAGAGAAAGCAGCGCCCTGATGCTGATCATCCTCGAAGGCATCGACGGCTGCGGGAAAAGCACCCAGGCGGCCCGGCTGTCGGAGCGCCTGCGCGCACGCGGCATCGACCCGCTGCTCCTGCGCGAACCCGGCGGCACCGGGCTGGGCGAGCACCTGCGCGCGCTGCTGCTGGATCCCGCCACCCGCGCCTGCGCCGAGGCCGAACTCCTGCTCTACCAGGCGGCACGGGCGCAACTGGTGCGCGAGGTGCTGCTGCCGCGTCTGCGCGAAGGGCGCTGGATCCTGCTCGACCGCTTCTGGCATTCGACCGTGGCCTACCAGGCGTACGGCCTCGGCCTGGACGAAGCGCAGGTGCGCGCGGCCATCGCCATCGCGGTCGGACCGCTCGCGCCGGATCTCGCGCTGTGGTTCCGGTTGGATGCCGCCGCAGCAGCCCGCCGCCGCGCCCAGGCTCGCGGTCTGCCTCCGGATCGCATCGAGCAGCGCGGCCTGGACTATCTATCCCGCGTTGACGCCGGATATGCCGCGATGGCCGCCGGCGGTGAACTCGACTCGATCGACGCTGCCCAACCGGCCGACGTGGTGGCCGACGAGGTCTGGCGCCTGGTCCACCCCCTGCTTTGACGCTTTTTTCGCCAAGGAAACGCGCATGTTCGTCGTCTTCGTCACCATCGACGTGAAACCCGAGCACCGTGCCGCGTTCCTGGCCGCCACCGCCGCCAACCATCGCGGCGCGCTCAGCGAACCGGGCTGCCTGCGCTTCGACGTGATCCTCGACCAGGCTGATCCGGATCGGGTCCACCTCTATGAGACCTACCGCGACGAGGCCGCCTTCGCGGCGCACAAGTCGACCGCGCATTACATCGCCTGGAACGCGGCGGTCGCGCCGTGGCTCAAGGCGCCGCGCACGGCGGTGAAGGGCAGCCTGGCGATGCCGGTGCCGTACCGCTGAATCCGGTCACCAGCGCGCGAGACCGATCACCGCGAGCGGCGCGATCAGCGCCGTCCTGGCGGGATTCACCGCGTGGCCCTTGGCCGTGCGCTTGAGGAACCGGCGCAGGTGGGTGTTGAAGGGCCGGGCGTGCTTGAGCAGCGAGGCGTGCGGGACTTCGCCGCCATCGTGGTCGTAGACCCAGTGGATCTCGACGTTCGGCAGCACCTTCCAGGCGAGGTCGGGGCGGCAGAGCAGGGCGGTGCCAGGGCCTTCCATGTTGAGCGTGTGGCGCTCCTTGCTGCCCCACAGGATCAGGGCCGGGGCCGAGGTCAGCGGCTTGTCGGCATGCGGGCCGACGGTCGGCCCGAGGAGATGGCGCAGGGCGACGACGCGGGCGATGGCGCCCGTGGTGGGCAGGTGGTCGAGCGTCGCCTCGATGCGGCGGCGGATGCGGGCCTCGCGGAACTCGATGAAGCCGGCGGGGGTGAGCATCGAGAAGAGCTGGCGCCACAGCGGCGGCTCCTCGCCCTTGGGGGCGTCGCCCTTGGGGCGCAGCGCCTTGGCGGCGAGGCTCTTGAAGAACGCCCGGCCGCGCTCGATGTGGGTCTCAGGATTGCCGCCGGCCTTGTCGACCTCGGCGATGATGGGCTGGAGCAGGCGCTTCAGCAGCGACGCGAGATCGTCGATGCAGGAGAAGGGGCTGACCAGGATGAGGCCGGCGATGGGCAGTTCCTCGCCGGCGGCGCGGGCGCGGCGCAGCGCCTCCAGGCACAGACCCCCACCGACGCTGACCCCGACCAGGACCGGCGCTCGGCCCTGCGCCCGCGTGTCGACGACGAAGTCGCGGATCGTCTGGAGCATGATCTCGACATCGAACCCCTGGTAGGGGTAGGTCAGCGTCGTGGTCCAGCCGAACTTGCGCAGCAGGCGTTGCTGACGCCAGAAGGTCTCCGGACCATCGGGGACGAGCCCGGGCACGAGCAGGAAATGACGGTTGCCCGAGCCGCGTACGGTACTGATGTTGGGAACTAAGGTCATCATCGGGTGTCCATGCACGCCCCACCCCCTCGTTAAAAGCGGACGGTGGCGCGGAATGTGAATTCAGTATGAAGACGACCGGCCGATGGGGAAGCCTCCAGACCGGGATCGGGTCAGAGGATGGCCGGCCGGCCCGGCTGGAACCACCTGGCCGTCGTGGCATTCTTTCCTCAGCAACGATCGAGGTTTCCATGCCGCTCCCCCATGGCGTCTTCATCACCCAAGGCCCCGCCGACTGGCAGATCATGCAGCAGGACGCGCATGGTCGCGGCACGATCGCGGTGTCCGGCCGCTGGGCGGTGCCGGGCGATCGCCGTGAACCCAAGGTCTTCGTCCGCCTGGTCCGCACGGACGATGCCGGCCCGGTCACCGCCGCCCTCGATTGGTCACCGGCAACCATGCGTGAAGGGACGTGGTCGGCGGAGTTGACCGGCATCCCCGCCGGCGGGCTGTACCGGCTGGAGACCCAGCTCCGCACCGCGACCCCGAACGAGCACACCCCGGAATGGGCTATCCGGGGCGACGCCCGCGATTTCCTCGGCGTCGGCGACCTGTGGGTGATCGCCGGACAGAGCAACGCCGCCGGCTATGGCAAGGGACCGATCACGGATGCGCCGGAACTCGGCCTGCACCTGTTCGACAACGCCCGTCGCTGGCGGCTGGCCAGCCATCCCCTGCACGATGTGACCGGCATGGAGGCCATCAACGCGGAATGGGCGAATCCGGGGCATTCGCCCTGGCTCGACTTCGCCCGCCGCCTGCGCCGGACCCTGGGCCATCCGATCGGCCTGATCGCCACCGCCCTGGGCGGTTCGCCGCTGCAACGCTGGAACCCTGGTGAACACCAGGATCCGCTGAAAGCCGATCTCTGCACCAACTTCCTGCAGGCGATCGCCCAGGCCGGCGGCCGGGTGCGCGGCGTGGTCTGGTACCAGGGCTGCAGCGACACCGGAGAGACCACCGCGCCGACCTACCTGGAACGCTTCAGCCAGGCCGTGGCGCACTGGCGCAAGGCCCTGGCGGCCCCGGACCTGCCGGTCATCACGGTGCAGCTCGATCGCGTCACCACCACCCAGACCGACGCCACCCATCTCGGCTGGTCGCTCGTACGCGAGGCGCAGCGTCAGGCCGCCCACCGGTTGGGAAAGGTCGCGGTGCTGCCGGCGCATGATCTGCCGTTGTCGGATTTCGTCCATGTGTCTCCGGGGGGGAATCTGATGCTCGGGCAGCGCGCCGCCGACGCCGCCCTGGGCCTCGCCTATGGCCGCACCCTCGCCTGGCAGGCCCCGGAGGTGACGCATGCCCAGCGCAGCGCGGACGGGCTGGCGATCACCTTGGCGGTCGCCCATGTCAGCGGGATCCTGCGCGAGGCCGACGCGACCCGCCAGCCGTTCCGGGTCGCGGATTCACGCGGCCCGGTCGCCATCAGCGGATTGGACTACCAGCGCGACGCCATCGTGGTGCGCCTGGCTCGCGCCCTGGACGGTGCCGCCACGGTGTCCGCCGGTTGCGGCGCCCACCCCGAACCGCTGCCCGTCGACATGACCCGCAACATTCCGCTCCTGGCGTTCCACCTGCTGCCGGTCGGATGACCGCAGGCAATCACGTCAGGGCCCGATCCTGACGCGCTCGGGAAAGCGGATGCAGACCGCCACCGCGGCGGCGACGACCGAACCGACCGCGAGGATGCGGAACTGCCCGGCCGGGGTGAGCACTCCACCGAGCAGCAGCAGCGCCAGTCCGGAGCCGATGCCGAGGATGAACAGGTTGTGGACGAGGCTGAGCACCGTACCTCCGAGCCCGGCCAGGCCATCGGCATGGGCGAGGCTGAGAAAGCGCGCGTCGACGACGTTGGTCGGCACCATGTAGACCAGGCCGACGACGATCATCGTCGCGGCGCCGCTCCAGAAATCGCGGATCAGCCAGGGCACCGCCGCGACGACCGCCACCAGGACGAGGTAGCCGACGACCACCCAGCGCCGCCGTGCGAAACGGTGCGACACGAGGTTGCCGACGATCGCCCCGAGGCCGGCGAAGGCGCCCAGCACGGTGGCCTGGATCTGCGGCAGGTGCAGGGTCTGGATGCAGTGGAGGAGGACCGCGAGCGAAAACGCGGTGCACACGCCCCAGCCGATTCCACCGCTGACGAGCGGCGCCCAATGGCGGCGCAGCATCGCCGCCGTCCCGGACCAGAGCTCGCGGACCCCGCTGGCGAACGGCGTCGGGGCCTGCTCGGGCACGCGCAGACGCAGACCGGCGATGACCCCCAAGGCCAGCAGCACCGCGAGCACGAGGTGGGCGATCCGGTCGTCATCGATCCAGCGGCCGGCATTGGGTTGATCCGATCCGGGCACGCCGACGAAGGCGTCGGCCAGGACGCTGCCCAGCACCGCTCCGGCGAGCAGTCCGACCACCAGTCCGGCATTGACCGCCCCGTTGACCCGGGTGCTGGCGCGTGCGCCGACCTGGGCGAGCAGCGGCACGACCTTGCCGCGTGCGGCGCAGGCGGTGCCGTAGAACGCGCCCATCGCGAGGGCCGCCAGCCAGGGATCCGCCAGACCGGGCATGGCCAGGATCGCCACCACGGCCATGCCGAGGCAGGACAGGACGAACAGCGGTCCGCAGCGCCAGGCTCCGGCGAGCGGGGCGTTGAACAGGTAGCCGACCAGGATGCCCACCGTCAGCACCGCCGCGAGGCCCTGCGCGAGCGCCTCCTGCATCGGCAGGCCGTGCGCCGGATCGAGGAGGATCCGCAGCGAGGCGAGGGGCGGGTTGCGCTGCGCCGCCGCCGGATCGAGGGCGATCTCGCAGATCAGGATGAGCTTGAAGATGGCGAATCCGGCCGAGGTCGCGCTGGCCACCAGCACCGCCGGCCAGAGCGGAAAGCGCGACGGCGCAGGCAGCTGCGGTTCCGAGGATGCGCTCACGGCGGGATCCGGCCGGTCGGTCCCACCGGATCGGATCGATGGGGACGGAAGGCCGGGCAGGGAGGTCAACCCGATGGGCATCAGGCGGCCGACGTTCCCATGGTGGCTGCGGCCACGGTTTCTTCCAAGGCCTCGTCAGCGGGGCGCGGCGGCGGCACCAATCCGGCCTCGAGCATTTCCGTCCATCTCACCACCCGCCAGGCCCCGTCGGCGAATTCGAGCGCGCTCAGGCTGTCGACCCAGTCGCCGCTGTTCAGGTATTCGACCGTCCGGCCGTCGACCGTGATCATGCGCTGGGCGGCGACGTGGATGTGGCCGCAGACCACGGCGGCATAGCCGGCACGCGCGGCGAACCTGGCGACGGCCTCCTCATACCGGGCGACATGGCGACGGGCGGCGGGCAGGCCATCCTTGAAGCGCGTCGCGAGCGACACCTTGCCGGCGCCGAACCAGCCGCGCACCCGGTTGATGCAACCGCTCAGCGATTCGAGGGTGTCATAGCTGATGCTGCCCAACCGGCTCAGCCAGCGCGGGGTGCCGAGCAGCATCTCGACCGCATCGCCGTGGATGAACCAGGTCCGGCGTCCGGCGAGATCGAGCTCCAGCCGGTCCACCAGTCCGATCGCGCCGGCGGCGAAGGGCGCATAGCGGCGCAGAGCCCCATCGTGGTTGCCGCAGACGTAATGCACCGGTACGCCCTGGGCGGCGAACTTGAGGATCCGGCGCACCACCTTGGTCTGGGCCTCGCTCCATTGCGCGCTGCGCAGCCGCCACATGTCGATGATGTCGCCGCACAGCACCAGGCGGGCCGGAGCGATCGACTTGAGGTAGGCATTAAGCTCGGCCGCGCGGCAGGCGCTGGTGCCCAGATGGACATCGGAGAGGACGCAGACGTCGACGGGTCTTTTCATTTTCATGGGCGGGTGGCGGTTACTCGGGATCGGATCACAGGCCGAAGGCGGACCCGAGCACCAGGGCCGCGCCCGCCAGAGCGGCGCCGATCATCGCCCCTACCAGCACGTCGCTCGGATAGTGCAGGCCGAGGACGAGGCGGGACAGCGCGACCAGGACGGTGAACGGGGCGAGGATCCAGAGCAGCGCAGGATGCCACCAGCCGGCCATGCAGGTGAAGGCCACCGCATGCAACGTGTGGCCGGAGGGGAAGCTGAAGCGGTCGAGCGGCGCCACCGTCACCCGCAGGTGCTGGAAGACCTCGGATGGACGCGGCCGGCGGGTTCGACCCTTGATCCAGCGATAGGTGAACGTGCAGGCGAGTCCGCTGCCGGCCATGAGGACCGCCTGGAACAAACCGGGCAGGCCCCAGACGAGGGGCATGGTGGCGAGCAGGGCGTACCAGAACCAGCCGTCACCGAGCCGGCTGACGGCGGCGAAGATCGCCGCCGGATAACGATGATGGTTGACCAGGTTGAAGCGGGTGCAGGTGGCCGCATCCCAGTCGTGCAGGACGTGGAGGTTCATGCGGCGTCTCCGGTCTTGGTCGGGGGAATCGCCAGCGCGGACCCTGGCGACGGGGACGGCAGGTCGGCGAGCGCGGCATTGGCGGCGCAGCGCAGCATTTCTTCAAACCGGGACACCACCCGGTCCCAGCCGATGCCTTCGGCGGTGGCCCGCGCAGCGAGGCGCAACCGGCCGCGCAGGTCGGCATCGGTGCCCAGGCGCACAGCGGCGGCGATGAAGGCCGGTTCGTCGCCGTAGGCCGCCAGCAGCGCGTCGGCCTCGTCATGGGCATGGCGTTCGGCTGCGGCGTAGCGGAAGCCGACGCAGGCCAGTCCGCTCGCCATCGCCTCCAACAGCACGTTGCCGAAGGTCTCGGACAGGCTGGGGAACAGGAAGACATCGGCGCTGGCAAAGTGCCGAGCCAGGTCGTCGGCCGGCAACGCGCCGGTGAAACGCACCTGCGGGTGCTGGGCCGCCAGGCGCTCGCGCAGGGGCCCGTCGCCGACCACCACCAATCTGGCCGGCCCCAGGCCAAGGGCGATGCGCTGCCGGTTCACCGCCTCGAAAGCCGTGAAGAGCAGGGGCAGGTTCTTCTCCTGGGCGACGCGGCCGACGTGCAGGATGGCCAAGCCGGCGTCCTCGACGCCCCACGCCCGGCGCAAATCAGGGTCGCGGCGGGCGGGATCGAACATCCGCGCATCGACGCCGCGCGCGAGGATGGCGAGGTTGCGGAAACCGTTGCGGTCGAGCCGCTGGGCGAGGTCTTCGGAGGGGACCATGGTCACCTGGGTGCGGTTATGGAAGCGGCGCAGCCAGCCGTTCGCGGCGGGCGCCAGCAGGGAGCAGCGGTAGCGCCGGCAGTAGTCCGCGAAATCGGTGTGGAACGTCGAGGTCACCGGCAGGCCGAGGCGGCGCGCGGCGCTCAATGCGCTGCTCCCGAGTGGACCTTCGGTGGCAAGATGGACGACATCGGGCCGGTGGCGACGCCACACCGTGCGCAGGCACCTGGCCGAAGGCAGGCCAAAGCGCAGCGTACCATAGCCCGGTATCGGCAATCCGGGCCGCAGGATCTCGACCACCGCCCCCTGGCGCTTCAGCGTCTGCCCGGCATCCGCAGCCTGGCGCGGCCGCACCACCATGATCCGGTGCCCGCGCGCCACCAAACCATCGACCAGCCGCCGCAGCGTCATCGCGACGCCGTTGATCTCGGGCGGGAAGGTCTCGGTGACCAGGCAGAGCCTGAGCCCCGCCTGCCGTGCACCATCCGCCGGAGAGATCCTTTCACCGGGCATGCGAGAAGGTGGCACGCCAACGTGAAGGTCCGATGAAAGACCGGTGAATGGCTGGTGAAGTTTCGGCAAAGCGATGGTTGCGTCGTCCATGTGATGGTGGATTCAAACGGGCGGTTTCGCCTGCGGCCTTTCCGCGTCATACTCGATGACCCGTCATGTCCTGCTTCGACGCCCATTGCTGCGATGTCATCCGCTTCCTGGCCGGAAGCCTGATGGCCGGCGCCGCGTTGCTGACCACCACGTTCGGACCGGCTGGGAACCCGGGCCGCCATCTGGCCCTGATCACCGGCCTCGCCGCCGTGGCGACCTGGGCTGGACTGCTCACGGTCCTCACGCCGCTCGGGGCCGCCGGGGTCAGCCTGACCGTCTGGAGCCTGACCCTGGCATGGTTGCTGCGCCACTGGGGATCCGTGGGCACCGGCCTGGGATCGACGTGCCTCATCATCATCGCTGCCGGGGCGGTCGGGGGGCTGTCCGATCTGCGTCCCGCTGCCGACCCGTCGGCCGGCGGGCTCGCGTCGATCGGCACCGGAGGGGCCGATCTCTTGAGCCAGATCGCCTTGGCCGCCGGGGCGGCCATCCTCGGCTGCGCCCTCGTCCTGCGGTGCTGGCGTCCGGACGATGGTCTGCGCGGACTGCGCCGGAGGTTCCTCGTCGCCGGACTGGCGGTGTTGATCGTGGTTGCCGGATCAGGCTGGATCGCCGGGGATATGCTGGCCGGATTCTCGGATCGGGCGGAACGGAGCGCGCACGAGCGGCGCACCGCCGCCGTCGCGGCGGCGCTCGATCCGCACCTGATCGCCGCCTGCCGGGGCGAGAAGGCGGATCTCGAAAGGCCGGGCTGGAAGACGCTGCGCGAACGCCTCGCCGCCGTGCGCGATCGGGTCCCGGGGTGCCGGTACGCCTACCTCATGCATCGCGCCGCGGACGGGAAGGTGGTCTTCCTCTGCGATGGCGAGCCGCCGGAATCACCGGACGCCAGCCTGCCCGGATCGGTCTACGATGAGGTCGCGCCCGGCATGATCGCCCTCTTCGATCGCGGCACGGGTTCCGGCAGCGAAGGTCCCTATCATGACAAATGGGGGACCTGGATTTCCGGGCTGGCGCTGATCCCGACCCCCGCTGGAAACCGTCCGGTGATGCTCGGCATCGACATTCCTGCCGATGGCTGGGCGATCGCCCAGCGCCTGCGCCGGATCGAAGGCATGGCGGTCGCCGCCATCGTCCTCCTCGGCCTGCTGATCGGACTCGGCGCGCTCTGGCGCGCTCGCGCCCGCGCCTTCCAGGTCGACGCCGAAGACCGTCTCCTGGTCGCGGTGGCGGACACCGTCCACGAACTGCTCGGCGGAGCCTCGGCCGTGGCCGCGCTCGAACGGCGTCTGCCCGGCCTGGGCACGGCGGCGGGCGTCACCCGGATCTGCCTCACCGGTGCGGACGGGCGGATCCTGGCCGGCTGGCGCGCAGGCGGTGGACCGTTCACCGGCGCCGACCCGCGCTGGAACGCCTGGCGGAACCGTTTCGGCGCGGATCGCAACGCGATCATCCGCTGCGAACCGGTCGCGGATGGCGCCCCCGATTCCGGAGAGACCATCGTCCTGCCCGTGCATTCCGATGGCGGCTTCGCCGGAGCCCTGGTCCTCGCCGGCGGCAGGCGCAGCTGGCGCGACGGGGAGATGGCGCCGCTCACCACCCTCGCCGGCGCGATCGGCACCGCGCTCGCCCGCGAACGGCTCGCCGCCGAACTGGTGCGCGCCAAGGAGGCCGCCGAGGCGACCGCACGGGCGCAGGCCGCGTTCCTCGCCGCGATGAGCCACGAGATCCGCACGCCGATGAACGGCATCCTCGGCATGGGCCGGCTGCTCCTGGAATCCGGTCTGGATGGCGAGCAGCAGGAGCAGGTCGAGATGGTGCAGTCCTGCGCCGAAAGCCTGCTCGCGGTGATCAACGACGTGCTCGATTTCAGCAAGATCGAAGCCGGCCGGATGGAGATCGAATCCGTCGCCTTCGATCCGCGCGCCGAGATCGAATCCGCGACCGTGCTCCTCGCGACGCGGGCCCAGGACAAGGGCCTGGAACTCGTCCTCGATGTCGACCCCGGTCTGCCGGCGCAGGTGCGGGGCGACCCGGTGCGCCTGCGCCAGATCGCCCTGAACCTGCTCGGCAACGCGATCAAGTTCACCGAGCACGGCCGGATCACGGTCGCACTGCGCTGGACCGCGGACGGCGGTCGCCTGGACCTGGCGGTGGCCGACACCGGCATCGGGCTCACCGCCGAGGAGCAGGCGCGCCTGTTCCAGCCGTTCGTCCAGGCCGATGCATCGATCCACCGCCGCTATGGCGGCACCGGCCTGGGCCTGGTGATCTGCCAACGCCTCGCCGGACTGCTCGGCGGGGCGATCACCGTGAGCAGCGCCGCCGGCAGCGGTTCGACCTTCACCTTCGCCATGCCCGCCCCGCCGCTCGCCGCGCCCCTGGCCGCCGAGATCCCGCCGGGCACCGCCTGCCGCGTGCTGGTGCTCGAACCCGACCCGGTCGCCCGCGCGGCGCTCGTGCGGCTCGCCGGAAGCCTGGGGGCGATCGTCAGCGGCCACCCGGAGATCGACGCGGCAGGAGCCGAACTCGGCGCGACCGGGTTCGCGCTCGCCCTCGTCGCCGCCTCCGCCCCAGCGCATTCGCGGTCTGCGGCCGAGACCCTGCGCCGCGCCGGCGTGCCGCGCTGCGTGCTCGTCCACCCCGCCAACGCCCGGCCTGACGCGGAGGCCCTGGTCCACCTCGGCTACGACTCGGGCCTGTCCAAACCGGTGCGCCGGGTCCGCCTGGCCGGGATCCTGCGCGCCGTCGTCGCCGGCGACGACCTCGCCGCCCTGCGCGCGGCACGCCAGCCACGGGTGCAGACGCGGCGCTTCGCCGGTCACGTCCTGGTCGCCGACGACCATCCGGTGAACCGCTCGCTGATGGCCGCCCTGCTCGAACGCCTGGGTCTGGTCTGCACCTGCGTCTGCGACGGCGAGCAGGCCGCCGCCGCCTGCGCAGGCATGGATCTGGTGTTCATGGACCTGGAGATGCCGGTGCTCGATGGACTGGCCGCGACCCGCCGCATCCGGGCGGCGGAGGCTCCCGGCAGGCGCGTGCCGATCATCGCCCTCACCGCCAACCTGTTCGCCGACGACCTCGCCGCCGCGCTCGCGGCCGGCATGGACGGGCATCTCGGCAAGCCGTTCGAGCACGAGGAGCTGATCGCCGTCCTGGCGAAGCACCTGCCCGCCGCCGAGGGCGCGACCTCCCCCGGCGCCGACGACGGCACCCGCCTCGCCGTCCACGCGCGCCCGAATCCGGCCGCCCCCGACAACGGCCCAGCGGTGCTCGATCAAGCCGTGCTCGACCGGCTTGCGACCCACCTCGGCCGGGACGGCGTCGCGGCGCTCATCGATGAGTTCACGCATGGGACGATGCCGGATTTCGAAGCCCTGCGGCAGGCCTGCGCCAGCGAGACCCACGCGACCGCCCGTGGCATCGCGCACCGCCTGGGATCGTCGTCGGGGTCATTCGGACTGCTCGCCCTCATGCGAATCTGCCGCACGATCGAGCGCCACGCCGAGTCCGGATCCGCGCTCGCGAACCTCGCCGCGCCCCTCGCGGAGCACCGCGGCGCGGCCCTCGCCGCGCTGGAATCGTGGAGGACCGATGCCCGCTGATCCGAAGCTGGTGCTCGATGGCAAGGTCATCGCCAATCTGCGCGCGATCCGCCGGCCAGGCAGCCCCGACCTGGTGCATGAACTCGTCACGATCTTCCGCAGCGACGCCGAGAAGAACCTCCTGACGCTCGCCCGTCACCTCGCCGCTGCCGACCTGGCCGAGGCCGCCAACCTCGCGCACCGCATGAAGGGCAGCGCGGGGATGATCGGCCTCATGCGCCTGGCGGCCCGCTGCGCCGCGATCGAGCAGGCCTGCCGCGCGCGCAACCGCAACGAGGCCGAGAGCCTGCTGCCCGGCCTGGAGAGCGATCTCGCCACGGCCTGGCAGGCCCTGGACGCGGTCTGCCACAAGCCGTGAAGACGCAGCGGATTCTGCCTGGAAGCACGAAAGGACGCGACCTCGCGCCCGGATCAGCCGTCCTGGAAGATCTGGTAGTGCCCGGGGCCGGCGAGGGCGGTGGAACCGCCGAGGTCGAGGCGGGTCCCGCCGGCGAGCGGTGACCAGGGGCGATCGCCGCCGCTGCGATGCAGCCAGCGGCCGTGGAACAACGCCAGTTCGCAGATCGTGCTGGCGCCGGCGACCGGCAGGTCGGAGCCTGCGCCACCCAGGCTGAGGCGGCGCAGGACGAGGGCGCTGGCCATCTGCGGGCGGTTGCCGAGGCGGGAGATGACCAGGGCGTCGATCTGGTGGTCGCGGTCGAGGCCGCAATCGTGCTGGCCGGCCTCGCTGCCGACTCCGCGCAGCGAGGCGATCGGCGGCCTGGCGCGCGGGATGGGCTTGAGATCGAGGTCGAGCACGCCGGCGACGTTGCAGCGATGGGTGCGGCCGGGGTCGAGCGGCCGGGTCTCGTTGATCGCCAGGCGCTGGCCGTCGAGGAAGGTGCCGTTGCCGCTGCCGAGGTCGGTGAGCAGCGGCCGGCTGAGCCCGGCGTCATAGCGCAGGCGCAGGTGCTGGCGGCTGATCTTGAGGCAGTCCTCGCGCCACTGCGCGATCGGGTATTTGCGCAGGCAGAGGTCGACCGGCGGCTCGCAGAGCTTGCCGACGAGCAGCTGGGTGCGGGCGTAGAGCGACAGCGGCGTGCCGTCGGCGAGCATCAGGACCAGCCAGGGGCTGGTGATCGCGGTGGCGAGGTCGCCTTCCATCGCTTCGCCGCCGGCGGAACGCGGCTGGGGTCGGGGCCGGGGCACCAGGGCGGGGGAGGTCGGTCCCTCGGCCCAGGCCGGATCGGGCCGGTCGAGGGTGATCTCCTGGATGCGGCGGGTGGTGACGGCGGAGGTCGCCGTCGGTGCAGGGGCGGGCGCGGCGGTGGCTTCGGTGTCCGTGCTGGGGAAGGCGACGGTCGCGACGCTGTCGCTGCCGCCGGCCGGAGCATCCTCGCCGCCCGACAGGTCGGCGGTCATGGTGTTGGCCTCGTGCACCGCGACCTGCTCGAGCGAAGGCGCGCCCTGGCGGCCGAGCCCGGCCAGGGCGGCGGCGACATCCGCCAGCATCGCCGCCGGTTCTGCGTAGCGCTGCTCCCGCTTCTTGGCCATCGCCTTGGCGATGACCGCGATGGTGGCGGGATGCACGTCCGGCCGCACCTGGGTGACGTCGGGCACCGGGGCGGTGCGGTGGGCGTGCAGCACCTCGTTCAGGGTGCCGCGATAGGGATCCTGGCCGGCGAGCAGGTAGTAGAGCACCGCGCCGAGAGCGTAGATGTCGCTGCGGATGTCGAGGTCGGCGGCGGCGACGACCTGCTCCGGCGACATGTAGAACGGGCTGCCGACCAGGGCGCCCTGCATGGTCAGCATGGTGCGGGTGTCGGCGGTCGAGCGGGCGATGCCGAAGTCGGCGAGCTTGGCCCGGCCTTCGCGGTCGCAGAAGATGTTGGCCGGCTTGATGTCGCGGTGGATGAGCTGGCGCCGGTGCGCCTCGCCCAGGCCGTCCGCGACCTGGTGCACGATCGCGAGCGCGAGCGCCTCGGGCAGCAGGCCCTCGGCCGCGACGAGTTCGCGCAGGTCGCCGCTGGGCTCGAACTCCAGGACCATGAACAGGGTGCCGTCCTCGGCCGCGCCGTGGTCGAGGCAGTGCACCACGCGGGGATGGCGGATCTCCATCATGTAGCGCGTCTCGCGTTCGAAGCGGTGCGCCACCTCCTTGTTGCCGGCGAGATTGCCGCGCATGGTCTTGACCACCACCAGGCGGTCGTCGGCGTCGCCGGCGAGCCAGACGCTGCCCATGCCGCCGTCGGCCAGGTGGGCATAGGGCGTATAGGCGCCGAACGTCACCTGATCCGGCTGGGGCAGGTGCTCGACCAGGCGCTGCGCCATCAGCGGATCGATGCCGGCGGGGCCGAGCACGAAGCGGCGGGCGGCCTCGACCGTGGCGATCCCGGCCGCCTGCATCAGCACCGCCAGGCGGGCGCAGCCGGGCCGGTCGAGCAGGCTGCGCTTGCGCGCGAGGTGGACGACGGAATCGATCAGCGTTTTGCCGGCCATGTGGTAAGGATGACCCAGGTCGCGATCGGGGGCAAGAACGACCTGGCGCCACCGGGGAGGCGGGGACGAGCAGCCGAAACGATTCCGTGGTATGTTCCTCCACCCCCACCGGGATCCGGGAGCATGCACGTGGGCGACAACGAAACTTCCGACCAGCCTGCGCCAGGCGACAGCGCCAGGCCCCTGGACAAGGACACCACCAAGGTGTTCCGCAAACCCAGCGAGCCGGTGCGCGAGATCGCCGGGCGCGAGGTCACCTTGCAGCCCTTCAGCCGCTTTCCCGGCGGCCGGCCGCCGAAGGAGATCCTCAGCGGCCGCGAGTCGACCCTGACGGATACGCCGGCCACCGCCATCACCGGACGCGAAGCCACCCTCGCCGACACGCCTGCCACCAGCATCACGGGACGCGAACAGACCCTCACCGACACCCCGGCCACCGGCTTGACCGGGCGAGAGGCCACCCTGGGCGACACCCCGGCCACCGGCCTGACCGGGCGCGAGGCCACCCTGGGCGACACTCCGGCCACCGGCCTGACCGGGCGCGAGCAGACCCTGGGCGACACCCCCGCGACCGGGATCAGCGGGCGCGAGGCGACCCTCGGCGACACCCCCGCGACCGGACTGCCGCCAGCCCGGCCCTCCGGCGAGGCGACGCCGGCGACCAGCGCGGGCAAGCACCGCACCCCGGCCGGCGGCACCTCCACCGGCAAGCCGCGCACCGGACACGGCACCAGCCATTCCTTCGACGACGCCTGGCACATGGACGGGCGCAAGGGGCCCTACACCGGCCAGACCTGGAACGACTTCGAGCTCGGCGGCATCCTCGGCGAAGGCGGCATGGGCGCGGTCTACCGCGGCAAACAGCTCTCGCTCAAGCGCCGGGTCGCGATCAAGGTGCTGCCGCCGAACCTGGCCGCCGACCGCCGCCTGCTGCAGCGGTTCCAGCTCGAGGCGCACACCTCGTCGCAGCTGTCCAGCCCGCATGTGGTGCAGGTCTACGCGGTCGGCGAGTTCGACGGCAATCACTTCTATGCCATGGAATACGTGGAGGGCACCGACCTCTACGACCTCATGAAGGCCAAGCGCGAGGCCGGCACGCCCATCTCCGTCGACGCGGCGGTCGAGTTCATTCTCCAGGCCGCCAAGGGCCTGGCCGAGGCCGGCCGGCACGGCGTCGTGCACCGCGACATCAAGCCGCCCAACCTGATGATCACCAAGGGCGGGCTGCTCAAGATCACCGACTTCGGCATCGCCAAGCTGGTCGGTGAGCACAACCTGACCATGACCGGACAGGCGGTCGGCACCCCGGCCTACGTCAGCCCGGAACAGGGCCGGGGCGAATCCGGCATCGACCAGCGCAGCGACCTCTACAGCCTGGGCGTGGTCTTCTATGAGCTCGTCGCGGGCGAGAAGCCGTTCAAGGGCACCACGCCGAACGCCCTGATCTACCAGCACTGCTACGAGGAGCCGGATCTTCCGCGCAAGCTGAATGCGGAGGTCACCGACGAGATCCAGGCGGTCATCCTGCGCTGCCTGCAGAAGAAGCCCGAGCACCGCTACCAGAACGCCGATGAGCTGGTCCGCGATCTCGAATCGATCCGCACCGGATCGATGCTGAAATCCGCGATCGCCCACTACCGCCTCGGCACCGGTGCAGACGAGGCCAAACGCGAGCAGATGAACTGGTGGCAGCGCAACCTGCTGCCCCTGTCGCTGGCGGCGGCCGCGCTGGTGCTCGCCGGTGGCGGTGGCGGCTGGTGGTGGCTCGACCGCCGCGCCAAGGCGGACAAGGCGATCGAGATCGCCGCCCGCACCCGCGAAAGCAGCGAGCGGCTGGCGCAGGAGGAGATCAAGAACCGCCTGCGGCCGCTGCTCAAGACCCTCGACGAGCGCGCCAGCCTGCCCGACAAGGTCGATGAGCTCCTCACGGAGTTCGCCGCGAAGGTGAAGGACGGCGTCAACGACCGCGAATACCTGGCCTGGACGCGCAAGGTGGCCGAGGTGCACGCGGCGGCGGCGAAGCTCGCCCCGCTCGACCAGCCCGGCATCACCTTCGCCATCCGGCAGCAGGGCCGGCGCGATCTGGAAGGCTACACCGCCCTGGTCGGCACGAATGACCCGGCGCAGAACCGCTGGACCCGCATCCTCGACGGGCTGGACGGCGAGGAACGCACCCTGCGCCAGTCGATCGGCGAGGAGATCGACAAGGGCCGCCTGACCCAGAGCAGCCGCGACGCCACCGCCGCCGCCCTGACCAGCCTGCGCGCCATCACCGATCCGGCCGAGGCCAAGGTGGTCGCCTGGTCGGCGGCGATCACCGCCTTCGACCAGCGCATCGCCGCCCTGACCGCCCAGCTCGCGCCGCTCGACGATGCCACGCGCACGATCAGCGACCGCCAGCGCGAATCCTACCGCGAGGCCATCGCCGAGCTGCGCAAGCTCGAGGCGCGCGAACCGCGCCTGAAGGCCTGGGCCGACCGCCTCGCCCGCGCCGAAGGCGACATCAGGCGCCTGCGCGACGGACTGGAATCCGAGCTGTCGGCCGCCGTGGTCGGCGAGCCGGCGCTCGACCGTGCCGACGAGCTGCTGCCGGCCTACGCCGCCCTGGTCGCCGCCGACGATGCCGACCTCAAGCGCTGGAAGGTCAAGATCGAGGCGGTGCGGGCCGGCCTCGCGGCCAAGCGCCGGCTGGTCGCCGAGACGGTGGACCAGCTCGGCAAGGACGGCCGCGATGCGTTCCTGGGCGTGGGCCAGCTCGAGCCGCTGCGCGAGAAGCTGCGCGAGATCAAGGCGCTGGCGCGGCCCGGCGACCAGGATCTGGCGCGCTGGGAGGATCTCTGCCGTCGCAGCGCCGCCGAGCACGCGGCGCTGGCGCGCGACCTCGCAGCGCTCGACCCCGCGCGGCCCGAGCCCATCACATTGGCGCAACAGGCCGATTTGCGCGCCAAGCAGGCCCGCTTCGTCCGGCTCGGCGGGGTCTCGAGCGAACTCTCCGAGACCCAGGTGAAACGCCTCGACGCCGAGGCCGCCCGCGTCACCGCGCTGCGCGCCCGGCTCAAGGCGGTGTTCACCGGCGCGCACCCCATCCTGGCCGACGCGCGCCGCGACCTCGACCGCCTCGCCCTCGATGTCGGCGACGCCGAGACCGAGGTCGAGGCCTGGCAGGCCAAGCGTTCGCGCGTCGACGCCCTGCGGGCGCAGCTCGCGGGCCTGGACCAGCGCAAGATCCCGGACCAGGTCGAAGCGCTCTTCGCCCAGCTCGTCGGCCTGGTCGGCGAGAGCGATCCCGACGCGGCGCGCTGGAAGGCCACGGTGGGGCGCATCCGCGCGGTGTCGGCCGCGCTCGCTCCGCTGGACCGCGATGGGGTGCCGATCCCGGCCGACGCGGCGGTCCAGCTCGCCGCCCTGGCCGAGCTGGTCGAGGCGGGCGACCCCCTCCTGCGCCGCCGCCAGGCCAAGTTCGACGAGGTGCGCAGCCTGCGCGACCGGCTCGCGAAGCTGGCTGCCGTGCGCGTCCTGGGCGACCAGACCCTGGCCGCCGAGACCGCCGCGCTGGCGCGGCTGACCACCCTGATCGGCAGCAGCGAAGCCGATGTGCAGGGCTTCGCGCGCCGGCTGGCCCACCTGGCCGGGCCGCCGCAGCCGCCATGGGCCAGCGCGAGCGGGCGCGACGGCTTCGGTCCGTGGGCCGAGTTCCAGCTGTCCGGCGAGCCGGTGCGGATGCGCTGGATCGCGCCCGGCAGTTTCGTCATCGGCAGTCCGGAGGGCGAAAAAGGACGCGATCTCGACGAGGTGCAGGTCGCGATGACGATCAGCCGCGGGTTCTGGCTCGCCGACGCCGAATGCCCGCAGTCGCTCTGGCTGGTCGCGACCGGGCGCGAACCCAGCCGTTTTGCCGGCCGCCAGCGGCCGGTCGAACGGGTGAGCTGGAACGCCGCCCAGGCGATGCTGACGGCAGTGCGCGTCCGCCTGGGCAACCTGCCGCTGCGCCTGCCCAGCGAGAGCGAATGGGAACTGGCCTGCCGCGCCGGCGACTCCGGGCGCTGGCACGACGAGGCGGACGATCCCAGCGCCGACCGCCTCGCCTGGACCAGCGACAACAGCGGCGGCGCCACCCATGAGATCCGCCAGCGCTATCCCAACGCGCATGGGCTGTACGACCTGCACGGCAACGTCTGGGAGCTCTGCCAGGACTCCTACGCGCCCTATCCCACCAGCGCCAGCAGCGACCACCTGGGCAAGGGTGGCGAGCGCAAGGTCGCGCGCGGCGGATCCTGGGGCGACCCCGCCAGCGCGGCGCGGGCCGCCAACCGCCTCGCGGTGCCGGCCGACCTGGCGAGCGCCTACCTCGGCCTGCGCCTCGCGATCGACGGGCCGGATCCATCGACGCTGGAGCCGCAGCCGCCCGCCGGTCGCAACGGCGGCTGGTCGAAGCCCATCGCGCTGTCGCTTGGGCCGGTGCGCCTCACCGGCGAGATCAGCCTGATCCAACCTGCGACCCCTGAAACGGTGCGGAAACCATGAAATATAACGACTTTTTGCAAAACATCCTGCGTTGCCTGCTCGCCAGCATCGTGTTGGCCCCGGCTTTCGCCGCAGACTCCACCTGGAACGGCGGCGCCGGCACCTGGAGCAGCACCGGCAACTGGACGCCGGCGGCCGTGCCCGATGGCGCGACGGATTCGGCAACCTTCCTGGCGGCGGCGACGCCCGAGCTCAACCAGGACGCCACCCTCAACAGCCTGGTCATCACCAGCGGCAGCGCGATCACCCTCGCACCCGCAGCGTCCCAGAAGCTGATCTTCGCCGGCACCGATCCGACCATCACCGTGCTCGGTGCCGACCATGCAATCACCGCCAACCTCCGCCTCGATGCCACGGTACAGGTCTATGTCGCGGCGGGCCGGATCTTCACCCTGAGCGGGGTGATCAGCGGCAGTGGCGGCATCCTCAAGACCGGCCCCGGCACGCTGCGGATCCTGGGGACAAACCCCAACACCTTCACCGGCAACCTGATGGTCGGAACCGGGGTGATCGAACTCCAGAAGACGGCTGGCACCAACGCCTGTGCCGGATCGGTCTCAATCGGTTACGGCATCCTGCGCCTGCTGGCGTCGCATCAGCTCCCCGACACCACCACGATCGATGCCGGCGATGCCGTATTCGACCTCAACAACCAGACCGAGGTCATCGGTTCGCTCAGTTCCAGCCGTGCCGGTCAGGTCCTGCTCGGCAGCGGGACGCTGACGATCACCGAGGCTTCCAGCCGCCGCATCGATGGGAACATCAGCGGGACCGGCACCGTGGTCATGAACGGCACCGGCACCCTCACCCTGGCCGGAGACAACACCGGCATCCCGGCCGCGAACAACATCAGCTGGTCCGGTGCCTGCACGGTCGCCGCCGGCACCCTGGTCGCCGCTCACGCCGGCGCGCTGGGCACCACCGGAACCGGCACCACGGTCGCTGCAGGTGCTACCCTGGGGATCGAAGGTGGGATAACCCTCGCGGAGCCCGTCACCCTGACCGGCGGAACCAATCCGGCCCGGCTGCACAGCCGCAACGGCACCAACTCCCATGGCGGGGTGCTCACCCTCGCCGCCGGGGCCGCCGGCGATCCGGTGCAGATCCAGGCCGACAGCGGCACCCTCACCCTGACGGTCGCCAATGTGCTCGGGGCCACCCACCCGGCCCTGGAGTTCGCCGGTGGCGGCGACCTGGTCCTGAATGCGGCCTTCACCTGCGGGTTCCGGGTGGCGACCAAGAACGGCAGCGGGACCCTCACCCTGGCCAATGCCGCCAACACCTGCGGCGGTTTCACCCTGAATGCGGGCCGGGTGGTGGCGAACCACGCGAACTCCTTCAGCACCGGCACGGTGGTCCTGGCCGGAGGCACCCTGGTCGTGCCGGATGCCTTCATCCTGTACAACGACTTCCATCTGAACGGGGATGCGACGATCGCTGCGCTGGGCACCACCTGCGACCTCTGGGGCGCGTGGAACCTCAACGGCGGCTACCGGACCCTGACCCTCAGCAACGGTTCGGCCGGCGTCCATCAGATCGTGCTGCACGGGATCATGAGCAACGGCACGCTCGCCAAGGCTGGCAATGACGAGCTGCATCTGGCGGCCGCCAACACCCTGAGCTCGATCACGGTGATGAATGGGCAGCTCAAACCGCTGGCACCCGGTGCGGTCGGGTCGGTGCAGGTCAACGCCGGAGCCGTGCTGAACCTGACCTCCGTACCCTTTGGAGCCTGCTCCCTCACCGCCCTCATCGGAGCCGGCAGCGTGAACCTGGGGTCGACCAACCTGCTGCTGAACCTGGCAACCAACTCCTATTTCGACGGGACGATCACTGGCGCCGGAAACGTGACCAAGGCGGGAAGCGGTACACTGCGCCTGACCAATCCGAACCTCGGCTATTCCGGCAGCACCACCGTCTCGGATGGGCTCTGGCAGATGGTCGGCGACAGCGCCGCGCTGACCGCGACCTCGACGATCAACCTCAATGGCGGGGCCTTCGAGATCACCGCCGCTGGCACGTTCAACCCCAACCGCCTGCCCGACACGGTGACCATCAATCTCGCCGGCGGGGAGTTCCGGATGTACGCCTCGGGATCGGACCGGCTCGAGAACATCGGCCGGATCGTGGCGACGACGGGGACGGCCAGCACGGTCCGCCTCTCCGCCACCGGCAACTACCGCTGCCAGCTCACCGCCACCGACGCGATCAAGGGCATCGACCGCGTCGCGACCGCCGGCTTCAGCCTGTGGCGCGATGCGGTGGCGCCGGCCCAGGCGAACCTGTTCAGCAACAACGGCTGGACCAACAACGCGACGGTGCCCTTCGCCCAGGTGAAGGAGGGTTCCGGCAGCTACGCCACCGGGATGTATTCGAGCATCAGCGGCCTGACCAATCCCACCACCGCCACCAGCAAGACCACGGCCGGCGGCACCGGGACGGACTGGAGCGATCCCACCACCTGGGTGCCGAACGGGGTTCCGGCCGCCACGGACGATGTCCTCATCACCAAGGACATCGCGCTCGATGGCCTGACCGGACCGGCCCTGTGCCGCAACCTGACCATCGGCGCCCTGGGGACGCTGACCGCCACCAGCGCGGGAACCCAGACGACCGCCGACCGGGTGGTGAAGATCCATGGCGATCTGCTCACCTTCGACGATCGCGGCGGCGCAGCTGCCTACAGCCTGCCCGCCACCGTGCACCTTTTCGCGAACAATTCCTGGCGCATCAACATCGCCGTGGCGGGGGGAGGCAACACCATCACCCTGCTCGGCTATCTCGGCCGCGATTATCTGACCAAATCAGGCGCCGGCACGCTGGTGCTCAGCCGCGACAACGACCGCGCCGCCAACGATCCGCTGACCTCCGGAGCCTTCTACTACGACCATACCATCGTGGAAAACGGCGTCCTGCGCATCGCCTCGGCCTATGCCGTCATCTACCAGGGCGGAGTCCCCACCAACACCACCTGCACGATCAACGGCGGCACCCTCGATCTCAACGGGTTCGCCTACACCCCCAGCAGCCTGACCGGATCCAGCGGCGCCATCACCACCGCCACCGCCTGCACCCTGACCGTGGGTGCGGTGGGCGGCACGTTCAGCGGGGCCCTGTCCGGTCCGCTCGCCCTGGTGGTGACCAACGGGCTGTCCCTGGGCGGAAGCAACAGCAACACCGGCGGGATCACGGTCAGCGGCGGCACCTTGGCCCTGGTCGGCCCCGGTGCGGTCGCCGACACCTGCGCGGTCCAGATCGCGGGGACGGCGTCGATGCAGGTCCGCTTCGCCGAGACCATCGGTCCGCTCTCGGGCAGCGGCAGCCTGGTCCTGGATGCCGCCCTGACCGTGGACCAGGGCAGCACGGTCTCGGCGTTCACCGGCAGCATGGTCGGGATCGGACTGTTCACCCTGAGCAGCAGCGGCAGCGGCGGCACCCTGACGCTGGGCGGAAGCAACTCCCAGGCCGGCGGCACCAAGGTCAGCGGCGGCACCCTGGTGGTCGCCTCCAATGCCAACCTCGGCCAGGCCGGCAGCCCCTTCACCCTGGCCGGGGGCTGCCTGCGCCTGGCCGGCGACGTCAACATGACCGGCAGCGCCGTGGCCAGCGTCGCGCATGGAACCCGGCCGGGCGTCAGCATGGCCGCCGCCACCACCCGGCCCGTGACCGTCACCGGCGGGACGTTCGACCTCGGCAGCAGCTCGCTCGCCCTGCCTGGTTTCAGCACCACGACGGCGCAGGGGTTCACCGTCACCGCCAACAACGACAGCAGCGACCGGGCCCTGTTCATCGTCACCAACAGCAACCACACCTGGGCTGGTCCGGTGCTTTCCGCAGGCGCCAACGACGGATTCGGATATCTCATCGCCACCGGGACAGGAGCCCTGTATCTCGCCGACACCTCGGTGCCCGTCAATCCGCTGCATCCGAACATCATCCGCGTCGAGGGCGGCACCCTGGGGGCGACCACCGGCTCGCTCGGCTCGGTGGCGACCGAGGTTCGCGTCCTGAACGGGGCGACCCTCATGCTCCAGGATATGACCCTGGGCGGCCTGCCGCTCTACCTGGGCGGATCCTTGGCGACGAACGGGAACAACGCGTGGACCGGATCCGTCGTCCTCGACTTCGGTGGTGTGGCCCCGCCGTCGGTCCCGTCCGTCACCGTGAATGATGGTTCCCTGACCCTGGGCGATCCCACCCATCCGCTGACCAGCCTGTCCGGCAGCGGCCAGACCTGGACCAAGCTGGGCGCGGGCATCCTGGTCCTGGCCAACCAGAACTCGACCTCCGATGCCGACCTGGCCATCCGCAATGGCACGGTGCAGATCTCAGCCGACCGCTGCCTGGGGCAGACCAGCGCGAACGTCGCCCTGGGACAGACGGGCAACAGCTGCGTCCTGCGCACGACCGCCAACCTGTCCCTCGCTGCGACCCGCACCCTGACCTTGAGCGCATCGTCGGTCATCCAGACCGACCCTGGAAAGACCTGCACCGTGCTGGGCCAGATCACCGGAGCCGGCACCCTGGTCAAGACCGGGACGGGGACGCTGGTCGCGACCCAGGCGAATGCCTGGTCCGGGGGGACGGTGCTGGCGGCCGGCACGCTGAGCGTCTCAGCGGACCAGCAGCTGGGCGCACCCGCGAACCTGACTGGCAGTGGCGGCACCATCGCATTCACCGCCGGTCTCACGGTCGATCCCTCCCGGACCCTGAGCCTGGCCGTCGGCGGCCTGACGGTCCAGGTCGATCCCGGCGTGAACGTGGACTGGAGCGCGGCGTTCAGCGGTTCCGGCACCGGCACGCTGACCAAGACCGGTACGGGCAGCCTGCGCCTGGGCGGGAACAGCCCCGCCTTCGGGGGCAGTGTGCTGGTATCCGCCGGCCAGATCGAGGTCGCGCACGCCAATGCCCTGGGCACCGCCGCCGCCGGCACCACCGTCGCCCCTGGTGCGACCGTGGCCTTCAGCGGAGGGATCTCGTGCAACGAGCCGCTCACCGTCGATGGCGGCGGCGCAGGCGGCCTTGGCGCCCTGCGCAACCTTTCCGGAGCGAACGCCGTGCTGGGGCCGATCCTGCTCAACTCCACCCAGCCCGTCCGGCTGGCGGCCGATGCCGGCAGCCTGGGGGTGAACGGCCAGATCTCGGGAGCGAACGCGATCACCGTCTCCGGGAGCGGCAGCGTGCTGTTCGGCAACAGCAGCAACACCTTCACCGGGAATGTCACGATCAGCGGTCGGCTCGACATCGGGGCCGATGGCGCTCTCGGGGCGCCCGGGAACGGGATCGTCTTCGCTGGCGGCACCCTGGGGATCACCAATTCCCTTACCACCAACCGCACCGTCACCATGGCCGGGACCGGCGGATTCGCACTCGGGGTGAACAAGCTGGTGCTTCCGGCCTTCGCCACCGCCACCGGCCAGGATCTGACCCTGTCCGGTGCCGCCGGGACGATCGAGTTCAGCGGTTCGAGCGATCGCACCATGACCGGGATCCTGAGCGGCGACCTCGGCACCATCCGCAAGTCGGGCAGCGCCACCGTGACCCTCGCGGGTGCCAACACCTTCACCGGGGCGATGGTGGTCGCCGACGGCGTGCTGGAGGCGGCCCATGCCTCCGCGCTGGGATCGGCCACGGTCGGGACCACGGTCCAACCCGCCGGCATCCTCGCCATCGATGCGGTGGCGGTGACGGAACCGCTGCAGCTCGCCGGGGGCACGCTGCGCAAGAACGCGAACGGCAGCGGCTCGCTCAGCGGCGGCATCCAGCTCAGCGCGCCTTCGGCCATCCGTTGCCTGAGCGGCGGCCAGTTCACCGTCGCCAGCCCCATCGCCGGGGCGTTCCTGCTCACCCTGGGCGGCGACGCGGCCGGCGGCAGCAGCGTCAGCGGCGCGATCGCCGCCACGGTCACCGGGGTGACGAAGGACGGGACGGGGACCTGGACCCTCGCCAATCCGGCCAACGCCTTCACGGGCCAGCTGAACATCGCGCAGGGCGTGCTGCGCACCGCGGCCAGCGAGGTGATCCCCGATGCCAGCGACGTGGTGCTCGCCGACGGCACCCAGCTCGTGCTCGGCACCGGGTGCGGCGAAACCGTGGCGCGCATCACCACCGCCTCCGCTTCCGCCACCGCAGCGGCGATCGCCATCGCCGGCGGCACCCTGACCACCGCCACCGAGGACACCGGCCTGTTCTCGGGCACCATCGGCGGCAGCGGCGGCCTGGCCAAGTCCGGCACCGGATTGTGGCGCCTGAGCGGGGCGAACGCGTTCACCGGATCGGTGGCGGTGGCGGGCGGCACGGTGCGCCTGGAAGGAGCGAACGGGGCGTTCAGCGCGCCATCCGGCATCAGCGTCACGGCTGGCGGCACCCTAAACCTCTCCAACTCCGCCGCCACCAACGCCGACCGCATCGGTGATACGGTGCCGCTGACCCTCGACGGCGGCGGCCTGACCCTGTCCGGCGGGACCTCGGCGGTGACCGAGAACCTCGGCGCGCTGACGGTCCTGACCGGTTCCTCGGTGGTGACGGTCAGCGCCGGCGCCAGCGTCGATGCGGCGCTGGCGTGTGCCGACCTGGCTTCCAGTGCCGGCGGCCAGCTGTCCTTCCAGCGCGTCAACGGCGCCAGCGGCGGCGTGGCGAGCCTGCTCGCCGCCAAGGTCGCGGGCACGGCGGTCACCGCCAATCTGCCCATCGTCGCCTTCGCCAACGTCAATGGCGAACCCGCGACCTATCTGCTCAGTCCACTCCACCTGGGACTGGTCAACGCCACCCGGCGCAGCGTGGCGGATGGGCCCTGGCATGCGACCGCGACCTGGCTGGGCGGCGTGGTCCCGGCCGCGGATGACGATGTCATCATCGGGCACCAGGTGGCGCTGACCGCCGACGCCACGTGCCATTCCGTCCAGTTCACCGGTTCGATGCCCCGGGTTTGGTCGGTCAGCGGGAAGACCCTCACCATCGGCAACGGCTCCGTCACGACCAGCGCGACCACGACCACGGCCACCATCGGCCTGGGTGCCGCCCCTGCGGCGGGCGATGTCGGCGCGGCGGTCGCCTCCGGCCTCGGCGGCCAGGGCTGGGCGAAGCTCGGTCTGGGCACCCTCACCCTCAGCGGGGTGGGGTCGTTCACCGGCGCTGCAGACATCCAGCAGGGCACCCTGGTGCTGGCCCCAGGCGGCTCGCTGGCGCTCGCGGCCCGGGTGCGGGTGGCGGGCGGTGCGACCCTGCGCCTGGATGCCTCGGCCACCCTTGCGGAGCTGACCGACTTCGGCTCGGTCCAGCTCAACGGCGGCAGCGTCGTGCTGACCCTCGCCCCCGGCACCGGTCAGGCCAAGGTGCCGAACTTCGGCGGCGTGATCGACGGCAGCGGCGGTCTGACCCTGGCCGGTCCGGGCTGGCAGGCCCTGGGCGGCGCGAACCTCTACACCGGCCCCACGCTGATCCAGCAGGGATATCTGCTGATCAACGGCGCGGCGACGCTGGGCGCGGAAACCACCGACGCTCCGGCCGGCAGCGGGGTGGTGGTCTCCGGCAATGGCAGCCTGGCCCTGGCCTACGGCGCCCGCATACCGGCCGGAAAGCCGCTGAGCATCGGCAACGGCGCGGTCGTCAACGCCTATGGCCTGAACACCGTCGATGCGGCGATCACCCTGACCGGCCCGGCCACCCTGGCCAACCTGGCCGACACCACCCTGCCCGACGACACCGGCAGCCTCACCCTCAACGGGTCGGTCGCCACGGGCGGATACACCCTGACCTTGAACGGGGATGCCGTGAACAAGGTCAGCACCGTCAACGGACGCATCACCGGTTCCGGCGGACTGGGCAAGGACGGCGCCGCGATCTGGGAACTGGCGGGCGGCGCCGCGCATGACTACAGCGGGCCGACCGCCCTGATCGGCGGCACGCTGCTGGTCAACGGAACCATTTCCGCGTCCACGACCACGGTCGCCAGCGGCGCCACGCTCGCCGGCCAGGGCTCTCTGGCGGCGGTCAGCGTGCAGGATGGAGGCACGATCGCACCCGGCCAGGATGGAGTCGGCTCGCTCAGCACCGGGACGCTGACCTTGGCCGCCGCCGCCCTGGTCGATCTCGATCTGGGCACGGCCAGCGACCTGGTCCAGGTCCGGGGCGATCTCGTCCTCGACGGCCGCCTCACGGTCGCCAATTCCGGGGGATTCGCGAGCGGCGATTACACGCTTTTCACGGTCGGCGGCACGATCACGGACAACAACCTGACGATCGCCTCGCTGCCGGGCGCGGTGGCGCACATCCTGAAGGTCGGTTCCGGATCGGTGGTGCTCACCATCGACACCGTGGCCCCGGCGATCGCCGCGATCGCGAGCGCCAACGCCGACGGGACCTACTACGCCGGCGACACCATCGACGTGACGGTGGAGTTCACCAAGCCGGCCGCATTGACCGGCGGCCTGGCGGTGACGCTCAATACCGGCGTCACCGTCGCCATCCCGGCCAGCGCGACGGCGGTCACCAGCGTCTCGGCGTCCTGGACCGTGGTCGCCGGGCAGACCACCCCGACCATCGCGCCGGGCAAGCTCGATGCGACCGCGATCGCCTTCGCCCCCGGCGGCTCGCTGACCGACCTCGCCGGCAACGTCACCACCGGGATCTCGCTGCCGGGGTCGACCATCGCCCTGACCGCGACCATCGTGGTCGCGAACCAGGCGCCCCAGGTCACGGTCAACAACGCCGGCTACGGCAACGCGAACCCGCCGGCGCAGGCGATCCAGCTCGGCGAGATCGTGCTGTTCAGCGCCGTCCTCGATGGCACGACCAGCCCGGCCACGCGCCGGCTCACCGCCAAGGACCGCGAGACCACCGACCCCGCCGACCTGACCTACGTCCTGCGCATCGAACCGAGCCAGGGCCAGGTCGAATGCCGGACCGACGCCGGCTCTCCGTGGGTGACCGTGCTCACCACCGGCGCCACGACCTCGTTCACCCAGGCCCAGGTGGACGCCGGCGACGTGCGCTACCGCTACCTCGCGGTGACCGGCGGCAATGACGCCTTCGCCTTCGTGGTGGTCGACGGCGACGGCACCGAATCGCCGCTGACCCTGATGCGCTTCAGCGCCTCGGGCAACGCGCCGCCGGCGATCAGCGGCTTCCCGGCGACCTTCGCCTGGAGCGAACCCGCGGACAAGACGACCGCCGCCCAGGTGGTCGGGAACGCGAGCACGGTCACCGACACCGACACCTCGTTCACCGGCGGCACCCTGACCATCGCGATGGCGGGCGGCGAGACCGGTGACGAGCTGTGGCTGGTCGAGGGCGCCGTGAGCATCAGCGGCGCCACCCTGGCGATCGGCGGCACCACCGTCGGCACCCTGTCCGGCCAGGGCAGCGCCAACCTGGTGGTGACCTTCGCCGCCCAGGCCGGGCCGGCCCAGGCGACCTCGATCCTGCGCAGCATCGGCTACCGCTTCAGCGGCGCGGCCCCCGATCCGGCCCTGACCCGCCGCGTCGAGGTCGCGATCACCGACGGTTCGCCTGGCGGCCTGCCCGGCGTCGCCACCGCCGTGGTGGCTATCACGCCCAGCAACGATCCACCGCTGATCACCGCGCCCGCCGGAGCGCTCCTGACCGTGCCCGGCATCGCCCGGCGCGGCACCATCACCGCCGTCGATCCCGAAGGCGACACCGCGCTCATCTACCGCGTCACCGCCTTCCCCACCAAGGGTGTGCTGTCGACGCTCGATGCGACCGGCCGGCTGAGCAGCGGACCGGCCTTCACCTACACCCCCGATCTGGTCACCGCCGCGTCCGCGACCAATCCGATCCTCGACACCTTCACCATCGAGGTCAGCGACAACGGCTTCACCCCCGGTTCCAGCGAGGCCCGCCGACGCGGGACGGCTGCCCCAGCGACGGCCTCGATCACCTGGCAGGTCCGCATCACCGATACCGGCGCCGTCGCCCCGGTGATCACCTCGAATCCGCCCTTCCAGGCGGTGCAGGACGGCCGCGTCGACTACACACCGACGGTCAGCACCGCCGGCCTGGCCGCGCCGCAGCTGGTCTACCACCTGATCGGCCTGGAGGGCGTCAGCCCGGCACCCGCCTTCGGCGGCGTGATCGGCGGCACCACCGCCACCGAGGCCAACAAGACCCTGAACTGGCTCAGCGTGCCCCGGCCGGCGACCGGCTACCAGCGCTTCGGCATCCTCGTCCTCGACGAGGCCAACGGCGTCGCCGCCTACCAGCCGATCACCATCCAGGTCCTGCCCCTGCCGAGCTCCGGAGGTTGAGCCGTGACGCATGCCCACCCCCCTCCCCTCGCGTTGTCGCCCACCCCCGCCCAGGCTGGCCTGCGCCCGGCCGATCCGGTCCTCCGCGCCCGACGTCCGATCTGGCGGTCGGCTGCCAATTCCTGCCTGATCGCCGCTCTTGCCGCCCTCGCCGGCTGCGGCGGCAACGGCGGCGATGTCGGCGTCGCGATGGGTGGCGGCGGTTCCGCCGGCGGCGCCCTGAACGGCAACCAGGGCGCCGTCAGCCTGGCGATGGCGCCCTGGATCGTGCTCGATCTCGCCACCGGCAAGGCGACGGCGCTCGCCACCATGAGCGATCCCAGCACGACCGCGCTGCGCTCGACCAGCATGGCCTTCCGCCGCGTGACCGCTCCGGGCGGCGAGGTCCTGGTCGCGCTCTGCGAGACGACCCAGGCGCAATGGACGCTGCTCGGCGGCGGCACCCCGTGGACGGCGGTCGATGCGTCGCTGGCCGGGGCGCAGGCGGTCGGCGGCGACCGGCCGGCCTTCGCCCTCAGTCACCGCGCCATCACCGCCACCCTGACCGCCTGGAACGCCAGCCATTCCAGCCAGCTCCGCCTGCCCACCGGCGCGGAATGGGACGCCGCCGCCGGCGGCGGCAGCGGCGCCTTCACCTGGGGAAGCGCCACTGATCGCAGCGCCCTGGCCGCCCATGCGGTGGTCTACGAGACCCTTGGCGCAACCGCAGGGCCGCGCGCGGTCGGATCGCTCGCTCCGAGTCCGCTCGGGTTCTTCGACCTGCACGGCAACGTCTGGGAATGGCTCGACGGCGGCTCCCAGCTGGCCGGTGGTTCCTGGCGCGATGGCATCCAGCAGGCGCGCATCGGCAACCGCCTGGGCGCCGAGGCCCTGGTCGGGCCCGACACCGACCACCTCCTGTTCGGCCTCCGCCTGGTCCTGCGCCTGTGAAAACCGTCGAGCATCGTTGAGGATTCCATGCCTTCGCCCATCCGTCCCCTCCTCGCCTTCGGCCTCCTGCCGCTGCTCGGCCTCCCGGCGGCCGAGCTCGTGCTGCGCGATCTCGGCGGGCAGGTGGTGATGCTGCCGACCGCGTTCACCTTCACCAGCTCGTCCGCCGGCTATTCGACGAGCGGCAGCGATTCCTTCCGCAGCGGCAGCGGACTCGAACTCGGCGGCCGCTACGCCTACGTCCCGGCCGGGGCGTCGTTCGGCGCCGTGGCCGGCCTCGACCTGGCGGGCCAATGGTACACCTACGCCGGCGGCGAGGGGCTGACCACCTACGGCCTGCGTCCCTCGCTCGGCGCCGGCTGGGCTCCGTTCGACCGCCTGACCCTGGTCGCCGAGGCCGGCGTGAGCGCCGGGGCGTCGCGATTCTCCCTGCCGGCGAGCGCCTCCGCCCCCGCGTTCTCGTCCACCGGCACCGCCTTCGGCTACGACCTCCGGCTTTCGGGCCGCTGGGCCCTGAGCGATCGCTGGCGCCTCCAGGCCGCGCTGGGCTACCTGACCTCCAGCACGAAACTCAGCGGCGGCGGGGTCGATTTCACCCTCGACCAGCGCGGCACCTACGTCGCCCTCGGCGTCACCTGGCAGTTCTCGACCCGGCCGACCCGGCTGGAATAGCGGGCACTCAGTTCCTGGCCGGATCGCCGGGGATCAGCGCGGCGCATTCGGCGATCACGTCCGGATTCGAGCGGTCGCTGCGCAGCCCGGCCTGGTCGGCGATGGCGCGGGCCTGGTCGGCGTTGAGACCGGTCGCGGCCGGCAGGGCGAGCGCGGCGCAGGCGCGGGAGAGGCGGGCGAAGAGGAGGAAGTCGTATTCGCCGCCCTTGCGGTGGTACCCGCGCAGCATCGCGGCCGCTTCCGTCAGCATGGCCAGGGCCTCATGGGGCCGCTGGAGATCGAGGAGGAGCGCGCCGAGGCCGCTGCGGGTGTTGATGATGCCGTTGGGATCGTGGTGCTCGAGGTAGGCCGTGAGCGCGGCCTCATAGGCGCGGGCGGCGGCGTCGAGATCCCTGCCCCGGCGCAGGCAGTCGCCGCGCCGGCGGAACATCAGGGGCCAGCCCTGGAGATCGTTGCAGGCGCGGAAGACGCTCGTCGCCGCCTCGAAACGGCCCAACGCCTCGTCGCGCCGGCCGAGCTGTTCGAGCACCAGGCCCTGGTTCTGCATGGTCCAGGCCGTCTGCTGCGTGTTGTCGCATTCCTGGAAGAGGTGCAGCGCCTGGGTGATGCGGTCGAGCGCCGCCGCGTATTCGCCCTGGCGCTGGAGATCCATGCCCTGCGACCGCAGGGCCACCGCCTCGGCGAAGCGCAGGCCATCGCCGGCCCCGGCGACGCGCACGGCGATGTGGGTGCTGGAGATCGTCTTGCCCATGGATGCCCCCGGCGGGTCTTCCGCCAGGGGAGGATGGCTCCGCAAACCCCGTTCCGCAACCGGGCGCCGGACCCGGCGAACCCGGCCAGGCTCAGGCCGGGGTCAGCGCCACCGTCGCCTGCGCGGTGGATCCGAGCCGGAACGAACCCGAGAGACCCGCTGTGCCGAGGTGGTAGTCGCCGGCCCAGCCTTCCAGGGTCACGCGGCCTTCGGCATCGGTCTGCACGCTGACCTCGGTGGTCCACTCGTCGAGGAGTCCGGCCAGCCGATGCGCCGCCGGCAGCGGCGTCCAGGCCTCGTCGGCCAGCGCAGCCGGGCGGCCGAGCCAATGCGCCTTGGCCCAGAAGCCCCAGAGCAGGATGGCGCCCACCGCCGGATGGGCGTGCGCGGTGCGCAGCATCATCTCCAGGGTGTCCGCGCGGCGCACGTCGTCGTCCGTCTTGCTGCTCACCTCGGTGATGTGGATGGGCAGGCCGAGCGCCGCCAGGCGGTCGAGCCGGCGCCAGACATCCTCGGGCACCAGCGGGCCGCGTCCGGTGCGTTCCGGACGTTCGACCTCATCCGCCGCGACCTTCAGATCGGGCGCGAAGCGCTCGACCGCGTGCTCCTGGATGCCGATGCCGCCGACCGGCGCTCCGCGCTGGCGCAGGTCGTCGATCAGGCGCAGGTAGCGTTCGAGCTTCTCGTCCTGGTCGAGGATCGCGTATTCATTGACGTAGAGCGGGCAGCCCGGATTGGCGTCGTGCGCCGCCTTGAAGATGTCGGCATGGATCGACGGGCCGAGGCGGCCGCCGAAGAAGCCGCCGTCCAGCAGTTCATTGTTCACATCCCAGGCGATGAGCCGGCCGCGATAGCGCCCGATGATCTCCGCGATGCGGGCGAACACGCGGCGGCGCAGGTCATCCGGCGCCAGCTCCTGCACCCAGGGCTGGGCGAACTTCTGCTTGTCCCAGAACAGGCAGTGCCCGCGCATGGGCAGACCGTGGGATTCAGACCATGCCAGCTTGCGGTCGGCATTGGCATAACCCACCTGATCCCGCTGCGGCTCGGTCGCATACCATTTCATCGCGTTCTCGCAGACCGTCGCCTGGAAATGCCGGCGTACGAAGCCGCGGTAGGCCTCGCCGGTGGGGCCCTGCTCCAGCACCTGCGGCGCGAGGCAGGTGCCGACCAGGAACGGATTGCGCACCAGCCGCGCGGTGAGCCAGGTACCGGCCAACGGCTGCCCGTCGGGACGCCGCAGGTTGAGGGTGGCGGAGCGCCAGCGGTGCTGCCGGCTGCGGGCGCGGCATTCGGCGCGCCAATCGGTGGGGGTGGTCATGGCCTAACCTGTATTCAGGGTGAACGGGGCATGCTTGGCGGCGTGCTCACCGCGTCGCCCGTCGCGCCCCGCGCGCGTATTCGTCCAGGAGTTCCTCCATCCTGCCGAACACCTGCCGCATCAGGCCGGCCTCGGGCAGGAGGGTGATGCGGAAGTGGTCGGCGTAGGGCACGTTGAAGCCGTGGCCGGGGGTGACCAGGACATGCTTGCGTTCGAGCAGGTCGAGCGCGAAGCGCTTGTCGTCGAAGCCGGGCAGGGCCTCGGGCTTCACCCGCAGCCAGGCGTAGATCGCGCCCTGGGGCGCGACCACGTCGAAATAGCGGCTGGCGGCGACGCCGTCGATCACCGCCTTGCGCGTCTCATAGAGCCGCCCTCCCGGCTTGGTGAGATCCCAGATCGATTGATGACCGCCAAGCGCGGTCTGCACCGCCCACTGGCCGGGCACGTTGGAACAGAGCCTGAGCCCGGCGAGCAGATCGAGCGCGAGGAGGTATTCGCGCGCATGTTCCGTCCGACCGCTGAACGAGACCCAGCCGACGCGGTAGCCGCAGGCGCGGTAGACCTTGCTCAGGCCGCCGAAGGTGCCGACCAGGGTGCCGTGGCAGACCGTCGCCATCGGCACATGCGCGGCGCCGTCGTAGAGGATCTGGTCGTAGATCTCGTCGCTGAACACCACCAGGCCGCGTTCTTCAGCGAGGCGCGCGATGGCTTCCAGGGTGGCGCGCGGATACACCGCGCCGCTGGGATTGTTGGGATTGATCACCACGATCGCGCGTGTCCTCGGCCCGATCAGCCCCGCCAGCGCCTCGACATCGGGCTGGTAGCCCTGTTCACGCGGGCAGGGATAGTGGCGGGCGCGGCCGCCGGCCAGGGTCGTCGCCGCCGTCCAGAGCGGGTAGTCGGGGCTGGGGATCAGCACCTCGTCGCCATCGTTGAGCAGCGCGCGCAGGCATGAGGTGATCAGTTCGCTGACGCCGTTGCCGATGAAGACCTCGTCGGCGGTGACATCCATCACGCCCCGGCTCTGCAACTGCATCACCACGGCTTCACGCGCCGGGAAGATGCCCTTCTGCGGGCCGTAGGCGTCGGCCTGGTCGAGATTCTCGATGATCGCGCGCCGCATCGATTCCGGGGCGCGGAAGCCGAAGGCGCCCGGGTTGCCGATGTTGAGCTTGATGATCTCGTAGCCGCTCTTCTCCAGTTCCGCCGCGCGCCGGGCGAGCGGGCCGCGGATCTCGTAACGGACGTTGGTCAGGCTCTGGCTGGGGATGATCGGGGCCAGGGGCGGCAGCGGGGACGTGGACATGGCAGGTTCCAGGGTCGGGACAGGGACGGGACGAGGCCCGGCACCCGGACCCCATGCGGATGTTCAGCTGGCGGCGAGCTTCTGCAGCCATTCGCCGGATAGGCGGTAGCTCGTCCAGGCGCTGGTCGGCGTCGCACCCAGGGTCTCGAAGAACTCGATCGCAACGGTGTTCCAGAGCAGGACGGTGAACTCGACCCGGCCGTACTGCCGCTCGACCGCGATCTTGGCGATGTGGCGCAGCAGGTGGGTGGCGATGCCGAGGTTGCGGTGCTCCTCGCGCACGTAGATGTCCTCCAGGTACATCCCGCGCTTCGCGGCGAAGGTGGAATAGCTCTGGAAGAACACCGCGAATCCGACCGCCTTGCCGTCGAGCAGCGCGAGCACCGGCTCGATCACCTTGTCCGGGCGCGACAGTTCCGCGCGCAGGCTGGCCACGCTCGACTGGCTCGGCAGGCGCTCATACGCCGCGAAAGCCGCGATCATCTCATGCAGGATCTCGGCATCATCGGCGGTCGCCATCCGGATGACCAGGCCAGGCACAGCGTGCTTCACGGGTTCTCCTCGCGGGCCGCATCCAACGGCGGGGCCGGGATGGGTCAAGCGCAGCGTCGGACGGAACGAGTCGGATATGGGGTAGACCACCTGCGGCTGCGATGTTGACCCCCTGCTGGTGCTCAGCCGACCCATCACGTCGTGTCTCGATGGCTCAGGCTCCTCGGTTCTCGGCATCCATCTCCCGCGCCAGTCGCGGCAGGCACTCCACCGCGTAGGCCGGCAGCGAAAGCAGGTTGTAACGCACGCGCTCGCCCGTCGCCGCCGTGGTGTCGATGACCTGGACCATCGGGCCGGCGCCGTTGAAGCGTGCGGCCCACGCCAGGTTCCGGTCAGCCATGAAGACGTGCAGGCTGCGCAACGCACCACCGGTGCCGGCCTTGACCTCGATGGGCAGGACGTGGCCGGTCGGCGCCGCGAGGTAATCCACCTCGGCGGCAGAAGACCGCGCCTCGCGGGACCAGTACCACAGGGCCGGCTCCTCGTTCCCGTGACCGATCAGGCGCAGGAGCTGACCCACGGCCTGCTCGGCGATGGCGCCCTCGTTCACGAGGGCGAGATCGTCGGCCCGCTCCAGGGCGGCGAGATCGAGGCGCAGCGCTGAACTGGCGAGCCCGACGTCGAGGTGGATCACCTTCGCGGTCTTCGCATCGGCACCGGCACCCAACGGCAGTCCCCTGCCCGGCGTCGAGGTCACGCGGTGGCAGACGCGGGCGAGCGTCAGCAAGTCGAGAGCCTGCTTGAGCGCAACCGAACGCTCGTCGCGATCGACCTTGGCGTAGGTGAATTTCTGGCCGAGCTGATTGGGTACGCTGTCGAGCACCGCCGCCAGTCGATGGTGATGAACGCGGTCGGCGTATTTGGCGAAGTCGTCGCGCACGGTGGCAAGCAGTTCGCGGTGCACATCGGCAACCGGCAGGTAGGACCGCTCACGAGCGAACGCCTCGACGGCAGCAGGCATCCCTCCGACCAGCACCCAGGCGCGAAAGAGCGCGATGGCCTTGTCGTGCAGGTCGGCCGGCACGCCCTTACGGATCGCCGCTACGGTGAGGCTCTCGTCCAGCCAGCGGGCCAGCGGCTCCTCGCCGCAGGCATGGCAGAACTCGATGAAGCCCATGGGCTCCAGGTGCAGGTATGCGATGCGACCGACCGGCATCGAGAAGCGGTGATCGGCCAGCGTGAAGTCGAGCAGGGAGCCGGCCGCGATCACCGGCAGCTGCGGCATCTCCTCGGCAAACCAGCGCAGCTTCGCCAAGACCTCGGGCACGGCCTGGATCTCGTCGAGGAAGAGCAGCACCGAACCGTCGGCGGGAATGCGCTGACCGAGTTGCACCTCCAGGCGCTGCAGCACGGCCTTGGGGTCGTTGTCGGTGAAGCAGGCTGTGGTCTCAGGCCGCCGCTCCAGATTGACCTCGACCACGCGGCCGAACCGCTGTTCGCCCCAGCTGCGGACCAGCCAGGACTTGCCGACCTGGCGGGCGCCGCGCAGCACCAGCGGCTTGCGGTTAGGCTTGTCAGCCCAAGCATTTAAGTCAGTGGATCGAGCTCTGAGCATGACTAATGCTAAAAGACAAGGCACATTAGGCAATGGTCGGGTGACATTTCAAAGATGACGCCGACACGACTGCGTCCGTCATGACCGTTTCGCACGCTGGCTCGCGCTCGGCCTGTTCGGTCTCATCGCGATCAAGCTGCTGCTGCTCGACATGCAGGGAGCCCAGCAGATCTGGCGTATCCTGGCGTTCATCCTCACCGGGGTGGTGCTGATCGCGGCCTCGTTCGTCTACCACCGGTTGGAGCAGCGCCTGAGCGGCCGGACGGGCCCCACCCCGCCAGGCCGGGATGAAGTGCCGCCGGTCTGACGTCTCACCCCTGCCGGTCCACGCCCTGGCTGATCTTTTCCAGGTGATCGGCCATCTCGGCGAGGCGGCGGGCAAGGGTCAGGACCTGGTTCGCACCCTCGGCGGTGCCGGCGACGGCGGTCGTGACCGCCTGCGCGTCGCTGGCGATGCTGCGGCAGCCGTCAGCGGCGTGCGCGACCTGGCGGCCGATCTCCTGCGCGGTGGCGGTCTGCTGCTCGACCGCTGCGGCGATGCCGGCCTGGATGCCGTTGATGCGATCGATGACCGCGGCGATGCGTTTGATCGCGGCCTGGGCGCCCTGCATTTCTCCTTGGATCCCGCTGACTCGGCTGCCGATCCCGTTGGAGGCCTCGGCGGTCTTGCGGGCGAGCGCCTTGACCTCGTTGGCGACCACGGCGAAGCCGCGTCCGGCCTCGCCGGCGCGGGCGGCCTCGATGGTGGCGTTGAGCGCCAGCAGGTTGGTCTGCTCCGCGATGCTGGTGATCAGCTTGGTGACCTTGCCGATCTCGACGCCGGCCTCGCCCAGGCGGCCCATGGTGCCGGCCGCGTCGGCGGCCAGGCGCACCGCCTCGCCGGCGATCTGGGCCGCCTCCGTGGCGCTGGTGCTGATCTCGCGGATGCTGGCGCCCATCTCTTCCGACGCCGCCGCGACCGAGGAGATGTCGCGCCCGACGCTGACGCTGGCCTCGGCGCTCGTGGCGGCGCTGTCGCGCGAACGGCCGGCCTCGCTGGTGACCTGTCCGCTGGTGGCCGTGAGCTGCTGCGCGGCCTTGGCGAGTTCACCGGTGCTGGCCTGGACCGTCGCCACCATGCCGCGCAGGCGTTCGGCCCCGGCCTGGGCCTCGGCTTCGCTGGCGAGGATGGCGATGGTGATCTTGCGTCCGATCAGGAGGATGACACCGACCGCGACCAGCCCGACCGCGACCAGCGAAATCGCCGACAGCAGGCTGTGGAAAGCGACACTGTCCATGGCCTTTTCCAGGGATTTCCCTGACAGCGCCAGGCGTTCGCCGACCTGCCGCACCACCTCGGCCCCGGTCGCGGCGGCAGCGGCCGCCGCCGCGCCACGGCTGACCCGGGCGCGTTCGACCGCCAGGGCGGCCTCGATGACCCCGCCTTCGGCAAGCAGGGTCTTCTCGACCTCGGGAACCAGCGCCACGACCTTCGCGACGAGTTCGGCATCCGTCGGGCGATTGAGGCCGGATAGACCGGACGAGCAGACCTTCAGCAAGCGGGTCAATTCAGCGAGCGCGGCTGCGACCCGGCGGCGCAGGTCACTCAACCCGGTTTCACTGCCGCCGACCTGGGCCTGGAAGGCGGCGCTGACCAGATCCTGCGCCCGGTCGTTGGCCGCGCCGGCGGCTGCGGCCACTCCGGCGACAGCATCCAGGCTGCGCGATGCGGCTGCGATGGCGAGGTCGGCCTTCACCACCGCAAGCGCGAGCGGATCGATCGACTCGCTCAACCGGTTGAGACCCGCATCGATGCTCTCCTGCAGGATTTTCGCGGCCTTGGCGCAGGCGGGTTTGGCCTCGGCCGGAGCGTCGGGGGCGAGTGCGGCGGCGCGCAGGGACAGGAGTCCCGTCTCCTTGTCGCTGTAGCCGGTTTCCAGGCCATCGATGATCGCCTTGAATTCGGCATCGGCGACCACCGAACCGGCCTGATCGCGCAAGGCCTCCAACGCGGCCTTACAGCGATCGTTGAGCGGATTCAGGCGGAACCGGCTTTCGATCGCGAAGACCTGGGCCACCAGGCCGCGCATCTCTGCCAGCTTTTCCCTGGCGATATGCAATTCGCGGATGCGTTTCCAGCCCTCGCGGCTGCGCTCCTGCGCCTGGGCGAGCGACACCTGCGCCTCGCCCCGCGCCCTGATCATGGCCGCATCCAGGCCGGCGCAGCCGTTCTGGATCGCATCGTTGGACTTCTTCAAGGCCACCAGGGCGGCCGCCATGCTGCCGGTGGCATCCAGACGGGCCAGTTCAGCGGTATGACGCGAGGCGAGCACCCGTCCGAGATCCGCCAGCAGATCGTCGGGGAGGCCGGAACGGATCCGTTTGAGTTCGGCCAAGCGCTCCGCCCCCTGATCCAGGGCATTGCGGCACTCGGCATCCAAGGCCGCCAATGCCGCGGCCGTCTCGCAGGTCGACATCGCCGCCGCGCTGCCCAGGGCGCGTTCGACCGCCTGGGCCAAGCCGGCCAGTGCGGCCTGCATCGGCTGGTCGTGGCGGATCACGGTCTGGGTCTGGACCCGCACGATCACCGCGGCGCTGCCACCCACCACCAGCACCAATGCGAGGGCGGCAAGGAAGGCGACGATCAGCTGGCGCAGTCGTTGTCGGATGGTCATGGCTGGCCCGGGCCGGAAGCGAGGTCAGGGCTTCAGGGCGGCCGTGGGCCTGGCCTCGCCACCGCCAACCTGGGTCAGGTAGACCTGGGACAGGGCCTGGTGGTTGTCCTTGGTGAAGGTCACCTGAACCCCGCCGATGTCCGCTTTTTGCAGGGATTCCAGGGCGGCGGTAAGACCGGGCCGGGTCAGGTCCTTGCCCGCCTTGTCGAGGCCGGCCAGCAGCACCCGGCCGCCGAGGTAGCCTTCCAGGCTGCCGTAGGTTGGCTTGGCCGCCGCGTCGACCGCCTTCAGCGCAGCCTGGAAATCCTTGACCAGGGGGATGGCGGCATCGGCCGGCGAAGGCACCACCTGCGAGATGATCAGGCCGTCGGCATCAACGGCGAGCTCGTTGATCAAGCTTTCGGTGCCGACAAACGAGATGGTGGCCAACGGCACCTTGAGCCCGGCCGCGCGGGCCTCCTTGACGAAGGCGGCGATCGGCTTGTACGGCCCGACCATCACCACCGCGTCGGGCTGGCCGGCAAGGATCTGCGCCAGACCGGCCTTCACCGCCACCGTGTTGCGTTCGAAAGTGCCCTTGGCGGCCAGGGCCATGCTGCGCTTGCCCAGGGCCTTCTCGGTACCGCTGAGCCCTGCCTGGCCGAAGCTGTCGTTCTGGAAGAACACCGCGATCTTCTTCGCCCCGAGATCCGTGGTCAGGCGTTCGACCAGCAGTTCGGTCTCGTCGTCGTAGCTGGCGCGGACGTTGAAGATCCACGGGTTGACCGGCTTGCGGAACAGCCCGGCGCCGGTGAACAGCCCCACCAGCGGCACCTGCTTCTCGGTGATCACCGGAATAGCGGCCTTGCCGGTCGGCGTGCCGACGTAGCCGGCGAGACAGAAGACCTTGGATTCCTCCAGCAGTTTCAGCGTCCCATCGACGCACTGGTCGGGATCGTAACCGTCATCGACGGCGATCAGCTTGAGCTTGCGGCCGTGCACGCCGCCCTTGGCGTTGGCTTCGTCGAAGCAGGCGCGCAGGCCGAGGTTCATGTTGGTGCCCAGCCCGGCCGCCGGCCCCTTGAGCGCGGCGCACTGGCCGACCAGCAGCTCGGCATCGCTCACGCCATCGACGGCCGCAAGGGCTCCGATGGCGAGCACCAAGGTCAGTATGGGGGCCAGGACGTGGGACATGGGAATGCTCCGGTGGGATGACGGAAGGTTGGGGCGGTGTTTCAATCCAGATCGAGCATACCCTACATTCGGTCCTCAGGGCAAGCTCAGCCCACCGACTGGCCCTTGCACATCTGATCAGCCTGAGTCTTCATCATGCACCATGGATTCTCCTGTCCGCGTGTGCCGTCCTGCGCCACCCCTTCCTCCCATTTTCCTTGGCATCGCCGTTTGCGCGGCCCTTCCGGTCCTCCAGGTCGGGGGCGACACCGGCTGGATCCTCGCGGGCGAACTGGTCGTGGCCATGTTGGGGTTGACCGCCTGGATGCGCTGGCAGGCGCGGCGGTCGGCAACCCGTGCCGCCGACGCGCAGGCGCCCTCCGTCACCCCCGCATCGGCCGCCGGCCCGGCAACCGGCACCAGCAGCACGGCCACCCTGCGCGTCGGGGCGCTCTCGCTGCTGGGCACCAGCAGCGAACTCATGGACCGTGCCGAATTGACCACCGAACACGCGAGAAAGGTCGCGGAAAACGCCAAGCTGGCCAGCGCCGGCATCCAGTCGGTGGCCGCCGCCGCCGAGGAGATGACCGCCTCGGTGCAGGAGATCGCTGCGGCTTCGGCGCGAGCCTCGGTGGTCAGTGCCGATGCAGCCACGCGCTCGGCAGAGGTCGACGCCGCCGTGCAGCGCCTGGCCACCAGTTCATCCGAGATCGGCTCGGTGGTCCAGACCATCGCCTCGATCGCCGGCCAGACCAACCTGCTGGCGCTCAACGCCACCATTGAAGCAGCCCGCGCCGGCGAGGCCGGACGCGGCTTCGCGGTGGTGGCGGGCGAGGTCAAGGCGCTGGCGCAGCAGACCGCCAAGGCGACGCAGGATGTCGGCAAACGCATCGCCGCGATCCAGAAGGATGCCAGCGCCGCTGCGGCGGCCGTGAGCGCGATCAGCGCCCTGATCAAGGAACTTGATGGCCTGCAGCAGTCGGCCGCCGGCGCCGCCGAAGAACAGGCCGCGACCACCAGCGAGATGACCCGGACGATCTCCGATTCCGCCAACGGCGTGCAGCACATCGCCAGCGAGATCGCCACCATCGCGGCAGATGCCAGGATCTTCTCGATGTCCGCCCTCAAGGTGAATGAGGCCGGACGCGACATGACCGCGCAGTTGGCCGCCAAGCGGACTGAGGACCACGGACTGATCCCGACGGCGATCGCCGACAAGGCGATCCGCGCCCATCTCGCCTGGCGTCTGCGTTTGATGGCGGCAACCGTCACCGGTGAACCGTTCGACCGCGTCCAGGCCTGCGACCACACCGCCTGCATGCTGGGCGCCTGGATGCAGACGGTCGACGCGACCATTGCCGGCCATCCGACCTTCAAACGGCTCGACGACCATCACCAGGCCTTCCATGCCGAAGTCGGCCGGATCATCGATCTGCTGGGTACCGGCAGGATCGACGAGGTCCGCCGCAAGTTCGTCGAGGGTGATTTCGTCCGCCTGTCCGCTGCCGTAGTAGGCGACCTGGCGGAACTGCGCCGCGATGACGATGATCCGCATAACCGCATCGACTTCGCCTGGCGTGACGCCTACGCCACCGGTCACACCGCCATCGACGACCAGCACCGGGAGCTCTTCCGCCGCGCCAGCGACCTCTACCTGGCGATGCAGAGCGGCGACGGCCAGGACAAGGCGAAGGGGCTCCTCGACCACCTCACGGCCTACGTGCAGACCCACTTCCACGACGAGGAAGAGGCCATGCGCAAGGCTGGTTACGCCGACCTGCCCGCGCACCAGCGCCTGCACCAGGACCTCGTGCGCCAGGTGATGGAGCTCTACGCCAGCATCAAACGCGGCGAACCGCTCAAGACCCTGGAGGTCAGCGCCTTTCTCAGCCGCTGGCTCAGCGAGCACATCCTCAGGCACGATCACGCCTACATTGGTGCGCTGCGCAGGGCGGGACTCATCACCCCCCGGTGACGAGAGAACCCCAGGGCGTCACTGAGACGACCTGGGGTTCGGGTGTGCTGGTGGCAGACGATCATCGCCGCAGCCGGCGACCAAGCCCGCAGTCAGGGCTTGAACGGGATTGGGTTCAGACGCCCGGCAGCGGCTTCGGGGCCTGGGCCTGGTGCGGGTGCGCGGGGCCCTTGTACATCTTCAAGCGCTTGAGCTGGTGCCGGGCCTGGATGTTCTTCGGCATCATGCGGCGCACAGCCAGCATCAGGATGCGATCCGGGTGGCGGCTCTGCAGATCGGCAAAGGTGTACTCGTTCAGGCCGCCGAAATAGCCGGTGTGGAAGGCGTAGATCTTCTTCTCCGCCTTGTTACGGGTGACCACCAGGCCTTCGACGTCGGTGATGACCACGAAGTTGCCGTTGTCGGAGTTCGGGGTGAAGTTCGGGTTGCCGCGGCCCATCAGGGCGCGCGCGACTTCCACCGCGAACTGGCCGAGGACCTTGCCCTTGGCGCTGGCGACGTACCAGTCGTGCTTGGTCTGTTCATTCTTGAGGAGGGTGGTCTGGTTCATGGGGTCCAATCCCGAGAAGGCTGGCGGCGGTTCGTCGCTGCGAGCGGAGGTAGGTGGAGACGGTGGTGGCGGCAGGTCGCGGGGACTCAGACCTTGAGGCGGAGGAATCCCTGTTCGATCTCCTGCACGATGAGATCGATCTTGTCGTAGTTGCGCTCGTCCGGGGGCATCACCATCGGCGGCTCGCCGTTGTTGAGCTCCTTCAGGCGGCGGTTGATCAGGGTCACGAAATTGTAGTAGCCCCCGACCTTGGCGATGGCCTCGGCGTATTGCGTGTTGACCAAGGTCATAGTCGCTCCCCCCCGCTTTCGCGGGGTGCCGTACTTACAGGCAGTCGGGGGAACGTCAATTGCCAGATGCCGGACGCACGGACCGGCCAGGGGGCGAACCAGGCCCCGTTGCGACGAGGCCACGCCTATCTCCCGGGGTGTACCGGGTTGCGGCAGGCGCTCGATCCCTGCTGCCGATATCGATGGATCTACGCCAATCCGCACGCCTGGCGCGCACGATCGGTGGTGCGGCGCACGATGGCGCGGGCGCGCTCGGCGCCCTGGCGCAAGGCGGCATCCACGGCGCCAGGGTCGGCCATGAGCTCGGCGCGGCGGCGGCGGGCGGGGCCGAAATGGTCGAGGATCAGGCCGAGCAGCGCCTGCTTGGCGTGGCCGTAGCCGAAGCCCTGCGCGCCGGGTTCGCGGTAGCGGGCGGCGAGATCGATGGTGCGCGGATCGGCCTTGCCGGCGATGGCGCGGAAGATGCGGAAGACGTTGCAGGTCTCGGGATCCTTCGCCTCGGTCAGGCCCTTGCCATCGGTCTTGATCGACATCACGCGCTTTTTCAGCGGATTTTCCTCGTCGAACGGATCGATGGTGTTGCCGTAGCTCTTCGACATCTTCTCGCCGTCGACGCCGGGCAGCACCTCGGCCTCGGGCACCAGGCGGTGCGCCGGCAGCTTGAAGACCGGCGCCTGGAATTCCTCGTTGAAACGGGCGGCAAGGTCGCGGGTGATCTCGATGTGCTGGACCTGGTCACGGCCGACCGGCACCAGATCCGCATCGACCGACAGGATGTCGGCCGCCTGCAGGATCGGGTAGTTGAACAGGCCGACGTTGGGCGAGATGCCCTTGGCGAGCTTGTCCTTGTAGCCGACCATCTTCTCCATCCACGCCATCGGGCAGACGCACGAGATGAGCCACGCCAGTTCCGCCACCTCGGGCACATCGTGCTGCAGGTACAGCGCCGTGCGCGCCGGATCCAGCCCGAACGCCAGCAGATCCGTCGCCAACTGCCGCACCGTCGCCCGGTAGGCCGCCGCGTCACGCTGGGTGGTCAGGGCGTGGTAGCTGGCGACGAAGATGAACTGCTCATTTCCCGTTCCCGGACCCTGCTCCTGCAGGTCCACCCACTGGCGCACCGCGCCGCAGTAGTTGCCGAGATGGATCCGCCCGGAGGGCTGGATGCCGGAGAGGATGCGGGGCATGGTGTTCAGGAGTAGGCGTTGAAGGACTGGTATACAAAAAGCGCGAGAAGGGCCGCCAAGAGCCAATCGTGATGGAAGACACCCATGGCGGGATCGTAACAGCGATAGACATAAAAAGCCACGGCTGTGACAACGGCCAATACGAGGCAGATCTTGGTCACCAGCGACATTGGCAGGAAGGATCGCAACCCGTGAAATGCAATCAGACCGCCATCAAGCGGGTAAATCGGCAGGATATTTAGAATGAAGAGCAGCTTATTGACGAACATCGTCACACCGATGATCTCCAGCAGAATCGGATACCCGATCAAGTCTGGCGATCCATATCGCAAGAGCGCCATGCAACCCAACCAGAGGCAGAGATTCACAGCAGGGCCACAGGCGGTGATGAATATCTGCCGTCCAGGATGGTTGCTCCCGCCACCGAGATTGGTCAATCCACCCATGGCCCAGAGAGTGATCGATACGTCTCGCGCACCGGTCACCAAGGACGCCGCCGCATGTCCGAGTTCGTGCAACAAAATGGAGAAAAGAAGCACGAACGACAGCAGGGAGATGATATAGACGCTCAGCGGCCCTTGATAAATGAGCACCACGAACGGGATGAAAAGGATGAACGTCCAATGGGCATACACAGGGATCACGCCCAGATGCCCGAGGTACCAGCTTTGTCGTTGATCGATCACGGCGCGGACGCTAGCGGGCATTCCGGGTTTGGCCATTCCCGGAACCGCGGCCGACCCGGCCGTACGTCGATGCGGACATCGACGCTCCAACCACACGGTCTCTCAGGAGCGGCAATGTCCACATCGCCGTCGAGAGGGAAGAATACGACGGGGATGGACATCTACGCCCCATGCGCCTGGCCTCAGCCCGCCGCGCGCACCGCCGCGACGAACGCGGCCATGCGTGCGGGATCCTTGATCGCCGGCGCGGCTTCGATGCCGCTGGCGACATCGACGGCCCAGGGGCGCACCACGCGCACGGCCTCGGCCACGTTGGCCGGGGTGAGGCCGCCAGCGAGGATGAGCGGTGCAGCGAGTCCTGCGCCGGCCCCAGGTCTGCCCAGGCTGCGGTAGTCCCACGGTTCGCCCGCGCCGCCTCCCTTGGCGGTGTCATTGCCGGGGGCCGGGGCGTCGATCAGCACCGCATCGGCGGGATAGTCGCGCGCGGCAAGCAATCCAGACGGCCCGGCGAAGGCCTTGATCACCGGGCAGCGCGAACGCAGTCCGACGGCGAACGATGGCGCTTCATTGCCGTGCAGTTGCACCGCGATCCGCGCGGCTGACCCCAGGGCGGAAGCCACCGCATCGAACGCAGCCAGGACGGTGGTCTCAGGCGCATCGACGACGAGCAGCACCAGCGTGACCTCGGGTGCGGCATGGCGGACCAGTTCCACCGCGCGCGTGAGATCGATGCGGCGTGGCCCGCGCGCGAGGTTGAATCCGAGCGCATCGACGCCGAAGGCGCAGGCCGCCTCGACATCGGCTTCGCGGGTCAGGCCGCAGAATTTGATCCGCACGCCGGGAGCGGCGACGGCAGGGGCAGGCACCGCGACCGGGCCGGCAGGGTCTGCAGCGGGGAACAACGCCATGCCCTGGTTTCTCTGGCGGTTCAGCAGCGGCACAAGAAGGCGCGAACCTAGCCCAAAGGGATTCGTTCGACCCGTGGCGTGCCCGTCACCCCGGCTGTCCAGCGAAAGGATCCGTCATGCGCCCTGCCCACGTACCCGCGCCCGTCCACTCTGCTGGTCCAACCGTGGCACCCGCGCCCGGACACTCAGCCTCCGTATCCGATCGGCTTCCCCCGCACCATCACGACGCGGAACACGATGCCAAGCTGGGCGTGACCGGCTGGCTGATCTCGGGCGCGACGCACCTCGGCCTGATCGTGCTGCTGGCCTCGATCATCATCGCCGGCCGCTCGGAGAAGGTCGATCAGGTCACCACCCGGGTCGCTTCCATCCCGCCTCCGCAGGCGATCCCACCGCCGAACCAGCCTGACCCGTTCAGCAAAACCGAACCGCCGACAATCCCGCACGACAAGCAGATCACGAGCGATGAAACCGTCATCAATCTGCCGGATTCCGTGATCGATATAGAGGCCGGCAACCCGGATGGCGAGAGTGTGGTCGCCGATGCGGCCGCAGGTCGACAGGACGCCAAGGACATGTCAGAGATGGGGGGCCCTGCATTCTTCAAAAACATCGGCGTCGGCGAAGGCGGGTCTGGTGTATTCGGCAAACGCAAAGGCCCGGGAAAGATAGGAACCTTGGCAAACACCTATGGTCCCCACGCTCCGCAGACGGTCATCGTCATCGACACCGGCCTGCGCTGGCTCGCCCGGCACCAGTCGGCCAACGGCATGTGGGACGCCGCGAACTACTTCCAGAACTGCGCTGATGCCGGCCCCAAGTGCGAACCCGGCAAGGCCGTGCCCGGCGCGAACGAGGCCGTCACCGGCTATGCGCTGCTGTGCTTCCTCGGCTACGGCTACGACCACCGGTCAGCGAGCCGCTACAAGTCCAAGGTCCAGCGCGGCCTCGACTACCTGCTCTCGATCCAGCAGGCCAACGGCCTGATCGGCACGCGCAACTACGAGCACGCGGTCTGCGCCATGGCGCTGGCGGAGGCCTACGGCATGACCGCGGATCCGGCGCTGAAGGATCCGGCCCAGCGCGCGATCGACGTGATCCTGGCGCGGCAGAACCAGGATCCCCAGGCGGCCGATGCCGCCTACGCTGGACTGGGCTGGGACTACATCGGGCCGAACCAGCGCAACGACTCCAGCGTCAGCGGCTGGAACGTGATGGCGCTCAAGTCCGGCCTCGCCGCCGGCCTGGACGTGAAGAACGGCATCCAAGGCAGCAAGGCCTGGCTCGACCGCGCCTGGAAGGCGGCGAATCCCAATTGGAAGACGCTCGACCCGTATGGCTCCTCGGTGTTCCCCTACACCTGGAATCCCGTGAGCGACAAGGCGGACAGGGATCATCTGTCGTTCATCGGCGCCTGCGCCGCGGTGTTCCTCGGCCATCAGGCCGGCGATCCGCTGCTGGAAACCCTGCTCAACGACATGGACAGGCGCTGGCTCGACTCCGGCGCGTGGAAGACGAACTCGTACTGCATCTACTACGCCTCGATGGCCGCCTTCCAGGCCGGCGGTAAGCACTGGGACGCCTGGATGAACGCCTACCTGCCCTGGCTCAACCAGACCATGAACACCGACCCCGACGGCGGCTGCCTGACCGGCACCTGGAAATACCCGGCCCAATCCTTCCACGGCGGCGACACCTCGCGCGTGCTCGTGCATTGCTACCAGCTGCTCGCCCTCGAGGTCGCGGTGCGCTACCAGCTGGTGCAGGCGCATGCGAAGACGGGGCCGGGGAAGGGCAGCCGGCTGCACTGACGCCGCTTCCGGTGGGCCTTCGCCCCGGCCAGCGCGGAGTCGCGCACGGGCGGGACTTTCCCGGTTCGGAAACGGCCTACCTTCACGCCTCGACCCCGTCGTTGAGGACTCGCCATGCCGCTGCGGCCCGTGCTGATCCTGCTGCTCATGTTCGCCCCAACCGTCGTCTTGGCAGGCGAGGTGATCGAACAGGCCGACCACAATCTGCGTTTCCGCGTTCCCGCCGGCTGGGTGCAAAAGCCGGGGGAATCGCCGGGACAGCTGCATCTCGTCAACCGCGACCGCATGGCGTGGATCACCAGCGGTGAATCGGAAACGACACCGGCGGCCGCGCTCGAGGCGATGACCCAACGGCTCAAGCCGATCCTGCTCCGCCCGGGCAAGATCGTCCGCATCCAGCGCAAGCAGCCGCGACCCGTGGCCATCGCCATCATGGAGGGCACCATCCAGGGTCAGCGCCTGACCGTCGTGGCCGCAGCGCTCACGCACCAGGGCATCCTGACCCAGGTGGTCCTCCAGATGCCGGCCTGTGCGACCGAGCAGGCCGAACGGCTGATGCAGGTGTTCCTGGGGAATCTCAGCCATCTGGGTCCGCGCAAGGACTGGCTCGCGCGGTTCGCCGGCACGCCGCAGCCCTATGCCCTGGCCGGAGGCGCGGTGCGCCTGGCCATCCCCCGCCCGCGCTGGCGCGACACTACGCTCGAGGTCGGGACGCCGGCGTGGGAGAATCTCGATCTGATCCATTTCACCTGGAATCCGGGCGGAGCCTGGATCACGGTCAATGTCCTGCGTGCGGACCGGCCAGAGGCGACGGTCGCGGCGATGGAACGCACCGCCCATGAATGGCTGCCCGGTTCCCGGGCCGAGATCGGCGAGGACCGCTTCGGGGATCGCGCCTGTCCCACCGTGACCGTGCGCAAGGACACCGATGGCGTGGCGAAGGAGATGCGCGGAGTGCTGGTGCGTTCCGGGGACCTCGCCGTGCGCTGCTGGCTGGAATCGGATCCCGATGGCGAGGCGATGATCCTGGGCGATTTCCAGGCCCTGGTCGCCGGCATCGCGTTCATCAGCGATCCGGCCGCGACCGCATTCGCCCTGCCCGATGAGGCCTATCGCCCGGATGCGGACCTTGATCCGGAACTGATCCGCCTGCTGCCGCCCCGCCTGCGCGCGATGGACGGCCAGGTTCTGGCCATCGCCCCGGCCGGCGACCGTCTGCTGGTCCGACGCGACGACTCCCTGCAGATCGATCAGCTGCAGGATGGCCGCAGCCGACCATTGGAGTGCACCGAACTGCCGGCCTGGAACGGCCCGGTCGCATGGTCGCCGGATGGTGCGCGCCTGTGCTGGACGAGCGATGGCCATCTGGTGGTCGCCGAGGTCGATCCCTGGCAGGTGCGCCGCCTGCCGGTCAAGGCATTCCACCCCTGCTGGCGCAAGGGCCGCATCCTCGCCTGCACCCTCGGGGTCGATTTCGAAGCGGGCCCGCAGCACCAGGTGGCTTCCGGCCGATTGGTCGAGATCGACCCCGCCAGCGGCGCCGAGCGCCTGATCTGCTCCTATCCGCTTGCGCGGTTCTCATTCCCGCGCGTTTCCGCCGATGGCCGCCGGATCGCCCTGCTGTGCAATCGCGACGTGGAGCGCACCGGCGGCCGCACCGGCGGCATCCATGTCGCCGATCTGGGCGACGGTGCCGAGGCCGCGCCGATCGCTCCGACGTCGCTGCGGCTTCTCGCACGCTGGGGGGAGCCGCTGGCCTGGACCCAGGACGGCCACCTGCTGCGCACGCTGCACAACGGCGGCGGCAGTCTGCATGTGCAGTCGCTGGATCCTGCCGCGGGCCGGGCACGCACCCTGGCCGGCGGCGCCTGGTTCGAGCGGCCGTTCCTGGCCGGCGGCGATCTGCTGTTCACCCTCGGCCCCTGGAACCTGCCGGAGGATCGCAAGGGGCTCTACCGCGTCAGCCTCGCCGAGCTGCGACGCCAGCCGGTCAGCACCGAGGAACCGCCGGATGACACCAGCGAATTCGCGATCGAACGCGTCGAATCCGACCTGCGATCGCTCCTGGGAACCCCGCTGGAAGGCGTGGTCCCGGATCCGGAATTGATGGCGCGCCTCGCCGACGGCCTGGTCGGTTCGGTGCGGCGCCACCTGGGCGTGCGGCTCGCGGTCGATCTCGACGCCCTCGGTCGCCTCCCGGGCCTGAACACCATGCTCGCCCCGTACGCCGATGGCCGGCGCAGTGCGCGACTGCTCGCCCTGGGGGCCTTGTATGGCGAATGCCTGCGTCGATCCGGTCTGGCCACGTGGCGCATCGAACCCATGCCATTCGGTCGTTGGTGCCCGGCCCAGCCATTCCCCGGCAACGCCGTGGTGCGGGTCGTGGATCCCTTCAGTGCGATCAGCGGTGTGCTGACCGGACGCGAGTACGATGCGCTGCTGTCGCGTACGGACCTGCGCCAGGGCGATGGCCGAGATCTGATCCTGATCTACCCGCCTGCCGCCGCGCCATCGGTATGCGAACGCCTCGCCGGGACCGACTACGCCCTCGCCTGGATCCAGGCGGAACAGGGACGCTTCGCCGAAGCCGTGTCCCTGCTCGAGACCGAGATCTCCCGCCGTCCTCGCGCCCGTCCCCTGGTCACCGAGACGCTGCTGCTGGCGCAGGCCGCCGGTCAGCCGGTCGACGCGCTGCTCGACCGCGTCGTCGCCAACGGCTGCATCGTCCCCTCCATCCTGGCCCGTCGCGCGACCGAACTCAGCACCCGGGATCCCGCCCGCGCCCGCCACCTGCTCCGGATCGCCGCCGGCGCCCCCGATCGCGACGGACGCGTCCTCCTGCAACTCGGCGATCTCTGGGAATCAGGGAACGACCTCGCCCTGGCGCGTACCTCCTGGCGCCGGGCCTGGCGTCTCAACCGCGACCTGCTCGATGAGGTCAAGGAACGCTTCACCCGCACCGAACCCGTCGCGCCGGCCGACGACAGCAGACCGGCATCGCGGGATGCAACGACCCCTGCCGTCGACCCGGCCCGCGCACCCAAGCCGACACCGAAGACGGTCGACGATCAGCTCATACCATGAAGTGATCGCGGAGCTGTCGCCTCCATTCGGCGGAACCGGGCGGCCAAGGGGGATGTATGCCGCACCAGCGTACCTGGTCTTCTGGTCCGACCCAGGCCGCGGATCGGATACCCGGTCAGGGCTGCGCCTGAACCGCCGGCGACTCCGGTTTCTTATCCTCGGCTTCGGTAGCCAATTCCTTGATATCCCCCTCTTCCACTTCGATGGATTTGCCCCCATCCAGGGCCACAAAGCACCTGGTACCCATCTTTGCCGTGATTTTCGCCCAGACCTCTCCGGTGCCGGTGATGCGATACCTTTTGAAGCCCTTCGCCAGCAGGCGGTCCAGCTTGAACTTCTCATAGTCGGCCGCCTCGATCTTCTTCGCGCCCTTGCAGGCCGGGCAGGCCACCCGGGACTTGCCCTGGCATCTCTTGCAGGTGACGCGGGTGGTCCGCTTGCAGGTCGGACAGTCTTTCAAGGCGTATTTCCCGTTGGGAAACTCGCAGATCTGCCCGAGATGGCCGTCTGATATCCGGGTGCCAAAGCCGACCTCCTGCCACCGCTTGCCGTCAGGACCGCGCGGGCTCCAGGTTCCGACTTCGATCTTCAGGCATTTGTCCGGGCACAGCGCCTTCCCATCCTTGCACCGTGCGGAGCAGGCGATGTCGCCTTTGCCCGTGCATTCGGGGCAATCGATCTCGGCGGCGGACAACCATGCTGAAGATAGGAGCACGAGGACACCGAGTATCAGGCCGACCCGATCGCGGCGGAAGGAATCGCTGAAGGACAGTCGCATGGTTGATCCGTTCATGGCCTCAAAGGTGATGCGTGGCTGGTGCTGGCGGATGCAAGCTGAGGACGATTATTCGCATCGTCAACCAATCCCACGTCCGCAATCGCGGTTGCACGGCGGATGGCGGGTTGAGCCCCCAGAAGCCATCGGATCCAGCAGGGAACGGTCCTATGGCGCCGCCACGAACGGCTCCGCGCCGTGCGAAAGGCGCCATCCAGGATTCACCAACAGGCTGGCTGGTGGAGCCTGGATCGGCGGGCCTCGACCCGCACGAAATTCGGCTTGTAATGCATGGACCAATCACTCGCGGCCACTGGAACCGTACCTGGGATCGTCAACCTGGTGGTGAATCCTCGGTAATGGGCGAGATCCAAGCCAGAGACGTTGGCATCATCCGTGGTGTTTCCCTGCGGTTGCGCCGTATCGGTCAATGCCCGCAGCCTCGCCGGCAATCATGCCCATTTCCGCCAGCAATCGGATCGATCCAGGGTGTGGGCTCCGCTCTCCTTCGTCCACAGGAACAGGTTCATCCGATAGGCGGTCAGCCATTTCAGGGGCACTTCGACCACCGCCATTCTCAGATCGACCTCCTCGCCCCAATGCAGTCTGCCCAGGTGCGGCAGATCCGGGCGGGAAAACCAGGCGTCGATCTTGTCCTTTTGTCGCTGCTGCACGAGTGCGTAGGCATCCAGGGAAAATCCACTTTCCTGGACCTGCTGGAATGCGCCGTCCCACTTATCGCCGATGATCCCCTGCAGGCCGCGATATCCGCACATGGACAGATAGATCAGCAATTCCCTGATTGAGCGCTGGTTGCCCAATGGCCGGTAATCCAATTGCTCCGCCTGCAGGCGTGAAGCCAGGTGGATGACGGTGTCGATTTCACGATGCAGGGACTTTTGCAGATATTTCACGCAGGTTTCCTTGCGGTCTGGGGTTGCCCAATGGCCGGGACGGCGTCCTGCCGATCCGGCAACGCCATGCCTGCATGCCCAGGCTGGTCGGGTGCGGAATCGCGGCCCATGGGCGGCAATATTGCTACCGATTCTCCTGCGTGGCCACAGGAATCCTGTCGCAGGAAAGCGCCATCCACGCGTTCGTCGTTTTCCCCGCGACCGCGCGCACGCGGCAACCGTTCACGACGAGTTTCCCGGCTTGGGGGGGGGCAGGAAAACGTCCTGAGGACTCAACGCGGTTCCAGATTGCGCCGGAGCAATTCCCGGATGACCGGCATCAGGCGCGTCCGGTAGGCTGCATCAGGTTCGTCTCCTTGGGGCGGAACGTGAACGAACCCCGCAACCGGGACGGTGGAAGACACGATGGCGTAGAGAGCCTCGTTGCACAGGTACCCACCCGCGTTCCGGCTGGGTTTCAGGGGAACCGGAGAGACGATGCCCCAACGCTCGTGGAGGTGGAAACGCGCGGGAATCTCCATTGGTCCAGTGGCTTGCAGGCGCCCTGACCCCGGCAACATTCCCGCGTTGTCGGCAACGGGAATCGCCCGGTTGGCAGCCACGGTCTCAACCGTCATCTGATCTGGATGCCCTTCTCCGAGACCCAGGATGGCAATGGGATGATGGACGGCGACCTGCTGCGGGATGATGCGGGTCGGTTCGCCCCACTGCACCGGCATGATGACGGTTTGCACGCTCGCGCCGGCGATCTCGGTTCTATCGAGGGCATTGGCCAGGGTACCACTGCCGTTGACCGTGCGACCGGCGAAAGGCGCGAATCCAGTCACCAGGATGACCGGTCTGCCGACCGCATCCGCCGCTGCCATGGTCGCCATCGCGGCCACCACCAGCAGCGTCAAAGCCGCGGCCGATCTCATTCACGCTACCGCGTAGTCGGGCACCCGTGCGCTCATCTGGGTGAAATCCAGATACTTGTAGATCGACGCGGCGAAGGGCGAGACGCAGGCGGCCATGCGGTCGCGGTACTCCTGCGGCGTGGGCAGGCGGCCGAGGATGGAGGTCACGGCTGCGAGTTCGGCGCTGCCCAGGTACACCTGGGCGTCGCGGCCCATGCGGTTGTCGAAGTTGCGGGTGCTGGTGCTGAAGACGTGCGCGCCGGGGCGGACGCGGGCCTGGTTGCCCATGCACAGGCTGCACCCGGGGATCTCGCGGCGGGCGCCGATCTGGCCGAAGAGGGCGTAGATGCCTTCCTGGTTCAGCACGGCCTCGTCCATGCGCGTCGGCGGGCAGATCCAGGTGGTGGCGTTGAGGTAGTCGACCTTGCTGTGCTTGTAGACGTTGGCCAGCGCGCGGAAGTGCCCGATGTTGGTCATGCAGGAACCGACGAAGACCTCATCGATCTTGGCGTTCTGCACCTCGCTCAGCGTCGCGATCTTGTCGGGATCATTGGGCAGCGCGAGCAGCGGTTCATCGATCGCGGTGAGGTCGATGGTGAAGACGCGGGCGTAGCGCCTGTCCTTGGCGTTGGCGACGCTGCCGACGACGCGGCCCTTGGCATCGGTGATCGGCCTGGCGTCGACGAGTTCCAGCCCGCCGTCGGCGCGCAGCAGGTGCGGATGGTTGAGCCAGTCCTGCATCGCGCGGATGCGGGCCTCGAGGGTGGCCTTGGATCCATAGCCGTCCGCGATCATCGCGGACAGCAGGGCGATGTTGGAGCGCAGGTAGCCGGCGACGGATTCCTGCGACAGGTTGATGGCGCAGGCCGCGGCGCTGCGTTCGGCGCTGGCGTCGGACAGTTCGAAGGCCTGTTCGGCGGTGAGGTGCTCCAGCCCTTCGATCTCCAGGATGCGGCCGTTGTAGACGTTCTTCTTGCCCTTCTTTTCCAGGGTCAGTTCGCCGGTGCGCAGGGCGACCCAGGGGATCGCGTTGACCAGATCGCGCAGGGTGATGCCGGGGTGCAGGGCGCCGGTGAAGCGGACGAGCACGGATTCCGGCACATCGAGGGGCAGGTAGCCGATCGCGGCGGCGAAGGCGACCAGGCCGGATCCGCCGGGGAAGCTGATGCCGATCGGGAATCGGGTGTGGCTGTCGCCGCCGGTGCCGACGGTGTCGGGCAGGCACATGCGGTTGAGCCACGAATGGATGATGCCGTCGCCGGGGCGCAGGGCGACACCGTTGCGTTCGACGATGAATTCCGGCAGCCAGCGGTGCATCTTCGCATCCTTGGCGCTGGGATAGGCGGCGGTGTGGCAGAAGCTCTGCAGGACCAGATCGGAGGAGAACCGCAGGCAGGCGAGCTCCTTGAGTTCATCCGCCGTCATCGGGCCGGTGGTGTCCTGGCTGCCGACCGTGGTGGCCTTGGCCTCGATCGACATGCCGGGGCGCACGCCGGCGACGCCGCAGGCGCGGCCGAGCATCTTCTGCGCCAGGGTGTAGCCCTTGCCGTCGTCGCCAGGCAGGACCGGCTTGGCGAAGTTGCCCGGGTACGCCCGCTTCAGGTGGTCGCAGGCCTTCCAGGTCAGGGCGCGGCCGATGATCAGGTTGGTGCGGCCGCCGGCGCGGAACTCGTCGAAGACGGTGGGCGACTTGACGCTGCCGGTGGCGATGACAGCGCCGTTCTTGAGGACTTCGCCGGTGCGGGTGCGGATGGTGATGACATCGCCGGTGGCGAGCTTCGCGACGTCGACGACGTAGGCCATTCCACCCGCATCGCGGAACGTATCGAGGAAGATCGGCGCGATGATGCCCGCCAGCACGAAGGCGCCGGTGCGCTTGTTGGGGACGTGCGGGATGTCGCGGCCGCTGTACCACATCACGGAATTCGTCGCGGATTTGCGCGATGATCCGGTGCCGTAGACATCGCCGACCAGGATCGGGCGCTTGCCCTCGGCGAGCAGTTTGTTGAGCGCCGGCACCGCGTTGGGATCCTTGGTGCGGTACATCTCCAGGCCATGCAGGGGGATGTCGGGGCGCGATACCGCCGCCTGGGCGGGCGACAGGTCGTCGGTGTTGGTCTCGCCGGGGATGCGGTAGACGACGCCGGTGACCTCGGCGTCGATCTCGGGCCGGCTGGTGAACCACTCGGCGTCGGCCCAGCGGTGGATGAGGCGGGCAGCGATGGCGTTGCCCTCGGCGGCGAGCTTCGCCACCACCGCGAAGTTGTCGAAGATGAGCACGGTGCGGGCGAGCTGGTCCGCCGCGAGCGCGGCGTGCGGCCCTTCGAGTTCGCGGGTCAGGAAGGGCACATTGTAGCCGCCGAGCATGGTGCCGAGCAGGCGGATGGCGTGGTCGGGCGCGATGACCGGGCTCGTCTTCTCGCCGTGCGCGATCGCACCCAGCCACTCGGCCTTCACCTTCGCCGCCGGATCGACGCCGGGACTGACGCGATCGGCGAGCAAGGACAGCAGGAAGGCGGACTCGCCGGCAGGGGGCTTTTCGAGCAGGGCGCACACCTCGCCGGTCTGCTTGGCATCCAGGGGCAGGGGCGGGATGCCGAGCTTGGCGCGTTCATCGACATGGGCACGGTAGGTGGCGAGCATGGGATCTCCGGTGATGGATCGGCACCGTAGACCTGGCGGGCGCGGGACAAGGCGTGCCCACCGGCGGTTTGCGCAGCTGGGCTGAAGCGTCAGCCTGCGGGCATGACCGAACCCAGACCCGCCCCGGCGCAGGTCCCGGCCTCGCGCCTGGGCGCCATCATCGGATTCGCCTGCGCTATCGTGGTGGCGATCGTCGTCGCGATCCTCAACCACCAGACGGACGCGGAGAAGCCGCCAGCATCGCCACCGGGATCCGGCCAGGTCGTGGCGCCCATGCCGATGCATGCGTCCGCGCCGGCGCAGGCGACCGCGCCAGGCGCTGCGGCAACCACGTCGTCGTCCAGCGCACCGGCGAGGAAATCGCCGTCGCATCCCGCCACCGGAGCGCACGCGGCCGCCGCCACGACGCAGGCGACGGCCGACACCCTTGCGGTCGCGCACGGCAAGCCGATCTCCGCCCCGGACGAGGTGCGCGAGATCCGCCGCACCCTCGCCGCCATCGCCAAGGGGCCGCCGTATCCCTTCCGCCGCGACGGCATCCCGTTCGAGAATCGCGAGCGCCGCCTGCCGCAGCGCCCATCCGGCTATTACCAGGAGTTCACCGTGGTCACGCCGGGATCGGACGATCGCGGAGCACGTCGCCTCATCCGCGGTCGCGAGGGCGAATTCTGGTATTCCAACGACCATTACCGCTCGTTCGTCAGACTGGCGGAGCAACCGTGAGCACCCGCGATCCGCTTGTCGATCTCCTGCTACGACCGGGTTTGGCGTGCATCCATTCCGCCAGCCCGGTGGATGATCAGACGCTCGCGGCGGCCGGTCTGGACGTGCATCGGGTGGCAGGCGACGGCGAGATCATCCTGGCGGTGGCGGCAGCATTACGCTTCCGCCCCTGGTTCGGCGGCACGGCGGATGGGCTCGCGGACTGCCTGGGCGATCTGAGCTGGCTGCCATTCCAGGGACGGGTGCTGGTGTTCGCCGATGCGACACGGCGCCTGCGCGAGGATCCGCGCGGCATGGGCCTGGTGCTGTCGTGCTGGCTGGATGCGGCACCACGGTGGTGCGAGGACGGCTTGCCGTTCCACCTCGTGCTGGAAGTCGGCTTTCCGTAGCGCCGGCTTCAGCCGGCATGGACGGCCGGATTCATCCGGCCGCCTGGGGAATCATGATCACAGCTTCACTGTCATGGCCGGCTTCTGCCAGATCCTCGGAAGCCATCATGCGGCAGGCTGAAGCCTGCCGTCCGTGCCGGCTTTAGCCGGCGCTACTCAACTGAAGCCGGCGCCACCTGACTACCGCGCAGTCGCGAGCAGCAGCGCGATGAAGCCCGCAGTCACGCCTCCCACCATGACGACCGCCGCCGTCCAGGCGAACCAGCGGTGGCGGTCGCAGACCACATAATAGGCCGGCACCACGACCAGGCTGAGCAGGGTGGAGACGAAGACACCGCCGAGGATCGCCACCGCCATGGGCTGGCGCAGCTCGGCCCCGGATCCGACGCCGATCGCGACCGGCACCGCCGCCGCCATGGTCGCGGCCGAGGTCATCAGGATCGGACGCAGGCGCACCGCCCCGGCGGCGATCATCGCCCCGCCGGCGTCGCGCCGGCCGGCCAACGGCCCGGCATGGCCGAGATCCTCGCCGGCCTGCTGCCGGCGTGCGAAATCGACGAGCAGGATCGAGTTCTTCTTCACGATGCCCATCAGCAGGAGGATGCCCAGGGCGCTGAAGACGTTGACGCTGAAGCCGAACGCGAGGAGGCCCAGCCCGGCTCCGGTGATCGCGAGCGGCAGGACGCTGAGCACGGTGACCGCATGGAAGGCGGAATTGAACTGCGCCGCGAGGATCATCCAGGCCAGCAGCAGGCCCAGCACGAAGGCGACGGCGAAGCCGAGTCCGATCTCCTTCATGACCTGCGACTGGCCTTCGCTGACCATGCGCACGCCCGGCGGCAGGTCGCGGGCGAGGGGACCGTTGATGAAGGCCATGGCGGCGGCCTGGTCGGCAGCGGCCCTGGGACCCAGGTTGCCGTAGATGGTGATGCCCCGGCTGCGGTCGCGGCGGGTGACCGCCTGCAGGACCGGGCGCTCGCCCATGGTCACCAGCTGCGACAGCGGGACGAGGCTGCCGTCCCCGGAACGGATGCGGATGGCGGCGACGTCCTCGGGACGCAGGCGTTCATCGCGCACCAGCTGCGCCCGCATGTCGATGCGGCGGCCGTCCTGGCTGAACTTCCCGACCTTGACCCCGCCGACCAGGGCGCTGATCGCGGTCGCGACGTCGCCTGCGGCGATGCCGGCGTCGCGGATGCGGTCGCGGTCGGGGGTGATGACGAGTTCCGGCCGGCCGAGCTGGAAATCGCTGTCGATGTCGACCAGCCAGCCCTCGTCGGCCAGCCGGCGTCTGGCCTGCTGCGCGGCCTGGGCCAGGGTCTGCCAGTCGCTTCCGCGCAGGCTGAACTCGACCGCGCCGCGCCCGGTCGGCTGGCCCGGCGGCTGGAAGGTCACCGCGAGATCGGGGATGGAGGCGAACGCCGCGCGGGCCTGCGCCTCCAGCTCGACGTCGCTGACCGTGGGCCGCTGCGGACGCGGCACGAGCGAGGTGAAGATGATGCCCTTGTTGACCCCGGTGCCGCCCATGCCGCCAACCACGGTGAAGACGCGGCTGACCTCGGGCCGGGCCATCAGCCAGCCTTCGAGCCGCCGCACCAGGGCGTCGGTCTCGCCCAGGCTGGATCCGGGCGGCGCCTCGAACTGGACGAAGAGGATGCTCTGGTCCTGGCGCGGGAAGACTTCGCGCCGGCAGAGGGAGATCAGGCCGATGCCGAGGACGAACATGACCACGGCGAGGGCCAGGACGCTCCAGGGCCGCCGCACCGTCCAGCCCAGGACCGCGACGTACCTGCGTTCCCAGCCGGCCTGGACCGCCTCGCACGCCTGGCCGAAGGCCGATCGCGGCCCGCCGACGCCGAACTGGGCGCAACGGGCAGGAGCGAGGGTGACGGCCTCGAGGTAGGACAGGGCGACCGCGATCGACAGGGTCACGCCGAACTGCATGAGCATCTGCCCGACGAATCCGGGCACCAGACCCAGCGGCATGAACACCGCGACCACGGCCACCGAGGCGGCGAGGGCCGCGAAGGCGATCTCGCGCGTGCCACGGCTGGCCGCCCGCAGCGGGGGCGATCCGCGCTGGCCGTGCCGGCTGATGTTCTCCTGCACCATGATCGCATCGTCGACGACGATCCCGACCACCAGGGCGAGGGCGAGCAGGGTGAAGGTGTTGAGCGTCCAGCCGAGCCAATACAGGACGGCGATGGTGCCGATGATCGACATCGGCACCGCCAGGAGCACGTTGAGCATCGCGCGCCAGGAGCCGAGGAAGAGCAGGCACACGACGCCGGTGAACAGCACCGCGAACAGCAGTTCCAACTCGACGTCGGTGATGGACTTCTGGATGTAGACGCTCTCGTCGAAGTTGACATCGAGCTTCATCCCGGGCGGCAGGGACGCGGCCAGCTCGGCCACCGCGCGATGCACTCCGCGCGCCACCGCGACGGTGTTGGAACCGGGCTGCTTGCGCACGCCCAGCGCCTGGCCGGGCTGGCCGTTGTTGCGGCCGAGCTGGCGCTCATCGGCGAAGCCGTCCTCCACCAGGGCGACATCCGCGAGTCGGACCGGCTGCTCGGCAGTGCCCCCCACCGGCAGGCTGCGCAGCGTCTCGAGGGACAGCGCCTCGCCGAGGATGCGCACGTCCATCTCGCGCCCGGGACCTTCGATGAGCCCGGCCGGCAGTTCGAGGTGCTCGCGCTGCAACCGCGCGATGACCTCGGCGGCGCCCAGGTTGCGCGCCTGCAGGGCGTCGCCGCGCAGCCAGATGCGGATGTTGCGATCGAGATAGCCGCCCCACTGGATGTCGCCGACGCCGGCCACGCGCTGGATGCGCTCCTTCACGACATAGCGCGCCGCATCGGCGATGGCCTGGCGCGAGAACGGCCCCGACAGCGACAGCCACATGATGGGGAACTCGTCGAAGTTGATCTTCTGGATGACCTCGGGGTCGACGTCCTTGGGCAGCTGCGTGCGCACCTGGCCGATCTTGGTCTGGATCTGCTGGATCGCGGCATCGACCGAACGACCGGCATAGAGCTCCAGGGTGACATTGGCCTGGCCCAGGCGCGAGGTCGACGAGACGCTCTTGACGCCCTCGACGCCGGACAGCGCCTCTTCGACGATCTCGGTCAGGTCGTGCTCGACGATCTCGGTCGCCGCCCCGGGCCAGGTGAACTGGATCGTCACCACCGGGATGCTGACATCGGGCAGGTTGCTCACGCCGACCCGCGACAGGGCGAAGCCGCCGGCGAGCACCACGGCGAACATGATCATCCATGCCGCGACGGGCTTGCGGATGCAGGCGTCGGTCAGGCGCATGGCGGTCAGCGGTCCGGGGCGGGTACGATCGCGACCTTGACCCCGTCGCGCAGGGCCTGGCCGCCGCGCACGACGATGCGCTCGCCAGGCGCGACGCCGGAGACGATGGCGATGCGGCCATCGGTCGCGCGCGGGCCGGTCTCGACCTTGCGTTCACGTGCGACGGCCGCGTCTCGGTCACCATCGATGACGAACATCAGGAAACCGCGTTCGGACGGACGCACCGCGAGATCCGGCACCGCGAGCAGCGGTTCGCCGGCCGGCAGATCGATGCTGACGCGGGCGAACGATCCGGGGCGGACGGGGTCGGCCCCGGCCTCGACCTGCGCCACCACCTGGACCAGGCGGGAGGCGGCATCGGCGCTGGCCGCGACCAGAGTGATGGTCGCGGCGAAGGTTTTCTCGAGGCCGGCGACGGTGAAGCGCACCTTGGTTCCAGCGCTGAGGCGGGCGGCGTCCTCGATCGGCACCGGAAACCGCAGCTGCAGCGGATCGCGGCGCACCAGGGTCGCGATCGGGGTGCCCGGCTGGGCATAGGCTCCGGTGCGGGCCTGGCGCACCTGGATGATGCCTGGAATCGGCGCCGCCACCGTGCTGTCGGCGAGATCGAGTTCCGCCCGCGCGAGGGCGGCCTTCGCGCCGGCGACCTCGGCGACGGCCTGGTCGACGCGGGCGCGGGCGGCATCGAGGTCTTCCGGCGCGATGATGCCGGCCTGGGCCTGGCTTGCGGATTCACGGCGCTTGAATCCGGCGCGGGCTTCGGCCGCACGGGCCTCGGCGGATTGCAGGTTGGCGCGGGCGGAATCGACGGCGAGGCGATAGCGCGCGGGTTCGATCTCGGCCAGGGATTCGCCGGCTGCGACCGTCTGCCCTTCCGCGATCCGCACCCGTTCGACCACCCCGGCGACCCGCGCGGTGACCGCGATGGTTTCGAAGGCGTCCACTGATCCCGTGGCGGTGATCACGCGCGGAAAAGCCCGTTTGGCCGCGACTTCGATCTCGACCGGGAAGGCCTTGGCGACGCTGGAGCCGGCCGAAGCGACCGGCTTGTCGCCGCATCCGGAAAGCAGCAGCAGCCCCAGCGCGAACGGCAGGCTGCGTCGCATCATGGCCGCACGGCACCCGCGCTCGGGGGCAGCTCGGCCTTGGTCTCGGCCGCTCCGAGCGGCCACCAGCCGAGCACCTGGCGCAGGCGGAGCTTGGCGTTGGCAAGGCTCAGCTGCTGCCTGACCTGATCGATCTCGGCCTCGAACTGGCCCGAGTTGGCGTCGGCGAGTTCAAGCGCGGTCGCCAGACCTTCGCGGAAGCGCGCGCCAACGTCGACGGCGTTGGCGGTGGCGACGCGCACCCGCACGCCGACCTGGCGCAGGCCGGCAGCAGCCGAGGTCAGGTCGACCAGGGCCGACTCGACATCGCGGCGCAGACCGCGCCGAGCCTGCTTGAGAGCGAGGTCGCGTTCGCGCGCCTGGGCGGAACGTTCATCCGTGCGGCCGGTGGTCAGGCCGCCATCCCAGATCGACCAGCTGGCTTGCAGGGCGACGCGCCATTCCGGCGGATTGTTCGAGGTGCTGCCGGGCCCTTCGGAAAACGCGAGGTTCGACCAGGTGCCGACCACGCTCAGCCGCGGCAGGTCGGCGCGGCTGGCCTGGGTCACGAGTTCGCGGGCGGCGGCGAGGGCCTCTTCCGAGGCGCGCAGATCGCCGCGCTGGGCCAGGGCGATCGCGACCAGCACGTCGGACACTCCGGCCGGAAGGTCGTTGGCGTCGCGCCTGGCGCCGGCCGCCGGCCCGGTTTCGGCGATGCGGGCGAGGATGTCCTCCTCGATGGTCGCGAGGGCGGCGCGCTGATCATTGCCGACATCGCCGGCCGCCGGGGTCAGGAAGCGCGTGGCATCGAAACCGAGATCGATGCTCTTGGGCAGCGGTGCGACGATCAGGTTGGCCAGGTTCAACCGCAGCGTGCGCAACAGCTGTTCGGCCGTGGTGCGGCTGAGTTCAGCGGTGGCGGCCTCGAGTTCGCTGCGGTTCACGTCGCCGCGCGCGGCGAGGCCGGCGTTGAAGCGCGCCTTGGCGTCGGCGACGGCCTTCTGCGCCACCTTCAACCGGCTTTCACCGGCGGCCAGGGCGCGTTCTCCGGCGATCGTGCTGATGAAGCTCTGCGCCACGCTGTAGGCGAGTTCGCGCCGCAGTTCGCCGGCGCTGAACTCGGTCGAGGCGAGATTGCGCCTGGCGTAGGCGTAACCCGGATAGGCCTGGGCATCGAACAAGGCCATCTGGACGCCGATGACGACATTCCCGGTCTGGGTCGGCTCGTTGGCGAACGGCTTGTAGCTGGTCTCGTACACGCCGTAACCCGCATTCGCGGTCAGGGTGGGCAACAGGTAGGATTTCGCCTGGGTGATCAAGCTGCGCGCCTGATCGATCCGGGCCCGGCTGATCGGCACGGTCTCGTTGCGCTCGGTGGCGAGGGCGATCGCCCTGGTCAGGGTGAGGGTGTCCGCCGCCGGAACCGACGATGGGTCTGCGATCGTTGGCGGGGGGGTGGGCGCGGCAGCAGGCGGCGCCACCGCTGGTGCGGGCGCAGGCGCGGGGGCCTCGCCCGCACCCAAACCGCAGCCTGCCGCCGCCAGCACGACGCCGGGCACGAGCCGGCGCAGCACGGTGATTCGATTGGACAGGGTCTTGCTCATGGCGGCACCTTGGGTTTGGTCGAACGTTCGTTTGGCGATGGCCCGCCCCTTGTCCGGGGTTGCCCCGGGCAGTCAACGAGCGGGGCGAGCGGGTTGCGGCGTGTGGCCGCAACCGATCATGACAAACCTGTGATTCCCCTTCCCATCGACCGCCATCTGCCGGCGTGCATAGCCGCCGTCCGTACCCGTCAGACCCTGGTGCTGACCGCCGCGCCCGGCACCGGCAAGAGCACCCGCGTGCCGCCGGCGCTGGTCGCGGCTCTGCCTGGCACCGTGCTGCTGCTGCAGCCGCGCCGGGTCGCCGCCCGCGCCCTGGCGCGGCGCATCGCCAGTGAACACGGATGGAGCGTCGGGCGCGAGGTCGGCTGGCAGGTCCGCTTCGAACGCATGGGCGGCGACGCCACCCGCCTGTGGGTGCTGACCGAAGGGGTGCTCGCGCGCCGGCTGCGCAGCGATCCGTACCTGGATGGCGTCAGCGCCGTGGTGCTCGACGAGTTCCACGAACGTTCCATCCACACCGACCTCTGCCTCGCCTGGCTGGCCGAGCTGCGCCGCACCGTGCGCCCGGATCTCGCGGTCGTGGTGATGTCGGCGACCATGGATCCGGGCCCGGTGGCGGCGTTCCTGGGCTCGCCGCCGGGGACCGCGCCGGTGATCAGCGTGGACGCGCCGGCCCATCCGATCGAGACGAAGTACCTGCCCGGCAACGTGCAGGACCGGCTCGAACACCGCATCGCCGACGCGGTGCAGCAGGCCCTGCGCGCGCCCGACCCGGGCGACGTGCTGGTCTTCCTGCCCGGCACCGGCGAGATCCGCAACGCCCAGCGCGCGCTCGACCCCTTGGGCAATGAAGGCATCTGCGTGTTGCCGCTGCACGGGCAGTTGCCGCCCGACGAACAGGATCGCGCCCTGGTCCCCGATCCCGCCGGCCGCACCCGGATCGTGCTGGCCACCAACGTGGCGGAGACCTCGCTGACCATCCCGGGCATACGCACCGTCATCGACACGGGGCTCGCCCGCGTCAGCCGCTTCGACCCGGCGCGCGGCATCGATGGCCTGGCGCTCGAACGCATCAGCCGCGCCAGCGCGGACCAGCGCCGGGGCCGCGCCGGCCGCACCGCCGCCGGCCGCTGCTACCGCCTGTGGTCGCCGGGCGAGGACGCACGCCTCGACGCCACCACCGACCCGGAGATCGAGCGCGTCGACATCGCGCCGGTGGCGCTCGCGCTGAAGGCCTGGCACGGCCCGGACACGCGCACCTTCCCCTGGTTCTCGCCCCCGGATCAGCGCCGGCTGCAGGCGGCAGAGGAGCTGCTCGCGCTGCTGGGCGCCTGCGCGGAACCCTTCGCGGCGCTGAACGAACGCGGACGGCACATGGCCGACCTGCCCTGCCATCCGCGCCTGGCGCGCCTGCTGCTGGCGGCCAGCGAGGCCGGCCTGCCGCACCTGGGCGCCAGCCTCTCCGCGCTCACCGGCGAGCGCGATCTGCGACCCCCGCACCGGCGCGGCGATCCGCCGGCGGACCCGGCGGCGGCGGATGCGCTCGACCGCCTCGAACGCCTGCATGTGGCTGAAACCGGGAATTTCCACCCGGCGCTGCGCGACCGCGGCATCGAACCGATCGCCGCGCGCGAGGCGGCGCGGGTGCGCGACGACCTGCTCGGCCTGGTGCGGGGCGGGAAGGACCGCCCGGGACCTGCGCCGGAACCGCGCCTGGTCTGCCGCCTGCTGCTGGCCGCCTTCCCCGATCGGGTCGGCCGACGAGCCGGCCCGAACGCCAACCGCGGCGTGCTGACCGGCGGCCTCGCGGTGGAGATCGACCCCGGCAGCTGCCTCTTCGCCGAGCGCGGCCAGCGCCGCAGCGATCTGTTCGTCGCCTGCGTCGTGCAGGGGCTCGGCGATCGCGCCCGCTCGACGCTGTCAGCGGCAAACGTGGTGCGCCAGGGCGCCGAGATCGACGAGGACGACCTCGACGCGGTCATCCCCGGTCGCCGCCGGCGCGAACAGCGCCTGCGCTACGACGACAGCCTGGGCCGGGTCGAGGCGAGCTCCGGCTGGTACTTCGGCGATCTGCTCCTGCGTTCCGGCAACGATTCCCAGGCCGACCCCGAAGCGATCGCGGCGTGTCTCGCCGCCGCGATCAGACCGCGCGCCGCGGCCCTGTTCGCCGCCGATGAGGCCGCCTCGGGGTTCCTGCACCGCCTGCGCTGGCTCGCCACCGTGCGGCCGGACCTGGGCCTGCCGACGATCGACGACGCGGCCCTGGCCGGGATGCTCGACCACCTGTGCACCGGCTGCCGTGCGCGCGCGGAAGTCGAGGCGAAACCCAAGCTGCCCTGGCTGGAGGGGCTGCTCGACCACGCCCAGCGGGTCGCACTCGACCGCGACGCCCCGGCGACGCTGGAGGTGCCCTCGGGCAGCCGCATCCGCCTCGACTACGCCCAGGCCGATGCGACGCATCCGCCGGTGCTGGCGGTGCGCCTGCAGGAGCTCTTCGGCCTCGCCGCAACACCGATGCTCGCCGGCGGACGGGTCCCGGTGCTCCTGCACCTGCTGGGCCCGAACTTCCGGCCCGAGCAGATCACCAGGGATCTTGCAAGTTTCTGGGCCAACACCTATCCCCAGGTGCGCAAGGATCTGCGCGGCCGCTACCCCAAGCACAGCTGGCCCGACGATCCGCTGACCGCCCGGCCCGAGGCGAAGGGCAGGCGCCGGCAGGCTTGAACGCCGGCAAGCGTGAACGCCGTCGAGCACGAGCGCCGCAGACGTGAACCCGACGCCGTGGCCTGCGTTCGCCACCGCGGAGGGCACCGCCATGAACGCCGACCAGGACCATATCGAAGAAGGCCGGCTCGATCTCGTGCCGATGATCGACTGCATCATGCTGTTGCTGCTGTTCTTCATCCTGACCACAAAGTTCACGACCGATGACAAGGCGCTGGCGGCGATCTTGTCGAATCAGGGTCCGAGTCCCAAGCCCGCCACCATTGATCCACCTCGTTCGGTGGTCATCACCGCCTGGCCCGCCGGGGTCGAGGCCGCAACGGGCGAAGCCGATGCCGCCCGGATCTACCAGGCCTCGGTCGGCGAACACGGGTTGCCGCACCGGATCCTCTTGCGCGTCGGAGGAGGCGAGCCCCTCCTGGTCGACGCCACGGTGCTGGCGCCGCGCGTCGGCACTCCCGCCGCCCTCGCCGCCAGCGCGGCGGAACTGGAACGCATCCACCGGCATCTTGCCGACGCGCTCAAACCGTACGAATCCACGGGCCAGGCGCGCGACAAGCAGCCGCCCGTCGTCTTGCGGCTGTTCTCGCGCCTGCCCTGGAAGATGGCGGCGGCGGTCTACGACGCGGTACGCGGCTTCGAGAAGGACCACGGCGGCGTGGTGCGCCTGCCCAAGGACTTCGAGCGCGCCCGCACCATCGACTTCGCACCGCCGCTCATCCGCAAGCACACCGCGAACGAACTCGGCCGGGAACTCTACGAGATCGTCCACACCAAGGAGGTCGGCCGGCGGAGCTGACACGACCGGGTCAGGATTGAAATCATCCCAGGCGAGCAGGTTCAGGGGCTCCATCCCGGCTTTGCAACTTGGACCGACCACATAACGTGGCATCCGCAAAGAGGCTCCCATGTTACGTTCGTTCCTGTGCCCCGTGATCCTTTGCTTCACCGCGATACTGGGGAATGCCACCTCCGCTGGTGAACCTTCAGCCAAGGAGCACCTGATCGATGAGTGGAGAGGCGAATTTACCGCCTTTTTCGATGGTTTGATCCGCCCGGTGCCGCTTGCAATTCTCCCGCAACGGTGGAGCGCGCTGGTCGAATACTGGCGCAAATCACGGTTCCCATCAGGTCATTGCACCTGGACCATGGATGCTCTCCGGCGTCTCGCCACGACGGCAGCCCAAGGCGATCCCGTCCAGGAACCGATCCCGTTGATCATCGCCTTGCAGCATCTCGATGAGGAACGCGTGGATGGTGCTGTACGCGAACGACTGTCGCAGCTGGCCTGGACTCTGACCGAGTCGCGACGGGACGGTGCTGACGCAATCCCCATCTTCTGGGAGATCAGCCTCGCGAATCGCATCTCGGATTGGCGCAATCATCCCTCGCGCAGCAAGGCGAACCAGCGCCTGAAGCATCTGATTCCAGCCATGCTGGCCTGGATCGAGACTCCGGGCCCTGGGTTTCGAGCGCGGACCGTATCGGCCCTGCTCCCGCTGATGGCATGCTTCGACCGCGACCTGGTCTCGGCAAAACTCATCCGTGAGCGATTGGCGCTCCTGCGTGGCCAAGACGGCTACGCCGCACGCTGCGTCCGTGGTTTCGCCACGAAGGAACTCGCCTGGGAAGAACGCGGCGGCGGCTATGCCGACACCGTCAGCCCTGCTGGTTGGAAGGGGTTCGCCGAACAGCTGGCCACGGCCCGCAAGGACCTCACGGCAGCCTGGTTGGAGCACCCTGATCTGCCCATGGCGCCGCGACTCATGATCGGTGTCGCCATGGGCGACCATGGAGATGACCCGTCCCTGTGGTGTCAACGCGCCCTGGAGGCCTGGCCAGAGGACGCCCGCGCGATCGAAATGCTCGCCTGGGCGAACGTGCCGCGCTGGGGCGGCACCATGGAGAAACTCCTTGCCATCACCGATATCGCCACGAAGGACGCCAGGAACGACAGCCACCTGCTGGGCGCGGCTGAGAAGGTGCTTGAACATCTCCAGACCGACCTGAGGCCTGAAACCTACGCGAAGAATCCCAGGGTCTGGCAGACGGCCTCACGCCTGCTGGAACGGGTCGCGAGCCAACCGGATGCATTGATGGATGTCGTGCGCATGCGCCGGCTGGCCTGGGCGGTGGCCTGCGGACAGACGGATGAGGCGCTCCGCCTCTATCTGGAAGGCGGTGGCCCCGAACTGACCGGCCTCGATCCCCGGGCGGCTCCACGCACTGGGCTGAACGCCGCCTACAATCTGGTCTTCTGTGAGCGGCTGAGGAACCATTGGAAGCCATGGGACTTCCGCCCGATGCCGCCGCGTTCAGAAATTCCAGATCCCGCATCCAACCAACCTTGGAGCTTGACCTCGCTCTGGCCGGTCTGGTGGGATGACCAGCCAGTCAGCCGTCGACCTGATCTTGCCGAGGTCAGGCAAGTGCTGCCGCGGTTGGTGAAATTCGTCGGCTATGACTGGTCCCAGGCCGATCGCGACCTGATCACCCGGGCCAGAACGACTGCACCGGACGATCCGTTGATCGGTTTTCTCCACGCATTGACACTGCCCCGGGCTGATCGACCGGCCTTGTTGCGCAAGGCATGGGAAAACGCCGGACGGGCACCGGTCTCGTTGCGATGGTACATCGGCTGGTTCAGTGAGGACGCCCGCCTGAATCAGAGAGCTGTCGGTATCACGACGGCACAAGGGCAAGCCCCCGCCAACGGGCCGGTCCTGGCTGAACTGCTGGCTGAGTTGGTCTCCAGCGCCGGGACTGACCAGAAGCTGCTGACCGCCGTGGCCCACGAAGTCCAGGGGTCTCCCCACAGCCCCGTGATGGTGGTGATCCGGGATGAGCTCCTGCATCAGGGCAACCGCGCCGATCTGGATCCAGCCCTGGCCCGTATCCTCCGGGGTCAGGGCTGGTTGATCGCAGCCAACGAATCCGCCAAGGATCCGGACCAGGATCGCAAGGCGCTGAGCCATGCACTGAAGGCCTGGTCTGCCGCGCGAGGTGGCTGGGCCGCAGATCAGAGCCGAGCCGAACCGCTCCCCCTGCTCATGCGCGCCTCACGCCTGCTCAAGCTCCCCGATGGGGACATCGCTTCCTGGTATCATGAGGCGGTTCGACTCGCCCCGGAGTGGCCCGATACCGTCCACGCCCGGTTCTTCGAAATGAATAGCCACGACCAGATCATGACCGCGTGCACGGAGATCATCGACGGCATGGATCCCAGCAGCTTTGCTCCTCTGCAGGCCCTGGTGGAACTCATGACGATCACCGATTGCTGGCATCGCCACCTAACGGCCAACGGCAGCGCCGGTGCCTGGTGGTCCCGCCTGCGCATCGTGACCGACGCTGCGCTCGTCGACCCGAACCGATTCCAATGGCACATCCACTGTTTGCATTGGCGGATCTCCATGGCGACGGCTGCCAAGGACTATCCCGCAGCCGTCGCGGCGCGACGCCAACTTGCAGATCATTTCAATCCGTCCCGGCTGCCGCAGTTCCGCGATTGCAAACGACCGGCAATCATCGATCTCCTCGGCAAAAACGGCTGGGAAGGCGCCACTGCGGACCGTCAGCAGTTGAACCGACCTAAGGATGGCTCGAACGAAGCACCCGATAAGCCAATCCCCGTCAAAGTCGATCCGGCAGCGCTGACCGATTTCTGAATCCGATCATCGCATAGCGACTTGCCCCATCGACTTCGCACCGCCGCTCATCCGCAAGCACACCGCGAACGAACTCGGCCGGGAACTCTACGAGATCGTCCACACCAAGGAGGTCGGCCGGCGGATCTGAACCGGTACGCCGGGCACGGAGCTACTCCGGTCCCTGGCAGACTCCGCGGCTGATGCCAGGTTCGAAGGTGACCGGCACCGCTGCGCCGAATGGCCGCGTCCACGGCCGGCCATCCAGCTCGAGATCGACGCCTCGACCCCGCTGGATCGCCACCACATGGGCGCGACGGATCGCCAGGCCGACCAGGATGCAGCGACGCTTGGCGGCGGCGAATCGCGCCCGCAGATAGGGTCGGCCCGGGTAGGACACGCTGCCTCCACTGGAATAACCCCGCGTGCTGCTCGGCATGCGTTCGATCACGAGTTCCTCGGGAAGGCCGGCGAGAAAGCGCGCGCTCAGGGTCTGACCACCGGGCGCCACGAGGGAGAATCCGCTGCGGTCGCTGTGCAGGATGACGGTGTGCAACGGCGAGATCGACAGGTTCCAGTCCCACGCCAGACCACGGTGCTCATCGATCTGGTCCATCAGCGCCAGGTCGCACCCGCCATCGGCCAGCCAGCGCACCGCCGCGTAGCGTTCATGGTAGGCGCGTGACGCCGGACGCAGATCGATCCCCGCCATCGCAGCCTGGGAATCCGCCTGCCACCAGATCACCTGGCCGCAGCCGGCTGGTGCCGGCGGCGCCCCGACCGGCGTCGCCACGCTCTGGAACGCGGCTTGCCCACGGGCCTGGCCACCGCCCAGGATCCAATCCTCGCCCAAGGCGATCAGCCGCAGCAAGCCGGCGTCCTCATGGCTGTGCCCTCCGACATGGGTGGCGCGGGCGAAGAAGCCGAACACCGCATCATCGCCATCCTGCCAGCGGTTGCGCGCCGCCATCAGGCCCTGGCGCCCATCGCAGACGGCGAGCGACAGGATGCCCGTCGGTGGGACCGCCGGTTCCTGGGGATAATGCAGGGCGCTAAAGAACATGCCGAAGTAGCCGTAGGCGAAATCCGGCTTCGGACTGGCCACGCCATGCAGGCGGTCGAAGCCCCAGCGCAAGGCGCCGCGCTGCTCCGCCGGGGCGATCGCCAGGAGCTGTCCGGCCATCGCCCCGCCTGCGTTGCCGGTGCCGGTGTCGTTCCAGCTCAGGCTCGAACCCCATCCGTCGCTGCGCTGTCCGGTCGTGTCGTCCAGGGGCGGCATCGCTACCGTCACCAGGTGGTAAGCCGCCGGCATGCAGCGTAGTCCCGGAAAACGCGCGAGCAGATCCAGGCCATCATACCCGCGCGCCGCGAGGATAGCGGCCAGCACGAAGGCGCAGGTGTAGGCCTGATAGCCGAGTCCTTCATGGTAGAGGCCGGCATCACCGAAATGGTGCAGGAAGGCCGCCACCCGGCCCCGCGCGAAGGCTGCCTCCTCGGCAAGATCGTGGCGCCCGCCGGATCCATCCGGCAGGCCATCCACCGCCATGGCCGCGATGGCCATGCCCGAATGGGTCACCGCCCACCAGTTGTTGCCGACGAAATGCGGATTGCCGGAGCGCACCTGGCGCAACCCCCGCGCCAGGTCGGCCAGCCGCTGGCGCAACCGCGCCAGGCGAGCGCTGTCGAGAACGCCCGCGCAGCATTCATGCACGATCGCCCCGGATACCGCCTCCTTCGCCAGACCCAGATCACTCCGGGTTTCGACCTCGGTCGATGCCAGCCAGGCATCGCAGGCCCGTTCGCCGGCCGCCGGATCACCGCCCAGCAGGCAGGCAACGGCACCATTGAGCGCCTGCTTGCTGTAATCTGCGCCACGTTCGCGCCGCTGTTCGACCGCGATCGTAAGCAGATCGCCCAGGTCCGACGCCGAAGCACGAGCCTGGGCCAGCATGCCGGCCAGGGTCGGTTCACCCTGGGCCAGACGCTGACGCAGACGTTGACGATCACCGTCGGTGAACCACAGGCGGGGCTGGGTGGACATGCGTACTCCGAAGGTTTTTTAGCGAATCGCTCTTCCAAAGAACTTCCCCGCTGCGCGGGGTTCCGGCTGCGCCGGAAGAGTCGGCTTCGCCGTCCCAAGTTCTTGTTTGTCCGGGGGCTGCCCGCCCCCGTAACGCGCCTTCGGCGCTCCCCCGTGAGCAGCCTGAAGGCTGCTCACAACGCGCTGAGATCCACCCAGCGCGCCGTCTTCACCCCGGCGCGGATCTGGATCCAGTCGCGGATGCGTTGGTCCTGGGCGATGCCGCGGTCGCCCTGCCAGCCGTAGATCAGGCTGGTGCGGCCGGCCTTGTCGGTGTGGACCTTGAAGAGCGGCCAGAGATCGGTCCGGGCGGCGATGGCGTTGAGGCGGGCCGCCTCGCGTTCGAGTTCACCCAGGCGCGGCGTGGTGACGGGCTGCGGTTCGATGACCACCAGGATCGCGCTGCCGTCCTTGACCACGGCCGGCACGGTGACGGGCGGGGCGGGATGGGCGGGGATGCGCATGCTCCAGCCGGCCGGCGGCAGGCGGGCCCAGCCCGAATCGGCGTCGACCAGGATGATGCGGACCGCGCCGGGATCCTTGGATTCGACCTCGGAGCTGACATAGCGCAACTGCCACCAGCGATGGCCGTCGGCGTCGGCCGGGCCGGGCTCCATGACCTCGCGCGGGGAACCCCAGGACAGCCCCTCGCGGACCTGGAGGTTGTCCGCCAGGGTCATGATCTGGCTGCGTTCGAGCGGACGGGACGCCTGGCAGCCGGACAGCACCGCGCTGATCGCGACCGCCGCGAGCACGGGTGGGGACCGGAAACGGGCAGGGACATGGCGCATGCGCGCACGCTATGCCGCCGTGCCGGGTCGGGAATCGTCCAGCGCGAGCCGGCGGGCGACCGTTGCCGGGGCGGCCGTCGCCCTACCATCCGCCGCCCGCTGACCCCCTGCCGGTCAGACCCCGCTTCGCATCCGCCCAACCCACCGAGACCCATCCCGGAGCCCGCATGAAAACCACGAAATACGGCAACTTCTCACCCGACGGCAAGGAGTTCATCCTGACCGAGCCTCTGCTCGACCGGCCGTGGATGAACGTGCTGTCGAACGGGAAGTGGTGCTACGTGGCGAGCCACCTCGGCGGCGGCTACTCGTTCGTCGGCAACCCGACCGTCTCGCGCGTGACCCGCTGGCACATCGACGGCGTGCCGCGCGACACCGTGGGCAAGTTCGTCTACCTGCGCGATGAGGAGTCGGGCAACTGGTGGACGGCCAACGGCTATCCGCCGGTCAAGCCGCTCGACGCCTGGCGCTGCCACATCGGTCTGGGCTACAACCGCATCGTCGCCAAGAACGACGGCATCGAGAGCGAGATCACCTATTTCACCCCGATGCCCGACGCCGCCTCGTCGGACGGCGAGGCCGTCGGCGACCCGTGCGAGATCTGGATCGTCAAGCTGACCAACACCTCGAAGAAGAAGACGCGGAAACTGTCGGCGACCAACTATTGCGAGATCGCGCTGGGCAACTGGTACGAGGACACCTCGTGGCGTGAATTCTACCTGCTCTTCAACCGCCAGGACTACCAGGACGGGGTGATCTACACCCGCTCGGCGCAGTGGATCAAATACATCGGCGGCTGGCAGGCCTGCAACGATGAGGGCAACAACATCCCCTACGACCAGGCGGCGTTCCTGGCCTCGTCGGCCAAGGTCGTCGGCTACGAGGGCGAACGCTACGAGTTCATCGGCAGCTACCGCGACCTCGCCAACCCCCAGGCGATGGATGCGGCCAAGGGCAAGCCGAACAGGCTGCGCAGCAAGGTCGGTGAAGGCCGCGACGCCTGCCACGCGCTGCAGCACAGGTTCACCCTGAAACCCGGCGAGTCGGTCGAATACGTGGTCGTGCTCGGCACCTGCCCGCGCCAGGGCGACGCCTCCGAACTGGTCGCCAAGTACGCCGATGTGAAGAAGGCCAAGGCCGCCTTCGCCAACAACCAGGCCTACTGGACCCGCGTGACCTCGACGCCGATGATCGAGACGCCGGACGTCGACGTGAACAACGCGGTCAACTACTGGTTCAAGTACCAGGGCGCGAACCTGTCGTGGTGGAACCGCAACACCGGCTACTGCTACTTCGGCATCTACAACTTCGGCGTCCGCGACGCCTGCCAGGACGCGGTCTCGCGCCTGCCCCAGGATCCGAAATGGGTGCGCGACCACGTGGTCAAGCGCATCATGATCTGGCAGTTCGAGGACGGCGACTACGCGCACGGCGGCAACTTCGTCTCGATGGTCGGCACCCGCACGCACCACAGCGACGATCCGATCAATCCGCTGTTCATCCTCTCGCGCTACTGCAAGGAGACCGGCGACTACACCATCCTCGACGAGGTCACCCCCTACGCCCACACCAAGGGCGCCAAGACCGACACCGTCTATGCCCACATCATCAAGGGCCTCGACCACTTCTGGACCCAGTTCAACTACCGTGGCCTGCCCAAGATCCTGAAGGCGGACTGGAACGACGCGCTCGACCAGGTCGGCAACCGCGGCATCGGCGACTCGTCGATGCTCGGCTTCTGGGTCATCATCTGCCTGGAAGACTTCTTCCACTGCATGGAGAAGAAGGGCGACACCGCCAAGATCGCGGAATACCGCGAACGGCTCGCGAAGCTCAAGCAGGCGCTGGAGCAGACCTGGGACGGCGACTGGTACCAGCGCGCGATGCACGACGACGGCACCATCATCGGCACCAAGACCGCGCAGTACGCCAGGATCTGGGCCGATCCCAACAGCTTCGCGATCGTGGCCAAATGCGTCGACGACAAGCGCCAGGCGAAGATCCTGGCCTCGTTCGACAAGCACCTCGACCATCCGCTCGGCAGCTACTGCTTCTACCCGCCCTATGGCGAACCGGATCCGAAGGCCGGCATCATCAGCCGCTTCTATCCGGGAACCAAGGAAAACGGCGCCATCTTCGGCCATTGCTCGCGCTGGCGCATCTGGGCCGAACTGCACGCCGGCCGCGGCGACAAGGCCTACGAGATCCTGCACAAGATGCTGCCGGCCACCCGCCATGAAGCCGACGCCAAGCGCTACCGCATCGAACCCTACGCCGCCTGCCAGTTCATCACCGCGCCTGAGAGCGGCCTGCCCGGCGAGGGCAGCCACTCCTGGGCCACCGGCACCGCCGCCTGGACGCTGATCGTGGTGTGGGAGCATCTGCTCGGCGTGCGCACCACCACCGATGGCCTGCTGGTCGATCCCTGCATGCCGTCGAAGTGGACCAAGGCCCGCATGAAGCGCGCCTACCGCGGAGCGACCTACGACATCCGCATCAGCAAGCCCAAGGGCATCTGCAGCGGCAAGGTGACCCTGACCCTCGACGGCACCGTGCTGCCAACCAACGTCATTCCGCCGCAGAACGACGGCAAGACCCACGTGGTCGAGGTCGCGATCAGCGCCTGACCGGGTCGGCGTCCGGCGCCCTGTGGCGCCGGACGCTACCGGTAGATCGGCAGATCCCCGCTGAAGTCGATCTGGTATCCGTCCTTGCCGTCGCTGACGCTGAGGACGGACGCCTCGCAGCGGATGAGCGGACCGGCGATGGGGCCTTGCATGGCCGCGCGGGCACCGCCGTCGTGCGTGACGGCGGGTTCGCTGCCGGATTCCTGCCAGCGCACGGTAACGCTCTTGCCATCCAAGCCGGTGAAGGCGACGCCGTCGGAGCCGTTCAATCCCGTCTGCCCCAGGGCGGCAACGAAGGCGGCGCGATCGGCGTAGGCGGCTTCACCGACGATGAGCGCGAATCCCCCGGTCTTACCGGGGAATCGCAGGGCGGGCACGCTTGCACCGCGCGCAGAGCCGGGGATCTCGTGCTCCCCGACGCTGCCCGGTGCGCCGAGGCCGCGTATTCCGATCCAGGCCCGACCGGCCTTGAGGATCCACCAGCCACCGTCGAGGACGGGTGGCGCATCGGCCACCAGCGACGCGGGCAGGGCGACGTAGGCATAGGCGGTGTCACTGGGCAGGCGCACGAGGCGGACGAGGGCCGACCCGATCTGCGCGGTCTGATCGTAGCGGCCATCGTCATCTGCCAGCGAGGTGCCGGCGGTGAAGGTCAAGGTTCCCTGGGTGGAGCGCACCGCGAGCTGGAAGCGATCGCTGGGCACGGGTCCGCCGGACGCGATCCGGCCGAGGCTGCCCAGGGTGAAGGACGCGGAGGTATACAGGGTCTCGTTCCAGCCGGCGCTGGCCACGCCTTGGACGACGTCAGCCGGAACCCGGCCGGTATCAGCAGCGGCCTTGATCGCGCGGTGTTCGACCGGCAGAGCGGGCAGGCGCTTGCGCGCCAGGCTGGTCAGCACCTGGTTCGGCCGCCAGGCGCTGGTCTGGGCGTGGATGGTATGGCGGAATTCCGCCGCCTGGGCCGGCGAGGGAGATGCATCCGCCCCCCACCACAACCAGCCGGTCTGATCGGTCAGCGCGCTCCAGCGACCCGCGGCGGAACCACGCAGGTGCGGCCCGGCATGCACCGCATCGGTGTATTTCAGGGCGTAGGCGGCGACGAGCCGATCCAACCCCGCACGGGCGAGCAGCCGGCAGTCGCCGTCACTGCTGAAATCGTAGATATTCAACAGACTATTGATCACGAACACGAGATGCTGCGGGCAGTCCCAGTCGACCGGGCCGGCGGCATACAGGGCTTTCACCCAGCGCTTGAGCCAGGACTTGACCTCCGCCCGGGCGGCAGCGCGGGGCAGGCCGGAGAAGCGTTCGTGGTCGAGCTGTTCCGCCAGGACCAGTGCGGCGGAGCGCAGCATGACCACCTGCGTCTCGCTGCCGCCGCCAGTCAGGTAGCTGGCGCCGGCGGCGCGGGTGGCGAATTCGCGCCGCGTCGCCGGCGCGAGGGCCTGCGGGAAGAGCGGCAGCAGCCGGGCCCAATTGACCGCCGCGCCGGCATCGTGCTCGGTCGGGCTGCGCCGGTCGTTGAGGTGCTCCCGCGCCATCGCGTCCTCGGGATCGAGGAGCAGCTTCGCCATCGCCGCCGGCGGCAGATAGCGGCCGGGGTCACCGCCGGCGAAAAACCCGGTGCGCCAGCGCCGGAGATCCTCCTGCGCGAGGTTCTCGACGACGAGGGCGGCGCGGCTGGCGAAGCCCTCCGCATCCGGGTAGGAGCTCGGGCTGGCGGCTGCGGGTCCGCCACCGGGAGGATCCTTGCGCCAATCGGGCAGCGCCCGTTCGGCCGCAACGACGCCGCCGAGAACGCAGAGCGCGAACAGCAGGGGGATTCGCAAGCGCATGGATCCTCAGGAAAGGCTGCCGTCCAGGAATACGATCGATGCCCGGCGGCGTTGGCCGGGGCTTGGATCCGGGTCGAAACCTACATCCGGGGCGTGTCGTCCTTGGGGGCCACCACCGTCGGCTTCACCCGCAACGGATCATCGACGAGCGGCATCACCGAGATCAGCCGGGACGGATTGAGCAGGATGGTGCCGCGCTCGGTCGGCTCGATGTCCTCCCAGCGGGCCCAATGATCGTCGTCCTTGCGCACACGCAGGTGGTCCAGGCGGATCGCCGCCCGTTCACCCATCGCCTTCGCCATCTGGTCGAGATCCAGCCTGCTCGAACCCCAGTAGAATGCGGTCGAATCGTCGTCGCCCACATCCGCAATCGCGACCACGTACCAATGCTCGACCGGAGCCGGGGCGGCCGGCTGGTCGCCGCTGGGCGCGGCCTCGCCCGCGCAGGCGCATGCGATCAGGGCCGCAAGCATCGCCTGGGCGGCGAAGGGGCGGAGCATCTCAGTTCTTCTTGGCGCCGAAGATCCAGCGGATGACCTTGGCGACCGGATCGTAGTAGGCGTCGACGACGCGTTCCTTGAGCGGGATGATGGCGTTGTCGGTGATGTGGATGTGCTCGGGGCAGACCTCGGTGCAGCACTTGGTGATGTTGCAGTAGCCGATGTTGGCCTGGTACTTGAGGAACGCGGTGCGGTCGGCGCGGTCGAGCGGATGCATCTCCAGGCTGGCGGCGCGGACGAAGAAGCGCGGGCCGATGAACTCGGTGTGCAGGTCATGCTCGCGCAGGACGTGGCAGACGTCCTGGCAGAGGAAGCACTCGATGCACTTGCGGAATTCCTGCGAACGGTCGACCTCATGCTGGAACATGCGGAAGGTGCCGTCGGCGAACAGGTCCGGATCGCCCTTCGCGGGCGGCGTCAGCGGGGTGATGCGCTTGTTCTGCTCGAAATTCCACGACACGTCGGTGACGAGGTCGCGGATGTTGGGGAACGCCTTGAGCGGCTGGATGGTGATGTCGCCCTCGGGCGGCAGGGTCTCCATCCGGGTCATGCACATCAGGCGCGGCTTGCCGTTGATCTCGGCCGAGCACGAGCCGCACTTGCCGGCCTTGCAGTTCCAGCGCACCGAGAGGTCGTTGGCCTCGGCCGCCTGGATCTGGTGCACCGCGTCGAGCACCACCATCCCGGTGGTGATCTCGGCCTGGTAGGTCTTGAAGCCGCCGCCGTTCTTGTCGCCGCGCCAGATGCGGAAGGTGCGCTTGGCGGGGGCGGAGGAGGAGATGGGAGTCGCAGTCATGGGTTCGCTCGGTGGGATTCGTAGGGGCGGAACGGGGCTTACTTCGCCTGATCCTCGATGATCTGCTTCTGCTCGTCGGTCAGCGGCTTGGTGGCGCGCTTCTCGACCACCATGCTGCCGTCGGCGCCCTTGCGCACGACCAGGTTTGACTTGGCCCATTCCTTCGACTTGTCGGGGAAGTCGTCGCGGAACTGGCCGCCGCGCGATTCCTTGCGTTCGATGGCGCAGCGGGTGATGGCCTCGGCGCAGATGAGCAGCGGCCCGAGATCCATGCAGGTGTGCCAGCCGGGGTTGTAGGCCTTGCCGGATCCGCCGGCGACCAGCTCGGCCTGCTTCTTGAGTTCCTGCACGCCGGCGAGCGCGGACTGCATCTCCGCCTCGACCCGCACGATGCCGACGTTGGCCTGCATCATCTTCTGCAGCTTCTGCTGCACGGTGTACGGGTTCTCGGAACCCTTGGGCTTGGCGATGTAGTGGTCGGCCCAGGAGATGGCATCCTTGACCTGGGCTTCATCCAGCCACGGGGCCTTGGCCTGCTCCTTGGCGTAGCTGGCCGCGAATTCACCGGCGCGCTTGCCGAACACCAGCAGGTCGGACAGCGAGTTGCCGCCGAGGCGGTTGGCGCCGTGCAGGCCGCCAGCGGCTTCACCCGCCGCGAAGAGGCCGGGGACGCAGGACATCTGGGTATTGCCGTCGACGTGGACGCCGCCCATGCAGTAGTGCGTGGTCGGGCCGACCTCCATGCGCTCGCTGGTGATGTCGAGGCCGCCGAGCTCCTTGAACTGGTGGTACATCGACGGCAGCTTCTTCTTGATGTGTTCGGCCGCCGAACCCTTGTATTTCCACTTGGGATCGAGGCCCTTGATGCGCTGTTCGAGCTGCGCGATCCAGGCGATGTCCAGATACACGCCGCCGTGCGGCGAGCCGCGACCGGCCTTCACCTCGCGGTTGATGCAGCGCGCGACGTGGTCGCGGGTCAGCAGCTCCGGCGGACGGCAGGCGTTCTTGTCGCCGCAGACGTAGCGCCAGCCTTCCTCTTCCGATTTCGCGGTCTGGTTCTTGTAGTTGTCGGGGATGTCGTCGAACATGAAGCGCTTGCCGGCTTCATTGACGAGGATGCCGCCCTCGCCGCGCACGCCTTCGGTGACCAGGATGCCCTTCACCGAGGGCGGCCACACCATACCCGTCGGGTGGAACTGGATGAACTCCATGTCGATGAGTTCGGCGCCGGCGTCGTACGCCAGGGCGTAGCCGTCGCCGGTGTATTCCCACGAGTTCGAGGTGATCTCGAACGCCTTGCCGCAGCCGCCGGTGGCGATCACCACCGCCTTGGCGCGGTAGAGGATGTACTTGCCCTTCTCGCGCGTGTAGGCGAGCGCGCCGGCGATGCGGTCGCCGTCCTTGAACAGGCGGACGACCGTCGTTTCCATGTACACGGAGAGATTCTTCTGATGGACGGCGTGGTCCTGCAGGGTGCGGATGAGTTCCAGCCCGGTGCGGTCGCCGACGTGGGCGAGGCGCGGGTAGCGGTGGCCGCCGAAGTTGCGTTGCAGGATCTTGCCATCGGCGGTGCGATCGAACACCGCACCGTAGTATTCGAGTTCCTTCACCCGGTCCGGGGCCTCTTTCGCATGCAGCTCGGCCATGCGCGGATTGTTCATGTACTGGCCGCCGCGCATGGTGTCGGCGAAGTGGACCTTCCACGAATCGCGGTCGTCGACGTTGCCCATCGCCGCCGCCATGCCGCCTTCGGCCATGACGGTGTGGGCCTTGCCCAGGAGCGACTTGCAGACCAGACCGACCGAGCAGCCCGCATTGGCGGCTTCGATCGCGGCGCGCAGGCCCGCGCCGCCGGCGCCGATGACCAGCACGTCATGGTCGTAGGTGGTGATGTCAGATTGGTCGGACATGGTGGTGACGCTCGGGATTACTTGGTGAAAGGTGAATAGATCATCACGTCGTGCCAGACGCCGGCGGCGCACAGGCGGACGTAGAGGTCGGTGAAGCCGACCCACACCAGCGAACCCATCGCCCACTTGTCATGGTGCTCGTTGAGCCAGCTCACGAAGCGCCAGGCCTTGTACTGGCCGCACGGGGTCGGCCCGAAGCGGTCCTTGCGGCCGCCGACCAGGTGGCGCAGCGAATGGCAGCCGAAGGTGTAGCCCATGATGAGGATCGGGTTGATGATCAGGATGATCGATCCCAGGCCGATGCCGAACTTCCAACCGGCTTCATGGGTGGGATCGAGCGTGGTGCGGACATAGGCCGCGCCCTCGACCGCCTTGCCGCCGACCGTCCAGAGGAACTGCTTGCCCTCTGCCGTCACCGGGAACCAGAACGCCTTGATGCCGTCGTAGAGCAGGATGAAACCGACGATGATCGCGAGATACAGGAAATAGCGGTGCGCGTTCCAGAGGATCAGCGGCAGCTGGTTCTCGCCCCAGTAGGTCTTGCGGCCCTCGGCCACGGCGCAGCCGACCGGGTCGAGCCAGATCGAGCGGTAGTACGCCTTGCGGTAGTAATAGCAGGTCAGGCGGAAGCCGGCCGGCACGGCCAGGATGAGGAAGGCGGACGAGAACGGCAGGATCTTCGCCAGCCATTCCGGCCAGAATCCCGGCGCACCCTGGAAGATCGCATGCGGGCCCCAGCCGTAGATCTCGGGCGAATAGAATGGCGACAGGTAGCCGGTGCCATTGAGCCAGTGGTAGCCGCCGATCAGGCCGACCACGGTCGAATAGACCACGAAGGCGAGCAGCAGAGCCCCGATCGCGAGCGGGCTGACGTACCAGGGATCCTTGCGTTCGGTGGCGAACCAGCCCGGCTGGTGGGCCGCATTCGCCGTGGCGGCGTGGGAGTTGGGAGCGGAACTCATGGGAGCGGACTGCCTCCGGGGCGGGAATGGTCACACCGGGCCGGAAGCCCGGCCAACGGGGACGCGCGGAGTGTGTGGTGACGGGCCGGGGCGCAACCCCGTACCTTGGTCGTTGCGGCAACTATGCCGAAAGAGGATCGGCCGGCCGTTTCGCGGCGATGGTCCGGGCTCTGCTACCAGCCCAGGTGCAGACGCCAGGCCCAGTTGTTGTACCGGCCCGCAGCATTCAGGTTCAGCCATCCACCGCCGTGATAACCGCAATATCCCTGGTAAGACCAGGCGGGGGTCTGATTGACGTAGATGATGGTTTCTGCCGGCGGCTGGTACTCGCGCTCCTGGGCCTCGCGCATGGCCTTGGCCAGGGCGGCGCGCAGTTCCGCCGCCTGCTTGGCTTCGGCCTCGCGCAGCGCCTCGCGTTCGCTCCAGGGCATCCAGCGGCCGGCATGGAAGACCTCGCCGCGCGCGACGTTGGCCTCGTAAACCTGCATCCAGACGCCGTTCTGCCGCACCTGGCCGAGCAGCGCCCGCGCGGCGGCGTGGTGGCGGTCGCGCTGCACGACCTCGGCCGCGCATTCGCGTGCGAAGACGGATTCCTTCCGCTCCTGCGCCTGGGTGGCCAGCTCCCACCAGCCCTCGGACGATCCGCCACCGGCGTCGCGGGCCAGTGCCCGCTTCCGCTCCTGCAGCCAGGTGTAGGCCTGCTGCTGCCGGCCCGGCCCTTTCACGATCTTCACGATCTGGCTCGAAGGGATGCGCTGGGTGGCGCGCATGCCGCCCTGGACGATCGTGAGCTCGCTCTCGCCGTTGCCGAGATCAAGCACCTCGCCCTCGACCGTGCGGCCGTCGGCGAGTTGGATCTCGTCCGCGCGAACCGGCATGGCGGCCACGGCGAGCGCCAGCACTGGGACCAACAGGGGAAGACGCATGGCTCGACCCTCCGGCGCGGCCAGAGATGGCCAACCGGCGGCGCGCACAAGCGAAATCACGGGCAAAAACACCAGGGCGCACTTGACGGTGACGCATTCGTGCGCTAGGGTGCAACGATCAACATGGCTGTTTCCGCATACTTCCTGGGCATCGACGTTTCCGCCGGCGGGCTTGGCCTGATCGTGATCGGCGGCGACGGCACGGTCCTGGCCCATCTCCGCCGTGCGTATGGCGGGGAAGACACCGGACCCATGGATCCCCAGGACTGGTGGCGTGCGGCCCGCACCGGCATCAAAGAGATCCTCCGTCGCGCCGAACTGCGTCCGGATCAGGTGCGCGCGATCGGCATCTCGGGCGATGCGGATGGCGTGGTGGCGATCGACCGCGAGGGGAAAGTCCTCAGCCCGGCGGTGTTCGGTCCGGATCCGGCCGTCGCGCCCTACGTCGACCAATTGACCCAGAAGGTCGGAGCGCGGAACCTCCTCAACCTCGCCAGCGGGCCGGCCCATGCCGGCGCGACGGCGGTCAAGCTGCTCTGGCTGCGCGAGACCCACAAGCGGGTCTGGCACGACTGCGCGCATCTCCTGTCGCCCAAGGATTTCCTGCGCTATCGCCTGACCGGAACCGCCGTCACCGATGCGTGCGACGCGGCCGCCAGCCTGCTCTTCAATCCGCGCACGCGGTCGTGGTCGAAGCAGCTCCTGCAGCTCCTCGATCTCAATCCCGCCTGGCTGCCGGCGATCAACAACGGCAATTCCATCTCGGGCCGGGTCATCGAATCCGCCGCGCGCGAAGCCGGACTGCAGGCCGGCACGCCCGTCGTCACCGGGGCCAGCCATGCCGCCGCCATCGCGGTCACCGCCGGCGTGCTGCAACCCGGTACCGCCGCGATCGAGCTCGGCCACCAGGGCTCGGTCTTCCTGCCCACCGCCGAGGCCGCGCGCGATCCCTCCGGCCGGCTGCTCTCGACCTGCCACTGCATCGCCGGCACCTGGGCCCTGGTCTCGCAGGGAGCTGCCGGCGCCGATGCGCTCGACTGGCTTATGTTCCATGTCATGCCATCGGAAGTCGCCCAGGCCCGCCGGGCGCAACGCGATCCCCTCGACGTGATGGCCGAACTCGCCGCCGAGGTTCCGCCCGGCGCCGATGGCCTGATCCACCTGCCCGCCGCAGCCAAGACCAGCGGATTCCTGGGACTCAGCAGCCGGCATGGGCGCGGACATCTGGTGCGCGCCGTCCTGGAAGGCGGCGCGATCGCCTGCCAGCGCATTCTCGCCGGCCTCGCCGACAGCAAGATCCCGGCGCCTGAGCGCGTCGTGCTCACCGGCCCCGGAGCGAGCAACCATCTCTGGTGCCAGATCATGGCGGACGCGCTGGATCGCGAAGTCCATGCCGCCGGGGTTCCCGAAGTCGCCGCCGCCGGCAGCGCGATCCTCGCCGCCGCCACGGTCGGCGTGCACAAGACCGTCGAAGACGCCGCCGCGAAGATGGTCAAGAACCGCAATTCCTTCGCCTCGCGCCGCAGCGCCGCCGTCGTCTATGCCGATCTGGCACGCGAATCCGCCCGCCTGGCCGACGCGATCGCCGGAACCCGCACCAAGGCCCCTGAACCCGCCACCGAGATGATGCTGTGACCCGCCTCAGCGTGCCGCTCGTCGCGCTGCACGCGGTCGCCGGCACGCTGGTGGTAGGCGCCCTCCTCTGGCACCTGCATGAGCGCCAGGCCAGGCTCGACCAGGTGCGCTGCCGGGCGGAAGCCGAACGCGACGAAGCCCGGCGCATGGAACGCACCATCGCCCTCAATGAGCATCTGCGCGCCGGTCTGCGCCAACGCGATCCCTACGTGGTGGAACTCCTCGCGCGCGAACGCCTGGGCTGGCAGCGTACGGGCGAGTACTCGCCGCCGCCGGTTCCGCCCGCGCAGCGAACCGCTTCGATTGACAGACCCCGATGAGCAGCTAAACACACGCCCCCACGCCAACGGCGCGTGGGATCCCGTCGGGGCGTAGCTCAGCTTGGCTAGAGCGTTGCGTTCGGGACGCAGAGGTCGCAGGTTCAAATCCTGTCGCCCCGATTATGAGCAGAAGGAAACCCTCCGGCCGCAAATCCGGAGGGTTTCCTGTTTTGCTCGACCTTCCTGGGCTCGCCTCCTGGCGCGGTGCGTTCGCGCCGCACGACGGCAGCGGGGATCATCTGTCCCAGCGATCGCATACCCGGCAGGCCTGGGACGCCAGGTTTCCCCTGACATCGCGGCCGCACCACGTAGCGTCCGCGACATGATCCGAAGTCCCGCGTTCCGCTGCCGCAGGCGAATGGCGCGTCCCGGTTCCGGCCCAGGCGGATTCGACCAGTCCCGATGACCTCCGGCGACACGTCCGAACAGCACGCGAGCACTCCGCTGGTGCGCAGCCTGCTGCCGAGCCTGGCGGTCCTGGTCATCCTGCCGTTCTGCGCTGCGATGGCGCTGCTGTGGTTCCAGCACCAGCAGCGCATGCGCGCGCTCATCACCGAAGATGTCACGGAAATCCGCAAGGATCTGGAATTGATCCTCAGCCTGGAGGCCACCGGCCTGGATTCCGCCATGCAGCCGATCGCGGCCGATGCCGGGGTCCAGAAGGCGCTGAATTCCGCCGATGCGGATGGTCTGCTCGCCTGCTGGCAACCGGTCTTCTCCGCGATGCACCGTGACCACCGCGTCACGCACATGTACTTCCTCGACCGCGATCGCACCTGCCGTCTGCGGGTCCATGCCCCCGCCCAACGAGGAGATCGAGTCGACCGCTTCACCGTGCGCGAAGCGGAACGTACCGGCAAGACCGCCTACGGCCTGGAACTCGGGCCGCGCGGAACCTTCTCGCTGCGGGTGGTGCGTCCGGTTTTCGCCGACGGGAAGATCATCGGTTTCATCGAACTGGGCAAGGAGATCCAGGAGGCGCTGGGCGCGCTGCGCCGGCATCGCGAAATGTGGAACCAGATGGCGGTCATCATCAACAAGGGACGGCTGGATCAGCGCGCCTGGGAAGAGAGCCAGCTTCTGCTCGGCCGGGAGGCGGACTGGGATCGCATGCCGCACCACGTCGTCGTCTTCTCCTCGCAGGGCCATCTTCCCGATGCCTTCGCCGCCTGGGTGGCGGGAGCCGACACCTCGGTGCCGCATCAGGGCGATGGAGAGGTCCGGATCGGCGATCGGTTCTGGCGCATCGTGGGAACCCCGTTGCGGGATGCGGCGGGCGTCCGCGTCGGCGAAATGCTCGTGATGCGCGACATCACCATCGACCGCAAGGCGCTCGTCCAAGAGCTGGTCCTCGGCGGATCGGCGGGACTCCTGCTGCCGACGGTGGTGCTGGCCTTCGTCTACCGGTTGCTGACCAAGGCCGACCGGCGCATCCGGGCGCAACAGGCGAACCTGCGCAACGAACGCTGGCGCCTGGCCAACATCATCGAGGCGACCCGCGCCGGCACCTGGGAGTGGGATGTCATGACCGGTTCGGTCGTGGTCAGCGAACGCTGGGCCCAGATCCTCGGCTACACCAGCCAGGAGTTGGCGCCCATGAGCCGTGCCGCCTGGGAAGCGCTCTACCATCCGGACGACCTGGAATCCGCCAAGACGCTGCTCGAGCGGCATTTCTCCAATGAGCTCCCGTTTTTCGATCATCAATGCCGGCTCCGGCACAAGGATGGCCGCTGGATCTGGATCCACTGCCGCGGGCGGATCTCGACCCGGAGCATCGCCGGCCGACCGATGCTGATGTGCGGCACCCATTCGGACATCACCGCCCGCAAGGAGGGCGAAGCCGAGCGTGAACGCCTGACCAGATTGCAGCAGGCCAGCGAACTCTCGGAACTGATGCAGACCAACCGCCTGGTCGCGCTCGGCACGCTGATGGCGGGCCTGGCGCACGAGTTCAACCATCCGGCCCAGGTCGTGATCCTGAACCAGCGTTCCCTGCGCGACATCGTCGAAGCCTGCGTCGACGTGGCCAAGGACCGGCCGGGCAACGCGATCGGCCTGCTGACCTGGAACGAGGTCAGCGCCCTGGCCCCGACCCTCCTCGAGGACATGGAATCGGCGACCACCTACCTGCAAGAACTCATCGAGAACGTGCGCAGCTTCGCCAGTCCCAACGACGAGGCCTGCGCGGTCATCGACCGCGCCACCCTGACCTCAATCGCCGTGGCCTCCCTGCGCCTGGTCGCGTCGTATGCCCGACGCAGCCAGGTCGCCCTGAGCAGTCCGTTGCTCGGCCTCGCCACCGGTCCGACCACCTGCTGCTGCCGTTTGCAGCAGGTGGTGGTGAACCTGCTCATCAACGCCATCCAGGCCAGCCAGCCCGGCGATACCGTCACGCTGGTGATGGAGCAGGATGACGCGGGAATCCGCCTGATCATCTGCGACCACGGGATAGGCATCGATCTGCGGGTGGTCGACCAGCTGGGCAGATCCATCGTCACCACCAAGGCCGATTCCGGCGGCAGCGGGCTCGGCCTGTTCATCAGCCACCACCTGGTGACCGGACTCGGAGGCACGCTGACGCTGGCGCCCCGCCAGCCGCGTGGCACGCAGGCCTGCGTGGCCTTCAGCCAGCACACGACCCGGCCTGCCGCCCAGCAGATCGCCAGCCCGACCACCGCTTCGGAGCATCCGCCGAGACCGTCATGAACTTCCTGATCGTCGAAGACGAGACCGCCGCCAGTCGCGCCCTGAGCACCACCCTCGCCATCCAGGGACTCGGTCGCAGCGAAGCCGTCTTCACGGCCGATGACGCCCGTCGCGCGATGCGGGCGAAATCCTACGAGATCGTCTTCCTCGACATCAACCTGCCGGAACCGGTGGGCGAGATCCTGCTCAAGGAGTTCCTCGCCATGCGCCCGGCCCAGGCGGTGGTGGTGGTCACCGGCCTGAACGAAGCCGACATCGCGGTCCGCTGCCTGCAGGCGGGCGCGCGCGACTATCTCACCAAGCCGTATTCGGCCGTCCGGATCAGCGAAGCGGTGGCGCGCGCACGCCAGCCGAAGTCCACCCTGGTCGCCCCGGACGGCCAGCTGCCCAGCGTCGACGACGTCACCGACGCCGTGATCGAAGCGGCCCTCGAACGCAGCGAGGGGAATCTCACCCAGGCGGCCCTGATGATCGGCATGTCGCGCTCGGGACTGGTCAAGCGGCGGGCAAAGCGGATGAACGGAGCCTGATTCCGGAACGACCCGGTTGGCCGGACGCGCAACGAGTCCGACTGCATGCGATCCCGCCGCAAATGAGTACAGGCGCGGAAATGCAGGCGGAAGGACATATCCTGACCATGCATCCACGATCCCGAGTGGGGCATCGATCGGCCCTGGAATCTACGCTGGGAATAGTTGATGGACAGCTTGCGCAACAGCGATTCCAACGCTTGACCAGGGAAGAAATCTGGGGTAACCCTGGCTGAATGAATTCTCGTTTGAATCAACATGCCTCCAGATGGATGGCGACGAGGCAGCGAACACGCCCAATCCGGCACCCACCAGCCAGGCTTGAGCAAACCTCGTCTTTCCCCTGAACGACGCGAAGGAATCCCATGCCCACCCCCATCCGCCTCGCCCTGCTTTCCCTCCTGGCCATCAGTGGCCTGCTCACGGCAGAGAATCCGGTTCCGCCGGCAGGCGCAGGATCGACGATGGCGGATGAGAACTCGGTGCTGGCCAGGCAATTGGCCTACATCCTCTATGCGGCGGAAAAAGTCGTCTCGGACAACCAGGAACTCATAGATGATCCCGCGAAAGGGGACAAGGGGCTGACCGCCGACGTGGTGCTGGCGAAGGCCGCCAAGTATTACCAGGAGTTCGCCAAGGAGCCCATGCCCTCATCGGAAGGGGAGACCCGGCACGCCCGCTGCGTCCGCACCCTGCTGACCATCATCCGGGCGACGATCGACAAGGCGCAGCCCCTGATCAACGAAGCCGGCAAGGGCTACAAGAGCTTCATTTCACCGGTATTCACCGACCAGGTGGCGCGCGAGTTCTGCCGCACCATGGAAGGGGTCGCGGTCATCCGGATCACGGCCCCGACCGAGCTGCTGCGCAACCGCCGGCACAAGCCGGATGAATGGGAGAAGAACGTGCTGTACAACCAGTTCAAAGCGGCGACCTGGGAAAAGGGCAAGACGGTTGCCGAAAAGGTAGAGTACAAGGGCAAGGCCGGCACGCGCTTCATCGTACCGCAGTACTACGAACAGGCCTGTCTGAAATGCCATGGCGAACCGAAGGGCGAGCGCGACATGAACGGCGGGGTGAAGGAAGGCGGCAAGCTGGGCGACCTGGGCGGCGCCATCAGCGTGGTCATCTTCGACGCGAAATGACGGCTCTTCCATGCGGTTCTATAACCTGTCCATCCGCCTGAAGATCCTCATCGTCAATGTCGGCGTGACCATGCTGTGCCTCGCGCCGCTGGGGCTCATACCGATAAAGCTCCAGGGTTTCTCCAGCAACATGGAGGCCCAGGTGCAACGCAACGCGCAGCAGGACGCGCTCGCGCAGGAGCAGAGCCGCCTGATGGACGTCCAGTCCAGGCTGCTCGATGAGCAGTTGCGCCTGCAGGATGAGCGCAGCCGGGTGGACGAGATCCTGGACCAGACCAACGAGGCGACCATCCGCTGTCTGTACCTGACCTACTGGCTGACCGATCTCGCCCTGAGCATGCAGCAGGAGGCCGAACGCGAGGCCAAGGCGAATCTCGCGGCGCTCACCAAGGCCCTGGACCGCCTGCAGAAGGAGGATCCGACATCAGTGGCAGCGGTGAAGAATCACGCGGCCCAATTCGAAAAGACCATGCTGGAAGCCGTCGAAAGCTATACCGACGAAAACCGGGTGATGGGCAACTCCAAGGCCGCCTTGGCGCGGGCGCAGGCGAACAAGGCGATGGCGACCTTGACCGCGATGCAGAACCGTTCGCAGAAGCGCATGGCGGATATTTCGCATCAGCTCACCGCGACCAATGCCCGCATCCGCGAGGCGGAGGAGAAGATCGCCACCGCGAGCAAGCAGATGGGCGACGCGCGCAGCGCCGTCGGAGACGCGACCAGCCGCCTCGCCTCGGGCAAGCAGGAACTCCAGGTATGGACGATCATCTGCGCGGTGGTCGCGCTGACGCTCAGCATCGTGATCTCCAGGTGGCTGGCGAATTCCCTGACCCGACGCATGTCCCGGACATTGACCGCGCTCGAGGTGGTCGCCGCCGGCGACCTGACCCGGCACGACAAGAAGGATGCCGACGACGAGATGGGCAGGATGACCACCACCCTGAACGCCACGGTGGACGGATTGCGCACCATGGTCAAGGGGATCAACGAGAACGCCAGCGGCATCGCCGTGGCCGCGCAAGGCTTGACGGCGGTGAGCACCCAGATGACCGGCAACGCCAAGACCGCGTCCGACCAGGCCGACCAGGCGGCCACCGCAGCGACCGGGGTCGCCTCCAGCATCCAGACCTGCGCCTCGGGCATCGAGGAGATGAGCGCCAGCGTCGTCGAGATCTCCCAGACCACCGTCCAGGCGGCGAGCATCGCCCAGGAGGGAGTCTCGGCCGTGCGCGAGGCGGACGCCACCATGGGCCGCCTGGGGACCTCCTCCGCCGAGATCGGGTCCATCGTCAGCCTCATCACCTCCATCGCCGAACAGACGAACCTGCTGGCGCTGAATGCCACGATCGAGGCGGCCCGGGCCGGGGAATCCGGGCGCGGCTTCGCCGTCGTCGCCGGTGAGGTCAAGAATCTCGCGCGTCAGACCAGCGAGGCCACCGCCGACATCGGCCGTCGCGTGGCGACCATCCAGTCCGATTCGACCTCGGCCCAGGCCGCCTTGCAGCGGATCAGCGAGATCGTCAACAAGATCAACGAATTGCAGAGTTCGATCGCGGCGGCGGTCGAGGAGCAGTCGGTCACGACCAAGGAGATCAGCCGGAATCTCAGCGAGGTCGCCAAGGCGGGATCGGACATCTCGCAGAACGTCAATGTCGTCGCCAGCGCCGCCAAGGAATCCTCGATCGGCGCCAGGGATACGCTCAAGGCGGCCACCGACCTGGCCAGGCTTGCCGAGGAACTCCGGAAATCCGTCGGTCGCTTCCAGACCTGACCATAGTACCGCCCAAGCCGTCCTTTCCCGGCTATGGGTCAGGTTTGCCGACCCGGTAGGTTCCTTCATACAGAAGCTCGATGGTCGTCCCGAGACGGAAACACGACACACGGTAGGAACCGGGAGTCCAAGCGTCCGCAACCTGGTAGTAGACATGGTTCCAGCGGCGTCCGGCGACCAGGGGAAGGTAGTCCAAGCAGACCAGGGCGCCCGAGAGCTCTTCGTTCCAGCGCACCAGAACTCCGGCTTCGCTTCGACTCAGCGACCCGGCATCGAGACAGGCGTAGATCCTGCGTTCATCGACGCGGAAGAGGGTACGTGAGCGTTCCGGCCCGCCTTGCGTGTCGATCGCCGTGGCGAAGCACACCGTCTGCGGTGGTGACGTGGTCGCTGCGGCCGTGCCACCGAGCGCGATCTCGACCAGGGATGTGACCAGCGGACCGACGTCGCCGGCCTGGGCGAAACGGCCCTGCGGAATGCCGAGCAGCTCCTCGACCTTCCGCGCGATGACCGGGGCGGGCAGGGCGGCGATGGCCTCCTGCCGGTCGGCTGGGGTCAACTGGTGATAGAGGCTGAGCGCTTCCAGAGGAGAGACCGCATCGACGACGCCCTGGATCTCCTCCGGCGGACAGGCGCGGATCCGCGTCAGCAACGCCTTGCCGGCTGGACTGAGCCGCGTTGGAACAGCCGGCGCGGCTGCAGCGACCGGCGTGCAGACCGCACTGGCCGCATCCGGACTCATGGGCGTGATCGCAGGCGCCTCCGGCACGGGGGCTGGCGGCGATTTCACGGGGGCACGAAGCGCCAGGCGGACGCCGGTGACAACCACGAGGAGGATCAGCAGCACCAGCACGGTCCGCTCGGCCGCAGTCCAAGCACGATCGCGGCCGCTTCCAAAGAACTTCCCCGCTGCGCGGGGTTCCGGCTGCGCCGGAAGAGTCGGCTTCGCCGTCCCAAGTTCTTGTTTGTCCGGGGGCTGCCCGCCCCCGTAACGCGCCTTCGGCGCTCCCCCGTGAGCAGCCTGAGGGCTGCTTCCAAAGAACTTCCCCGCTGCGCGGGGTTCCGGCTGCGCCGGAAGAGTCGGCTTCGCCGTCCCAAGTTCTTGTTTGTCCGGGGGCTGCCCGCCCCCGTAACGCGCCTTCGGCGCCCCCCCGTGAGCAGCCTGAGGGCTGCTCATGGCTCACCTTTCCCGTCGCCCGTCGCATCCTGCCTGGCAGGTCGCCTGAAATCCGGATAGGCGGAATAGCGCTCGATCTCGGATGCGGTTGCGGTCGCGATCAAAGCGTCCGCCGCGACGCGGCGCAGCCCCACCGGAACGGCCTGGTCCCGACCCCAGGCGAGTCGCTCCAAGGTCAACCGCACGACCGGTTCGTCGACCCGTTTGCACAAATAGTCCATGGCGAAGGCCGGGACGGAGACGCCTTCCGGCCGCGAGCGGTCTGGCAGGGAGGTGATGGCCTGGACGAAGAACGGGAGGGACCGCCTCCGATCGGTATCGAAGAGGGCGCGCAGCAACGCCACCTGCCTGCTGGGGTCGCCATCCGCCTTCAGGATGGCCTCAGCCTGGCGCTCCAATTCCCGGTCATCCTTGTAGGCCAGCGCCAGGAACTCGGCATGAAGGGCCTTCTCATTCCTTCCGCGGTGTTGCACAGAGGCCGGCGCGGCCTCCGTCGCCCGTGGCCGGGGTTGATCCGCCTCCGGTTTCGCTCTGCCTGGGGTGAACACCTGGTCGAGAAGCATGCGGAAACCAGCATCCGGAGTTTCTGCAGCCGGAGCGCCCCCCTGCCCGTGCCCCTCATCGGCGGTAATCCGCGTTGGCGGCGGGCGAATCTGACCACCTACGGGACTCTTGCCGGCTTCCAATTCCGCTGGAAGCGGCGCCACCGCCGCTCCGCGACCGGTAGGCAGCCCTATGAGGTTCCATGCGCCGAGCAGCAGGATCGCGATCGACAGGAGCACGAACCTGGGCCCCAGAAGACGATTCACGATTCCCCCCTGACATTCCCACCGGTTCTCGCCAGCTGTCGCAGCGTCGTGCGGATGGTTTGGGCCAAGCCGTTGCACCGGATCACAGGTCGTTTCGAGCTGGCGCAGCGACAGTCCAGGACCGGCGCAGAAGCGGCATGCAGACGACGGCTCAGGCGGAGCGGTTCCATGGTCGCTCCTAAGGTCAGCCGGATGCAGGGGAAATCCAGGGATCAAGCCGTCAGCTTGCCGGCGGACGCCGGGATATCCCCTGATCCTGGTTCAACGGTTCTTATGCACGTTCTCGACCGAGAACGCCGCGCCGGTGCCATGGCAGGTCACGCAGGTCTCCACCCCGCCGGTGGTCATCGCGGTGATGTGGTTCGCGGCATCGGTGGAATCATGGCAGGAACCGCAGACTGCCTTCCAGTTCGCGACGGGCGTGGTCTGGGCGGCGTGGACGGGCGTGGGCGGAGTCTTCCAGGCGGTGTTCGTCGTGCCGTGGCAGGATACGCAGGACTTCACCTTTCCAGGCATGGCCGGGAAGACGATCTCCTCGAAGGTGGAGCTGTTGCCGCCATTTCCCACGATGGTGTAGGTCGAGGCGTTCGTCAGCTCTTCACCCATGTGGATCTTGTGCAGCATGGTACGGAAATTGACGGTGACTCCCGGGGTGGTGAGGGCCGCTCCGCCGCCATTGTAGGCAGGCCAGTCCTCGCATCCGGCGGTTGCATGGCACATGACGCAGGTGTCGTTGCCCTTGCGGCTGCCACCATGGAAGAAGAGCCCATCATGGCAGGAGGCGCAGTTGTCCTGCGAAGAGATCGGGGTGTAGGGCGTGACCGTTCCACCGGCCCCGTAGAGGAAATTGCTCGTCGATGACACGGAGGCGAGCTGGTACGCCTGGACTTCGTTGTTCCTGGCGACGTAGACCAGCTTGCTGCCCCAGACAGCGGCGGTGTAGGTGCCGTTCTGGAAGGGCAGTCCCTGCCATTCGCCCCAATCCTGGCCGAGATCGGCCGAGTCGTTCATCGGAGGCGGATAGACAGCCTGGACGGCGTCGCCGTTGAACCGCTTCCAACCAAAGGCCCCATCGGTCCGATAGCTGATCACCAGGGCATTGGTCGCGGTGACCGGGGCGACCGTGGTGATCGTGCCCGTGGCGGGATTCAGCGTGTAATGGGTGGTCTCAAAACGCTGGGTCAAGGTCACCTTCTTGCAGGTCACGCCGCTGGCATGGGCGAAGCGCATCGGGGTGGTGAACCAGATCCGGTTGCCGATGATGGTGCCGATGAGCAGGTACTCTTCGGCTCCGGCCGTGCCATGGTCGAGCACCACGTAGTTGGCGTTGGCGAAACCGGTGACGCTGGCCACGTCGATGTAGCGACCACGCGCATTCACAGCGCTGGTCAAGGTCGTATCTCCAGCCCCACCTCCCGAAGCCATGACCGTCCGTTCATACACGGTCTCGCGACCCCAGTAGACGGGCAGGTTGGCCGCAGTGAAGGCTTCACCGGCTGCACCGGTGACGCCATCGCCGAGGAATTCGAGGAACATGTCCATCGGCAGGTTGTAGGTATAGGAGGTCAGGCTGTTGTTGACCGTCTCGTAGTAGAACCGGTCCCCAACCGCGAACGCGGTGCGTCCAGCCGTGATGGCGAACAGGTGGCCATTGGTCGAAGCCTGGCAGACGACCAGATAGATGTTGTTGCCGGCGGCGAAGGCGGTGGTGCCACTGGTCAGGGTGAAGGAGACCGTGCCGTCGGTGGATGTGAACCGGGTGCTGGCGCTCGCGCTGGCGGGCATCGTCCCGCTGCCCATGGCACCGCTGACCGATCCTGACACGGCAAAGGCGGTGGCCGAGGTGAAGTTCACGGTGATCGTCTGGGCCACCGCCGCGCTGGTCAGCTCGATCGCACTTACCGATGATCCCGACGGATTGGTGCTCGTGGCTGCCGGCAGCGCCGATCCACCGCGGGCGGCCGCTCCCGAACCGGCGGTGATGGTGAACGCTGTCGTCGAGGTGAACTGCACCTTGAGCGTCTCGCTGGCCGTGGAACCGACGACCCGGCTCATGATGCCCTTGTTGGTGGTGCTGGTCGAGACCAGACGGCCAGTGAAATCGCACACCGGCACCGTGGCGCTCTTCGGCCCATTCATCGGGAACACGAGCTGGCGGTTATTGGTCGGACCGGCCGCCGTGGTGCTGATCGCCGAAAGCTGGTACAGCGGGATGTCAACCCCGGCGTCGTCCTTGACCGTGAAGGTGATCGCCGGCTTCTCGCCCGCCACGAAGTAGGAAGCAGCGCTGCCCGACATGCCGGTGATGTTGAAGTTCACTCCGGATTGGTAGGTCTCGGCACCGGAGACGAATTTCGGATCGCTCAGCGGATGCACATGGGCGAACGGCGTCGGCGGCAAGGTTCCGGCACCACCGACGGTCATGGCATAGCCCTGCGCCAGGGTGGTCCCGGTCGGCAGATGGCAGGTCGTGCAGGAGGCGTCGTCAGCCTGGGGCGGCATGGTCATCCCATTCGCCTTGTAGGAACTCGCCCAATTGATGTCGTCGTGGCACGCACCGCAGGCCCGACGCGAAGGCTGGGTGTAGCAGAGACTGCCCTGGCTGGGTGCGGTCTTGGGGCCTGAACCATCGGGGTCGCCATGGCACTTGTAGCAGGCGACGACGCCCTGGAGGATCCTGCCTTCGGCTGTCTTCTGCGTGGGGGAAAGAGCGGAATAACCCGCACGGCGCGGCATGGCGGATTGGAAACTCGGGAAGATGGGGGACATCACCTTGCTGAAATCATTGAGCGTCCCCCCTTCACCGACGATGACGTTGCTGACGGCGGTGTTGCCGTAGGTGCGGGTTCCCGTCGTCGGGTCGCTGGAGACTCCATTCACCGAGGGCAGATGACCGCCATTGTGGATGCGGTGGATCATGACCTTGAATTCGATGCGGGTTCCGGCGACAGCGCCTGGCACCGACGCGCCCGCATCCTCTGCACCCGACGTGTGGCAGAGCACGCACAGCCTGGTGTCGCGGTAGAGGCCGGAATGGGCCTGGATCGTCACGTGGCAGGTATTGCAGTTGTCGTTCTTCACCACCTCGCGGACAGCCGCCACCGCTGAGGCGCCATACAGCACATCCTTGGTCGCGTTGCCCGCGTCGGTGTGCGCCTTGCCGTCCACCGTGTAGTTCCACGACACCGCCATGCCGATCGTGTAGGTGCCGGCCAGCAGCGCCGTCCCCTGCAGTTCGCCGTCACCGGCACCATAGGTCGCACTGTCATTGAACGGCGGCAGGTAGGTGGTCGGGAATCCCGTCGCGAAGGTGTAGGTGTAGGTGCCATCTCCATTGATCACCGAACGCGTTATCACGTCGTCCGCCTTCGGCAGCACGCGCTGGTAGTTGAACGTCGGACCCGAGAGCAGGATGTTGCCGGCCGACATCTCCTTGAGATGCCAGGAGCTGCCATCGTTCTTCTTCACCGTGAACGTCACGACCGGCTTGTCACCCGCCTGGAAGTTGCCACCTGCCCCGGTCTGCCCGGTCACACTGGTGATCGCCACCACCACGCCGGGTGAGTTGTCGGCCAGGGTCAGGGTCGTCCCCGCCGTGACACCGGTCTCGATGTTCGTGCCCGATGTCCCTGCCGGACCGGCTGGACCGGTCTTGCCGCAGCTGGTCAGGGCCAGCGCGAGCACCATGCCCGTCGCCGCCAGCCAGCGGAGTGCGGATACGGATGACAGGCTCGTCGTGATGGCAGGCTTCATATCTGGATTCCTTGCGTGTGGCGCGTGAGTTGGCTGTGGCATCAGTGGTGGCGGCATCAGCGGTGGCAGTAGTTGCAGTCATCGCCGTTGTCGGCGTGCAGCAGTTTCGCGGCCGGGGCCACGCCATGACAGGCACGGCAGTTGGTTCCGACCATGGTCGCCGGCGTCGCCGGGGCCTTGGCGTGGCTTGGGGCGCCTTCCTGGTGGCAGACCGAGCACTTCTCGTTCGAGACCGGCAGGTGGCAGTTCAGGCAATGCTTGTCCTTCGGCCCGCCCCACTGGCCGCGATGCGAACGCGGAGCGGTCGCCTTGTGGCAGGCCGTGCAGGTATCGCTCTGATGGCAGGTCGAACATTTGTCGCGGTCGATCGACGCGGTGACGCCATGGCCGCGCTGGCGCCAGAAGTTGGTATGGCTCGACGGCGCCTGGGTCTGGTGGCAGCTCGAACAGGAACTCTCGGTATGGCAGAGCGAGCACTGGTTCAACGTCTGCTGATCCCCGCCCTTGGCCTTCTGGCCGTGGAACCGCAGCCAGTTCTGCGTGTGGGTCACCGGCTTGGTCTCCTGGCGCAGGACCTGATGGCAGGTGGCGCAGTCGTTGGGATTCGCGATCGTCGGCGTCTTCGCGTGGCACGCGATGCAGTCCTTCATGTCGGTCCGCAGTTCCTTCGACACCACCGTGTTGTCCTGGATGCCCTTGTGGCACGCGGTGCAGGCCACCTTGTGGTCGGTGACGTGCGACTTGTGCGAGAAGATGATCTCCGACGGAACCTCCGTCACGTTCGCCGCCGCCTTGAAGGTCTTGTCAGCGTTGAACAGATTCACGACCTGGCGGTCCGCCGGCTGCTTCTTGTCGATAGCCTCATGGCAATCCAGGCAGGTGTCGAGGGTCGGCAGACCAGCCTTGGCCTCCTTGGCGGCCTGGGTGTGGCAGTCCAGGCATTCGATCGACTGGTGCAGCATCTTCTGGTGGTTGAAGCGGAACGGATTCTGCATGCCCATGCGCCAGGTGGCGCACCCGGCCACCACCAGGACGAGGCATACCAGGAAAAGCCGGTAATGGCGTTTCAGAAGCTGCATATGACCTCGAACCGCAGTTCGTTGTAATTGGTGGAGGAGCTGTCGTGCTCGAAGCTGTAGTCTACGCTCGTCCGCAGCGAGCGCGAGAAGGCGTGCTCGAACTTCACGTAGTAGGCCTGGACGTCGGTGCGCTCCTGGTCCGAATAGTAGTCGTACTTGTAGAGGTAATGCGCGGTACCGCCCGAGACCTTGCTCTTCTTCCCGATCGGCAGGGTGAGGTCGAGTTGCAGCGAATCGGTCTGCCGATCCGAACTGACCCACTTGTCGCCGGTCACGCTCAGCGACGACCCCTTCACTCCCAGATCGATGAGATCCAGGGTGGCGAAGTAGCGGTCGTACTGGTGGTTGAATGCCGAGGCGTTCTCTTCGTGGCTGAGCCGGCGCAGATCCATGCCGGCATCAAGATTGACATGATCGCCTACGCCCTTGCTCGCCATCCAGCGGTATTCGCGGTAGGGCTGGTAATCCTTGAGGACCGGGTAGAGCGAGTCGGCACCGATGACGGCGTTCTGCTGGATCTGGAGCAGTTCGTAATACGAGGCCTGGAGGCGGAAATCCCATTCCGGCTGATGGAAGGTCGCCCGCGCCAGGACATCGCGGTTCTCGTTGTCCATGCGGGTGAAGTTGGCATGCACATCCAGATACCGGCCGACCGTCTGCCAGCCGCCGAAAGCGACGAGGGTGTTCTTGAACTCCTCGCCGCCGTTGTGGCCATCGATGTGCTGCCAGTCGACGCGCGCCCGGAATCCCTGCCACAACCGGCCCTCGGCGTAGGCGCCGCCCATCAGGTCGCCGGCCTGGTGGTTCTGGTACAGGTAGACCGGAATGCCCCCGTAGGCCCCGAGTTTCAGGCGCAGCGAACCCAGTTCCGTGGACTCGGCGCGCACACCGTCGAAGAAGCTGACCACCGGGGTCTCGTTGATCGTCTGCCTGCCGACGCGAGCGATGCCCAGCGAATCGACGCGGTGGAAGTCCAGGTAGGCGCTGTAGACCCGCGGGATCAGCCAGGAACCCTTCGCGTCCCGCGCGCTGTCGTACGCGTAGTAGCCCTGATTGTCGGTGTGCTTGTCAAGGTCGACTGAGAAATCGCCGAGGAAATGCGCGGTCACCCGGTGGCGCGACGGATCGCCCACATCGAGCGACAGGGTCTCGTAGAGATCCTGATCCTGCGCACCGTCGGTCCAGCGAGCCAGGTAGCGGCTTTTCAGGTATCCATGCACGGGAATCGACGACGAGGCGGCGTCCGCCTTGACCACAGCGGGCGCTGCCGGTGCCGCTGCGGCATTCGCTGGAGCCGGTGGCGCCGTGGCGGGAGCGGCGACCGGAGCCGCCGCTGCGGCGGCGGGTGCGGCGGGTGCGGCGGGTGTGGCGGGAGGTTCGGCGGTGGGAGCCACATTCACCGGAGTCGGTGCCGGAGGAGCGGCCGCTGCGGGGGGCGGCGCTACTGCGGCTGCAGGAATTGCCGTTCCTGCAGCAGCTGGTGCCGGCGCAGCTGGAGCGACATCCACAGGCGTGGCTGCCGGAGGGATACCGGCATCCTCGGCCTGCGCCCACTGGTGCGACAGCGCCAGCATGGTCGCCACCAGGGTTCCCGTACGCGCGAGGGTGCTCACTGAGCGCTCCTTCCACCGGCGTCTCGGACCCTGGTCGCCGCCAGCGCGAGAATCACATCGGCCAGCCGAGCAGACCCCGGTCCGGAAGTCCGACTTTCCCTGAGATTCGACGGCGGACATGCTTCCATGGTGGAACTCTGGGGACCGGGGTGGGAGCAGCGCAGGTGGATAGAGGATATGAACACCCTTTTATCCTGTTATTGACGATAGGCCGATCGCATGTGAGCAAACTGGGAAAAAGTGTCCGACGGCGGACGGCAGGTGCCTTCCGCTCATGCCGCCCACGCAACGGCGCCAGCATGCATCGCGGCAATCTGGGCGCGATGGAACGGATCCGACCGCCAAGCGGTCGTTCCTGGGCAGGGGTCCGGCCTTCACTCGGTGCTCCCCGGCTTGCCCTCTTCAGGGCTGGTTCGGCTGAGGAAGGGAACCTTTATCCAGAGGTCGAGGAGTGCGAGGACGCTCATCCCGATCCCCCCGCCGCTCATGGCCGCTCCCGCTCCGACGATGACATAGGCGAACCCCAACTGGTACTTGGTCAGCCACCAGCACAGCACATCGAGGATCAAAGCGATCCAGGTGACCGCGATCACGGTGCTGCGGAACCAGGGCCGGAAACTGGTGAACGCGAAGATGAAGGTGACCAGCGCCAGGAAGGTGCCGATGCCGAAGAGATGCACGTGCGCCTGCTTGGCCATCTTCACCCAGCTGTAGCCGGCGACCGTGTACTTGACCACCTCCTTGTAGGTGGTCAGGGGCAGTCCGGGCATGGCGCCGGACATGGTCGACGTCGGATTATGGCAGCTCACGCAAGCCGTGCTCATGATCGGAGCGATGGTCTTCTTGTATTCCTCCTCGGTCTTCCCGTTCGCGATCCACTTCGACACCGCCTCGATGTCGGCATCATCGGCCACGTACTGGTTCATGCTCGTCTTCATCGCGCTGACAAGCTGCGGATAGTGGTATTTGATCTTGATGTTCTCCACCGATGGCACCGCGAACCCGGATTCCTGATGGGTCAGCAGCAGCCCAAGCATGATCAGAGCGGACACCGTGCCGATGACGATCGCCAAGAGGAAGAACGACAAGGCGATCCGCGCCGACTGGTTGAGGTCTTTCAGCTGGTAGGACATGCGGATCTCGGGTGGGGACGGAGGATGGAGCGGAGGCGTTCATGCGGACGCCGGTGGCGGCGTCCGCATGCCAGGCATCATGGCTTGAAGTTCAGCTTCGGAGCGCCGCCGTGGTAGAGATGGTTGATCTGGGTGTTGTCGAAGACGGCGATGGCGAAGGCGTAGCTCTTGGTGAGATCCTTGAACTGGACATCCTGCTCGGCGGCCTTGTCGCCGGTGGTGACCAGCTTGCGCTTGAATTCGATCGTCCAGGCTCCATCCGCATATTTCGAGGCGCAGGCCACGTCGGCGCGGGAACCCGTGAAGGGCTTGACCACCACGCTGGGGATCGAGTCGCCCGGCTTGAAGGTGTCCACGAAGGGCGCCTTCTGGTCATCCGCGATCCACGGCTTGTCCGCATCCGGCTTGGCGCTCATGAAGGCCGGGCCGTTCTTGGCCTCATTCACGTTGTCGACGTAGCCGCCACCGGTGCTCTCATCGGCCCGACGACCCCAGAATGCCGCATCGGCGGGTTTGTTGTCATTGATGAACATGTCGTCGACCTGAGCGGCCGCGTTCCCATGGATGCCCCTCCAGACCCAGAGATCGACGGTATCGCCAGGACGGCTGGTGTACTTGCGTCCGGGTGAGGCGGCCGGGACATCGTCGATCTTGCCACCATTCGCCATGTGGCAGACGATCGCGCAGCCCAGCTTGGAGAAGCCCCTGGCTTTCACATCCCACATGATCGAGAACTTGTCCTCGGAATAGCTGTTCTCATTCCCGGTGCTGTCAGGCTTCTTCATCTGCTTCCAGCTTCCATCCGCCTGCTTCACCCAGGGCAGGTGGGCCAGGCTGCGGGTCGGATCCTTGTACTGGACGGCGAAATAGACGTTCTCGGCATCGTACAGCGAGCGCAGGGTGACCTCGGTCTGGGCGATGCCCGGATAGACGTCCGGCTTGTATGGCATCTTGTCGAGGGTCATTTTCAGCGGGGGCGCCTGATCCCAGGCGGCCTCGAAGCTGCCATCGATGGCGGGCGGAGCTGCGACCTTGACGCTGACCAGCTCATCGGCGGCACGGGCTTGGACTGCCAGGACGGCGGTCAGGCCGCCGAGTCCGATAACGGTCGCTAATCTGCTGGAAATCAAGTGCTTAGGCATGGGCCGGATCCTTCTCCGCGATGGGAGCGGGCTGGAGTTAATGTAGATAAAGAGATATTTTTCTCTCTTTGTCAAGCTTAGATCCGCTCCCGACCTGCCACCTGGGAAAAAGTGTCCGGTGTCAGGCCGGTCCCGACCGGGACTCAGCCAGCCGGCTGCGCCTGGATTCCAGCCACCATCGCCATCACCCGCCGGCCATATTCCAGGTAACTCCGCAGCATCGCATCCGCAGGACTGATTACCGCCGGGTCGTGATAGACGCTGGCGATGTGCGGCTCGATCGAAATGCCGCCGTCGTAACCACGGGCCACCAGATCGCCCAGGATCCGTCGCACGTCGCCGTCACCTTCGCCCGGCATGGTGTGGATGTGTTTGCCATCAGGCCCGATCTTGCCGTCCTTGATGTGAATGTAGGCGACGTGATCGCGCACCTGGCGGTAGAATCCCCAGGAGGACTGCTTCGGGCGACGGCCGTCCGGGTCGGCAGGCGCACTGAAATCCTCGCTCATGGTCGGATTTCCGGTGTCGAAGACGAGCTTCAAGCCAGGCACCTGATCAAGCATGCGCAAGGTGAAGCTCCAGCCCATCCCGCCGTAATTCATGCAGTTCTCATGCACCGGAACCAATCCAGCGTCGCTGAACAGGCGCTGAAGTTCGCGCAACCGGCGAAAACGTTCGCTTTCGGCCTGGTCCTCGACCACCCTGCCGCCGGCATCCTTGCGCACGGCGAAGGACATGATGCGGATGAGTTTCGTCCCCAGACGCTGCATGCGTGGGATCGCACGCCGCGCCTCGGCCAACGAGGTCTCGAACGGCTGGTCGATGGACTTGGCCCAGTTGGCGATCGCCGAGCCGAAGCAGTTGATCTGCACGCCTGCGGCAGCGAGCTGATCGCAGACCCGGTCGAAGGCCACGTCGTCGAGGTCGTGCAGATTGCGGCCATCGACGTTGCGGGCCTCGATGTGCGACCAGCCGAGTTCTCTGGTGGCGGCGATCTGGCCCGCCAGGTCCTTGGCCGCCTCATCGGCAAATCCGGTGAAATACATGGGATTCCCCTGGTGACGGTGGTTCACGCCGATGGCCGGGCGGCAAGATGGGTGCTGATGTAGGCGAAGGACTGGCGCAGCGAGTCGAACGGATCGCCGGGGCAGATGTCCTGCTCGACGATGCACCAGAAACAGCCGCTCGTCTCGGCGGCGGCGACGATGGCGCGCCAGTTGAGGTTGCCGTTGCCGATCTCGGCCATGGTCGGCTTCGGCTCGGCGCTGATCGCGTAGTCCTTCAGATGCAGGAGCGGCAGTCGGCCATGCAGACGGGCGCACCATTCCGCCGGATCGCCGCCGCCGGTCTGGACCCAGTAGGTGTCCGGTTCGCCTAGAAGATTGCGGGGATCGGTGAGATCGTAGATCCATTGCAGCACCGTCTTCCCATCGAAACGCCGGAATTCGTGGTGGTGGTTGTGGTAGCACAGCACCTGCCCGGCCTGGCGCAGCGCCGCGCCGGAACGGTCGAGCTTTTCCGCCAACGCCTTGACCTCGTCGAGGCTGTTCAGCGGCAGGTGCGGATGCGGATAGGCGGTATACCGGGCCCCGAGCGCCGCCAGACGGTCGATCACCGCCTGCGGCTCGTCGCAGATCAGCCTGCCGGGTTCATGGGTGGCGCAGATCGTCAACCCATGATCGGAACAGATCCGCCGGATCTCGGCGGGAGGGATCGGCCCGACGCCGGAGATCTGCACCGCCTGGTAGCCGATGGCGCGCACCTTGCGCATCGACTCGGTGAAGGTCTCGGCGGTTTTGCAGAACTCGCGCAGGGTGTAGAGCTGCGCCGCGACTTGGGATATAAGCATGGGATTCCTGATGGTTCCGGGTGGATTTCGCGAGTCACCTCAGCGGTGATGCGAGGCGGCGAAGTCGCTCGCGATGGTGCCGGCCACCGGTTCGGGCTTGTGCCGGCTGGTGGCGATCAGGCGCTGGTATTCCGCCGCGACGGCTGCGGCATCGAGCGGCAACGCGACGGTGCGATCCCACAGCGCCGACATCAGCATGGCATTGCCGAGTTCGACGCCGTGGATGCCTTCCTGGGCGGGGCCGATGAGCGGCGTGCCGTCCAGGATGGCGTCGGTGAAGTTGCGCAGGATCTCCTGATGCTGGCCGTTCGCTCCTGGGCAGGGGACTTCGACCTTCCAGGTCTCGGGGCGGTCGAACGATGATTTCGTCGTCTGGCTGAACTCGGTCATCGGCACCAGGTTGCGGAGCCAGGACAATGAGCCGGGACCGTCGATGACGATGCGGCCGCGTTCGCCGGCGACCTCCAGGCGGTTGGTTCCAGGGGCTTCGCCGGTGGTGGTGACGAAGACTCCGGTTCCGCCGTCGGCGTATTCGAGATATGCCGTGCAGGCGTCCTCGACCTCGATGGCATGGAAACGGCCGAACTGGCAATGCGCCCGCACCTTCACCGGCATGCCGAACAGCCATTGCATGAGGTCGAGTTGATGCGGGCATTGGTTCATCAGCACGCCGCCGCCTTCGCCGGCCCAGGTCGCGCGCCACCCGCCCGAGGCGTAGTAGGCCTCGGTGCGGAACCAGTCGGTGATGATCCAGTTGACCCGGCGAATGGCGCCGAGTTCTCCCGCACGGATCAGTTGTCGCAGTTTCTGGTAACGCGGATCGGTGCGCTGATTGAACATCTCGGCGAACACCGGGCGCGGTTCCGGCCGATCCTGCCAGGCCCGGATCAGGCGTTCGCAGTCCGCCTTGTGCACCGACAGCGGTTTCTCGACCAGCAGATGCCTGCCGGAGGCCAGCACGTCGATGCCGATGCTGGTGTGATCATAGTGCGGTGTCGCGACCAGCACGGCATCGACCAGACCGCTCGCAAGCAGCTCGCGGTGCGAGGCGAAACCCGGTACGGATGCGAAGCGCGCCAGACGGGCCGGATCCCGATCGCAGACCGCTGCCAATTCCAGACGTGGAATCCTGCGCTCAAGGATGGAGGTGGCATGGGTGCTTCCCATGTTGCCGACGCCGACGATGCCGAGTCGGAGGACGGATTTCCGGTTCATGTCAGGACTCCAGGGGAAGCTGCGGGTTTTGATAGGGACGGGGATCGAGCGGCAGGTCGACCGGCGACCCGGTCGCATGGGAATGATAACAGGCCAGGACCACGGCGTTGGCAGGTGCGGCATCGGCAAGGCCGACGAACGGTGGACGCCCGCTGCGCATGGCGGTCAGCACGTCGGCCAACTGCACCGCATGCAGATCCCCATACTCGACCTTGCCACCGCCCAATGGTCGGCCATCGGAATCCTGCCCGGCCAGGGCGCGGAGTTCGGACACCAGAGCCGGCGATGCGTGTTCTATCTGCTGCACGCGATGATGATCGCCGAGCACCACCCGCCCGCCCGCGCCGGCGATGACGATGCGCTGATGCCAGCCGGAAAGGCCATCATTGTCGGCGCTGAACGCGGCGACCAGACCTCCCTGGCAGGCGATGCTGGCCTGGACGCTGGTCTCGACTTCGATGCAGGCCAGCCGCCGGCGCATGTTCCGGGTGATGACCCGGCTCGGTTTCGCCCCGGCCAGCCACAAGCCCAGGTCCAAGGTGTGGATCGCCTGGTTGAGCGCGACGCCGCCGCCTTCACTGCGCCACGAACCGCGCCAGGCGTCAGCGGCGTAATAGGCGGCATCGCGGGTGCAGGCGAAGGTCAGCTCCAGCGCGTCGATGCGGCCGAAGGCGCCCTCCGCGATCAATTCCTGCAACCGGCGGGCCACCGGGCTGAAACGGTGCTGGAATACCCCGCTGGCGACCTGGTCGGGATGCGCTGCGGCGGCAGACAACATCCGTTCAAGATCCGACGGATGCGCGGCCAGCGGTTTCTCGCACCAGACATGCTTGCCCGCAGCCAAGGCTGCGATCACCAGGTCGGCATGGGTGGGATGCGGCGTGCCGATGCAGACCAGGTCGACGTCGGGGTCGGCTAGGACCTCGGCCGCTGCCACCGTCCGGCGTTCGGCCTGGATGCGCTCGCAACGGGTGGGATCCAGGTCGCACGCCCAGCGCAGGTGCGCCCCGCCCACCGCCGCGACCGCCGCCGCGTGGACCTGGCCGATGACACCGCAACCGATGATCGCGACCTGGATCACGCGATGCAGGCTATCCGGCTGGATGTCGCCCATCTAGTCGAGGATGAGCGAGTTCGTGCTCAATCCGTGCAGGAGCACCTGCAGGGCGGCAGGCATCCCGTGCGTTTTCCGTCCACCTGATGCGGCTTGTGCCCTCTCTGTCGCATCACGCCCTGCCGACAGGCTGCCACCCAGCAAGGTCGCAACCATGCCGCTCATCGCCACCACCGGATTTCGCCCGCGCGTTCCGACGCGAATGCACGCTGTCCCCCGGGCGCTACCGCCGCGCTGGCGGCGCCTGACCCGGCATCATGAGACGCCGCCCTGCCAGATCAGGCCGCCGGTGCGGCGGTAGTCGGAGGGGCTGATCCCGACCTGACGCCGGAAGGTGCGGGCGAAGTGGCTGAACGAGACGATGCCGACCGCGCCGGCGATCTGGGTCACCGACAAGGTGCTTTCGAGCAGCAACGCCTTGGCGCGAGCGATCCGCAGGGCGGTCAATTGCTCCAGCAGCGTGCGACCGGTCGCCACCCGGTAGATCCGGGCGAGATGCGCCGCCGACAAGCGCACGGCGGCGGCGATCTCGGCGCGCTGGATCGGCTGCGTCAGGTTCGCCGCCAGGAAGGAGTCGACCGCACGCACCACCTCGGCCTGGCTGCCCGCGTTCAGGGGCGAGGTGGTCGCGGACGTTTCCGGCCGCGCTGCGGCCGCGCGTTTGAGACCGATGAGCAGGCGCCCGAGCAGCGCCTGGACCAGGAGGGTGCTGTCCACCTGGGGCTGGTGCATCTCCGCGACCAGGGCGCGGAAATCGGCGCGCAGGTCCGGGGGCAGAGTCAGCGCCCGGCCGGAGATCGCGTCCAGGTCGAGTCCGATCGGGGCGAAGATCGCCACCACGTAGGCGAGCGAGCGGCCGGATTGCAGGAGTTCGCGTTCCTGCATCGGCGGCACGATCAGCGACCGCTCGGCGCCCAGCTCGATGCTGCGGTCGCCCAGGCGCACGCGCAGGACGCCGCGCAGGCAGGCGTACCACTGATGCACGTCATGGTGGTGGCGGGCGACCTGCCAGCCGGGTTCGGCCTCGCGGAAGAAGAGCTGGCGGATGCGCAGGCCCGGTGCCGCTTCGAGCATGGATTCAGGATACCGCCCCGAGCGATCGCAGCCAACGCGCGAACTTGGTCTCGGGCTGGTCGCGCCAACCCACTCCCCACTCGACGAGTTGCGCCGTCCAGCGCGTCCGCGCCGCCGGCGCGTCGGCCGTCTCGATCTCCAATTCGTGATCGATGCGGACGCGGAAGTCGGTGCGGTCGAGGCAGAGCAGGTCGCCGCCCGCACGCCATTCCAGGCGCTGGTTGGCGAATCCGCCAAGCAGCCGCAGCGGGGCGCCGGCCAGCGCCAAGCGCACCGGTTCCGGCAGGGGCAGCCGGGCGGCGAGCGCGGCCGGATCGAGCGACCACAGCGCGGGATCGACGGGGTGCTCCCACTCATCGTGGCGATGCAGCCCGGCGGCGGCATCGGCGATCTTGCGCTTGCAGGTCAGGGTGACGACCGCGCCTTCGCGCCTGAGCCTCAGATTCATCCGCGCTGCGCGCAGCGGATTGCCGGCGGCGTCGAAGAAGCGGTTCTCCTGCGCCAGCTCATGCGCCGGGCCAAGCAGCACGGCCAGCCGGGTGGCCAACGCCGCGTGGCCGGCGGCGTCGAGCGCCCATTTCAGCTCGGATTCGATCTGGTGGCCGGACTGCATGCTCGATCCTTCCGCAAATCGCGCGAATCAGGCGCGCGGGAACACGGTCACCCGCAACCGGGTGCAGCCGTAGGGGATGAGGGTCACGAACTCGCGCTTGCCGAGGCGCCCGCGCAGCGTGGCGGGATCGGGCAGGGGCGGGGTGTAGCGGTAGTCGCCCGGCACCATGGCATAGGTCTTTGTGCCGTCGACCTCGCCGGTGGCGAGCTTTTCACGGTGACGCCGGATCAGTTTCCAACCGCGCACGCGGCGGGCCGGGACGCGCAGTTCGATCGGCGCGTTCGCCTGGCTCCAGGGTTCGGGCGTGAGGGGGCGATGGATGACCTCGATGTCCGCGAGCGGATCCTTGGCATCGAGATCCAGGGCGTAGTTCCACGGACTCGCCGGGTACAGGTTCCAGGCCGGGAATTCGCGCGAGGACTTGGGATCCTTGGGATCCTTGCGCCAGTCCTCAGCGATGCGCAGGGCGAAGACCAGCGGGCCGCGCTCGACCGCGACGCCGCCATCCGGCCAATGGCTGAGGCGCAGCGGCATCGGCAAGATCAGGGTGATGCGGTCATTGGGGGCGAAGGTGCGGCGCACCGTGGTGAAGGTGCCAGCCTTCAGCCTGGTCTTCGCCGCGACGCCATTGACCAGCACCTGCGCCGCCCGGCACCAGCCGGGGATGCGCAGGGTCAGGCCGAAGCGGGCAGGCTTGTCGGCCTGGATGAGGAAATCCAGGCGATCCGCGAACGGATAGGCGGTATCCTCGACGATGGTCACGGCCGTGCCCTTCGCGTCGAAGGCGAACCGCGACGGGCCGTAGAACGTCGCCACCGGATCGCCGGCGCGGTCGAGCGTCCACATGCGCGCGACGTAGTTGGGCATGATCCGGTTCACCGCGCCCGGGCAGCATTCGGTGCCCGGATTCGGCCGGTACGACATCCAGCGCAGGCCGCGGCTGAACTCGTTGTGGTTCGACCGCGCATCGGTGATGACCTGGTTCGGGCAGGAGAAATACTGGAGCGCCTTGAAATCCGGTCGCACCGCACCGGGCGCGGCGTTGAAGCAGGCGCGCTCGATCTTGTCGGCGTACTCGGCCTTGCCGGTCGCCAGCAGCAGGTAGCCGATGCCCCAGGTGAAGTCGGCGATGTCGCAGGTCTCGTGGCTGGCGAGGGCGTCCTTGCCGGCGATGTGCTCCGCGCTGCTGTGCACGCCGTCGACCAGCATCGCGAAGCGGTCGAGCTTGCGGTAGCCGTTGACGGCTGCGGCGAGGATGTCGCGCCGGCCGGTGTGGATGTAGACGATCGCGGCCAGCTTGGCGATCTCGTTGTAGGTCACGCCGTGATGGGTCGGACGCTTGGCCGACTTCAGGTCCGCGAGCGAGGGATACCAGCTGTTGGGCGTCTTGTTGAAGTGCTCATAGGCCGCAAGCGCATGGTCGAGCAGCCGGCGGTCGCCGGTCTGGCGGTAGGTCCAGAGGATGGCCTCGATGTTGCAGATATCGCGCCGGTTGCTGTGCGGCGAGGTGCCGGACAGGTAGTGCCGGCTCAGGGCCGGCACGATGCGCGCATCGCCGGTCGCCGCATGCCGCGCCATGACCGCGCGGAAGAGCACCGCGTGCGGCCAGCGCAGCAGCAGCTTGTCCGGCCCCTTGAGGAAGGCCGGTCCCAGGTAGCCGTCGTGGTCGGGATGGTCGATGACGTGATCGATCGGCCGGGACGATTTGCGGATCAGGAACGGATCGCGCAGCAGATGACCGCAGCTGGTCATGCCATCGATCCAGTAGGCGGTCTGCTCGTAGGGCCACCAGGTGTCGCCATCGCGGTGCTTGACCTTCGGCGCGAGCCAGCCGCCGGTGTCGAACGGGAAACCGGAATGCTCCAGGTGGCCGGTGAGACCGTCGCGCTGGATCTCCAGGTAGCGCCGCAACCAGCCTTCGGGCTGGATGCCTGCCAGCGGCGCGGGTCGGAAGATGGCGAAATCCTGCATGCGGCGGGGCTCCTGGGGTGGCTGGAAACCTAGGGCGCTGGCCGGGATTGCGACCCCCTGCCGGGGGCGACGGCCAGAGCGACCGCCGTCAGCGACGACAGCGGCATCGCCAGCGCGCACAGCCACGGTCCCCACACCCCGGCGGCGGCCAGGCCGATGCCGACGAGATTGAAGACGATGCTCACCGCGATGATCGCGCCGGTGCGGCGGCGGGCGGCGCGGGCGGCGGCGTGGAGCGCGTCGACCCCCTCCAGCGGATCACCGCGCGCGACGAAGGCGTGGCAGCTCGCGAGCGCGCCTTCGATGCCGCCGCTGAGCGCGATCGCCGCATCCGCCTGGGCCATGGCGGGCGCGTCGTTGAGGCCGTCGCCGACCATCGCCACGGGGCCGTCGGCGGCGAGCCGGCGGACCCGCTCGGCCTTGGCCTCCGGAGTCAGCCCGCCGTGGATGTCCGCCGCCGCGAGCCCCAGCCGCGCGCCGACCGCCGAGGCGATGGCAGGATCGTCGCCCGACAGCAGATGGACGCGCGTGCCTTCGGCCTGGGCCGACGTGATCAGCGCGGCAGCGCCAGCCCGGATCGGATCGGCCAGCTCGATGAGTGCGACCGGCCGGTCGTCGCACCCGACCGCGACCACGCTGACCGCCCGGTCGCCGTCAAGCCGGCCTCCAGCGACCCCGGCGGCGGGGACATCGGGCCAGGCGAAGCCCGGGCGGCCGATGCGCCAGCGCCCGGCAGCGGTGCGGCATTCCACGCCGGACCCTGGGATTTCCCGCCAATCCATGATCGCGACCGGCCTCGCCGCGACGCTCGCGAAGTGGCGGCAGAGGGCGAGCGCGAGAGGATGCTGCGAGCGGTCCTCGGCGGCCCGGAGCACCGCGATGGTGTCCTGAGCGAGCTCCGTCGCGGCGACCGCCTGCACCGCGATGACCTGCAACCGGCCTTCGGTGACGGTCCCCGTCTTGTCGAGGACGAGGTGGCTGAGACCGCGCGGCCGGCCGAGGACCTCCAGCACCTCGGCATCGCGCACCAGCAGGCCACGCCGGGCCGCGCGGGCGCAGGTCACCGCCTGCACCAGCGGCGCCGCCAGGCCGAGGGCGCACGGGCAGGTCACCAGGATCACCGCGACCGCCTGCCCGAGCCCCTTGGCCGGACCGCCATGCCACCACCACAGCGCGCCGACGGCGACCGCGAGCGCGAACGACAACGGGGTGAACCATGCCAGGGCCTTGTCCGCGAGCCGGACCAGCCGGTTCGGCCGCGACCCCGCCGCATCGAGCTGGGCCAGGATCCGTCCCAGGCGGGTGTCGCCGCCCAGCGTGGTGACGGTGCAGACCAGCTGCGGACTGCGGCAGATGGTGCCGGCGAAGACCGGTGCGCCCGGATCCGCGACGATCGGGCGCGACTCGCCGGTGAGCATGCTCGCGTCGACGGTCGCGGCGGCCTCGACCACGGTTCCGTCACAGGGAACGATGCCGCCGGAGCGCACCACCACCCGATCGCCTGGGTGCAGGCCGGCGAGCGGGACGCGCGTCGTCGCCCCGGCCGGGCCGGTTTCGGCCTCGAGCGGCAACAGGGGCGAGATGCCGCCCGCGAGCACCGCCGCGCGCCGCTGCGCGGTGAGCACCGCGATGCGACCCAGCAGCAGCAGCGCGACGAACATCGCCGCCGCGTCGGCGTAGATCTCGGGCGAACCGGCGAGCAGGTTGGCCAGGCTCGCCGCCATGCCGACCCCGACCGCGAAGCTGGCGGTGAGATCGACGGTGATCGCGCGCCGGCGCAGCGCGGCCCAGGCGGAACGGTGAATCGGCATCGCGCACCAGGTCACCGCCGGGGCTGAGACCAGGCAGGCGGCGAGGCCGAAAAGCAGGGTGCCGCCGCGATCGAGGTCGCGGGTCAGTTCGCCGGCGTACAAGCTATAGGACAGGTGCATCGCCGCCGTCGCCGAGGCCGCCGCCACGGCGAGCCGGAGCAGCAGGTCGCGCCACTCGCGCCGCGCCGCATCACCGGCCTCGGCGAGCGGTGCCGGCCGATAGCCCAGACGGGCGACCAGCGCCGCCGCGCGCGAGGGCGGGCAGTCGACGGCGAGTGTCAGATCCAGGCGCGATTCGCCGAAACGCACCCGCGCCGCCGCGATGCCGGGTTCGAGGTGGGGCAGACGTTCGAGCAGCCAGACGCAGGCGGCGCAATGCATGCCGCCGACGTAGAGCGCCAGGGTACGATGCCCCCCGGCGGGCCGCAGGTGCGCGGCGGCGAAGGCCTCGCCATCCCAGGCCGCATAGTCGCCGACCGCGCCCACCGCGCCGGTCGGGCGTTCGCGCAGGCGGTAGAACTCGCCGAGATCGCAGGCGGTGATCAGGGCGTGCGCCTGGCGGCAGCCGGCGCAGCAGAACTGCTTTTCTTCCTCAGGAATCCGCAACGCGGCCGGTACCGGCAGACCGCAGTGGGTGCAGGCCGGCGGCGCGGTCGGCGCGGTCGTGGCGGATCCCGATTCAGCCATGGGGCGGGCAGTGGATGCAGTGGATCGGCGCCCCGAGCTTGCTGACGCCCCACCAGAGCAGCCAGAGACCCGACGCCGCCCAGGCCAGCGGCACCAGCCAACCGCCCGCACGGGCGAGACGCGCACGCCAGCCGGAACCGCCGGCGGCGCCCACCGCGACCGGCACCAGCGCCGCGCCGATCAGGGCCGGGGTCGACAGCGCGACCAGGGAGACCATCACCAGCGCCCCGGTCCACGCCTGGGCCGACGCGGCCGCGATGCCCAGGGCCCAGAAGGTCAGACCGCACGGGAGCGGCACCAGGGCGAGGCCGAGCGCCGCCGCCGTCAGCAGCGGCCGGCCGGGCGCGATCCCGGCCGCCCGGCGGGCGAGGCCGAGCACCCACGGCTGCCCGGTCCCGGCGCTCGCCCCGCGGCCGCTGATCGCACGCCACCAGCGCGCGAGGGGCAGGGATCCCGCCAGCGCCATCGCCAGGAAGATCGCGCCCAGGGCGATGGTGAGCCACGGCGCCCAGTGGTTGAGCTGCCGCACCAGGCTCCGTCCGGCCAACCCGGCCAGCGCCCCGGCGGCGGCATACCCCACCGCCCGGCCGCCCTGGTAGGCGAACACCTCGACGACCGTGGCGCGGACGCGGTTGCCGGCCGCGGTGTGGCCGAAGCGGAACGCCACCATGAGCGGTCCGCACATCCCGGCGCAATGCGCCAGGGTGAGCAGGAATCCCAGCGGTAGCACGAGCGGCAGCAGGAATCGCAGAGCCTCGGAGGCGTCCATGGCGGCAGCGTGTCGCGCTGCTGGGATGGAACCAGGGATCACATCGGCGGGAATCGGCTAGTGTCATGTACCTGAAGAGTCTTTAATAATAGCCTTTCCCGCCCCCTTGAG
>CAZZJC010000006.1:0-136229 GCA_964654285.1 uncultured Candidatus Kuenenia sp.
TCACGGGGGAGCGCCGAAGGCGCGTTACGGGGGCGGGCAGCCCCCGGACAAACAACAACTTGAGTCGGCGAAGCCGACTCTTCCGGCGCAGCCGGAACCCCGCGCAGCGGGGAAGTTCGTTGGAAGCGGAAAATCCCCGGCGGTCGCCCTGTCGATGGCGTCGCGAAGATTCAGCGGCTGCTGCTGATCGAACCAAGCACGGACACGACCCGCTCCAGCTCCCCGACGCTGATCCCGGTCGAGCACGGCAGGCTCAAACCTTCCGCCGCCAGGCGGTCGCCGACCGCGCCGCCCCAGCGGCGGCTGCCGGCCAGGCAGGGTTGGCGCGATAACGGCAGCCAGAGCGGGCGGGCCTGGATGCCGGCGGCGGTCAGGCGTTCCAGGATGCGGTCGCGCCCAGGGCCGACCAGGCAGGACGCGAGCCAGTTGCTCGATCGGCTGCCGGCCAGTTGCGGATGCCAGGTCCAGCCCAGGCCGGCGGCGACGGCGCGGTAGCGCTCCGCGATGGCCTGCTTGCGGGCCAGGAAGCCGTCAAGGCGCGCGAGCTGGGCGAGGCCGAGCGCGGCGTTGAGGTTGGGCAGGCGGTAGTTGTAGCCGACCTGGTCGTGGACGAAGCCGAGGCCGGGCAGCTTGGCCTGGGTCGAGAGGTGCTTCATCGCTTCCGCGAGTCTGGCATCGGCGGTTACGCACATGCCGCCGCCGCCGGTGGTGATGATCTTGTTGCCGTTGAAGCTGAAGCAGCCGACGGCGCCGACCGTGCCCACCTGCCGGCCGGCGCAGGCGGTATGCGGATAGGCGGCGGTCCAGCCGGCGCCGAGGGCCTCGGCGGCGTCCTCGATGAGGGTCACGCCGTGGCGGGCGCAGGCGGCGGCGATCGGGCCGAGATCCGCCGGCTGGCCGAGGATGTGCACCGCGATGAGCGCCTTGGGCCGGCGGCCGGCGCGCACGCAGTCGTCGAGCGCCTGCGCCGTCAACGCCGGATCGAGGTTCCACGAACCCGGTTCGCTGTCGATGAAGCCGACCTCGGCGCCGAGATGGACCGCCGGGGTGACGCTGGCGATGAAGGTGAAATCCTGGCAGAGCACGAGATCGCCGCGTCCGACGCCGATCGCGCGCAGGGCGAGGTGGAGGGCGGCGGTGCCGCTGGCGCAGGCGACGGCGTGCGGACTGCCGACGCGGGCGGCGAACTCGCCTTCGAAGCGGGTGACGAAGGGACCGACGCTGCTGACGAAGGTGCTGTCGAGGCATTCGCCGAGCAGCCGGCGTTCATCATCGCCCAGCGACGGGACGCAGAGCGGGATCGGACCGGTCGGCACGTTCACAGCTTCGCGTCCAGGCTGGCGCCGGTCTCGCGGTGGTGCAGGCCCGGTACGACGGCGGCGAGCCACGTGGCGAGGTCGGCCTTGGTGGGCAGCGGCGTGCGTGCGGCGACGGCGGCATCGATGCGCTGCAGGAGCGCGGCGAGCGCAGCGGGATCGACGGTGGACGCGGCGATGGCTTCGACGTCGGTCAGGCCGACATCGACGGCGCGTTCGCCGGCGGCGATGAATTCCTCGTCGGATTTCTCGCCCGAGGTGTCGGACTTCGTGAGCAGCACCGGCCAGGCGCCGCCCGCACGTTCTGGGATCGGACGGCGGCGGGCCTCGGCTTCGGTGGCGCACCAGGCGGGCTGGTAGCTGAAGTCGTCGAGCGTCGCTTCCGCAAGGCGATCGAAGGTCACGCTGTGGCGGGCAGGGTCGAGGCGCGGCACCAGGACATGGCGGTCGGGGCAGGCGAGCGCGGCGAGCAGGCAGAGGCGGCCGGCCTCGCGCGGCGAGACCAGCCAGCGGCGCACGTCGGCCGGGGCGGCGAGCGGCTGGCGCTTCTCGATCCGCTGCAGGAAGGCCCACGGCAGGCTGCCGTCGCTGAAGGCGACGTTGGCGAAGCGGGTGGTGGTGGCGCGTACCAGCGGTGGCGCAGCGCCGCCGTCGAGGAGCGACGCCGGGGCGCCGTCCTGGCGATGCGCCCACAGCAGCATCTCCATCGCGCGTTTCGAGGCGCCCATCAGACTGACCGGGTTGGCGGCCTTGTCGGTCGAGACGAGGAACACACCGCTTCGCCCGTGGCCGTGCTTGCGCAGGGCCGCCAGGAAGAAGTCGGCCTTGAGCAGGTTGACCTCCAGCAGGCGCAGTACCGACCAGGCATCGCGCTCGGAGCGCACATGCTTGAGCGCGGCGAAGGAGAGCACGAGGTCGAACGGCGCCTGCGCCGCGAGCCAGGCGGCGGCGAGCGGGCTGCCGTAGTCGAGCGGCTCCACGCTGAAGCCGCCGGCGAACGGTACCGGTTCGGCGCGCACGGTGCGGATGAGCTCGGCCAGGTTGTTCTCGGCCGGATCGAGCACCGCCAGCGCGGCCGGGTCGAGGGCGAGCAGCTCCAGCACGGTGGCGGAACCGATCGAGCCGGCGCCGCCCACCACCAGCACCCGGCGACCGGCGACGGCGTGGCGCAGGTTAGGGGCGCGAATTGCGCAATCGGCGCGGAACAGGCCGCAATCGCGGCCGGTGGCGGCGCTGGTGATGCGTTCGATGCGGTCGGTCAGGCAGAGGCTCATCGTGGTGCTGGGACGGTACGCATGGCGGATGCCAAGGGATACCTTCAAGCGGCGCGGGGCGCCAGCGGGCCCGGATTGCCGCGCCTGCGGGTTGGCGCGGGGCTTGCGTTGGGTCACCCAGCCGGAGGCCCCGCCATGTCCATGGGCATCAACTACAACCCGTCCGCGATCCGGGCCCATCTCAGCCTGCTGTCGGCCGATCGCAGCCTGTCGACCAGCCTGGGCCGCCTGTCGTCGGGGCTGCGGGTGCAGCGCACCGCCGACGATCCGGCGGCGATGGTGCTCGCCAACAATCTGCGCTTCACCAGCAAGGCGGTGTCCTCGGCGATCAACAACAGCGAGGACGGCATCAACATGATCGGCACCGCGGAAGGTGCGATGGACCAGATGACCGAGGTCATGAACAAGATCCGCGTCCTGGCGGTGTCGGCCCTCAACGATGCGACCATGGATGCGAACCAGCTCGCCGCCCTGCAGGCCGATCTCGACACCGCCGTGTCCAGCCTGAGCCGGATGGCGACCGACAACCGCTACGGCACCATCGCGCTGCTCGATGGCACCCTGGGCGACAACACCCTGCGCACCGACAGCCTGAACGCGCTGTCCGCCATCCGCTCCGACCACAGCAAGCTGCCGGGCGGCATCACCTACGCCTCGGCCCTGTCGGTCGACTTCACCGCGCCGTTGACGGCCACGCGCAGCACGGTCGCGAAGACCTTCGCCGGCCCCCCGAGCGGCGGCACGGCGCTGTCCTCCGTCGCCGCCGGACTGGTCGGTCCGGCCCTGAGCATCACCGGACCGGGCGGCACGGTCGGCCCGTTCACCGTCTCGTCGGCGGCGACCATCGACTCGTTCGTGGCGCAGGTGAACGGCATCGGCAAGGCGATCGGCGTCGAGGCGGTGTACGACTCCTCGACCGGCGAACTGCGGGTGCAGAACGAGGCCTTCGGCAACCTGCCGTTGTCCTTCGCCGTGCTTGCCGGCCTGCCGGGCGGGGCGACCACGGCGGGATCCGTCGCCCCGGCGACGCTGAATTTCTCCTACACCGACGCCTCGGGCACGGCGCAGAGCCTGACCCTCAACCACGTCGCCAGCACCCAGGATGGCGGGCTGGCCTACAGCAACGCCGCCGGCGACGGCGTGTCGACGCCGCCGAACTACACCGTGTTCGCGCCCGGCGCCTTCACCGCCGTGCTCAAGGATCTTTCCAACGGCGCCGCCAGCCTGACCGTCCCGACCAGCCCGGTCGGCACCTACGGCGCGACCCGGCAGAGCAACGTCAACATCCAGACCGGCGCGCTCCAGGGCCAGCAGGTCAACCTGGAGGTCCCCGACATGCGCGCCAACGTGCTCGGCCGCACCGCCGGCCTGGCCGGATCGACCTTCGGTTCCCTGCAATCGCTGACCTCCGGCAACAACGCCACCTATCCCAACGGCGCCCTGCGCAGCGGCCAGGCGGCGAGCGCGCTCAGGGTCATCGACGCGGCGATGTCGGAACTGCTCGCGGCCCGCGCCCAGGCCGGCGCCATCGCCAGCAACGCCCTGGAGACCACCTTGAGCTCGCTCAGGGTCACCCAGCAGTCGCTCTCGGAATCGGAAAGCCAGATGCGCGACACCGATTTCGCCGCCGAAAGCGCGGAGTTCGCCAAGCAGAACATCCTCGTCCAGGCCGCGACCGCGATGCTCGCCCAGGCCAACCAGGTGCCGCAGACCGTGCTGCAGCTGCTCAAGTGACCCCGGGGCAACCCGCCGTCTGGATGCGTTCACGCCCCCTGATGCACGACCTGCACGCCGGATCTCAGGCGCAGAACCTCATGGCCGCAGCCGACGCAGCGCCAGATCAGGTAGTCGCGGCTTTCCGGCCGGCGTTCCGCCGCCGCCAGCACCTGGCATAGGCGACGGCCGCAGAGCCGGCAGGGGCCGGGCGGTGGCGAAGCGTTGGCGCCGGATTCCGGCCACGTCCTGGACATGCAGGCGCAGGATCACGGCGGACATGCGGATTTCAATGCGTAGCGCCCTGCCGCGCCCAGGCCGGTGGCGACCCCGCCTGACGCGGCGGCCGGCAAACCGCTCATCGCTGGAAGATCGGCAGGTAGTTGTTGGGGATCTGCAGGATGATCAGGGCCATCGCGGTGGCGTAGGCGGGGCCGCCGCCTTCACCCTGGGTCCACAGGCCGTCGCTGCCCTGCTGGCGCACGATCACCGGCCAGGCGGCGGCCCAGTAGCGCTTCCAGTCCTCGGGGTCGGGGCTGTGGAACATCGCCTGGGCGGCGTAGTACTGGCCGTACCAGAAGTAGTGGCTGCGGTTGCCGGACAGGTGCTCGGGGAAGAACTTGCGCACGAAGCGCAGGGCCGGGCCGAGGGTGCGGTCGCTCGATTCGGTCACGCCGGCGCCGATCAGGCACATGCTGCCGGCGGCGGCGCGCGGGATGCCTTCGCCGCCCTGGGTGCCCCAGCCGCCGCCACCGCCACCGAAGCTGCGCATGTAGGAGAAACTGCCGTCCCCGTTGGCGCAGCCGCGCACGTAGGACACCGCCTTGGCGATGACCTCCTGGGTCTCGGGTCCGCCCACGGCGACGTTCCAGGCCGCGCGCAGGGCCATGATCTGGCAGATGGTGACCGAGAGATCGGCGTCGACCGGGGCCGGCTGGTAGCGCCAGCCGCCCTCCTGGTTCTGGGCCCGGTGGATGAGGTCGGTCGCGGCATCGAGTGCGCGGCGCAGGTTGGCCTCGGGCGCCATGCCGTAGCACTCGGCGAGGTAGAGCGTGGCGAAGCCGTGCGCGTACATGTTGCCGTTGCTGCCGCCGAGGTAGCCGGAGGCGCGATCCTGCGCCGCCATGACCTGCCGCAGCGCCTTCGCGCTCGCCTCGCGGTAGCGGCCGCGCGTCGGCGTGTGCCCGCCGGACAGCAGCGCCATGCCGGCGAGGGCGGTGACGGCGCTGTCGCCGAAGCCACCGTCCTGGTTCTGCAGGCGTACCAGGGCGGCGAGGCCGCGTTCGACCACCTGGTCCGGGGTGGCGATGGCATCGGCGGGTTTCGCCGGCGCGGGTCCGGGCGCCTCACCGGCGGCGAGGGTGGCACCCACGGCCGCGACCAGGAACAGCGGGACGAGCAGCCTGGAGCACGGTTTCATCGGCCTTCCTCCAGGCATTCGAGGTAGCGCCGGTAGAGCGCCTCGGCGCGCGGCGACAGGCCGAGGCGCCTGGCCTCTTTCAGCAGTTCGCGGTCGCGCGGGGTGAGGTTGAGGAATTCGCCTTTGTCGAGGGTCTGCGCCGTGCTGCGGCCGGGTTCGCTGGTGCCGGGCGTGGTGCTGCCCTTCGCGGTGGCCGCGCCCGCTGCGGCGCCCTCCCCATTGCCAGGATTCGGTTGCGCCGGCTTCTGCTCGCCCTGGCCGTCGTCCTTGCCCTGCTGCGGTGGCGGCCTGCCCGATCCGCCCCCGCCACCACCGCTGCTCGCCTTGGCCTCTTCCAGGATCTGGCGCAGGTGGAGGTGCGCCGCGACGAGTTCGTTGCGCACCGGCGCGCCGCGATCGCCGTCCTGCAGCAATTGCGCCGCGCTCGCCGCCGCGCGCCAGGCGCGGGCCAGGAGCAGGTTCGGCCGGCTGCCGGGGCGCGAGTTCTTCCCCAGCAGATCGATGAGGTCGCGTACCGCCGCCTGGGCCTCGGCCAGCTTGCCCGGCCGGCCGGCGGCGACCTGCTGGCCGATCTCGTCCTCCATCGCCGCGAGCAGCGCCAGTTCGGCCGCGGGCGGGAAGGCCGGCGGCTGGCCGCCTTCCCCTTCACCGCCGCCATCGGCTTTTTCCCTGGTCTGGGGCAGGTTCTCGGCGATCGCGATCAGACGCTGGATCTCGACCAGCACCATCTTCACCAGGCGGACGCCGCGCGCGCCCAGGGCGTTCTGGCCCAGGCGTTCGCCGGCGCGGGTCATCGCCGTGTCGACGCGCTTGAGCGACGCGGTGGCGATCGGGTTCTTCTCCAGCGCTTTGAGGCCTTCCTCCTGCAGGCGCAGCTGCACGTCGCTCTGGCCCTGGGCGAGGTCGCGGATCTCGCGACCGGCGGCGAAGTCGGGTTCGCGTTCGCCGAGTTTTTCATGGAGCAGCACCGAACGGGTGACCAGCCGCGACTGGAGCTGCTCCAGTTCGCGCAGCAGCGCCAGCACGTCGCCGGGCTTCTTGCCGTCCTTCTTCTTCTCGTCGTTCGGGCCGAGCTTCTTCTGCAGGTCGCGCAGCAGGGCCTCGGCGGCGGATGACTCGCGCACGGCGCCGGACTTGTCGTTGCCGCGCATCGCGGCCCCGGCCTGGGCCTGGGCCCTGGTCGCGGCCTTGGCGGTGGTGCCGGCCTCGGCGTCGCGGCGTTCGACCTCGGCGGCGAGCTTCTCGGTGTCCGCGCGCAGGGCGTCCTGCTGCTGCGCCAGATCCGGCGGCGGCCGGCCGTCCTCCAGCGCCTTGGTGAGCTGGCCCTGGCGCCAGGCGAGCTCGCCCGCGCGTTTCGCCAGATCCGACGAGGCATCGGAACCCTGCAGCAGTTCGAGCAGCTTCTTCATCGCCGCGAGCGCGGTCGCCTGCGGTTCGACCGCCTGGCCGCGGCCGGCGGGTTCGTTCAGGCGTTCGGTCGCGCGCTGGAGGTTCTCGCCGGGCGCCTCGGCGCGCACCAGCTCCTGCGCCGGGGCGAGCGGCGCGGCGGTGCCGGCCAGCACCGCGCGCTCGACCGCCTTGACATCCTCGGTCAGCTGCGCCTGGCGCCTGGCGAGATCCGCCTGGCGCGCCTTGCCGAGTTCATCCATGGGTTTCGGCAGGTATTCGTTGACGAAGCTGCGCGTCGCGGTGTGCAGGGATTCCTGCCGCGCCACGAGGTCGCGCAGGCGGCGGGTGAGGTCGCCGTCGGCGAGCAGTTGCGACAGCAGCTTCTCCGCCTTGTCGAGGCCGGTGTCGGCCTTCTGCGCCGCGGTGCGGTCGCTGCGCCCGGCCAGCACCAGCGGCGCGGCGACCTCGTCGGCGAGGACGGTGCGCGCCTGGCCGGCGGGCGCGATCTGATCCGCCGGGAAGCGGTTGTCGCGCCAGCGCCGCAGCACCTGGTCGATGAGCCCCTGCGCCGTGCCGCTGGCGATCGCCGCCGCGCGCGCGTTGCCGGGCAGGCGTTCCGGCCGGGCCAGGGCCTGGCTGAGCTCGTCGCGCGCCTGCCCGACGCGGTCGCGGGCGTCGCGCACCAGGCGGTCGAGCGCCTGGCGCACCTCCTCGTCGCCGACCACGCGCAGCGCCACCGGCGCGGACTCGCCGACGCCGGGGCCGGTCACGTCGTTGCCGTCCTCGGCGCGGCCGGTCAGGACCACCGTCTCACCGAGCTTGGCGAGCTTGCCGATCTCGGCCTCGGCCGGCCAGGAGGTCGACGGCTGGCCATCGACCGCGAACGCGCGCAGGACCGCCGGTTCCTTCGCGGCGGGTTTCGGCGTCGCCTCCGGCTTCGCGGTGGGCTTGGCTTCCGGTTCGGCGTCGGCGTGGCGCGCCTCCTGCACCAGGGCGCGCAGATCGAGCTTCGCCAGGCCCAGATCATCGCTCGCCGCGACGCGCAGGCCGACCACCGCCTGGCTGGTGACCGCCTCGCCGTTCAGCGGACCGCTGATCTCGACCAGCGGCTTGCGGTCCTCGACGACGGTCAGCGCGAAGCGCACCCGGTCCTTGCCGGCATCGGCGCGTTCCGCCCCGACGCGTTCCGCCGAGGCGATCTTGATGCCGTTGGCGTCCTCGGCGCTGAAGCGGAACTCGCCTGAACGGCGCAGCACGAAGCGGCCGCGCACCTGGTTGCCCTCCCGGCTGAGCGCGAGGCTTTCCGCCTCGCCGGCCTGGCCCGGGGCCGAGACGGACGCCGCCGCCGTCGCCAGCGGATGCGCGGGATCGGTGCTGCACGTGCAGGTGAAGCTGATCTCGGAACCGGCGAGCGCCGACAGCGCCAGGGTGTCGACGGTCTGGACCTGCGCCCCGGCCTTGCGCGCGTAGGCCGGCGGCGTCACCACCGCCGCGACCTTGGCCAGGCGCGGACGTTCGATCACCACCGCCGTGACCCGCACCGGGGCGGCGTCGCCGCTGGTGACCGTGATCACGGTGCGGCCGACCGGCAGGCTCAGGCCCTGCCGCCAGGGCCCGGCGAGGTCGGGCAGCTGCCGCGACTCGTCGCCGCCGGAACCGCTCCAGGCCAGCAGCACCGGCGCGACCGGACCGCGCACGCGGCGGATCTCCAGCACCACCTTCTCGTCGGCGGCCACCACCGGGCTCTGCACGGTGGCGCTGAGCACGGTCAGGCGCTCGTATTCGGTGTCGCCCAGGGGCGCGAACAGGCGCGCGAGGCCGCTCTTCAGGGTGCCGGGAAACAGCACGGCGCAGCCGAGCGCCAGGCCCAGCGCGAGAGCGGCCGAGACCAGCACGCGCGGCAGCTTGCGCGCCGGCACCACCACCGCGACGAGGCCGTCGCCCAGGCGGCCGGCGAGCGCGCCGCCTTCCGCCGCGCCGAGGTCGATGCCTTCGACCGCCGTCACCAGGCGGCCGCCGAGGTCGCCCGCGCGGCGCTCGGCGAGTTCCGCCAGGCTGCGGTCATCCATCGGCCGCGCGAGCGGCCGGATCAGGCGCTTCCAGGCCACCGCCGCCGCCACCGCCAGCAGCGCCACCAGCGCGGCGAGGCGGAACCAGCCCGGCAGGCCGAGACGCCAATCGATCACGACCACCGCCGCGACCACCGCGACCAGGATCACCGCCAGGCGGGCGGTGCCTTCGAGCACCAGCACCGTGCGCAGCCTGGCCCGCAACCGGCCGATGAATCGCGTCGCATCCATGCGGTGCCTCCAGCGCGAACCTAGCCAGCCCCGGCGCAAGGAAAACCCGGGAACTGCCCAAGCCATGCGCTGCGTGTCGGAGCGGTGTCGCAGGCGCGGACACCGCCGGGATCCGGGTCAGGTGGCGCCGGGCAGGCTGATGCGCCGCAGATCGTCGATCAGCCCATCGCGCGGGGCGCTCAACGGCAGGTAGGCACCGAGGGCCGCCGTGCCCCCTTCGCCATCCGCGACCGGCACGGCGCAGGCCCACAGGCCGCGCCGGGGTTGCGCCAGCTCGGCCCAGCCGTCCCGGCGGATCTCGGCCAGGGCGGAGAGAAGCTCGCTGCGGCGGGCGATGCCGCGCCAGGTCGCCGGATCCGGCAGTCCGACCCGGTCGATCCAGCGCTGGCGTTCGCGCGCCGGCAGGTTGGCGACCAGGACCCGGCCGCTCGCGCCGCTCCACAGCTCCTCGGCGACCAGGCGCAGGCGTCCGGTGCCGGCGCCGTGGTACGCGCCGCATTCCCACACCAGGTGCCGGCGCCAGGGCCGCAGCACCACCAGGACGAGGCCGGCGCTCGGCCAGCGGCCGGCCAGGCCGCGCATCGCCGGGGCCAGCCGGCCGACCAGCTGCTGGCGATACGGTGCGGCGGAGGTGACGGCATACGCGCGCGGACCGAGGCGGTAGTCGCCGCGGTTGCCGTCCTGGTCCGCCCAGCCGAGGCGGACGAGCTCCTTGAGAATGCGGGTGCAGGTCGCCGGCGGCAGGGCGCAGGCGCGGGCGAGCGCGTGCAGGGACAGCGGCTCGGCGCCGAGGGCGCAGATCACGGCGGTGGCGCGTTCGAGCAGCCTGGGCATGTATTCCATGCTACGGAATGACGGTCGCAGACCAGCCGACCGGCCCGCAAGGGCGGATGATCGCGCCCATGGCCACCCCCTGCACCGAGCCCGTCCCCATCCATCGCGGCGTCAACTTCGGCTTCTGGGCCCGGGCCGGCTGGTACGCCAGCGCGGCCGCGGCCGAGGCGGTCGAGCGCATGGCCGATACCGGCGTACGCCAGGTCTGCGTCATCGTCACCGTCTCCGCCGACACCGCGTTCAGCACCCGGCAGTACCGCGACTTCGTGAACACGCCCTCGGATCTGGAGGTGGCGCGGATCATCGAGCGCATCCACGCCAAGGGCATGCAGGTGCAGCTGCGGCCGATGCTCGAATGCCATGACGGCCTGCAGCGCAGCCACATCAACTTCCAGGATGATGGGCTGATCATCCCCGGCCATCCATTCACCTACTGGCAGCAGTGGTTCGCCTCCTTCGAGGCGCGCAGCGTCTTCTACGCCCGCCTGGCCCGCGAGACGGGCTGCGCCATGTACGGCCTCGACAGCGAGCTGGACCAGACCGCCCGCCATGACCAGCACTGGCGGCGTGTCGTCCAGGCGGTGCGCAGCGAGTTCCCCGGGCACCTGACCTCGTCGTTCACCGAAGGCTGCCCGATCGACCGTCTGCTGGAACGGCCGGGATGCTGGTTCCGCGAGCTCGATTCGCTCGGCCTGTCGATGTACCACCCGCTCGGCCGGGCCGACGAGGATCTCAGCGCCCTGTCCCTCGCCGACCTGGCCTCGCGGGTGGCGCCGCTGGTCGAGCGCGACCGCCAACGCCAGGCGAAGCTCGGCATTCCGCTCTATTTCGGCGAGATCGGCTGCTGCGCGACCCGCAACGCCATGGCGAATCCCTGCTATTGGAACCATCCGGGCGGCTACGACGGCGAGGAGCAGGCGCGGTATTTCGAGGCGGTGATGACCGCCTACTGGGATCAGCCGTGGTGGATGGGCGCCTACTGGTGGAAGTGGGACGAGCAGAACGACCGGCCGCAGTTCCGCGACGATCCCCGCGGCGACAAGGGGTTCACCGTCCACGGCAAACCGGCGCAGGCGGCGATGCGGCGCTGGTACGGCCGGCCGGAGCGCCGCGCGTGAACGTCCTGGCCCAGGGCCTGCGCTTCCCCGAGGGGCCCGCCTTCGCGCCGGACGGGGATCTGTGGTGCGTCGAACTCAAAGGCGGCGGCCTGTGCCGCCTGGGCGGGACGGGGACGCCCGCCCGGATCCCGACCGGGGGCGAACCCAACGGCATCGCCATCGCCGGCGACGGCTCGGTGTGGTTCTGCGATGCCGCCGGATCGGTGCGCCTCCACGTGCCCGGCCAGGGCGGCACCCGCACCCTGCTGCGGCAGGACGGCCGCCCCAACGACCTCGCCTTCGATGGCCACGGCAACCTGCTCTTCACCTGCCCCAACGACGGCCGCCAGCAGCCCCAGGGTTTCGTCTGCTGCCGCGCTCCAGACGGCACGATCGAGCGCATCGCCGAAGGCCTGTATTTCCCCAACGGCCTGGCTTTCCACGGGGATGAGCTGGTGCTCGCCGAGACCTACCGGCAACGCCTGTGGCGCGGGCGCTGGGATGGCCGGGCGCGGCGCTGGGACGGCCGGGTGTGGGCCGAAGGTCTGGTCGGGGCGCCGGGTCCGGACGGCCTGGCCTTCGCCGCCGACGGGCTGCTGTGGGTGGCGGTGTATGGCAGCGGGCAGGTCATGGCGGTCGACCCCGAGGGGCGCATCGTCCGGCGGCTGGAGCTGCCCGGACGGAACCCGACCAACTGCGCCTTCGATCCCCTGGGCCGCCACGGCCTGGTGGTGACCGAGGCGGAACGCGGGGAGATCCTGTCCTTTCCCGACCTTGGGCCCGGGGCGCCGCTGGCGCCACAGCCGGCCGCCGTCCTGGAGCCTGCGCCATGATCCTCGCCGACTTCCTGCCGGCCGCGCCGGACCGTTCGTGGGCTCTCGCCCGCCAGATGGGCGTGCGCCATGCCATCTGCAAATGCGCCCCCGACCTGACCGGCCTGCCGGCGCCAGACGACCGTGACAGCCTGCGCACCATCCAACGCCGCTTCGCCGAGGCCGGCCTGACCCTGTACGGCCTGGAGGGCGACCAGTTCGACATGCGGCGGATCAAGCTCGGCCTGCCGGGACGCGACGAGGACCTGGAACGCTACCGGCGCATGCTCGGGAACCTCGGCGAGCTGGGGATACCGCTGCTGTGCTACAACTTCATGGCGGTGATCGGCTGGTTCCGCACCGACACCGCGGTGGTCCTGCGCGGCGGGGCGCTGGGCAGCGGTTTCCGCCTGGTCGACCAGGGGGCCCCGGTGCCCGGGCCCGAGCGCATCGGCCATGATCAGCTGTGGGACAACTACGCGTATTTCCTCCGCGCCGTGCTGCCCGCCGCCGAGGCGGCCGGGGTGGCCATGGGCCTGCACCCCGACGATCCGCCGGTACCCTGGCTGCGCGGGGTCGGACGCATCCTCACCTCGCCCGCGGCCATCGACCGGGCGCTGGCGCTGGCGGCGGGGCCGGCGCATCGGCTGACCTTCTGCCAGGCGACCTTCGCCGCCATGGGCGCCGATCCCCAGGCCCTGGCCCGGCGCTGGGCCGACCGCATCGCGTTTGTCCACTTCCGCGACATCGTCGGCACGGCCGAGGATTTCCACGAAGTCTTCCACGACGAGGGCGCCACCGACATGGCGGCGATGGTGCGCACCTACGGCGAACTGGGCCTCAGCGGACCGGTGCGGGTCGACCATGTGCCGACCCTGGCGGGCGAGGACAACGCCCGTCCCGGCTACGCCGCGCTCGGACGGCTCTTCGCCATCGGCTACCTCAAGGGGCTCTGCGCGGCGCAGGGCGTGGAGCTGCGATGAGTCCGCTCCTCGCCGGCAGGACGGCCTTGATCACCGGCAGCAGCCGGGGCATCGGCGCGGCCCTGGCCCGCGCCTTCGCCGCCGCCGGGGCCCGGGTGGCGGTGCATTGCGCCGGTCGGATCGACGCGGCGACGCGCCTGGCCGACGAGATCGCGGGCCGCGTCGTGCAGGCCGACCTGGCGGAGGCGGATGGGGCCCAGCGCTGCTGGGACGGGGCCGTCGCCGGCCTCGGCCAGGTCGACATCCTGGTGTGCAACGCCTCGGTGCAGATCCCCAGGCCCTGGCTCGAGGCGACCGGCGCGGATTTCGACCGCCAGGTCCAGGTCAACCTGCGTTCGACCTGGGAACTGCTCCGCCTCGCCGCGCCGGGCATGGCCGCGCGCGGCTGGGGCCGCATCCTCACCATCGGCAGCGTGCAGGAGGCCCGGCCCAACCCCGCCATGCTGGTCTATGCCGCGCTGAAATGCGCCCAGACCGCCCTGGCCCTGGGCCTGGCGAAACCGCTCGCGGCCCAGGGCGTGACGGTGAACAACCTCGCCCCCGGCGTCATCGACACCGATCGCACCCGCGAACGCCTCGTCGATGCCGCCTACCAGCAGCGCGTGCTGGCGGGGATCCCGGCGGGCCGCATCGGCGAACCGCAGGACTGCGTCGGTGCCGCCGTGCTGCTGTGCTCGGATGCCGGCGGCTACATCACCGGCCAGAACCTCTTCGTCGACGGCGGCATGAGCCTGCCCTGAACCCGAGTCCCCGCTTCCCACCCGCAAGGAGCCCCCCCATGACCATCGATGCCTACCGCAAGGAGGTCGGCCTGATGCAGCTCGAACGGCTGATCGCCGAGCGCGAAGGCGTCTCCGACCGACCGTTCCCCATCCCGGTCAAGGAGCTGCTCGAACGCTACGAGCAGCTCTACACCGGCGCGATCAGCGACGTCCTGCGCGAGTTCTGCCTCCTCGACCAGGCCCTGCCCGGGCACCTCCAGCCGCTGCGGCCCGAGCGCACCGTCGCCGGGATCGCCTTCACGGTGAAGAGCGCACCCAACGTCCGGATCAGCGGCGAGATGGCCTTCCGCACCGAGATGCTCACCCATCTCGCGGAGGACCACCTCGTCGTCTGGGACACCAGCGGCGACGAGAAGGCCACGCTGTGGGGCGGGGTGATGACCGCCACGGCGCATGGGATGAAGGTGCGCGGGGCGGTGATCGATGGCGGCATCCGCGACACCCACCAGATCCTCGAGAAGGATTTCCCGGTGTTCTACAGATACCGCATCCCGAACGGCTCCCTCGGCCGCTGCCTGATCACCCATTACCAGATCCCGATCCGGCTGGGCGACACGGTGATCCGGCCGGGCGATGTCATCATGGGCGACATCGATGGCGTGGTCTGCGTGCCGCGCGATCTCGCCCACGCCGTGCTGCTGCGGGCCGAGGAGATCAAGGCCAACGAGAAGCGGATCTTCGGCTGGGTCGCGGATGGCGAAAGCGTGGCGGAGATCACCCGCAAGGGTGGCTACTTCTGAATCAGCCGGAGCGGGATGGCCCGGGGATTCCGGCGATCCGTCAGGATCAGCCCGCGCTGCCGCCGAGCAGGGGCGAGAGCAGGTCGGTGCGGATCGCGGCGAAGAGCTTGGCCAGGTCGCGGCTGTTCTTGACCTCCTTGCCGACCGCCACGGTCGCCGGGCGGCCGATCGCTTCCGCCAGATGCTGGAGGAAGCGGATGAGCGAGCCGGTGCCGCCCTGCGGATCCTCGACGAAGCTGAGCAGGCGGAAGATGGTGAAGCGCTGGTCCGGCGTGCGGCGCATCAGGCGCGATGCCAGGTGCGCGCTGTGGCGCAGCGGCAGCAGGCTGGCGCTGTAGGTCTTGGCGAGCAGCTCCAGCGTGTTGCCGCGCGAGCCCTGCTGGTGCGTGTCCAGGTCGGGCACCTCGCTGATCGCCGCCAGGCAGCCGAGGATGCGGTCGACGCCCTCGGGCAGCTCCGCGAGCTGGGCGAACTGGCCGTGGTGCTCGTGCAGCCACTGGCGCGCCTGCGCGTCGAGGATGCGCATCGATTTGACGAACTGCTTGAAGCGCTGGAATTCGCGCCAGTCGCCGAGCAGGAACAGCTCGCGGGCGGTGAGCATCCGCACCGGCTTGGCGGCGTCGCGCGGATCCGCGCGCAGGGTCATCACCTGCCAGACCAGGACCTTCTCGCCGGCGCCATACGACGCCTTGATCGAGATCTGGTTGTCGAAGACGTACTTCCGTTCGAGCCAGATGGTCTCTTCGACCTCCTTGGTCTTGATCGCGAAGAGCGGTTCCTGGAACACCGGATGGTGGACGTTTTCCAGCGCCGCCGTGAGGGTCAGCAGCTGTTCGGTCATCCCGATGGTCTGGATGAACTTCTCGTCGAGGACGGCGCCCTTGCTCATGGGAAAGGGTGACACCGATGCGCGCTGAGCGCAACGCCGGCGGGTCGTTGCGTCACGCCGGTGGCTTCCCCGCCCCCCGCCTGGCGGTGAGAGCGAGGGTCACGCTGATCAGGGCGCCAACCGCGGCGATGGGCCAGAATCTCCCGTCCAGACCCGATCCCCACGTGCCGGCCTTGGCGACCTGGTCGATGAGCAGGCCGATCAGCGGCGCGAATACCATCTTCGCCAGGGTCTGCGCCTGGCTCTCGACCGAGAGGATGCTGGTGCCGTGGCTTTCCGGCGCATGCGCGTCGAAGCGGCTGATGATCAGCGGGCGCCAGGCGCTCTGCAGGAGGAAGAGCAGGAAGAACAGCGCGATCACCGGCCAGTACCAGGACCAGACCAGGCACGGCAGCATGGTCAGGTAGATCGCGGCCAGGCCCCACCACAGGACGCGGCTGGCGGCATCGTCGCCGCCGAAGCGGCTGCTCAGGCGGTGCGCGGTGCGGCCGGACCAGGCGGAACCGAGGTGGATCAGGAAGTAGACCGCGCCAATGAGCAGGATGCCGCGCTGGTCGTCGCTGATGCCGAGGCCGAGGAACAGCGGCAGGCCGAGCACCAACAGTTTCAGGATGGGTTGCAGGTAGTCCTTGATGACATCGAAGAAGCCCTCGAATCCCATCGATTCCGCCATCAGGCGGCGCAGCGCCGGCACCTTCACCGCGTCGCGCAGGGTCTGGCCCATATGGACGAACACGCGGCCGATCGCCACCTTCCCCTCGGGCCGGCCATCGAGTTCGTTCGGATAGGTGCACAGCGCGACGAAGCCGATCGCGTACGGCACCAGCGCGGCGAGGAACAGCATGTTGAGGTTGCCGCTGCTGAACGCGATCGCGGCGGCGATCGGGATGGACACCGCCGAGCCGAGCTTCGACCATGAACGGGTCACGCCGTAGACCTTGGTTTTTTCCTCCAACCGGCCCTGGAGCCGCAGCCAGGTGAAGATCATCGATTTGTGCGTGCCCTCGCGGAAGGCCTCGCCGAGGCCGAAGAAGAAGACCGCGAGGAACAGCCAGCCCAGGCCGGGCGGGGCAAGGCCGAAGAGCAGGAAGGCGGCCATGTACGCCACATACGACAGCAGCATGCAGCGCTTGCGGCCGTAGAGGTCGGCGATCGCCCCGGCCGGGATGTTGGCGGCGTTGACGCAGAATTCGCGGAAGCCGATGAGCAGGCCGACGGTCGCGAACGAGCTGCCCTGCCCGAGCAGGAACAGCATCATGTAGGGTTCGAAATAGCGCTGGTTCTTGAGGAATCCGTAGAGCGAGAAGCGGACGATCACGGCCGGGGACCGGTGCGGCGCACGACCCAGCCATCGTCGCCGTAGCGTGCGCGGCGCAGGCGGTCGCGCGCGGCGAGCTCCTCGGCGGTGAGGACGCCGGGGACGGGCGTCGCACCCAGGGCGGCGGGGATGGCCTCCAGCAGCGCGGCCTCGGCCTGGGCGCGGTCGAGGCCGCAACCGGCCACCGCATCGCCATCCCAGGCGTTGCTCGCGAGTTTCAGGCTGCCGTGGATGAGCAGGCGGTCGCCGCGCCGGCGCGCGGCGGAACCAAGCACCTTGCCGATCGCGTCGGAGGCGACGAGGTCATCGGCGGCGGGCGAGGCGAAGCAGCGCGGCTCATCGCGATAGCGCCGGTCGCCGACGGTCTGCGCCTGCAGGCGCAATCTGCCGCCACGCGCCTGGATCGCCGCCAGCACCGCCGCGTGCAGGACGCGGTAGCAGTCGGCGGTGCGCTCGGGCAGGCCGTCGCGGCCGGGCACCCCGACCAGGCCGTAGGTGACCTCGTGCTCATGCCAGATCGCGCCGCCGCCGGTGATCCGCCGCACCACGGCGGTGCCGGGGGGCAGGCCGGCGGTGACGCTGGCGTGGTCCTGGAAATAGCCGAGCGACACCGTGGGCGGATCCCAGGAATAGAGGCGCAGGGTGGTCGGGCCGGCGACCTCCAGCAGGGCCTCGTCGGTGCTCATGTTCGCCGGGCCGTCGGCCGCCGCCGTGGGAAGCAGGCGCAGGGTGGGCCGGGACGACGGAAACGGCGCTGATGACATGGGTTGAGGCAGTTGTGTTCGCGAACGTGCCAGCTAAAAGGGTCCGACATCCGGTTCCTGCGTCAATCGCGCTTCCAGCCTGCGCTGGGACGCTGAATCCGCCCTGGTTCCGGCGAAAGGCCCTTCCATGTCCAAGGATGTCATCATCGCCGGTGTCGTCGTCACCGCCTGCCTCGCCCTGGTCGGAGTCGCGTTCCTGGGCGGATCCGGATCCAGCGAACGCAAGCCGTCGCTCGCTTCGACCGGCGCCCGCAATGAACTGACGGGCTTCAGCCAGCCGCCGGACTTCCCCCCGCCGGCCCCGGCGCCCGCGCCGCTGCCGCCGCCCGGACCGGCCTTCCCGCCGATCGATGCTCCGCCGCCGGCCGGGACGACCCCGGCCCCGGCCCCCGGACCGACCCCGCCGCCGTCGCCCAATGACGACCTTTTCGCCCCGATCCCGACCGTGCCCACGCCAACCCCGCCCACCGGTGCGGTTCCGCCCACCGTGCCGGGCGCCTTCGGCGACGTGCCGCCTGCCACCGCGACGGGCGATACCGCAACCACCGCCGTCACCTCGGCCGCCGCTGGCGTCTCCGGCGGTGGCACCCACACCGTCAAGGCCAACGAGACGCTGGGCGACATCAGCAGCATCCACTACAAGACCTCGCGCCATTGGAAGAAGATCCTCGATGCCAATCCGGGCGTCGACCCGACCAACCTGAAGATCGGCCAGACCCTGGCCATCCCCGCCGTCGCGGCCGACAGGGCCGACGGCGCGCATGCGTCCGGCGACGGGACGTACATCGTCCAGCATGGCGACTCCTATTACGCCATCGCCAAGAAGCATCTCGGCTCGGCCAGCCGCTGGCGCGAGATCGAGAAGCTCAACAAGATCCCGGCCGAAGAGCTGACCCCGGGGCAGAAGATCAAGCTGCCCCCGAAGGGCGGCAGCGCCGAAGGCGGCAAGGGCTGGGTCGTCGAAGAGGGCGACACCCTGGGCGAGATCAGCAAGAAGCACTACGGCACGACCCAGGTCGTCGACCAGATCATCGCCGCCAATCCCGGTGTGGATCCGACCCACCTCAAGCCCGGCCAGCACCTGGTGCTGCCCGAGGCCAAGGTCGCCAACGTCCATGTGGTCGAGAAGGGCGACACCCTGGGAGAGATCAGCAAGCTGCACTACGGCACCACCACCAAGTGGAAGGACATCGTCAAGGCCAACCCCGGCATCGACGCGGAGGCGCTGAAGGTCGGCACCCGCCTGATCCTGCCCGGGAAGCCGGTGGCCGACGCGGGAAGCAAGCCGCACGGCGACGCGACCAGACCGGCGCCGGCGGCCGGGACCCCGGCCGCCGCCCCGGAACTGGCGAGCGGCGAGTATTACACCGTGCAGAAGGGCGACCTGCTCGCGACGATCGCCAAGAAGCAGCTCGGCAGCGCCGCGCGCTGGCAGGAGATCCTCGACGCGAATCCGGGTATCAACCCCAACAACCTGCGTCTGGGCCAGAAGCTGCGCCTGCCCGGCAAGGGCGCGGCGGCACCCGTCCCGGGTCCAGCCCCGCTGCCCGAGGCCGGCGCACCGCCGGTTCCGGGCGCCGCCCCGGCTCCCCGCGCGCCGGAACCGGTCGATGATCTCTTCGCGCCGATCCCGGTCTCCGGCCCTGCCGCGCCGGCAGCCCCGGCCGGTGCCCCGGCGCCCCGGCCGGACGACAACCTCGGCCTGCGCCTCTGAACGCCGGTCGCGGCGATGCCTGATCCCGCCGAAACCGATCCGCGCCGCCTGCTCGCCGATCTCCAGGGGATCATGGCGGTCTCGCGTGCCATCGGCACCGAACGCGACCTCGGCCGCCTGCTGACCACCATCGCCGAGGCCGCTTCGAAACTGCTTGCCTGCGACCGCACCAGCGTGTTCCTGCTCGACCGCGAACGCAACGAACTCTGGACCTCGGTCGCCCAGGGCACCAACACCATCCGCATCCCGGTCGGCAAGGGCATCGCCGGTTCGGTGGCGAGCAGCGGCAAGACGGTGAACATCGTCCACGCCTACGCCGACGACCGCTTCAACCCCGAGATCGACCGCCGCACCGGCTACACGACCCAGAACATGCTCTGCATGCCCCTGCGCAACCACACCGGCGCGGTGGTCGGCGTGGTGCAGTGCATCAACACGCTGAGCGGCGAGCCGTTCAGCGCCTACGCGGAGCAGGTGCTCGCCACGCTGGGCGCGCAGGCCGGCGTCGCGGTGGACAACGCCCAGCTCATCGCCCGCGACCTGGTGAACCAGCGCATGCAGCACGACATGGAGCTGGCGCGCCAGATCCAGCACGGCCTGCTGCCCGACCTGCCCCAGGATGTGCCGGGCTGGCGCTTCGCCACCTGGAGCCGCACCTGCGACGAGACCGGTGGCGACTACTACGATTTCATCCCCAATCCCGACGGCGGCATCGACGCCGTGGTCGGCGATGTCAGCGGCCATGGCATCGGCGCCGCGTTGTTCATGAGCACCGCGCGCGCCTTCGTGCGCGCACTCCACACCGGCGATGGCGACCACGCCGGAAGCAGCGGCGATCCGCCGGATCCGGGCCGGCTGCTCACCCGGCTCAACCGCCTGCTTGCCCAGGACCTGGGCGATGACGCCTTCATGACCATGGCGCTCTGTCGGCTCGGACCGGACGGCGGGTGCAGCTTCGTCAGCGCCGGGCACGAACCGCCACTCATCTGGCGCAAAGGCAGGGGATTCTCCCCTGGCGGCGACACCGGGCTGCTCCTCGGGATGATCGAGGATTCGACCTACCACGCCTCGGTCCTGCCGCCCCTGGCCCCCGGCGACCTGCTCGTGCTGCTCACCGACGGGATCAGCGAGGCGCACGTGCGTGACGATGATTTCCTCGGCCTTGACCGCCTGCGCGAGCTGATCGCCGGAGCCGCCGCCGGTGGCGCCGAGGCCGTCTGCGCCGCTATCGTGGCGGCGGTCGAGGCGCATCTCGCCGGCACCGCCCCGCACGACGACATGACCCTGGTCGTCGCCGAACGGCGGTGACCCGGTGAGCAGCCCTCGCGTCCTCGCCGAGGAACCGGTCTGGCCGGCTGCGCCGGCGCTCGATCGCGAATGGCTGTCGCGGCTCGATGCCAAGCCCGAGATCCTCGACACCATCGTCGACCTGCTGCTGGGCCGGGGCTGGCTCGCCGCCGAGGATCGCGACTGGCTCGTGCTCTGCCTCGATGAGGCCGTGGTCAACGCCATGCTGCACGGCAACGAGGGCGACCCGACCCTGCCGATCCGGGTCTGCGTCTGGGCCGACGCCGCGCGCTGGACGGTGATGATCGCCGACCAGGGCGGCGGCTTCGATCCCGCCAGCATCCCGGACCAGGAGAACCCCGAAGCCCTGCTGCTCGAGCACGGCCGCGGCGTCCGCATCATGGCGAGCTGGCTCGACGACCTGACGTATTACCGCGGCGGCGCGGTGATCAGCATGTCGCGGCGCCGGCCCGCCGCCCCCAGTCCGGTCGCCGCCTCCGCCCCTTGAGGACCATATGCCCTGCGATTTCCTGTTCATCCAAGCCTATGACAACGTCGTCCTCGCCAAGGTCACCAAGGAGCGGCTGCTCGATCCACCCAGCATCACCGCGCTCGGCGAGGCGCTGACCCAGATCCTCGACCGCTATCCCCGCATCAGCCTCGTCCTCGATCTCGCTGATGTCGGCTACATGTCCTCCGCCGTGCTCGGCAAGCTGATCGCGACCCACAAGCAGGTGAAGGCGCTCAAGGGCCGCATGTGCCTCGCCGGCGTACGGCCGGCGCTGCTGCCGCTCTTCAAGGTGACCAATCTCGACAAGGTGTTCGAGATGTACCCGGAGGCGGAGCCGGCGATGCGGCAGTATCGTTCCAAGCCGCTTTAACAGCGGGACGCTGTCCCGCCACGCCCTGCCAGGGCTCTGCCCTGGACCCGGATTGCCCGGATGGAACCAACCACGCGTTCTTCCGCTTGCCACGCGATTGCCCTTCGGTCGCGGGGGGCGCTGCGCTGCCCCGCTCGCGTTCTGATGTCTGTGCCAGTTCGGGCGGGGGCGCTGCGCTGCCCCGCTCGCGTTCTGATGTCTGTGCCAGTTCGGGCGGGGGCGCTGCGCTGCCCCATCATCCATTAGTTGGGAGTGCGGCGGCACGCCGCCGCTTTTCGCGTCGGGGCACGACCCGATGCGACAACGTCAGTAGGTGATCGGGGCTTCTTTTTCGCGGCTGGGGTCGTTGGCGCGCTTGCCGGGCTTTTCGCCTTGGCGGTTCTGGTCGACGATCCAGATCGCGAGGTTGGTGAGGTCGTCGCCGGAGAGGCGGTCCTTGAAGGGCTGCATGCCGTTGGGGCCGCCGTCGGCGATCAGTTTGCGGATCTCGACCATCGAGCTGCCGTGGATCCACCAGCGGTCGATGAGGTTCGGGCCGACGCTGCCGGTACCGTCGGTGCCATGGCAGACGCCGCAGGCCGCGGACTGGTAGAGCGCCTTGCCCTTGGCGATGCGGTCGGGCGTGCGGCTCAGTCCGCGCAGCTGCTCCTCGCTGAGCACGCCGCCGCTGTGCTTGGCGCGGAGCTCGGCCAGTTCCGTCATCTCGGTCTTGTGCTTGTCGGGGCCGACCAGGCCGAAGCCGCCGTGGTACCAGGCGACATAGGCCACCGACCAGATGATGGTGAGGTAGAACAGCATCAGCCACCAGCGCGGCAGGTTGTTGTCGTATTCCTGGATGCCGTCGAAGGCGTGGTCGCGGACCGGGACCTCCTGGCTGGAATCAGGCGTGACGCCGGACGTGGACGGGGGGGCGGGATCAACCATGGCTGGCATCCTTGGCCGGCTGGGAGGCGGCATGCGGGACGGGCTGGGCGGCGGACGGTGCGTCCTCCAGCGGCAGCGCCGCCATGCGGTCGAGATGCCTGCGCCGGCGGTCGAAGAGGACGTAGAGGCAGATCAGGCTGAAGAACGCGAAGAAGCCGACGAGCAGGACGAGGGGCAGGCTCCAGCCGTGGTCGCGCAGGAAGGACAGGTACATGGCGCTATCCCCCCGTTGCCGCAGCGGCCGGTGCCGGCGTCGACGGGGCGACCGGGGTGGTTGGAGCAGCAGGCGCGGCCGCCGCCTTCGCCGGCAGCGACTTCATGAAATCGGTGCCGAGCCGCTGCAGGTAGGCGAGCATGGCGATGACCTCTTTCCGCTCGAGGTCGGGCACCTCGGTCGCGGTGGCGGGCCGCTTGGCGATGAGATCGGCGGCGACCTCCTTGGCCTGCGCCCGCGCCAGCGCCTCGGCGTTGGCGATGTCGCTCTTGGAATAGAAATACCCATCCGGTCCGTACGGCGGCAGCATCGCCAGCACCTCCAACTTGCGCGAGAGGGTGGACAGATCCATGTCGTCGGTCTTCAGCCAGGGATAGTTGGGCATGATCGTGCCAGGGATCTGCACCCTGGCCTGGACGATGTGCTCATACAGCCAGGCGGTCGCGCCCTGGCGGATCACGCCGGTGCGTTGCAGGTCCGGTCCGGTGCGCTTGCTGCCCCACAGGAAAGGCCGGTCATAGATGTGTTCACCAGGACGGGTGAACTGGCGCCCGTTCACCACCGCGTCGGTGCCGGGAATCTTGTAGTCGGCGCCATAGCGTTCGGTCTCGGCGCGCAGGGTGCGGACCATCTGGGTGTGGCAGGAGACGCAGCCCTCGCGGATGTAGATGTCGCGGCCGGTGAGTTCGAGCGGCGTGTACGGCTTCACCGTCGCGATCTTCGGGCTGAGCGCGCCCTGGACGAGGCTGGGGATGATCTCGCAGATGCCGCCCACCGCCAAGGCGACCGCCGTCAGCGCGATGAACACCACCGGCCAGCGTTCCAGCAGGCCGTGGATGGCGCTGAGGCGCGCGCGCGGGGTCGGCTGCGCCAGGGCGGAGTCGATCAGCGGTTTGACGGGTTCATCCGCGGCCAGGGCGGGCACCGCCACGGCCTCGTCGACCAGCTTGTTGCCGCTCGCGCGGATGGTCTTCCACACCACGTAGACGCCGATCGCCGTGCCCGCCAGGTACAGCAGGCCCGCCCCGATGCGGATCCAGTAGTACGGCTTCATGGTGTTGACGATCTCGATCCAGTCCTGGTATTTCAGATGGCCGGTTTCAGTGAACTGGAGCTGCATCATGCCGGTGGCGATGCCGGCGATCCACAGGCTGACCGCGTACAGGGCGATGCCGGCGGTGGCGAGCCAGAAGTGCAGGTTCGCCAGGCCGTCGCTGTACAGCTTGGTCTTCCACAGGCGCGGCACGAGCCAGTAGATCATGCCGAAGGCCAGCAGGCCGTTCCAGCCCAGGGCGCCGGAATGGGCGTGGCCGATGGTCCAGTCGGTGTTGTGCGACAGCGCGTTGACCTCGCGCAGGCTGAGCAGCGGGCCTTCGAAGGTCGCCATGCCGTAGAAGGTCACCGCCCCGACCAGGAACTTCAGCACCGGGTCGGTGCGCACCTTGTCGAAGGCGCCGCGCAGGGTCAGCAGGCCGTTGATCATGCCGCCCCACGACGGCGCCAGCAGCATGATCGAGAACACCACGCCCAGGGTCTGCGCCCATTCCGGCGTCGCGGTGTTGAGCAGATGGTGCGGCCCGGCCCAGATGTAGAGGAAGATCAGGCCCCAGAAATGCACGATCGACAGGCGGTAGCTGTACACCGGCCGGTTCGCCGCCTTGGGCAGGTAGTAGTACATCAGGCCCAGGAACGGCGTGGTGAGGAAGAACGCCACCGCGTTGTGGCCGTACCACCATTGCACCAGCGCGTCCTGGATGCCGGCGAACATGGAATAGCTCTTGAAGACGGTGACCGGGATCGAGAGCGAATTCACCACGTGCAGCATGGTGATGCCGACCCAGGTCGCGATGTAGAACCAGATCGCGACGTAGATGTGGCGCTCGCGCCGCTTGAGGATGGTGCCGAAGAGGTTGATGCCGAAGGCGATCCACGACACCGCGATCGCGATCTTGATGGGGAATTCCAGCTCGGCGTATTCCTTCGAGGTCGACAGCCCCAGCGGCAGGGTGATCGCCGCCGCGACGATGATGAGCTGCCAGGACCAGAAGTGGAACTGCGACAGCCTGTCCGAGAGCATCCGCGCCTTGAGCAGGCGCTGCGACGAATGGTAGATGCCGGCGAAGATCGCGTTGCCGGCGAAGGCGAAGATCACCGCGTTGGTGTGCAGCGGGCGCAGGCGGCCGAAGGTCAGCCACGAGATGTCGAAGTTCGCCGCCGGCCAGGCCAGCTGCAGCGCGACCAGGATGCCGACGACCATCCCGACCACGCCCCAGACCAGGGTGGCGACGATGAAGTTGCGGACGATCTTGTCGTCGTAGGCGAAGCGCTCGAGCGGCGAGGCGGAAGAAACGGCGGTGCTCACGGTTGCGTTCCAGGGGTGGTCGGCGTTTGCGGAGGAGCTATGGCGGCCGGCGTGCAGGCGGGGTCGGGCCGGGGTGCGGCCGGCGGGTCGTCGCCGAGCATGCGCAGGGCCGGCGTATCCAGGTCATCGAGCTGGCCCGAACGGACCTGCCAGACGAGGAATGCCACGCCCGCGACGAACAGGGCGAGGGCGAGGCCGGTGAAGAGGTAGAGGAAGCTCACGGCAGGCAGGTGGGGGTTCCGGTGGATATGCGCGGGCGTTCAAAATAAAAGGGTGTTTTTATACGGATTAGACGGCTAGTTCCGCCGCGCCGCGCCGGCCTGCCGCGCGCTTCCTCCGCGAAAATTCCTTTCAGCCATGAGAGAATCCCAACATTTAGTCCTGACCCGGTGTTGAGAAAGGGAAGAACCGCACCTGGTGGGTGAATGCGGGAAAAATAACAGGAATGACCTCCATCCCACGTGAGACCGTGGCCACGCCAAAGCCTTCCAACCCAAAATTCCTGTAAAAATCGTAAGAGTGCCCCAGATGCAGGGCGGGAGGAAGGCGTGTGGCGGCGCCACATGATTGACGACCAACGCAGCAGGTGGGGCGTTCTTGCGATTATCGGCTTCATCCCGCCGCCTTGAGCCAGGCGGCGCGGTAGGCGGCCAGTCCAGGCAACTCCACCCGCGCGACCGGGATCTCGTCGATCACGATGCGATCGGCCAGGGCCTGGGGTTCGCAACCGGCGACAAGTGCGTGACCAAGCAGCGCGGTGCCGCAGGCGGTGGCCTCGGCCAGGCTGGTGCAGGCGATCGGGTTCTGCGGGAAGAGCGCGGCCAGTACGGCCAGGAACGCCGCGTTCTGGCGGAAGCCGCCTTCGATGAAGATCGCGGTGCCGTCCTTGACCCCGGTGCGGCGGATCGCGACCTCGCTCTGCAGCGCGAGCGAGACGTTGAGCAGGTCGTGCGCCAGCGTCGGGTCGGCCAGGAACCCCGGCCGTGCGCCCGTCTTCAGTTCGGTGAGCGGCACCACCGCGCCGTCCACCAGGGCGCCGCCGGCGCAACGCGGGAACTGGCTCGCGAAGGCGCCGGGCAGGATGGCGTCGCCGGTGCGGGCCAGCGCCGCAGCCAGGCGGGCGGCGTCGCAGCCGGGATCGCCGCCGCCGATCAGCCCGTGGTAGAGCTGGTAATCCATGCCGCCCATCAGGAAGCTGGTCTTCACCAGGCTGCCCAGGGCGTCGACATTGAAGATGATCTTCTGGCCGAGTTCGCCCTTGCCGTAGTGGACGTGCTTGACCCGATGCATCGCCACGCACCAGGTGCCGGTGGAGTTCAGGCAGAAATCGCGGTCGCCCCGGGTCAGCAGATACGGCAGCAGCGCCGCGTTGGAATCATGGATGCCCACCGCGACCGGCAGCGGCCCCAGTCCGGTCGCCGCCTGGACCTCGGCCGAGAGCGTGCCCAATCGGTCCCACGGCCGCCGCATGGGCAGATCGAGGTGCGGCACGCAACCCAGCTTCACCGCCGCGCTCGACGGCCGGCGGGTGCGGATGTCGTGCAGGAAGCTGTGGTTGAAGGTGTAGGTCGGCTCCGCCGCGCGCTGTCCGGTGAAGCGCCAGCCCCAATAGGAGGGATACGTGAGGATGGTCGTGGTGCGCGCCCAGTCGCGCGGGAAGCGCCGCTGCAGGAAGAGGATCTGCTTCGCCGGATTGATGAGCAGCGGCAGGTCGCAGGTGCCGGTCTCGTCCTGCAATCGCTCCAACGGCCCGCACTGGCGGTAGAACTCGGCATCCAGGTCGCGGCTGGCCGCCTCGCCCAGGTCGGTCTCGTAGGCCACCACCGGCACCGCCGGCCGCCCGTCGGCCGCAAGGCAGGCGATGGTCGCGCCATGGGTCGACACCGCGAGCGCCGCGATCGGGTATTCCCGCCCGAGTTCGCGCAGCTGCGCCAGGAACCAGGCGAAGATCGCGTCGACCTGCTCGACCAGGATGCCGTCCGCCGTCAAGGTGGCCGGAAACGCCGCCGACCGGCTGGCGACGATGCCCAGACGATCGTCGACCAGGACCACCTTCTTGTTGCTCTTGCCAAGGTCGAGGACGGCGACGAGCGGCGGGCGGGACGAGGCGGATGAGGTGGACGAAGCTGCCATGCGGCCTCCGGGGCCGCATTCGATTCCGCTGGGCCCGGCCGCACAAGGGCGGAGCCTGGATCCGTCGTGACCTGATCCGCAGCCCTTGGCCGCGCGAGCGCGGGCGCTACGAACGAGCGCACCGAGGCCCCCCATGCGCGACTTCTTCGCCTTCCGCACCATGCTCATCCCGCTGATGATCAAGCTGGTCTATCCGCTCGGGCTGATCGCCATCACCATCGCGGGCGGACTCACCATCGCGCTGGCCTTCGTCGATCTCGATCCGCGCCTGCGGCAGTTCACCAGCCAGGCGGGTTGGCCGACCGGGCTGCTCATCCTCATCGTCGGCAACCTCGCCTGGCGCCTGGCCTGCGAGCAGATCATCGTCTTCTTCGCCATCCATGCGGCGCTGGTGCGCGGTGGGGGCGGCGGTGGCGGCGACAAGCCGAGCAAGAAGAAGTAACCTCCTCCCGGCGCCACACCGTTCGGGCACCAGGTCGGCTTGACGCCGCCTCGGCTTGCCCGATCGGCCTGGGACGCATCCTCCTTGCCGCGCCGTCCTTCCCGATCCCATCGTTCTCCCTGGAGTTTCCGTGAAGAGGTTCGTCACCCTGGGCCTGCTGGCTGGAACCACGCTCGGCACCGCCGCTGACTCGCCCAATCTGCTTTCCGACGGTTGGCGACGCGTCGATGACCTGCGGCTGGTCGTCGGCCTGTCGACCCCCCTGGAATCCGCCCGGACCAATCAGCTCGACGAGACCACCGGTGCCACGCAGCAGCAGAACCTCCAGGTCAGCGCAGCTCCTGGCTGGCGCACCGGCCTGCGCGCCGATCGGCAGGTCTTCTCCGAATCCGGTTTCGGCTGGCTGGGCGGACTCGAACTGGGCTACGATCGGCATCGGGGCACGATAACCCAGGTGACCGACGCGACCGGAGACCTCGGGCCCAGCAGCCGGGCCGAGCTCGACACGACCTCGCTCATCCTGCACTTCGGCCCCACCTGGCGATTCCTTGGTCTGGATGACGACCTGCGCGTCCTGCCAGGCGCGTGGCGGATCGAACTGGTTCCACGCATCGCGGCCGGATTCTCCCGCGCCCGCCTGAACCCCGGCAGCGGCGGCTGGTCCTGGTCCGGCACCAGCCTGAGCTGCGGTCTGGCGGCGGTGCTGGCGGTGCGGGTGGCGCGCAATTGGGAGCTCGCCCTGGAAGTCGCCTACGATGCCGGGCAGAGCGAGGTCGCCTGGGGAGGTGCCCGCGACGCCGTCCTGCGCATGCAGGGGGCTACGGCCGGTTTCCAGCTCATCCGCCTGTTCTAATCCACGTCGCTCTCCCTGATCGGAACTTCGCATGGAACAATGGTCGATCCTGATCGCCAAGGAGTACTTCAAGTTCTCCTGCGCGCATTTCCTCATCTTCCCCGACGGGTCGAAGGAGCGCCTGCACGGCCACAACTACCAGGTCGAGGTCGAGATCGACGGGGAATTGTCCGATCGCGGCCTGGTCATCGACTTCAAGCAGGTGAAGCCGTTCGTGCGCCGCCTCTGCGATGACCTGGATGAGCATTGGCTCGTCCCCGGCGAGCACCATGAACTGACGCATCGGCAGCGCGACGACGGCCACACCGAGGTCGAGTACCGTGGCTGCCGCTACCTCGCCCCCACCGACGAGGTGCTGGTCCTGCCCTTCAACAACACCTCGGCCGAGAATCTCGCCGCCTGGTTCGGCCGCTCGCTCTACCGTCTGCTCGAGGAGCGCTTCGGCCGCCTGAGCGTGCGCCGGCTGCGCATCTCGATCTCGGAGACCAGCGGCCAGGCCGGCATCTACACCTATTCGGACTGATCGGCGGGCTTTCCGGTCCGTGGTGGCGCCACCGGACCGGCTCCGCTTCCGCCGCCATCCCCTGCCAGCACGTGCCGCCGGCTGACCAGCAGGCCGAGCGCGAGCAGGGCGAAGGCGCTGCCGATGCCGACCCAGGCGAGATGGCGACGTACGAGGTTGAAGAAGTCCGGTGCCACGACGGCGCCCGCCGCGAGGCAGATGCGGGGATCCCGGCAACGCCAGGCCAGGAAGGCCAGTTCGACGCCGAAGGCCAGGCCCCAGGCGAACGTCCAGCCGGGCGCGGTCGCCGGACGCAGGAAAAAACCAAGGATCGCCAGGGTCGCGGCGGTGATGAGCGCGAGATCGCGCGGCAGATCCCTGGGCCGCAGGAGCAGCACCACGATCACGCCCTGGATCGCCCCGATGATGGTGACCGGCACCAGCATGCCGCGATCCAGGCCGAAGAGCTGCACCGCCACCCGACCTGCGACCAGCCCCAGATGCATGGCCCCCACCGCGGCGCATGCCGGCGAACCGCGCCGCCAGGCCAGCGCCAGCCACAACGCTCCGCTGGTCATCACCCCCGCCAGCAGGGCCCAGCTGGCGATGGGCTGCCAGGCGCGACCGGTGTCCGCGAGGGCGTAGACCAGGGCGGCCACGGCGAGACCCGACGCCTGGATGGCCGGCCCGGGTGAACCGGGGCTCCAGCGCCACCAGGCCAGCCCCCAGGCCACGCTGCCCAGGGTCAGCGCCACCGGGTTGCCGCCATTGCCATTGATCACCGCCAGCGCGAGGACGAACACCAGCAGCCAGGCGAGCTGATCGAGCCAGCGCTGGTGCCGACGCCCGGCGATCACGGTCGCGACCAGCAGGCTCGCGGGCAGGGCCAGCACCAGCACCTCGCCCCATTTCCATTCGACCAGGAAGAGCATGGGCAGGATCACCGCCTGGCTGCATCCGCCCGCGACCAGCAGGACCAGCCACGCCCAGGCGAGGCCGGGCCATGCGAGCAGCGGTCCGCCCACCGCCGGGATGGGCCGGTCGCGGCCGATGCCCACGGCCAGGATCGCCGCCAGGCCGGGCAGGCACCAACCCCAGCGGATCACGGCCGCGGTGGCCGCCTCGCGTTCAGGGGCGCCGGCCGAGGCGACCCAGCCGGTCACGGCCGGCCATATCAGCAACCAGGCGATCATGAGTCCGGCCGGCCAGACCCACGCGGCGCAGATCGGCACGGCGAGCCGGCGCAACGCCAGCGGGGCGAGCCCGCCGATCACCAGGCACCCGAGCAGACCCAGCGAAAACGCGGCGAGCGGAGCCTGGAGGGCGATGGTGCCGGCCGCCACCCCGGCGCCGGCGATGAGGGCGGCGCTGAGCAGCACCGGTCCGACCGCATCGGGATGGGCGCGCATCCAGCCGAGCACGACCACCACCACCCCGAGCAGGCAGCCCAGGTAGCCGACCACCGCACCGACCGCCGCCACCCGCTCCGGCAGGCCGCCGTCGTCGCGCATCGCCGGCACCAGGATCGCTGCGGCCGATCCGAGCAGGCAGGCCGCTGACACCAGGTAGACCATGCTGCCCACGGTCGGCGCCTGCCAGAATCCGCGTTCGGTTGGGGGACCGGCCCGCCCGGGGCGCACCCGGCCTGGCCAGACGATCACCGGGCGGGGCGCAGTGGCGGAAGCACCTACCGTCGACGCCCTGCACGGCGGCAGGGCCTTTCCGGGGTCGGGAACAGCAGGTTCAGGAGGGACAGGGTGGGCAACGGCGGAAAGGTGAACGGGCGGCGCCACGGTGGCGACCTCGGGGACGGGCGGGGTGGGCGAAGGTGCGGGTGACGGTTCCATGGCGGGATCCTCCACCGGGCAAGGTAGCGTCGGCGCGCCGCGTCGGGGCGTTGCGTCCGCGCGCGGCATGCGCAAACCAGCAACGGTCGCGGCGGGATCCGGTGGAAACCTGGATATTCCCTGGAATTCAGCAGCGCTGGCGTTGCACCGCCGCGCAATGCCGGCAGGCTGCGAGCATGCCGGTCAGCGATTTCGGAATGCACCTCGACGCCCTCGCGACCCGGCGCGGCTGGAGCGCGGCCGAGCTGGCGCGGCGGCTCGGCCTGTCACCGAGCTCGCTCAGCCGCCTGCGCCACGCCCTGCGCCGGGTCGATCCCGACGCGGCTCCGGCCTGGGCCCGGCGGCTGGAGCTGACCGGGCCCGAGCGCGAGGCCTTCATCGAGGCCGCCCTCCTCGACGCCGCCCCGCCGGCCCTGCGCGCCCGCCTGGCCGGCGCGGCGGCGACCACGGCCCGGCCGGCGGCGGCAGCGCAAACGCGCTGGCACGACGGCCGGTGGCTGACCTACAGCCGCTCGTTCGCGGATGACGGCCACATCCAGCGCAGCCTGGTCGAGATCGATGGCGGCCAGGCCCGCCTGGAGGTGCGCGCGTCCGGCCGCCGCCGCTACAGCTACCAGGGCACCTGCGAGATCCTCGGCGACAAGGTCTTCCTGCGCCTGACCGAAGACCGGGGCGGGGCGGAATACGTGCAGATCACCTGCAACACCCTGTTCGACTTCCAGGAACCGACCTACCTCGCCGGCATCGTCAGCGGGATCAGCGGCCGCGACGCCCGCCACCCGTTCAGCCAGCCGGCCGCGGCGCGGATCCTCCTGCTCCACCTCGCCGCCGCCGCCGATCCCGAGCGGGTGGCCTCCCTCCTGGACATCGGGCCGGAGTCCGCCCTGCGCCCGTTCTGGCCGGCATTCTGCGGCGACGGCGGCCTGCTGCGCGCCGCCCTGCGCCTTGATCCGACCCGCACCCTCGACGAGGCCGTGCTGCGCCTGATCAGCAACGATCTGCACCGCCCCGACGGCGTGCTGATCGCCAGTCCCTGACCTTCGCCGGCCAGTCCGGGCAACCATGGATCCAGGGCCCCGAGGCCCAGGCGGAGCGCGTGGCGGAGCCCCGTGGTCACAGCTGATCGGCGGCGATCACCAGCAGGCTCTGATCATCCGCCACCGGCACGCCCTTGCGGTGCGCGGCGACGGCGGTGCGGATGGCGCTGATCACCGCGTCGGGGCCCTTGGGGCCAGCGGCCTGAAGTTGGCGCGCCATGCGTTCCATGCCGAACTCCTCGTCGTCCTGGTCCATGGCCTCGGTGAAGCCGTCGGTGGCGAACACGAAGACATCGCCGGGCTCGAAGCGGGTCTCGGCCAGGGCCAGGCTGCGGGCGAAGGCCTCGTGCATCGGGATGCCGACCGCCATGCCGGGCGGCAGCAGGGTCTCGATCGCGCCGGTGGAGTTGCGCCAGATCAGCGCAGGGCCATGGCCGGCGCGGATCCAGCTCAGGGTGCGGGTCCGGGGATCCAGCACGCCATAGGACATGGTCAGGAATGACCGGCCGCCCAGGTCGTCGGCCATGGCGCGCTGCAACTGGATGGCGACCTGGCGCGGGTCGTCGTACTGGCGCGCGTAGAGCTCGACCAGCTTGTTGGCGATGGCCATCAGCAGTCCGGCGCGGGTGCCGTGGCCGCTCACGTCGCCCTGCGCGACCGCCAGGCGGCCGTCGGCCAGGGTGACGAACTGGTTGAAGTCGCCGCTCAGGTTGGTGCAGGCCTCGTAGGAGGTGGCGATGCGGAAGCCGGGCACCTCGGGCGCGTGGCGCATGAGGTTGACCTGGAATTCGCGCACCGCTTCGAGTTCGCTCGCCTCGCTGCTGGCGCTCTCGGCCCCGGTGGCCACGTCGCTGGGACGCAGGCCCATCCAGGTGTCGGTGCTGCTGTTCTGCTCCTGCTTCGCGGCGCCGACCACCACCGCCTCGACCTCGGCGGCGGTGCGCGCACTCGCGGCGAGGGCGCGGCAGGCATGGCGATGCGCCAGGACGAGGGCGAGCACCTCGTCGCCTTCGGCCTGGAAGCGCTGGATCTCGAGGCAGCCGGGGCAGACCCAGCGCCCGTCGCCGACCCGCCCCTGCCAGGCCGGATCATGGGCGAGGTGGAAGGCGGTGTCGGCGCGCTCGATCGCCGCCCGCAGCAGATGCGGCGGCTGCAGCGTCACGGGCCTGGTCCGCGCCGGCGGGCAGGACGCGTGCAGATGGTCGCGGATGGCCGTGAGCATGGCCAGCGCATCGTCGTGCGGCCCGACTTCCACGGTGCGCAGGCAGCATGGGCAGGTCCAGGTCCGGCCGCTGCCGCTGAACCCCTGCCAGGCCAGGTCGGAGCGCAGGCGGCGGCGCAGCTCTTCATCGTCGATGCCGGCGCGATGGCCGGGGAGCGTGGTCGATTCCATCGGGATTCCTGGGGGAAGATGGCGCACGAACGCCGGCAGGGCAAGCCGGCCGGATCGCAACCCGATCCTTTCGAGGCCTCGCCCCGCCCTTGGCAGGCGTCGCCTGCGGCCTAGGTTTCCGCCTGAGGTCAACCCCATGGGCATCCGCACGCGGCTTCCTTCGCTCCTGTCGCTCACCCTGGTCGCCCTCGCGGCGCTGATGCCTGGGCCAGTGCAGGCCGCCGTCGGCCCGGACACCGATGACGCGTCGAAGCCGGTGCAGAAGACCGTGCCGGCGGTGTTCACCCGCAACGGCAACGTGCGTTACGGGCCGGATCAGAAGGCCAAACCAGTGGTGATGCTGAAGGCGGAAAGCCAGGTCGAGGTCATCGGCACCGCGCTCGGTGCGCCCGACTGGCTGGTCATACGGTTCCCCAAGGAAGGCAAAGCCTGGGTGCGCGAGGACAAGATCACGCCGATCGATGACGGCAAACGCTGGCGCGTGATCCGCGACCGCTCGAACGCCCGCGACGACGCGACCCAGGGCGCCAACATCGTGGCCCAGCTCGCGGTCGGCGAAGTGCTGGAAGACAAAGGCCAGAAGGTCGGCAACTGGGTGGCCGTCTACATCCCCAACGCGATCGCCTACACCCACAAGGACAACGTGCGGCTGGCCTCCGCCCCGCCCGCAGCCGGCCAGACCGCGACGACCACGACCCCGGGCGATGTCGTTGCGGCGGTGAGGACGGTCTCGGAGGAGAACCGCAAGCAGGCCGAGGAATCCGAGCGCGTCTGGTCCGCCGCCGTGTCGACCTATGGCGACTTCCGCGATTCCGTCACCGCCCGCCTGGAAGTGGCGCTCAACAAGGACTGGGACGGCCTCGAAAGGCAGCTCGCCGAGGTCATCGAGAAGCACCCCAGCCAGGCCACCCGCCTCGCCGCCGCCCAGATCAAGGTCGCGATCGACAAGGTGAAGACCGAGGCCAAGGCCTACGCCGCCGCCAAGAACCTCGAGATCAAGGTCACGGATCCGGTGAAGGAACCTGGGAAAACCGCTGCCCCCGTCCATGCCGGCGCCGGTCCGACCACTCCAGGCGCCAACCCCGGTGTCGCTGCGCTGCCGGGCAAAGTCGCCGTCTCGCCCTACGCCGCCGACGGCCTGCTGGTGCAGAAGGATCTCACCGCGCTCGACATCCACTACGCGATCATGGACGGCGACGGCAACGTGAAGGCCTACCTCAAGGCCAAGGATCCCGCCACGCTGCAACTGAGCGAATTCTACTACCGCAACGTCGGGGTGAAGGGCGCGAAGGAGCCCATCGACGCCGCCAAGGCCGGCCTCGAGAATCCCGCCCCGCTGGTGACGGTCGAGGAAGTGGTGCTGCTCGGCCGCTGAGTCCGCATCCCGCGCCGCACCCGGACCCCGCCCATGCTCGCCTGGCATCTCGCGCTGCGCTACCTGCGCACCCGGCGCGCGGCGTGGCTGGCGCTGATCGCGATAACCTTCACGGTCGGCCTGTCGATCCTGTTCGTCGGCCTCAGCCAGGGCTGGCTCGAGATGGTCGAGCGGAACTTCCGCGCCAACGAGGCCGACCTGACCATCCGCGCCGGCGATGACGCCGCCGACACGCCCCGGATCCGCGCCCAGATCGCCGCGCTGCCCGACGTGGCCGCCCTCGCCCCGTTCGTGTCGACCTACGGGATCATCGGCCGGCGCAAGGAATTCGGCGAGCACGCGAATCTGCCCTGCCTGGTCGACGGCCTCGACTGGTCGGCGGATGCCGCGATGGGCCGCATCGGTGCGCTGCGCCTGCATCCGCAGCCGGTCACCGCGATCGACTGCCCCGACGTCCCGCCGGCGCGGCGTGGCAGCGGCTTCCTGACCCCGGCCTGGCGCCACCACCTGGTGCTCAGCGGCCTCGATCTGGCCGGGCCGTTCGGCCTCGCGCCGATCCCGCTGCCGCCGCGCGAACGCCCGATCCCCGGCGTCGTGCCCGGCCGCGAGGTGCTCTACGGCAGCGGCATGCGCCTGGGCGAGCAGGTCTCGATCACGGTGCCCAGCGGCAAGCGGATCAAGGTCGAGATCAGCGACACCATGTCGACCGGCGTGGTCCAGACGGATCAGCTCGCGGTGCTGGTGCCGCTGCCGCAGGCGCAGCGCCTGTGCGACCTGCACGCCAAGCCGACCGAGCCGGCCCGCGTCACCGGCTGGCGCGCCAGCGTCGTCCCTGGCGTCGTGCCGCAGGCGGTCGCCGACCGGATCAACGCCGGCCCCAGCCGCTTCGAGGCCCGCACCTGGCGCCAGGCGCGCGGCATCAACGGGATACGCCTGATCGAGAACAGCCGCAACCTGATGGCGGTCGGCATGGTCGCCTTCCTGGTCATCTCCATGCTCTTCGTCTACGCCGTGTTCTCGACCCTGGTGGTCGAGAAACGCCACGACATCGGGGTGCTGAAGGGCCTGGGCGCGCGGCGCGGTGAGATCATCAGCACCTTCCTCATCGCCGGCGTCGCGGTGTGCCTGCTCGGCGGCCTCAGCGGCTGGGCGCTCGGTTGGGGCCTGCTCGCGGTGATCAACCCGGTCAGCGACCTGCTCGGCTTCCCGCTCTTCCCGCAGGACATCTTCTATTCGGCCAAGGCGCCGATCAGCTTCAACCCGCTGATTCCGCTGGCCTTCATCGCGATCACCACGTTGATCGGCCTGATCGCCGTGCTGCAACCGGCCTTGAAAGCAGGCCGCGTGGACCCGATCGAGACGTTGCGGGAGGGCGCGTGAATCCGCTTCTGCACGTCACCGGCCTGACCAAGGCCTATCCCGGCCTGCGGGTGCTGGCCGACCTCGAACTGGCGGTCGCGGCCGGCGAGGTCGTCGCGGTGCGCGGCGCCTCGGGCACCGGCAAGAGCACCCTGCTGCACTGCCTGGGGCTCATCGACCGGCCCGACGCCGGATCGATCCGCCTGGCGGGCGACGAACTCACGGGGCTCAGCGGCGATGCGCGGGCCAGCGCGCGGGCGCGACGGATCGGGTTCGTCTTCCAGGCCTTCCACCTGCTGCCGGAGTTCACCGCCGGCGAGAACATCCTCCTCGCCGGGCGGATCAGCCGGCTCGACCCGGCTGAGGCCAGGCAGCGCGCCGCTGCGCTGATGAGCGGAGTCGGCCTCGTCGGCCGCGCCGGGGCCGATGTGCGCACGCTGTCCGGCGGCGAACGCCAGCGAGTCGCGCTCTGCCGCGCGCTCCTGAACCGGCCGCAACTGCTGCTCGCGGACGAGCCCACCGGCAACCTCGATCCCGCCACGGCGGCGGTGGTGCTGGGCGAGATCCTGGAACTCGCCCGTCGCGACGGCGCGGCGGTGGTCATCGTCACCCACGATCCCGGCGTCGCCGCGCGCGCCGACCGCCGGCTCGAACTGCGCGACGGCCGGCTGCACGTCCTGGAGTGATCAGAGGCCTTCAAGGGCGCGCAGGATCGCCTCGGCGTCGCCGCAGCGCAGAAGCTCCTGGCGCCGTTCCTCGCGCCCGGCGAAGAGGTCGCCGGCGCGGTAGTACCGCACCAGTTGCTTGAGTTTCGCCAGGGCGGCGGCGTAGCGGATCGGAACGCCGACCGGCGGCACCACCTGCCCGGTGGCGATCGCGGCGGCGTAGCGGCGCGGGAAGGCGCGCGCCTCGTCGCGGCTGGCGGGGGCACCGCCGGCGACGGCGCGGAAGATCCACGGGTCGGCCAGCGCGGCGCGGCCGATCATCGCTCCGGCGCAGCCGGTCTGGGCGAGCATGCGCGCGGCGTCGGCGGCGGTGTCGATGCCGCCGTTGCCGATCAGCGGCACCCCGCGCGGCTTGAGCCATGCGGCGGCGCGCGCGAGCCACTCCCAGCGCGCCGGCTGGTGGTAGGAGGTGGTGCGCAGGCGGGCGTGCAGGATCACCATCGCCGCGCCGGCCTCGGCGGCGGCGTGCAGGTTCTCCTCCAGTCGCGCATCGCCGGCCACGCCGACGCGCATCTTCACCGACACGGGCAGACGGGTGCCGGCCACCGCAGCGGCGGTGATCGCGGCGATGGCCTCGGGATGGTCGAGCAGCGCCGAGCCGGCGCACTTGCGGAACACCACCGGCGCGGGGCAGCCGAAATTGAGGTCGATCCAGGCCGCGCCGGCACGTTCGGCGTTGGCGGCCGAGGCGGCGACGAAGTCCGGCCCGGCGGCCATGAGCTGCACGGCGGTCGGCACTTCCGCCGGCGCCTCGCCGCCGAGGTGCTTGCGGCAGATCCGCACCGGCGTCGGTGAAACCGTGATGCGGATGAACTCGGTGCTGGCGCCGCCGACGCCGCCGTGCGCGATCACCAGGGCGCGGAACACCGGATCGGTGATGCCCTCCATCGGTGCGAGAAAACAGGCGCTGGCGAAGCGTACTTTGTGCGCTGTGCCGCTGTCCGAACGGCTCCGGATCTCCAGCGGTGGCAGCACTGAGACGGGGTTGGGACGAGGTTCAGCGCAGGACGATGTCGAAGAGCTGATCCATGCGCAGCATCGACAGGTTGCGCACCATGCGCAGATCGGGCTTCACCACCTTGATCTTGGCGACCCCATGCTGCGTGTAGTGGAAATGCAGCTTGATCAGCCCGGCGAAGAAGGTGGACGAGAGCAGTCCTGTGCTGCTGAGGTCGAGCACCACGGCGGTGAACGGCCCCGGATGGGCGGTGACGATGCTGTGGGCCCAGTCCTGGTGCAGGCTTCCGGTGTCGAATTCGCGGCGGATGGTGACCAGCAGGGTCGTCCCATCGATCGACAGGTCATAGGGGTGACCGCTGCCGGGATTGGAATCCATCGCGCATCCTCGCTTGGGCGGACCTGCCCTTGGCCTGGGCTTTGTAGCGCACCAGCCGGCATCCGCCACAGGCCAATCCGCCCGGATCCACCCGGGGTGGATCAGAGGGCGCGGTCATTCCCCGATGATCTTGACCAGCACGCGCTTCCTGCGCCGGCCGTCGAATTCGCCGTAGAAGATCTGCTCCCACGGGCCGAAATCGAGCTTCCCGCCGCTGATCGCCACCACCACCTCGCGGCCCATGAGCTGGCGTTTGCAGTGCGCGTCGCCGTTGTCCTCGCCGGTGCGGTTGTGCTCGTAGCGGGCGGGATCGTGCGGGGCGAGCTCCTCCAGCCAGCGGCGGTAGTCGCGGTGCAGGCCGGGCTCGTCGTCGTTGATGAACACCGACGCGGTGATGTGCATGGCGTTGACCAGGCACAGGCCTTCGGCGACGCCGCTGGCGCGTACGCAGTCGGCGACCTCGGCGGTGATGTTCACGAAGCCGACCCGTTCCGGGATGGTGAAGGACAGTTCGCGGCGGAGGTGCTTCATGGCGGTCCTGGTATCGGCGGGCGGGGGCTACGCGCGCAGGATGCGCAGCGCGATCCGGCTCACGCCCTCGGCGTGCTGGAGGAGCGGGCCGGGCAGGCGGCCGTTGCCGACGTAGATCGCGGTCTCGAGGAAGGTGCCGATGAGCGCCGCCGACATCAGCACTGGATCGGCGTCGGTGCCGGCGCGCGCGCCGATCTCGCCCCGGGCGGCGGCGCGGCGGATCATGTCGATGACCACGTCCTGCGGCATGCGCAGGTGCGGCGGAAGCTGGCTCGCGAGTTCATGCTGCACCAGCAGGACGAAGCGGAACACCAGCGGCTGCTCGTCATAGAGGCGGTAGCAGGCCCGGCACGCCGCCAGCACCTGCGTTTCCAGGGTGGACTCGGCCGCGATCGCGGCCTCGATGCGGGCGACGACCTCGGCCAGGTGCTCGGTGAACAGGCTGTGGACCATGTCCTCTTTATTGGCCCAGTGGCAGTACAGCGCCGCCTCGGACACCCCGGCGTGGCGGGCGATGTCGCGCACCCCGGTGGCGTGCACGCCCTGCTCGACGAACAGTTCCAGCGCGGCCTGGCGCAGCGGTTCGCGGGCTTTCGGCGGTCGTCCCATGGCCGGCAGCATGGTCGGGCAGCGGGTGGCTCAAGCCCGGCCGGCCAGCCCGCGCAAAAGAAGGGATGGGACACCCTGCGTTCGCTGCTTTGCCCGGCCGGTGCGACGCCGGCACTCCCAGGAGGCCGATCTTTGCGGCAGCGGCCTGGGCCCAGGACCGGCGTGCACCGGCCCGACCGGTTGTTCCGCCCGATCCGTGCTCGCGTTGACTTCCCGAAGCGGAATCCATGCTCCGGACCTTGGCCGGTGCGGGTTTCCATCCCCCCGCCGCCCACGGCGAAACCCTCGCGCAGGCCCGTCCGGGCCTGCGATTTTTTGTTACGACTGCGCTGCGGAGAGCCCATGAGCCAGATTCCCGTGACCCAAGAAGGCAAGCGCAAGCTGCAGGCGGACCTCAACGAGGTGCAGGCCAAGATCCCGGTCGTCGCCAAGGCGATCGAGGAGGCGCGCGAGAAGGGCGACCTCAAGGAGAACGCCGAGTACCACGCCGCCCGCGAGGAGATGGGCATGCTCAAGGCGCGCGAGACCGAGCTGAAGGGCAAGCTCGCGCACGCGGTGGTGGTGGACGAGAGCCAGATCGACACCAGCCGCATCGCCTTCGGCGCGATCGTCACCCTGCAGGATCTCAAGGACAAGTCGGTCGAGGAATGGCGCCTGGTCGGCGACGGCGAGGACGACCCGCTCGACAACAAGATCCTGACCTCCAGCCCGATGGGATCGGCGCTCCTGGGCAAGAAGGTCGGCGACACCATCACCGTGGTGGCCCCGGCTGGCGATCTGAAGTTCAAGGTCAAGACGATCCGCTATTAGCCTTCGCCACCACCCACCGCAGCGATCCGAGCCCATGGACCCAGCCGCCGACCTCGCCGCCGCCCGCCGTACCATCGACGAGATCGACGCCGAACTGGTGCGCCTGATCAACCGCCGGGCCGAGGCCGCGCGCGAGGTCGGCCGTGCCAAGGCCAGCGCCGGCACCGGCGGGGGCAGCGCGATCTTCGTCCCGCACCGGGAAAAAGAGGTGCTCGACCGCGTCACCGCGCTCAGCACCGGGCCGATGCCCGCGCCCAGCCTGCATGCGATCTGGCGCGAGATCATGTCGGCCAGCTTCGCGCTCGAACGTCCGCTCGCGATCTGCCACTTCGGCCAGCCCGGGGCCTTCACCCATCTTGCGGCGCGGCTGAAGTTCGGCGGCAGCGTGTCGTACCTGGCGGTCGACGACATCGGCGCGGTGTTCACCGAGGTCGAGAAACGCCGCGCCGACTATGGCGTGGTGCCGATCGAGAACTCGACCGACGGTTCGATCACCGACACCATCGACGCCTTCCTCGCGACCCACCTGCGCATCGTCAGCGAACTTCACCTGCGCGTGCGCCACCACCTGATGGCGCGCGGCGAACGCACGGCGATCCGGCGCATCTATTCGCGCAACACCGTGTTCGCGCAGTGCCGGCGCTGGCTCGCGGCGAACATGCCGGGGGTCGAGCTCATCGACGTGGTGTCGACCACCAAGGCCGCCGAACGCGCCGCCGGCGAACCCGAGGCCGCCGCGCTGGGATCCGAAGACGCCGCCACCGCCTACGGACTGCCGGTGCTGGCAGCCGACATCCAGGACAATCCCAACAACATCACGCGGTTCGTGGTCATCGCGCCACCGGCGCTGGCGGCCAGGCCGACCGGCAACGACAAGACCGCGCTGATGTTCGGGGTGCAGAACCGGCCGGGCGCGCTGTACGACTGCCTGCTGCCGTTCCACCGGCGCGGCATCTCGCTCTGCCGCATCGAAAGCCGGCCGTCGCGGCGGCGTCCCTGGGAATACCTGTTCTTCATCGACCTCGAAGGCCACCAGGACGACGCCCCGGTCGCCGAGGCGCTCGCCGAGCTCGCCGCGTCGACCTCCTCGTTGGAGGTGCTCGGCTCGTTCCCGCGCGCCGAGATGCCGCTCAACGAGTGACCTCGGCCGCCGCCCATTGCCCGCCCCGCCCAGCCCCCCAGATTCCCCTCGCACCACCTCCGAGCCGCGCCCTGCGCACCCCGGGAGCATCCATGATCCGCACCGCCTCGCACCTCCTCCTGTCCGCCGTCGCCCTGCTGCCGGCAGGTCTCGCCGCCGGCGACGCCGCGCCGCTGCCGGAGGGCTGGGACGCCAACTGGCCCGCCTTCCGCGGCCCCTATCAGACGGCCATCACCACCCAGAAGGACCTGCCGGCCACCTGGAGCGAGAGCAAGAACCAGAACATCGCCTGGAAGGTCGCGGTGCCGCTCGAAGGCATGAGCAGCCCGGTGGTGTGGAATGACCGCGTGTACCTCAGCGGCGGCACCAAGGAGAAGCGCGGCGCGTTCTGCTTCGCGGCCGACACCGGCAAGCTGCTGTGGAAGACCGAGCTGCCGGAAGACCCGAAGGTCGACCTCGAATACGCGGTCTACAACATGACCGGCATGCACGCCGTGCCGACCCCGGTGGTCGACGGCAAGTACCTGCATGCGCTCTACGCCAGCGGTCAGGTCGCGGCCTTCGACGTGCAGACCGGCAAGCTGGCCTGGACGGTCTACCTCGGCAAGCCCGACAACATGTGGGGGTTGTCGAACTCGTTGCTGCGCTATCAGGGCAACGTGCTGGTGCAGTTTGTGGACCTGATCGCTCTCGACGCCGCGACTGGGGAAAAACGCTGGTCCAAACCTGCAACCGAAGGCGGTTGGAGTTCCCCGATCCTGGCCAAGGTCGGCACCGGTCATCAGGTCATCCTCATGGGCAGCCCCGGCTTGGGCGGCTATGACCCCGCCACCGGCGCCGCGGTATGGCATGCTGATGGTCTCTGGTCCGGCGACGTCGCCCCGACCCCGATCTTCGCCAGTGGCCTGGCGATCGGCACCTTCGAGGGCGCCGGCCTGTTCGGTGTCACGACCGATGGCAAGGGAGCCCTGCCGAAGGAAGCCACCAAGCTCAGCATCACCGAACTCAAGACCGAGGGCCTGAAGTTCCCCAACTCGGTCAGCCCGGTCAGCGACGGTGAACGCGTCTATGTGTTCACCGAGTCCCTGATCTGCGTCGACATCAAGACCAGCAAGGTGCTGTACGAAGAGGTGCTGAAGACCGCCTCCGACCAGCCCGATCAGACCACCTACGCCTCGCCCACGATCATCGATGGGCGGCTGTACGCCTTCGGCAGCGGCGCCACCCACGTGATCAAGACCGGGCCGACCTTCGTCCGCCTTGGCCATTGCGACCTGGCTGACAGCTTCAACACCTCGCCCGCCTTCGCACCCGGTCGGATCTTCATCCGCTCCGACAGCAACCTGTATTGCATTTCCGCCGTCAAGCCGAAGTGACCATCCCCCATCCGGTCGACCGGCGATCGCAATCACGAACCGCCGCGCGCCTCGCCCTCCTCGCCGGTTGCGTCCTGATCTGCCTGCCGCTGGCGCTCCCGGCGACCAGTCTGGAGGACGTGCGCAAATTAGTCGCGGAGTCGCTGAAGCCGGAAGACACGGAAGAACCCGACAGTCCGGCGCGGGCCAAGGTGCTGCGCGACCTGCTCAAGGGCGATCTCGGCCTCACATCCGGCGAGGTCGCCGAGCTGCGTCTGGACCTCGCCGAGGCGCTGGTGGACGCCAACGATCCTGATGCGGCGGACAAGCTGGTGCGCGAGATCGCTGCCGGTGCGGCCCCGGCGCTGCGCGAACGGATCGGCCTGGTCGCGGTCGCAGCGTGGCAGAAACGCTGGCGCCGGGCCCAGGATCCCGCCTCCCTGCCGGCCGCCGATGACGCGGTGAAGGATCTCGGCGACTGCGGTCCCAAGGCGGCGGCGCGGGCACAGGTCGCCGAGGCCGAACGCCTGATCGCCCTCCAGGCCGGCGCCCGCGCGGCCCGTCTGGCCGGCGACAAGAACGCGACCGGCCCCGAGCCCGCCGCGATCCTCGCGCGCATCGACCGCGCGCTGGTCCTCCTGCGCGACGGGCCGGCAGATGAGCGCGTGCCGGTCTACGCCCTGCGCCTGCTGGCGATGGAACGCGGCGGTGCCAAGCCGGAGGCCATCCAGGCGTTCCTCGCCGAACACGCCAGCGATCCGGCGGTGCAGATGGTGGGCGAAACCGCCATGACCGGCGGTCAGAAGCTGGTCGGGCAGAAGGCGCCCAGGCTGGTCGCCAAGCGGCTCGACGGCAAACCCGGCCAGATCGATCTCTCCGGCAGCGCCGGGAAGCCCGTGCTGGTGTGGTTCTTCACCACCTGGTCCGATCCCTGCAACCAGCTCGCTCCCAACGTGCAGCGGCTCGCCACGGAAGCGCCAGCGCAACTGCAGGTGGTCGCGGTCAGCCTCGACAACAAGGACACCGTGCCGCGCATCCCCGCCTGGGTCGAACGCCATGGGATCACCTTCCCGGTGATCGGCGATGCCATCGGCTGGGACACCGACCTCGACGACGCCTGGCATGTCGATGCCGTGCCCGCCCTCGTCCTGGTGGCGGCTGACGGCAAGGTGGCCGCCATCGATCTGGCCGCCCCGCCGGATCAGGTCCCGGCGAAGGTCATGGCCGCCCTCGGCCGGCCTGCGGCGCCGCCGGTGACGCCTCCGGCCGACGTGCCTTTCGTCCCTTGATCAGGAGCTGAACGGGATTCCGCATGCACATCACCGTCAACGACCAGCCGACCGAGGTGCCCGCAGGGTGCACGATCGCGGCCCTGCTGGTCCAGCTCAACCTGCCGGCGACGCGCAGCGCGGTCGAACGCAATCGCAACCTGGTGCGCCGGGCCGATCATGCGACCACCGTCCTGGCCGACGGCGACCGGCTGGAGATCGTCACCCTGGTCGGCGGAGGGTGACCGTGTGTGATACACTGGGGGCGGGTTAAACTCCCAGCCCGTCCGGTCCATCGGGATTCCAGCGTCATAATGGAGGGATGAAGGAGAGGTGGACAACGTGAAGAAACCCTCCAGCGCCGACCTCGAGCAGATCGATCACCTGCTCCAGGCGCACTACCGCACCCGCCTCGACGTGCTGCCGCCGGCGGAACCGCTGCTGTTCTCCATCATCGATCATCTGCCCGCGCATGCTCCGCGGGCCGGTTTCCGCTTCAGCCTCGCGCACATCCTGGTCCTCGCCCTGGTGCTCAGCGCTTGCGCCGGCATCGGCATCCTGTCGCGTTCGATCCTCGATCTGCACCAGGTCTTCGTCGCGAGCCTGGCGCTGATCATTCCCGGCCTGGCGCTGCTCATCGGCGCACGCTGGGTCTGCCTGGGCGAATCGCTGCTCGTCCACCGCCTGCTGCGCCGCAGCTTCATGGTCGATGCCGGCGACGTGCTGGTCTACCGCGTCGCCGGACTGGTCGCGGTGATCGCGGGCGTGGTCATCCTGCACTGAACGACCAGGGTTCCGACGATCGGAGAGGCGCTGGCCAGCCCAGCGCATCCCATCGCGATCGACGCCGCGCTATCTCCTGACGCAGACCAGCTGCTCGATGCCACGGACATAGATCGCCGAGTCGGCAAAGGTGAACGCTCCGCCATAACTGAATTGGCGGGTGTTCAGGGTTTCGCCGGCCATGCCCGGGATGAAATTGGTCGCCACCCGGCTCCCCTCGCGGGTGAAGACCTGCATGGTGAAACCGAACTGATCCTTGCCGGCTGCGTCCTTCCGGCTGCCATTCTGCAATCCATAGACATGGCCCCCGGCCACGGCGAGGAAATGCATCGTGAGCGGCACGGCGCGTTTCGGAAAATCCCGTTCAGCCCCGCCCCAGTCGCCGGCCAGCCAGGAACCATCGATCGGATTGAGGATGGTACCGCCCATATGATAGAAACGGCCCTGATCGTATAACAAGCCGGGGAAGTTCGAGCCATAGGCGAATTGCTGCACGCCGCCATGAACCGATCTTCCCTTGGTGAGCTCCTTGAAGGATTCGCTCGCGGCGATGGTGCCTCCGTGCCAGAGGACGGTGCCGGTCAGCACATCGTTCTTCAGGGCGAAGCGCACCGCTGCCGGGGGATTGGGTCCGGCCTTGGCCCGGCCTTTCTCAGGCCAGGACACGTGTTCACCGCAACCGCAGAAGAACGCCACATCAGGTTCGTCGTGTTTCACCAGGATCTGCATGCCGTCGATGTTCCAGCCTTCGATCTTCAGCGGCTTTCCCTCGGGCAGCCGATACGCATGCGGACCGGCGGTCCACAGGACGCTTGTGCCACCGATGGTCAGGACCGCTGGAGTCGCGATGGATTGCGAGGCGGGAAGCCTGTTCGCGGTGGCGGCATTGCGTTTGATCGGGCCGGCCAGCGACTCGTCGTTCCACCGCAGCTTGCCGCTGTGGCGATCGAAGACGCGGAGGTGGTTGCAGATGTCCGAGATGAGCAGATCGCGCCACAGGATGGGTGACCGGGCGCCATTGTCTTGACCGTCGTAAAATCCCGGTGAGGCTGCCGTCCACAGGTTGTTCCCATCCAGATCGAAAGCGAAATAACCACCGAAACCGGTCGAGACGTACACCGTCTTGCCATCGCTCACGGGGGTGGCGAAGGCCATGCCGACGCAGCCCTTCGATCCCACCGTGTTGTGGTGGAAGTAGTAGATCTCCCGGTAGAAGCCCGCCTTGGCGGCGATCTTCATCCGCGCCTCGGAAATGCTCTTGTCCTTGGGCCAGAGCAGATCGCGATTGTTCATGCGGAATTCGTAGCCGGCCAGGTCGCAGGCGGCCAGGAGCTCCTGGTTGGTCGGATCCGCCCTCAGCGCCCGGGCGAACTTGAAGCGCTGGGCCTGGTCGAGCATCTCCTCATGCCAGGCGGCAAGAGCCGCCTTCCCGTCCGGGATCTGCGCGGTGTGGTCCAGGGTCCGTTCCCACAGGATCGCGCCGGTCTGTGCATCCAGGCACACCAGCGCCGGCAGATCGCGTTCCCCGGCGATGAGTTCGACCATGACGAACACCTTGCCGGCGACGACGATCGGCGATCCATGGCCCCAGCTCGGCAGCTTGACCGCCCAGGCGACGTCCTTTTCGCTGAAGGTCGTGGGTGGAGCGGCGTCGGCATAAACCCGTGAACCGAACGGACCGCCATAACCGGTCCACCAGGGATCATGGCCTGAATCGGCAGCCGCGGTTCCGCTGGCCAACGAGGACCAGGCCAAGCAGACGCAGCCGAGGAATCCCCTGGTCGTCAGACTGATCATGGCAACCTCTGCATAAGGATGGCTCGGGGTCGCCCTGGTCGCGCGCGGCCTCGCCAGGGCGGACCGTGGTCATTCAGGAAGAGCGGCGAATTCGTTTCTGATCGTGAGCTGTTCCGGCGGCCAGATGGCTGCGGGGTAATCTGCGGCGGACGCCTTGAGCGCCTGGGGGAAGAATCCGGCATTGCGCTTCGACAGCGGCTTCCGCTGCCTATCGTTCCGGACCTGGGCCTGGACCGCAGTCCAGGTCTTGCTCAGGAAGTCGCAGCGGCGCCGGAAGGCGCGTTCCCGTCGCTGTTCCTCCGGGATCGGTTCGGGCTTGGTGGCATCCAGGAGCGCATCGGCAGCCGGGGCGGCCGGCAGGATGTAGCCGTCGCCGATCCGCGCCTCCTTGTGGAATCCGGACACGGCGGCCCAGGCGACAGACTGCAGCCATTTCGCCTCGGTCTCCGCCAGTATCGGAGCATCCGGATTGACCCCGCCGAAGGCGTTCTGATAGGGCAGGCCGATGTCGCGCCAGGGATTGCCTACCACCTGCCGGCCGGTGAGAACCGGATACATGGTGAGCGCGATGAGGTATTGACCCAGCGCATTGGCATGGCAATCGCCCCTGGGAAACATGGGCCAGCGCAGTTCCAGGATGTTCGGGTCTGCCCCCCGGGCGATCCAGTGGGCGCGGGCCGCCGGAACCACCCAGGCGCCGTGCTGCCTGGCTATGCGCGTGAGGTGCTGCTCCTGGGCCGCGAGAATCGCCTTCCGTTTCCTGCTCTCGTCCTCACCGGTGAGGGATTCCATCTGGTTGACCGCGGTATGGTACAGCACCGGGCGGGCGCCGAGGTCCTTCACGAAACCGATCCACTGGGCGAAGACCTCCTCGGGTTCATCGCACGCGGCGATGCCGCCACCACGATACCCCTGGATGACCACGGCATCCCACCTCCCCTGCTTCAACTTCGTCTGCGCCTCTCCCATTTTCCAATGTCGGGCCAACGAACATGCCGCCACCACATGGTGCCCGGTCTCGATGGCTGGTGCGCCAGGATCGCCGGCGGCGAGCTTCTTCAGCATGTCCCATTGCGGACCCATGTAGGTCAGGCTGTTGCCCAGGAAGAACACGCGCACGGCCTGCTTCGGAGCTCCCGCCGGAGTCCGCCTGTCTGCGTCCGCCGCGTTGGCGCCGAAACAGGCCGTGAGGGTAGCCGCGATGAGCGCGGCGCAGAAACGCAGTGGACGCATGGCTGGTTCCTTGGGATCAACGGGTTGCTGCGGGTGCGGATGGATCGGCGACCACCCCGGCCAGGTTGGACCGCTCAACGTCGATGGCCACCATCGCCGGTCTGGCATCGGGCACGACGAGGCGGAAACGCAGGCCCGAGAGGGTCAGTTCGTCCACGTGCCGGGCGAAGAGCCCGTAGGCCGGCGGCACCCCGAACATGTAGGGCGTCGGATACTGGCGGTCGAGTTCAGGAATCGCACGCGCGGCGTCAGCAGCCGTGCCGCCGCCGGGGCAGGTGATCTCGACCTGGTTGAAGGTGATGCGCTGGGGCCGCGTGGTGGTCGTGCCGGTGACGGTGATGCAGGTCTTCTCGTTCGCCGTGAACGTATGGCTCTCCTTCGGCGTGCCTTCCATGAAACGCTTCGGGATCCGGGCGCGGATGTTGGCGAAGAGGATGTCGTGCACCTGGCCCTTCCGCCAATGCTGATCATCGATGAACCAGGCTTTCACATTGGCATCGCCATCGCGCCAGCCACCCAGACGCACCGAGATCGGGTTGCTCACCCGGTCCATGAGGATGCCGTTGAAGATCAGCTCGTGGATGCTGCCGCCGTGCACGGCCTGGATGCAGATGCCTCCCATGCCGGTATCGACGATGACGCAGTTGCTTGCGGTCACGCGGTGGATGTCGGCCAGGGATTCGGGCCCGACGCGGATGGCCTGGCAATAGGAGCTGAGTCGGCAGTCGCTGATCACCACATCGCGGCAGGGATGGCCGATCCGGGTCGCCTTGAGCGCGATGGCGTCATCGCTGGTGGTGATCGAGCACCCGCGCACGAAGACCTCCTCGCAGCCGTCGATGTCGAGTCCGTCGTTGGTGGGCTGCAGGACGCTGTGGATGGTCAGATCCTCGTAGCGCACCTGGCGGCATCCGATGGCATGGATCGTCCATGACGCGCCATCGCGCAGGGTGACATCGCGCACCCGCACCTGGGTGCAGTCGCGGAAGCGCACCAGCACCGGCCGGGGCGAGTCCATCCTCTTGGGAAAGCTGTTGCCATCGCCGTCGATCACGCCGGTTCCGCTGATCCCGACCTGGTCGCATCCCTTGGCGAAGATCAGCACCGGGCCGATGATGCCGGGGGCGTAATCCTGCTCCGGGTCGACGGCGTAGTCGGCCAGATCGGGACTGCCGCGCAGGATGGCGCCGGCCTCCAGGTGCAGGGTGACGCGGCTCTTCAGCCGCACCGTGCCGGTCAACCAGGTGCCGGCCGGCAGCACCACCCGCCCGCCGCCCTGGTCCGCGGCAGCGTCGATCGCGTGCTGGATGATGGCGGTCGCCTTGGCGCAGCCGTCGCCGACGGCGCCCAGGGTGCGGATATCGTGGTCCATGCTCAGCATTTCCTTGGACAGGATGCATCCGAAGAACAGCAGGGGCAAACCGATGCCCCTGGGGCGAAACGCAGGTCGGTTCACGCTGCCCATCGCGAACGACCTCCGTGTCTCCGCCTCCTGTTGTTCCGACGAGCGAGACGGCCGTTGCGGTCAATTTCGCGTCATGAAAAATGCCAAATTGCGAAATAGGCTGTGCGTATCCCGGGCGTGAACTTGATTTTTCATTTAGGATGAAGTTTATTTCCGCATCCGGAATCCCGTCATGAAGCGCATCGCCGTGATCCAGGACGCACGCGGGGGCTGGACCCGGGGCATCATCCTCGGTCTGGCGGACGCCGTGCCGGCCCAGGCCGATTGGGAACTGCGCCTGTTCAGCCAGCAGGCCAACCTGCTGCCGCGCCTGCGCGCCTGGCGGCCGGACGCCCTGGTGGCGGGATGGCAGCCGCCTGACGTGCAGGCGGAACTGCTGGGTCTCGCCGTCCCGTTCATCGGCACCGGATTGGCGGATCCTCTCCGGCGCTTCTCCGGCGTGATCCTGGATCAGGTCGAGATCGGCCGTCTGGCCGCGGAATATTTCCGCGCCAAGGGCTTCCGCCAACTGGTCTTCCTCCACGATCCGCTGGAATACTGGTGGCTGCCGGTTCTCGCTGGTCTGCGTGCGGCCGCAGCCGAATCCGGTCTGGCGATCGGATCGGTCCCGGTCGGTGCCAGCCCGGATCAGACCCGGTGCGAGGCCATCCAGGAATGGCTCGCCGGGATTGCGATTCCCATGCCGATCGCGGTCTGCGCCCCGCCCGAGCTCGCGGTCGACCTGGCCCGCGTCTGCCGCACCACCGGACGGCAGATCCCGGAGGAGATCCTGATCCTGGCCCTGGAGGATCAGGATACCGACTGCCGCCTGTGCTCGCCGCAGCTGTCCGCCGTCCACTGCGCCGGTGAGACCGCCGGCCGGCGCTGTGGCCAGATGCTGGCGCAGGTCTTCGCCGGCACGCGGCTGGAACCGGTTGTCGAGGCGATCCCGCCGACGGGGATCGTCGAGCGCGCCTCGACGCGCAGGACGGCGGTCACGGATCCGCTGGTGGCCGACGCGCTGGAGCGCATGCGCGAGGAATCCGGCACGCGGGCCAACGTCGCCGAGATCGCTAGCGGCCTCCAGGTTTCGCGGCGGACGCTGGAACTGCGCTTCCAGGCCGCGTTGGGATGCTCGCCGCTGCAAGCCCTCCACCGCCTCCGCTTCGCCCGCATGAAGCAGCTGCTGTCCGAACGCACGTTGACGCTGGACGAGATCGCCCGCCGCTTCGGATACGGTTCCGGTGCGCATTTCTCGCGCGATTTCGCCCGCCACGCCGGCGCGACACCGGCCCGGTTCCAGGCGCGCTTCGCGCGGCCGCCTACGGTTCGACCGCTTTGAGGCGGGCGATGAGCCCATCAAGGCAGGCCTGGAAGCCGGGATCCTTGAGGCCGGCAAGCTGGGCGCGCAGGTCCGCCAGCGCAGCCCGGATCGCCGATGGTGCCGGGCGTTCTGCCTTGGTCGCGGATCCCGCGCGGCGGATGAGATCGTCCACGCCGGCGGTCAGGCGCAGGCAGAGCTCGGCCTCGCGGAACCACGCCTCGGCCGGTGTCGCACGCCAGGGCCTGGCTGCGTCGGCGATGGTTTTCGCGGCGACCTTGTCGCCGGCAGTCAATGCTTCGCGCGCGGATTTCATCGCGGCGTCCAAGCGGGAACCGACATCGCCGATGAGCTCCTTGATCCGGGCGGTGCGCTCGGCGTCGAGCGTCCAGGAGCGTGACGCCAGGGCGAGCTCGACCTGGGCGCGCAGGCGGGCCGAGGTTTCCGGCGCGGTCGCGGCGGTGCTGGCGATCAGGCGGTCGGCCAGCGCGAGTTCGGCCTTGCCGGGAATCGCCCAGCACAGGCGCACGTTGTCCTTGCCGGCGGGATAGGAGAGCGAGTAGCGGTTCCCTGCATATTCGGCGGTCACGGTGCCGGCCGCGTCCGACTTCAGCCCGAGGGTGAAGGCGCCCGAGGCCCAGGTCTTCACGCCCGCCCCGTTGCTGGCGGTGATCACCACCCCGCCCCGGCCTTCGCCGGCATCATAGACGCCGTTACCGTTCGCATCGATGAAGGCGACTCCGCCGACGGCGCGTTCGCCCTTGCCCAGGACGTGGGTGACCGACAGCCCCTTGCCGTTCGGCACCGCGCCGGCGCCGACCTCGGTGAACAGGGGATTCGCCATGTTCATGCGATGGCCGCGCCTGGGCTGCATGCCGCCGGGTCCGCCCTTGCCGGTGTCGACGACGAAGCCGATATGGCTGTTGAGCGCCCCCGCAGCAGCAGCGAAGCAGTTCTCGCCCAGCGCGGTCACGCGGTAGCCGGCCGCCTTCGCCCGTTCGCTCGCCGACTTGCCGGTGAATCCCGGCTTCCCGGCATCCTCGTCGTGCGTCAGGCCGTTGAGGATCATGTAATGGCTGTGCTTGCGGGCGCATTCCAGCAGGCGCAGGTTGAAGACGAGCGGTGGAGCGGGTTTGAGCGCTTTCAGCTCCTCGGTGAACATCGCCGTGTCGACTCCGTTCAGGCACCAGGCTTTTTCCTGGGCTCCGGCGGCGAGTATCCGCGCGGCCTCGCCGGCCGGATCGGCGCGGAAGCGGTTCATCAGTTCGAGGATGACCACTTCGTCCGGCGTCGGCTCGGGTGACGCCGCCTGATGGACCTGGGCGGCGTCACCCGCCCAGGCGGACCGGACGACCAGGCAGAGCGAACCGGCGATGATGGCGCGCATAGGGGAGGTTACCTGAAACCGCATCCGGCAGCGGCGACATGCGCCGACGGGCTGGGACTACGACGACAGCGCCGGCACGAGGTTGTCATGGCGGCAGCGCGGGCATTCCATGCGGTCGCCGGCCATGCGGTGGGCGATCGAGAACCAGCCGCCGCAGGAAGCGCACGCGGTCGCCTCGGCGGGATCGTTCTCGCCACGCCTGCGCGTCGGACCGCCGGCGTCCTCGCCCGCCTCGTTCAGGTTGAGGTCGACCGCCGCCTCGACCGCCGGCATCGCGGCGGCATGGAAGGTCAGGCGGGCGTGGCCGGCGGCGACGATGTCGCGCTCATTCAACGCGGTGCGTTCGGTGATCTTGACCTTGTTCACCATCGTGCCGTTGGCGCTGCCGAGATCCTCGACCAGCCAGGTCTCGCCCTGGCGCACGAAGGCGCAGTGCTCGCGCGAGATGCTCGAATGCTTGATCGGCAGGTCGGCGGCCGAGGCGCGGCCGAGGACGATGCGGTCCTTGTCGAGGGCCTGCCTGGAATAGGATTCGACGCCCTTGATGCGGATGGTCAGGTAGGCCATGCGCCGGGTCGTAAGCCCGGGCCGCTGCGGTGCAAGGCGGCGAATCCCACACTTCGGAGACGATCATGCAACAGTTCACCACCATCGCCGACCAGCGCGCCTGGTCGCGCCAGCAGATCCGCGCCGGCAAGCGCATCGGCTTCGTGCCGACCATGGGCGCCCTGCACGATGGCCACCTCTCGCTGGTGGCGCAGGCGCGCGAGCGCAGCGACGTGGTGGTGGCGTCGGTGTTCGTCAATCCCACCCAGTTCGACAATCCCGACGACCTCGCGCGCTATCCGCGCACCCTCGCGGCCGACGCCGCGATGCTGGAAAAGGCCGGCGTCGACTGCCTGTTCGCGCCCGACGCGGCCGGCATGTACCGCAACGGCCACTGCACCTTCGTCGAGATGGTCGGACCGCTCACCGACAAGCTCTGCGCCGCCACCCGCCCCGGCCACTTCCGCGGCGTGACCACGGTGGTGACCAAGCTGTTCTCCATCGTCCAGCCCGACGTGGCGGTGTTCGGCGAAAAGGACCTGCAGCAGGTCCTGATCATCGCGCGCATGGTCGACGATCTCAACCTGCCGGTCGAGATCGTGGTCGCGCCCACCGTGCGCGAAGCCGACGGCCTCGCGATGTCGAGCCGCAACCGCCGCCTGGATGCCGGCATGCGCACCAAGGCGCTCGGGCTGCCGCGCGGCCTGCAACTCGCGAACCGCGCTTTTGAACAGGGCGAACGCGCGTCGCTCAAGCTCATCGAGGCGGTCGCCAACGAACTGCTGGTGCATCCCGGTGTCGACCTGGATTACTGCAACGTGGTCAAGCTGAGCGGCTTCCAGGAGGTCGACCAGGCCGACGACGGCTGCGTCCTGGCGGCGGCGGTGTTCGTCGACGGCGTGCGCCTGATCGACCACATCCACCTCGGACGCGAATCGTTCCCGGTCGCGCTCGACGACTGAGCCATGCCCATCACCGCCGACGGCCGGTTCAGGCCCGGCCTCCAGACCACGCGCCGGCTGGCCGAAGCCGGCCTCACCCACATCCGCCAGGTCGGACAGCTCGGCGTGATCGAGACCTGCCGGCGGCTCAGGCGAGGCGGGCATCCGGTCAGCCTGAATCTGGCCTCCAGCCTGCAGGCGGACCTGATGGGGTTGTCCTGGCGCGAAGTCCCGGAGGAGATCCGCGCCGAGCTGCGTCAGGGCTGGCGCGAAGCCCTGGATCCGGCAAGGCGCTGAACCGCAGCGGCGCCGCCTCGATCCCAGGCCCGTTGCGCTCCCGCCCGTCCGGATCGGGCGCTTCAGTCCGGCCTGCTGCCGAGGATCCGATCACGGCGGTAGACACGGGGAGAGACCCCGAACTTCGCGGTGAAATGGCGGGTGAAGAGCGCGGCGTTGCGATAGCCGTGGACGAGCGCCAGCTCGGCGACCTTCACCTCGGGATTGTTCTCCAGGAACCGTGCGGCTCGCCGCAGGCGTTCCTCCCGCAGGAACCGCATGGGACTGACGCCGAGATGGCGCTTGAAGGCATGGTTGACGTGCGAAGCCGTGAATCCGCTCCAGCGCAGGACGTTGGCGAAGCCAAGATCGGTCTGCTGGAAATGGTCCTGGAGCCGATTGCGCAGATCGAAGAGCCATTTCGGCATCTGCTGCTCGAATCGGCCGTCGCCGCGATCATCCCAGGGCAGGCCGGCGAGGTAGCCATGGAGCAGCCGGTCCACGGGAAAGCGGGCCTTGAGGCAATGGCCGTAATCGATGGGACGGTGATCCCGGAAGCAGGCCGCGGCTTCGTCGAGGCTGCTGCGCCAGGCGCCAGGATCATCGAGGGCGACCACCTGCGGCAGGGTGATGGTCGTCAGGGGATTGACCATCCTGCGCGGCAGGATCACGTAGAATCCCGCGGTGAAGGCATCGATCTGGCCGGCCGGCGCAAGTTCGCGAAACGGCGTTTCCGGCGGAATCACGCAGGCGGCCGGGGCGAGGACTTCGAGAGCGCGGTCCGCGGTGACGATCCGTTGCTGCCCACCGAGCAGGATGCTCAGCGTCCACCAGTTCTTGCTCCGACGGTGGCGTTCATAGCCGCCAGGCCGTCGATCCCGTCCTGCGAACGTCACCTGGATGCCGCACTGCGCCCAGGCCCGGGCGAAGGCGTTGGGCAGACGCTCCGGCGGCATGGCCAGGACAATAGTGGACAAATCGGGGACAACAACGGACGGAACGGCACTGATGATCCGTCGTACACCTTCACGAAAGGCAAACCGCATGCGCCATATCCTTCCTGGTCTCATCATCGCCACCGTCGGAGGTCTTCTTTGCGGTTCTGATTCCCCGTCTGCGCCAGATCCGGACAGGATCTACACCCAGGAGGAGGCCCTGCGCATCGGTTGGCCGAATATCACCGGTCCTGCGGGCACATTCATCAGCCTCAAGACCAGCACACCTCTGGTTGGCGACCTGTCGCAGGCCAAGGTCCTGTGGGAAAGCGAATGCACGGATCTCGGCGGCGGCAAGGGCGGTTCCGCTGCCTTCAGGACGCAAAACCAGTTCACCGCGGAAGCCCTGAAGAAGAAGATCGCCCCCGGAAGCTGGTCGGGGCCCATCGTGGCGGAGGGTCTGGTGATCTGTGCGTCGTGGCGCCCTTGCGGCGAATGGAAGCCGGTGAAAGGCGTGGCCGCAGAAGAGTCCAGGAAGAAGCAGGGGAAGGCCGGGAATGACGAGGACGAAGCTGACGACAAGACGACACCGGCCCAGGACTCGCCGGCAAATGACCAGGGAATGGTGAAAGTCCGTCTCGACGCTGAAGATACCGTGACAGCCATTGATGCCCTGACCGGCAAGACCCGTTGGCAGGTGGCGGAACCCGGCGGAATGCTCCGAGGCGGAGGAAAGCGCAAGGGCATCCAGGTATCACCAGTCGCCTACAAGGGCGTCGTGTACAGCCAAGGTTCAACCTCCCGCCTTTTCGCCCATGAAATCAGCAGCGGCAAGAAACGGTGGGACTCTGAGGTCCATCCTTCCCGAGGAAGGCAGATGAAGGCACGCGCAGAGGCGCTCGCCTCCGTCGATAAGGGCATCTGGCCGAAATACGAGATCATGCCGGGTTCGTACGCATCCCTCATGGTCGCGCAGGACACCCTGATCGTTCCCGACCAGGTGGGCGGACTCCTGGGCGTCGATCTCGCCACTGGCGCCAGGATCTGGTCGGTCAACAAGGTCATCTCCTTCCTCACCACGCCCAGCGTCTGGCGCCACGATGGGCGGGAATACCTGCTGTGCGGCACCGAATCGGGTGAACTGCGCCTGCTGGATCCAACCAATGGCAAGGAGTTGTGGGTCATGAAGGGCCTGGGGCCGAACCCGTTCATGCTGACGGCGGGGAAGGACCATGTCCTGGTCAATGTTCTGCCTGAATCAGGTGTCCAGAAGGGTGTAAGGACGCCTGGGCGACTTGGCGCTGTCCGCCTCTCGCTCTCCGCTGGCGAGAAGGCCTGGACTCTGGGACCCAAGGATGGGCGCGACGTCTCCCTATGGATGGATAATGTGTTGCGAACCCGAATCCTCTATCGTGAGGGCCTGTTCCTCGTCAACGGCTCCCACACCGAAGGCCCTGCGTTCATCGTCGAGGAACGTACCGGCAAGGTGCTCTCCTCCTTTCCCAGCGACAAGCGTGACGAGGCCCTGGCCGGGCTCGTCTATTGGTGCGGCGATCAGGTGCTCAGCCGCGGCGATTCCTTTCATGGTCCGACCCACGGCGGTCGCCATCCCTGGAGTTACTGGACCACCATCAACAACACCATCGCCCTCGCCCCCGGGAAGATGGATCTCGGTGAATTCGCCAACGGCTACGAATATCCCATGGATGTCCCCCTGGTGGGCGGCCTGATGTTCGAGCGTTGCCTCAATGGCGGCATAACCTGCTATGACCTGCGGAAGCGCTGACCCACCCTGCCCCCGAGGATCGCCATGGCCCGCATTCCCAACCTCCTGATGATCTGGACCGACCAGCAGCGCGGCGATGCCCTGGGCGTCCTGAATCCGCGGCTTTCGACTCCGAACCTCGATCGTCTGGCGGGCTGTTCGACCCTCTTCGAACGGGCGTATTGTTCCCAGCCCGTGTGCACCCCGGCGCGGGGCTCGGTGATGACGGGGCTGTGGCCGCACCAGCATGGAACCTGGCTCAACAACAGCATCCTGCCGCAGTCGGTGCCCTGCCTTCCCGAACTGCTGCCCAGGCACTGGAACACCGGTCATGTCGGCAAATGGCATCTGGGGCTCGAACTGTTCCCGCAGCACGGCTTCGACCATTGGGTGGCCACCGAGGACGACTACCAGAAATGGTTCCCCCCCGGCTACGACCGCTCCATCCGCTCGCCCTACCACCATTTCCTGGAGTCGCACGGCTACACCGCCGACGAGGCCGGCTGGTTCAGCCGCTTCTTCGCCATGCAGGTGCCCGAGGCGCATGGCAAGCCGGCCTTCGCCGCCGACCAGGCGATCGCGTTCCTGCAGCGGCAGGAACGCGATCAGCCCTGGTGCCTGGTGGTCAACACCCTGGAACCGCACCACCCCAACACCTCGCCGCGCAACCGCCAATACGATCCGGCGGTGATGCCGCTGCCGCCGGGGCTGTTGCAGGATCCGCCCGTCGACACGCCGCTGAAGGTGCGGCGCACAAGCCAGCACCACGCCCAACGCGGCATCGACGGCATCCGCTATCCCGATGAACGCGCCTGCCGCCAGGCCATCGCCAACTATTACGGCCTGGTCAGCCTGGTCGACACCCACTACGGACGCATCCTGGACGAGATCGCCAGGCGCGGCGAGTTCGACGACACCCTGATCATCTTCGCCTCCGACCATGGAGAACTCCTCAACCAGTATCGGATCTGGGGCAAGGGCGTGCAGTACCATGGGGCGATCCATGTGCCCCTGATGATCAAGCTGCCCGGCCAGACCCAGGCCAGACGCCATGCCGGTCCGGTGGGCCAGGTCGATATCGTGCCGACGCTCCTGGATGCGTTCGGGGTCACGCCGCCAGCGGATCTCTGCGGCAGGTCGCTGCTGCCCGCCTGCCGGGGCGGATCGCTGCCCGCCGTCGATGCCTTCACCACCTGGGAGGAGAGCGGCGCGGGGCCGACCCTGGATCCATCGGTCCCGGCGGAAGCCCGCATCGCCGAGGCCAGGTCCTGGCACCAGGATCTGCGCACGGCCGACGAGGAGAAACGCCGGATGCAGGCCAGCGTCCGCACCATCATCTCCCCGGATCGCTGGCGCTACTCGCAGAACACCGCCGGAGAGACCGAGCTCTACGACCTCAACACCGATCCCGGCGAAGCCCGCAACCTCGCCCACGATCCCCAGGCGCGTGGACGCCTGGCCGATCTGGATGCGCGCCTGCGCGCCTGGCAGCGCAGAACCGGGGATTTCGTCGCCCTGCCCTGATGGCCTCTGCCGCCATCCGCGATGGTGGCGATCCTGCCGGAACCTGCCCGATTGAGCCCGGATCGGATCCCGCACCATCCCGCGCATGATCCGCCGTCCGCTCGGTTCCTCCGACCTCGTCATCTCGGCCGTCGGCTGGGGCGGCTTCGCCGCCGGAGGCTTCATGTGGGGAGCGCAGGACGACGCCGACAGCGAAGCCGCCATCCTGGCCGCGCTCGACGCCGGGGTGGATTGGCTCGACACCGCGCCGCTGTACGGCAGCGGGCGCGCCGACGGCATCGTCGGCAAGGTGCTGCGCGCGCTGCCGCCGTCGCGCCGTCCGCGCGTGTTCACCAAATTCGGTCACCACCTGGTCGACGGCCAGCGCACGACGGACGGCAGCCGGGCGCGGGTGATCGCCGACTGCGAGACCGCACTGGCGACGTTCGGGGTCGAGCGCCTCGACCTGTTCCAGCTCCACTGGCCGGCGCCGCAGCCGGTCGAGGAGACCGCCGGGGCCTGCGCCGACCTCATCAAGGCCGGAAAGGTGCGCCACGTCGGGATCAGCAACGTCACGGTCGCCCAGTGCGAAGCGTGGCGCCAGCACTGCCCGCTCGCCAGCGTGCAGAACCTGTACCACCTCTTCCGGCCCGAGGCCGCCGCCGAGGTCATCCCCTGGTGCGCCGCGAACGGCGTGGGATTCCTCGCGTATTCGCCGCTGATGCGCGGTCTGCTGTTCGGCACCTGGACCGCCGGCAAGACCTTCCCGCCCGACGATCACCGCAGCGGCCGCCCGGACTTCCGTCCGCCGCGCCTTGATCGCTACCTCGCGGCGGTGGAGGAGTTGCGGGCGATCGCCGAGGAGGACGACCAGTCCGTCGCCGGTCTCGCCATCGGCTGCCTGCTCTGCACCGAAGGTGTCTCGGGTTGCATCGTCGGCGCCCGCAACGCGGCCCAGGGCGCGGCGCTGGGTTCGCTCGGCATGCCGGTGAAGCAGGCGCAGCTCGATGCGGTCGACGCGATCGTCGCACGCTGCCTGGCTGGTTTTTAGCGGGGCGCGGCCGGCAGCGCCCCGCTGCAAACGCGCAAATTTCCCTGGGCGGTGGCCTCGGCCGGGCCGGCGACCACGGGGCAGCGGCAGGCGGCGGACAGCAGGTCGAAGAGGAAGCGGTTCTTCACCCCGCCGCCGATCACGGTCAGTCGTTCGACCGGTCTGCCGGTGAAGTGGCCGAGTTCCTCCACGGCTTTCGCATAGGCGGTGGCCAGGCCCTCCAGGACGGCGCGGACGATGGCGCCGTCGCTGTCCGGGGCGGGCAGATTCCGTTCACGATACCAGGCCTGGACGCGTGCGGGCATCGGATCGCCATCGATCGGGAAGAAGCGCGGATCATCGACTCCCAGCGGTTGCGCGGGCGCGGGCGCGGCCTGGGCGAGCGCGGTCAACGCAGCGTAGTCGTGGTCGCGGCCGGCGGCGGCGAAGGCGCGGCGGCAGTTCTGCACGATCCACAGGCCGATGATGTTGCGGTTGAAGCGGGGACGGCCGTCGGCGCAGACCTCGTTCGACCAGCCGGCGATGCGGACGGCTTCGCCCAGGATGGGCTGCGCCACCGGCAGACCGATGAGCGACCAGGTGCCGGACGACAAGTAGGCACCGTCGCTGACGCAGGCCGCCGCCGCCGCGGTGTCGTGGCCGGGCGGCGCGATGATCTGCGGCGCCTGGGAAAAACCGCAGCGCTTGACCAGTTCGGGCCGCATCGGCCCGAGCGCGGTGCCGGCAGCGACGACGCGGCCGAAGAGATGCCGGGGCAATCCGAGCGCATCGATGAGATCCCACCGCCAGGCGCGGGTGCAGCGGTCGAGCAGCCCGGACGTGCCGGCGATGGTGTGCTCGTTCGCGCCGACGCCGCTGAGCTGGAAATGCAGCCAGTCCGGCATGAACAACATCTGCTTGGCGCGACGCAGCGACTCCGGCCGGTCGCGGTGGTGCACCGCGAGCTGGTAGACCGAGTTGTACGGCAGCAGGCCGACGCCGGTGCGGGCGAACAGTTCGGCTGCCGGAACCTTGGCATGCACGAGATCCATGCCGCCGTCGATGCGGCGGTCGCGGTAGACGATGGGTTCTTCGACCAACTCCCCGCGTTCATCCACCAGGGCGTAATCGACGCCCCAGGTGTCGACACCGATCGAGGCCGCGTCCGGCCAGCGCGCCGCGGCCTTGGTCAGGCCGGTGAGGATCTCGTTGACCAAGCCCGCACTGTCCCAGCGCAGATGGCCCCCGGCCTGGCGCGGCGTGTTGGCGAAGCGGTGGACCTCGATCGGCTCGGCTAGGCCGTCGCCGGCCATGACCCGGCCGCTTTCGGCCCCGATGTCGACGGCGAGGTGGATGCGGTTCGGCACGGTCGCTCCTCGCGGTGGGTTACTTCTGACCGGCGAGCAGCTTCTCGCGGTACTTCTCGTCCGGGCGGTTGGCGAGGCCGGTGGCGATGGCGGCGTCGAGGCGGCGGATGCCGCCGGCCTGGATGGTGCCCAGGCGGATGCGCGCGGCCTTGATCGCCATGCAGGTGATCGCGTGCGCCTCGGTGATGGTGGTGCCGAGCGCGATGAAGCCGTGGTTCTGCATGTAGATCGACTTGGGCACGCAGCCGTTCTGGTCGCGGAAGCCCTGGATCAGGTCGCGGATGGTGCGCGCGAGGATGACGCCGGGATCGATGTAGGGCACGAACAGCGACTTCTGGCCGAGCACCACGACCTCGTCGGGGAACAGCCGCCCGTCGAGGTTGGCGGGGAAGCCGTTGGCGCAGGTCAGCATGTTGACCGCGGTCGGATGGGTGTGCGCGACCGCCGTGATGCCGGGCAGGCTGAGCGCGACGGCATGGAAGACCGTTTCTACCGATGGCCGCTTGGCCTGGCGCGGATCGACCTTGGCCGCCTCGTAGGCCGCGGACAGGCGCACCTCATCCACCGCGCCGGTGCCTTCCAGCAGGGCGAGGATGCGGTCGAAGCGCAGATGCACGGTGTCGGCGGGCGTCATGGTGCCGAGCTGGCAGCCCGACGCCTTGACCAGGAAGGTGTCGGCATCGACCCGGATCGAGGTGTTGCCCTCGCCGAGGATGGCCGCGTCGAGGTCGGGCGCGCCGACCAGATGCGAGAGGGTGATGAGGTTGTCGAGGGGGGTGGGCATGGGCGGCCTTTGGTCGTCAGGTAGTTCAGCGAAGAACGAAGAGGATCAGGAAAGCGGCTGGCGTCATACGTAGCGCCGGCTTCAGCCGGCATGGACGGCCGGATTCATCCGGCCGCACAGAAGATCCTGCCCCCGCGTGCGGTGGGCTGAAGCCCACCGTCCAGGCCGGCTGAAGCCGGCGCTACGGAAGGCAACGCCTCGCCCTTCGGCAAGGGGCCTTTGGTCGAGGATGATGGAAAAGAACTTGAGGAATCCGAGCCCGGACCACGTAGCGCCGGATTCATCCGGCCGTACGGAAAATCTTGCCCTCGCGTGCGGTGGGCTGAAGCCGTCGCCACGGAAATTTCAAGCGGAAGCAACGCGCTTACTGGAACCCGCCCCCCGACCCCGCCGCCGCAGCCCCGTGCCGCTTGGCGCGTTCCTCGATCGCTTTTTCCTTCAGTCCGCTGGCGCGGTAGGCCTTCAGCGGTTCGGCGGCCAGTCCCTTGGCGGTGCGCCATTCGGCGAGCATCGGCCGCACGTCGGTGTGGTAGGCGTCCTTGAGCACGTCCTCGGCGCTGGTCACGTCGCCGGCGGCGCGGGCCTTGGCGAGCGCGGCGCGGTCGACCAGCACCGCCTTGGCGTACATCTCCTGCACGAAGACCGCCGACTGGATGGTGGCCTCGATGCGGTGCTTCAGCGTCGGCGACTGGTCGAACATGTAGGCGACCTGCTTGGCGCAGGCGCTCGCGACGGCGTCGCTGTCGAGTTCGGCGGCGACGAGCTCGTTGTAGATGAGGAACATCTCGTAGGGGTTGATCGCGCCGACGGTCAGGTCGTCGTCGGCGTACTTGCGGGCGTTGAAGTGGAAGCCGCCCAGGCGGCCTTCATCCAGCAGGATGGCGACGATGTGCTCGATGTTGCAGCCGGACAGGTGGTGGCCGGTGTCGACCAGGACCTGCGCCTGCGGGCCGAGCTTCTGGCACAGGAGCAGCGCCGAGCCCCAGTCCTGGATGTCGGTGTGGTAGAACGACGGCTCGAAGCACTTGTATTCGACCAGCATCCGGCTCTTGGCGGGCAGGGCGGCGTAGACCTCTTTCAGCGCGGCCTCCATGCGGCGCTTGCGCGCGCGCATGTCGTCCTGGCCGGGGTAGTTGGTGCCGTCGCCGAACCACAGGCTGAGGGTGTCGCTGCCGGTCGCGCGCATGATCGCGGTGCATTCCTTCGCCATGTGGGCGATCGCCATCGCCCGCACGTCGGCGAAGGGCGAGCACGCGCTGCCCAGGGAATAGCGCTTGTCCTGGAAGACGTTGGGGTTGATCGCCCCGATGCGGATGCCCAGGCCATCGGCCCGGCGCTTCATGGCCTCCCAGTCGCCGTTCGGCGCGGTGTCCCAGGGGATGTGCAGGGCGACCGACGGGCAGATGCCGGTGAAGCGGTGCACGATCGCGGCGTCCTCCAGCTTCTCGTCGAGGGTCTTGGCCTGGCCCGGCGCCGGGATCGAACCGAAGCGGGTGCCGCAGTTCGCATAGCCCCATGACGGGGTCTCGATGCGCTGGCGGTCGAGGGCGGCGAAGAAGGCTTTCTTGTCCATGGGAACCTCAGGCGGGTCGGGCAGGAGTGGAACAGGGCGGAAGCAGGCGGTCAGGCCGGAATGCGGGGAGCAGGCCTAGCGGATGCCCCGGCAGCGGCAAGCGTTTGGCGCAACAGATCACGTAAAGCCATGGTTTCCGCATCGCCAAGCCCGGTCTGGCCATGCAGGATCCAGGTGCGGGCGGCGAGCGCCGGCGGCAGGAGGTCGCGCAGCTTCACCGCATCCTTGCCGGTGATCACCAGTCCAACGGCGGGAGTGCCGGCGCGGCCCACGCGATCGGCGAGGAACGCCGCGTCGTGGGCGTCATAGCGATGATGGTCGGGGAAGCGCAGCTCGCCCACGATGGCCAGGCCCGCCGCCCGGGCCGTCGCGGCGAAGGCGGCGGGATTGCCGAGGCCGCTCGCCAGGATGACCGGCTGCCCGGCATGCGCCGCGCCGCCCGCCAGCGGCTCCAGGCGCAAGTCGCCCAGGCGATCCTCCAGCACCGGCTTTCCACGCGGCAGCCGGGCGCGGATCGCCGCCAATCGTTCGGGTAGCACCAATCCGGCCCGGCTGATCCAGATGGCGCTGGCCCGCGCCAGGCCGCGCCGTCCTTCGCGGCGGAAGCCCAGCGGCAGCACCGCGCCACTCCCGCCATCCGAGGCGCCCCAGGGCCGGGTCGCGTCGATGAGCACCAGATCGAGGTCGCGGTGCAGGCGACGGTGCTGGAAACCATCGTCCAGCACCAGGCAATCCGCGCCCTCGGCCAGGGCCTTCCGCCCGCCGCGCACGCGATCCGGATCGCAGACCACCGGCCATTCGCCGAGCTCGCGCGCCTCGTCGTTGCCGGTCGCACCCGGCACGGCGCGGTAGCCGCGCATGAGCACCGCCGGCTTGCGGCCGAGTTCGTTGAGCAAGGCGCAGACCAGGCGCACCGCCGGGGTCTTGCCGGTGCCGCCGGCGGTGAGATTGCCGAGCGAGATCACCGGCGCCGGAAGACGCTGCGGCGTCAGCAGGCGATCCCAGGCGGAATTGCGCGCGGCGATCAGCGGGCGCCAGAGCAGCCAGCCCGGCAGACCGAGCCAGCGCCATGGCGAGTCCGGCAGGTCCTCCAGCCAGCGGCCGCGCACGCCTTCGACCGGCCAGGATGCGGTCACAGGGTGATGGTCTCCAGGCTGCACGAGGTGCCGCCCCGATGCAGATGGACCTGACGCGACTGCGGGTCGGCGATGAACAGCACGGTATGGTCGGGTGATGCGCCGCAGGCCTGGGCGGCCTGGATCCGGCCCGATCCGGCGGGCTCGCCCAGGCCGAACCAGCCCGCGATCTCGCGCGGCGTGGCCTTGCGCGACGCCAGGGCGAGGCCGGCGAAATGGGACAGGCGCTGGCGGCTGAGTTCGTCGTGGGGCACCGACAAGACCGCGCGGATCGGCTCCGCCAGGGCGTGGTTGGTGTGGACGCGCGGGCTGCCCGGCATCGGATCGCTGAGGACGCACGACTGGCTGCCGCTGAGCTCGACCGACACCCGCTGGCCCTGGCCGGTCATCAGGTGGATGCAGCGGCCGCCCTGGCGCGAGCCGCTGGTCACCCGGTGCAGGGCGTCCTCCAGGCTGGGCGCGGTCAGGGTGGCGGCGAGCAGATGCGTGGTGAAATGCCCGTTGGTGCCGTCCTCGACGCGCAGATCGTTGGCGGCGACCGCGATCCCGGCCTCGCTCAGGCCGGCGACCGGGTGCAGGCCGGCCAGGGTGAGCGACACCGACGCCGGCCCATGCGCCGGGATGCGGCGGATCAGGGTGATGTAGGGCAGGAAGGTGGGATCGAGGTGCCAGGCCAGGACCAGGCGGGTGCGCGCGTGGTCGCAGTGCTCGGGACCGAGCGCGAGGAAGGTGCTGCGGCTGGGCGGCACGCGGCAGCGGTGGCGCGACAGCAGGTCGGGGAAGCCGTGCACCTGCAGGAGATCCTCGGGCGGCAGGTCGGCCGCTCCCGCCATCGCGGCGAGCTCCATCCAGAGGGAGGGCTCCAGCGTGGTCGTCGGCGTGGCGACCCGGCGCAGGTTGCGGCGCTGGTCCTCGACGCTGAGCGGCGCACCCTGCCGCGACGCCTCCGCGAGCGAACCGAGCTGCTCGTACAGGTACTGCGACAGCACCTGCAGGCGCGACTTCATCCGCCCGCCGAGGTGCTCGCCCATGGTGCGCGGCGTGCCGATGACCGAGACCAGGGGGATGCCCCCGATCATCTCGGCGTTCACCGGCGAGGGCACGGGTATCCCCTTACGGGGGGCGGCGACCGGCCGATCTCGGATTCCACGCGCAGAACCATGGCGGCGAAGGCATACCGGGGTGGGCGGCAGTGTCCATGCGAGCAAGGCGGGGATCGCCGCGAACCAGGGCGGCCGGCCGCCGGCGGCGGAAAGGCCAGGTCGTGTCACTCGGCTGCATTTTCCCAGTGAATGAAATCGTGGGAATCGCCGCTTGCAATCCCAGGCATCGGAACCAACCTTCGCGCGCCCTAGAAAATCGGACTTGCGCGGAACCTCGTTTCGTGCCATTCAAAAGCCCAGAGGTGCTCGATGCCAACCAAGACCAAGCCCCGCGATCGCGCCGACAAGGCCGAGTCGGCGAAATCGGAAAAGCACGAAAAGATCGAGAAAGTCGAGAAGAGCGGCGGCAAGACCGACAAGGCCAACACGAAGCCGGCGCCCGCCGGCAAGGGCAGTTCCAGTTCCCGGCCGGCGGTCAAGCCGGCGACGCGCGAGGTCGCCAAACGCGACCAGGTCAACGGCAGCAAGAACAGCTCCGCCAAGCCTCCGTCCGTGCTGCGCTCGCCCTTCAACGCCGATGACCTCTCGAAGTGGCGCCTGCTCCTGATCACCAAGCGCGCCGCCCTGACCAACGACATCGCCCAGCTGGAAAAGGACGCGATGGAGGCCGAAGACGGCCACACCACCCCGCAGCACAGCGCCGAGCGCGGCAGCGACGCGGACCTTCAGGATGTCAGCCTCGGTCTCGCCGGCGACGAGAAAGAGATCCTCTGGCAGATCGACCGCGCCATCCGCAAGATCGACAGCAGCGAACCGATCCCCTACGGCCTGTGCGAGTTCACCAAGTCGCCGATCCCCCGCACCCGGCTCGAACTCATGCCCTGGACCGCGCTCTCGATCGAAGGCGCCGTCCACATGGAAGACAACCACCTCACCCTCGAAGACGTCCTCGTCGAAGGCTGAGGGGGCCTGCGCTGGTTAGACCGGCCCTATCCAAGGGTGCCAGGTCGACGACGCGATCGCATCGCCGGAGTCGGTAGCGCCGGCTTCAGCCGGCAGGGACGTCGGGCTTCAGCCCGACGATGCGTCGTGCCTGAGTGGGCTGAAGCCGGCGCCTGAAAGCACCAGTTCATGTCCATGTTGCGCGGGCCCTAACGGGGCCTGCGCCGTCCCGGACGGATTCTCCGGGTGCGGACGTCTGGCTTCGCGGGTCAAACGTCCTTCATCCAGGGACGGGGCTTCCGCTCCATGCGGTGCGGCCGTCGCCCTGGATGATCACGTTGGCATCACCCCGCGCCGAGGCGCTGCCCCTGGTATTTCCGCTTGGCGATGTCGTCGAGCCAATTGCGGTGGTCCAGGTACCATTGCACCGTCTTGCGCAGGCCGGTCTCGAAGGTCTCGCGCGGCAGCCAGCCGAGTTCGCGTTCCATGCGGCCGGCGTCGATGGCGTAGCGCAGGTCGTGGCCGGGGCGGTCGGCGACGTAGGTGATCAGGCGCGTGCGCGGCCCCGCCGGATCGGGACGCAGCTCATCGAGCACGCGGCAGAGCAGCTTCACGATGTCGATGTTCGTCCACTCGTTGCGGCCGCCGACGCAGTAGGTCTCGCCCGGCCGCCCGCGCCGCACCACCAGGTCGATGGCGCGGGCATGATCCTCGACGTACAGCCAGTCGCGCACGTTCAGGCCCTTGCCGTAGACCGGCAGCGGCTTGCCGGCCAGGCCGTTCATGATCATCAGCGGGATGAGCTTTTCCGGAAAATGGTAGGGCCCGTAGTTGTTCGAGCAGTTGGTGATCGTCACCGGCAGCCCGAACGTCCGGCCCCAGGCGCGCACCAGATGGTCGCTGCCGGCCTTCGAGGCGCTGTACGGGCTCGACGGATCATAGGCGGTGGCCTCGTGGAACAGCCCGGTTTCGCCGAGCGAACCGAAGACCTCGTCGGTGGACACGTGATGGAAGCGCACGCTGTCACCGGCAGCCCGCCCCTTCCACGCCTGCCGCGCCGCGTGCAGCAGCGTCGCGGTGCCCATCACGTTGGTGCGCACGAAGGCCAGGGGATCGTCGATCGAGCGGTCGACGTGGCTCTCCGCCGCGAGGTGGATCACGGTGTCGAACGGCTCCTCGCCGAACAGCCGGGCCAGCAGCGCCGCATCGCAGATGTCGCCGTGGACGAAACGGTAACGCCCCGGGTGCGCCTCGGCCAATCCCGCCAGATTCGCCGGATTGCCGGCATAGGTCAGGGCGTCGAGCACCACCACGCGCAGGTCGGCGTGGGCCGTCAGCAGGTGGTGCACCAGGTTGCTGCCGATGAAACCGGCGCCGCCGGTGACCAGCGTGACGCGCGGGTGATGCGGTTTGGTGGGGGAAGCAGGCGTGGCATGATCAGCCATCGGGGAACTCGCGGATGAAGGCCGCCAGCGCATCGCGCCAGTCGGGCATGGAGGGCAGGCCGTGCAGACGCAGGGCCATCTTGTCGAGCCGGATGTTGGCCGGGCGTGGGGCGGGACGGGGATATTCGCTCGTGGTGCAGGGATCGACCGGGCGGGTGATGCCGCGCAGGCGGAAGATCTCGCGCGTGAAGGCGAACCAGCTCGCTTCGCCAGAACAAGTCAGATGAACGGTGCCGTTGATGCCGGCACCCAGCACGTGTTCCAACCCGGCCGCGACCGCATCGGTCGAGGTCGGGTTGCCGATCTGGTCGTCGACCACGCGCAGCGCCGGGCCGTCCTGCCGCCCGACCTTGGTCAGGGTGTGGACGAAGCTCGGCCCACCCGCGCCATACAGCCACGCGATGCGCGCAATGACGTGGTCGGGGCAATGCGCCCGCACCGCCGCTTCCCCGGCCAGCTTGCTCGCGCCGTACACCGTGCGCGGCCCGGTTGCATCCCATTCGTGGTAGGGCCGGTCGAGGTCGCCGCTGAACACGTAGTCGGTGCTGATCGCGACCATCCGCGCCCCGCTCTGCCGGCACGCCGCGGCGACGTTCGCCGAGCCGATCGCGTTCAGGCGGTAGGCCAGATCGCGTTCACTCTCGCACTTGTCGACCTGGGTATGCGCGGCGCAGTGCACCACCGCATCCGGCCGCACCTGCGCCAGCATGGCGGTGCAGGCGCGCGCATCGGTGATGTCGAGTTCCTCGCGGTCGGTGGCGACAAGGTCATGCCGGCCCTGCCATCGGCGCAGCAACGTCCGCCCAAGCATGCCCTTGGCACCGGTGATCAGGATCTTCATTGGGCCTCACTGGGCTTGGACTGCATGGGAAACTAGACATACAAGGCGTTTTTAGACAACGCTTTATAACGATTCCTTAAATACGGGAATTGTATTCCCTGTTTTTCCGGTACGGTCATGTCATGATTCCCCGCCTGCTCGTCCACACCGTCACCCGGATCGCCGCCGGCTATCCCGTGGTGGTGCTCACCGGGCCGCGCCAGTCCGGCAAGACCACGCTGGCCCGGACGTGCTTCCCCCACCTGCCCTATGTCAGCCTTGAGGACCCGCTGGAACGCACGGCCTTCCGTGCGGATCCGCGCGCCTGGTTGTCGCGCTACCCGGACGGGGCGGTGCTGGACGAGGTCCAGCGTGCGCCGGATCTGCCGAGCTGGCTGCAAGGCATCGTCGACCGCGACCGCCGTCTGGGTCGGTGGGTGATCACCGGATCGCAGCAGTACCAGGTCATGGATCGGGTGACCCAGAGCCTGGCCGGCCGGGCCGCCCTGCTGGAACTGATGCCCTTCAGCCACGCCGAGCTGACTGCGGCGGGTTTGGCCCAGGCCGATCCCGCGACCGCGATCTGGACCGGCGGCTACCCTCCGCTGTACGACCGTCCGGTCGAGCCCGGTCGCTGGCTGGGCGACTACATAGCCACCTACCTGGAACGCGATGTGCGATCGATCGCCGCCGTGCGCGATCTCACCCGCTTCGCCGGTTTTCTGCGCCTGTGCGCGACCCGCACCGGACAGATGCTGAATCTGGCCAGCATGGCGGCGGAACTGGGCATCGATGCCAAGACCGCACGCGGCTGGCTGTCCGTCCTGGTCGCCGGCTACGTCGTCCACCTGCTGCCACCGCACCACGCCAACCTGGGCAAACGCATCGTCAAGCATCCCAAGCTGTACCTGCTCGATACCGGACTGGCGTGCCGCCTGCTGGCGATCGCTGATCCGGGCGCCTTGCGCACCCATCCCGCCTGGGGCGCGCTGGTCGAGACCTGGACCTTGGTCGAGGTGATCAAGGCGTTGCGCCATCGGGGCGGCAACGCAGACGGGTTGTACTACTGGCGCAGCCACGACGGTCTGGAGGTCGACCTGATCCACGAACGGGGACAGGCGCTCCATTCCTGGGAGATCAAGGCCACGACCAGCCCCGCGCCCCACGATCAGACCGGCCTGCACCGCTTCCGCGCGCTGGTCGGCACGCGCCACGCAGGCAGCGCGCTGATCCACCTCGGCCCGGAAACCGGTGCGCAACGCGAGGTCAGCCTGGTCCCGTGGCATGGGATCGATACCGCCGTCGCAGCGATCCCCTGAGCCGCCCACGTCTCAGATCCCGTGCACGTTCGCTGGATTCCACGCGAACAGGTCCGCGGGCGGAATGGCAGTCAGCCCGGGGAACCCCGCATCGCGGGCATTCAGGTCCGGTGCGACGCCGGTGTCGGGCCAGCGGATGCCGACGCCGGGATCATCCCAGCGCAGGCCGCGCTCGTGCTCCTTGGCCCAGTAGTCGCTGACCTTGTAGAGCACCTCGGCGGTGTCGCTGAGCACCAGGAATCCATGCGCGAAACCCTTGGGCACGAACAGCGCCCGCCGGTTCGCCGCCGTCAGTTCCGCCCCGACCCAGCGGCCGAAGGTCGGACTGCCGCGCCGCACATCGACCGCGACATCGTAGATCGCGCCGACCAGGCAGCGCACCAGCTTGTCCTGCGGCTGCCGCACCTAGTAGTGCAGCCCGCGCAGGATGCCGCGCCGCGACAGCGACTGGTTGTCCTGCACGAACGCCGCCGCGATGCCCAGGCCGGCCAGCACCTTGGCGTTGTAGTTTTCCATGAACCAGCCGCGCGCATCGCCGAACACCGCTGGTTCGAGCAGGCACACGCCGGGAATCTCGGTGTCGATGCGCTTCATGAGTCGGTTCTCTCAGGTTTGCCGGGAGTCCGGCTTCTTGCGACAAGGGCGATGGCGGCGCGAAGGATTCAACGCAGATCACCCCTGGCGAGGTTCCAGGCATCGGCCACCCCGTAGCGGGAGGCCCAACGACTGACCATATCCCGGTCCAACGACGGCAGGAGGCGGACGATCGAGCGTACGTCGCGCAGGTGCTTGTCCTGACCGCTGATCGCAAAATAGCGGAGTTTCATCGCGATGATGTATTCGGGCGGGGCGACCGGGACAGACAGACCGGCCACCGGCAACCGTCGCGCGTGCGCCAGACCCCAGCGCATCAGGTCGTCGTCCCCGCTGGGATAGCAGTCGGCTTTGAAGCCGCTGTCGTGGTGGATGAGATTGAACGATCCGCGCGCCCCGCGCCGGATCTCGTGCGCGAGGACGGCAAGCGGCGGGCAATAGAAGACGTTTTCCGGAAAAATCGCGATCAAGCGCTCTTCCTGCCCTGGACGCAGGTCCAGGATGCAATCGACATCCAGGGTCGCGCGCGGTTCGCTATAGCACATCGCGCCAACCGATCCCCCGAGCATCCACGGCACCCCGATCGCCTGCATGCCGCCAAGCAGCGCCGTCATGCCCTCCAGCATCATCGCGGCACCGGATCCGTACCCGGTTCCAACGCAAGGATTTCGCGGATCACCGCCCATTTGATCCCCTGCGCATCCGCTGCAGGGAATCGGCGCTGCAACCGCTCGCGGCGCTGCTGCAGGGCGAACGCGGACATCTCCAGACCCAAGGCCAAGCGGCGTTCCGGCGTCATCGTGGCGAAGACCGCCCATTGGCGTTCGATGCCTTCCACCTCTTCCGCCGGAATCACCACCGGGGGGCGCGGCCTGGAATGACTGCGGTCGGAAGCGATCATGGCCGGTGAGATTGCTTCTGGATCCAGACAGGCAATCGGCACCTCGCTCCCTGGTCGGGCTCAGGCAGGTCACCACTTGGGTGCGTTGACCGACCCGCCAACCAGGTCGCCCGAGACGCGTCAGGCAGGGAGGGCGTGGGCTACCCCGGCCAGCATTTCCGGAATTTCAGCGGCAAGAATTTCTGGCATCCATATCACTTACACCGTTGACTCCCGCACTAATAGAACGACTCCGATGAGCACAAATCCCATACCGATCAGTTTGACCATACCCAGGCTTTCACCGAACCACCACCAACTGGCGACCGCCACGATGCCCATGCCCACCCCGGTCATGATCGGATAGCCGACCGTCAAAGGGATCCGGGTCAGGGCGTAACTGTAGGCAACCAGCGCAAGGCCGAAACTCGTCATGCCCAGGATATACCAGGGATCGTGCAGAACGCGGTCGAGCAACGGCCGGCTGACATCCCGGACGCCGGCCTTGACCAGCACATTGGCGGCGGCGTTGAGCACGACCCCGATGGCGAGAGCGATCCAGGTGATCACAGTTTCAACCGCTTGAAGAGGCACTCGGGGATGCGGGTGATGATGGCCATGATCCAACGCCAGAACCAGCGCGTGTAGAGCACGTTCCGCTTGCGGTCGATGGCGCGCAGGATGTCCCGCGCCACCTGTTCCGGCGTGGCGACGAGCGGCGAACCTTCTTTCAGCAGACCCGCCGTCATCGGTGTGGCGACGAATCCTGGCTTGATCGTCAGCACGTGTTTGCGCTCATGGAACAGCCGGTTCCGCAAGCCTTGCAGGTAGGCTGCCAAACCGGCCTTGGTGCTGCCGTACAGGTAGTTCGATTGGCGGCCGCGATCGCCCGCTACCGAACCGATCACCGCCAGAACGCCACCTTCAACCAGCGATGGCACCAACGCCTCGCAGAGGACCACTACTGAACTGAAGTTCACCTGGATCTGGCGCAGCGCCAAGGTGGCATCCTGTTGCGCAGCACGTTGATCGGCCATGGTGCCGTAGGCGATGAGCACGGCTTGGACCCCATGCGGCGCCAAGGTACGCAACCGCGCTAGCAGATCACCGTGCTGCGCCGGATCGCCAGGATCGCAGGTGATCGCCACGGCTTCGACCGCTCCCCGCAGCCGAGCATCGGCCGCCACGCGTTCGCCTTCGGCGGCATCGCGCGACGTGAGGATCACGCGGGCGCCGCGCCCGGCCCAGGCGCGGACACATGCCCGGGCGATGCCGGATGTGGCGCCGATGACCAGGATGGAAGCAGCCTTTGGATTTCCGGTTGCATCAGTCACGAAGGTTGCACCCCTGATATTGAATTTGGTGGTAGAGCCGTGGCAGGATTCTTGGCAGAAATGACGATCGATCAACGTGCACGCGCATCCGTACGTTCATCCCACCAGCCCCAATCGCACCGCCAAGCGCGAGCGGACTCGACCGTGCGGGTCCAACTTTGCCTGGAATTGCCTGAATTCATCCAGGCGCGGATACATCGCCTGGACGGCGGCGGCACTGCCCAAGGTATCCTTGGCGAAGTAGATCCGGCCCTGATGCGCGAGCAGGATCGCCTGCAGGCGTTCATGCAACGCATGGATGCGGTCGGCAGCGAACGGGATGTCGAGCGCCAGGGTGAATCCCGGGGCGAGGTAGGACAGCCAGCCTGGTCCGGCCGCGCCGCTGCGCTTGAGCACGGCCAGGAAACTCGCCAGGCGCGCATCGCTGATCGCCTCCAGCACCTGGCGCAATCCCGCCGCCGCGGTCGTATCCGGGAACCATGCCTGGAACTGGATGAAACCGCGCGTGCCATAGATCCGGTTCCACTGATGGACGGCATCGAGCGGATAGAAGAACGTGTCGTAATCGACAATCTTGGTGCCGTCGCCGTGTTTCCAGTAAAAAGCTTGGTTGAACGCACTTACCGACCACGACCCCAGGGCCCAGGACGGAAAATCGAAGGGCACCGTCTTGCGCCCCTTGCGAGGGACGCTCATCGGCCGGTCGCGGTAGGCACGCGGCAGTTCCTCCGGTTCGGCGTCGTTCCCGAGCATCAGCACCGACCGGCCGAGGGCCGCACCGCGGGCCAGGCAGTCGATCCACGCCACGCTGTAGCGATGTCCCTGATCTTCCTCAGCCAGACGGGCCAGGGCACGGTCGAGCCCCCCCGCACGTTCATAGCGGACCCGGTACCACGCCGAGGGCACCCGTCGCAACCGCAGGGTCACCGCCAGGATGAACCCCGTCAGGCCCATGCCGCCGACACTGGCCCAGAACAGGTGCGGATCATTGGCCGGGGTGACGGACCGGATCTCGCCGCTCGGCAATGCCAGCACCAGTTCCGTCACATGGGCAGAGAAAGAACCGTCCACATGATGGTTCTTGCCATGCACATCCGCCGCCACCGCCCCACCCAGGGTGACGAACTTGGTTCCGGGCGTGGTCGGCAGGAAGAATCCCCGGGGTTGGAAATGCTCGATGATCGTCGCCAGACTCACCCCGGCCTCGGCGGTGAGCAGTCCGCTAGCGGGATCGAAGGCCAGGAAGCGATCGAGACCGGTGTTGCCCAGCACCACGCCACCATCGACGGCGGGCACCGCCGCATCGCCATACGAACGCCCCAAGCCGCGCGCAATCCAGGGTTGCGCCAGAAGCCTGGGCAGTTCTGCCCAGGTGGTGGGCAGGATGACCTGGCCGGGAACTACCGGCACCCGACCCCAACCGGACAGCAACGTGGTCATGGTGATCCTTTCGGCCCGGCCCCCAGGATGAGTCCGATCGCAAGGATCACCATCACCCAGGAACCTCGATCCTTGATCGCGAACACGATGGGGTCGTCGTGCAGTTCGCCGCGTCCGGCCTTCAACCAGACCCGGCACGACCACCACAGGATGAGCGGCACCAGTCCCCACAGCATCTCGGGTCGCTGATAGAGACCCGGTGCCGCCGGCCCGGCCACATATAGTCCTACCACCAGGGCGGTGGCGAAGGCCGCCGCGATGCCGCCCGTGGTCACAAAGGGCAGATCCTCGGCCCGCCAGCCCCGGCCCTTGGCCCCGGCACCACCGGTGGACACCACGCCATGCAATTCCGCCGCCCGCTTGCCCAGGGCCAGGGACAGGAACAGGAAGACCAGCACCGCCATCAACCAGGGCGACAACGGGATCCCCAACGCGACCGCCCCCGCCACCGACCGCAACACATAGAGTCCGGCAAGGATGAACACATCCAGCAGCACCTTGCGTTTGAGGGCGAACGAATATGCGAACGTGACCGTGTAATAGATCCCCAGCATCATCGCCCCCAGCGGCGAGGCGCACCAGGCCAGGATCCCGGCGGCGATCAGCAACGCTGGGGCCAGGACGAGACCATACAGCACCGGCAAGGTGCCGGCGGCGAACGGTCGCCGCCGTTTGCGCGCATGCGCGCGATCGTTTTCCAGATCCAGGAGGTCGTTGAGGAGGTACACCGACGAGGCGCACAGACAGAAGGCGAGGAACAACCACCCGGCCGCCAACCAAGTTCCCGTGGCGGTGACATGCGCCGCCAACAGGGGCAGGAAGACCAGCAGGTTCTTCACCCACTGGTGCGGCCGCAGGGCCTTGATCAGGGCCTTGCCACGTGAGGTCGCGTCGGGATGCCGCCCGAGCACCGGTGCACCGACGCGGGCTTCCGACCAGCCAGCGGCCGGTCCGGCGAGCACGGCACCTGCACTCGCGCGCCAGATCGGAAGGTCAGCCGCGCAATCCCCAGCGTAGCAGAACGGACCCTGGGCATCGGCCTGGATCGCCTCCAATTTCGCGGCACCCTTGCGATTCACCGTGCCGGTGGCGATCACGCCATCGAAGCACCCCAGGTGGTCCGCCACTGCCTGGGCGATGCGTTCGTGCGCGGCGGTGGCCAATACCACCCGCCGCCCCACTGCCCGCTCGGCGCGAATCCATTCGACCAGTTCGCTTCGGTACGGCAGCAAGGCTGCATCTGGCATCACCCGTTCAGCCAACCAGGATTTGGCTGACAGCGCTCCCCGCAGAAGCACGAACGGGATCCGCCACGCCATCCAGGGTTGGCGGCGCACCGCCAAAGCGACCGAATCCCATAGGGAATCGCCGGGGTAGAGGGTGCCGTCGAGGTCGATATAGAGCGGGGGCACGGGCGATTGCATTAGGGTTTGCAGGGAGTGAGTATAATGGCGCTTGCGACAAACGGCAACCACCAAGGCAAACGTGGATGTTGGAATCACGTTCAGACTCGGATCAGTTCGATTCATTTTAATTACATGACCCCCCCCCTCGATTGTCAAGCATCCCAACCACGTTAGGTTCCTCAACCATGATCCGATCCATTAAAATCACCTGGTCTTGCCCCACCCACAGTTGCCCTGAATACGAACAACCATTTGGTCATAGCGTCACTTCTTTTAAAGTCGTAGCCCGAAATAATGGGTTCAGACTCGGAACGATTGTCAAATGACTGGACCAAAGTTGGAGGTTGCCACACTCGATCTGACTATCGCCAGATTCCACTCCCTCGATATTTTGAGAGGACTCGCTGCGCTTTGCGTTGTATTTTGGCACTGGCAGCATTTCTTCTATGAAGGTTCCGCACTCGGCCCATTTATACCGACTGATCAGCCGGGATTCAGATACCTCTCACTTCTGTATGCTCGTGGGTGGTTAGCTGTTGATCTATTTTTCTGCTTGTCGGGTTTTATATTCTATTGGTTGTATTCTCAGCGAATCGTGGACAGGACGATAACTCCCAGCCGATTCGCTTTATTGCGCCTCTCTCGTTTGTATCCGTTACATGTCGTCACTTTAGTTCTTGTCTTGATTGGTCAGTGGTGGCTGACTTCTGCAGGATCAAGGCCATTCGTCTACGCCCACAATGACGGATACCACTTTTTGCTGAATCTGGCATTCGCCTCAAACTGGGGATTCGAGCGCGGATTTTCCTTCAATGCTCCGATCTGGTCTGTGTCGGTCGAAGTATTGCTGTATGCCATCTTCTTCTGCGTTTGCCGGTGGCTGCCGATTCGAGGGTTGGCCCTCGTGATCCTAGCGTTGATTGGACTCCTGGTTGTGCAACGGTTCAATCTCTTCCTCGGGAGAGGTGTTGGGTCGTTCTTTCTTGGTGGTTGCGCATTTCTTGTTTATATTAGAGTGCGAAGGTCGTCCTGTGTGGCAATTTTGACCTGGACTGTAATTGGAACCACGATGCTTTTTTGGACGATTGCTATCGTCATTGCAGTAAATCCTCAACTGAGCGCTGCCATCTCCTTGCGCGATACAACCTTATTGGCTAAATTCGATGACGCGTTGCAAGCAATGCTGGCAACTTGGCCTGTCGTTGTGCTGTTTCCTCTGACCATCCTCGCGCTGACCCTGTTCGAGACGCTACGTGGTTCGTTTGCCCGGCGATTTTCATGGATCGGGAACATTTCCTATTCATCGTATTTACTTCACTTTCCACTGCAATTTATCTTTCATGCAGTCGCTCTCCGTTGGACAACCGGCAACATGATCTTTTATGAGCCGTGGGTGATGGTATTATTCTTCACAATACTTATTGGACTGAGTATGCTGAGTTTTCATTTTTTCGAGATGCCGGTCCAGAATTATTTGCGGCGTTTCGAAATGAATTCCGTGGCCAAATGGTAATCCAACAACGCTTTTACCTAGTGCCACCTGCCTAGATGAACCTATCCGACCAATTAGATCGCAGTCTAAACGAATGCGAGGGATTTTCAACTCGTGTCTTTCCTCTGGTGACGTTTCGCTTACGCGATTTCAGATGAGCTGCTCAGGTGGATACGACCTGTAGAGCCATGACGGTTTGCGACCATCACAAGCATGGGTAGCCCTGGCGCGGCAAAATAGGTACTGGCCAAGGTCTTCTCCTCGATGCGCGACCAACGGAGCGATGGTTTTCAGGTCGTAGAATTCGCCGGCGTGATTGTCATGTACATCCGAAGAAATCAACAAATCAACCGTAAATCCGGCGTGAGTCAGCAATCGGTGGAGGTCGTGCTTGTTGTATTCACGGTTGTGCCGCCCATGCGGACCGTAATGCGAATAGGGATCGTATATATTCACGCCAGCAAGCATGCGGGCGACGTTCTCAAGTCGGCACACGTTGGGAGTGCTGAGGATAAGGGTACCCCCGGGCACCAGACTGCGGTGCAGACGAAGCAGGAACTGTAGTGGGTCGCGTATGAGATGCTCAATCACCTCGCAGCACAGGACGACCTCGAAGTTGGTTGCCCAGGGTGATTCAGCGACCTCCATGTCAAGGTTGGGATACGACATGTCGTAGCGTTCGCCCGTCATGGCATTAACCATCGTTTGCAAACCATTGGCAGGCAATCCCTCGAAATAATTAAGACATTGTACCTGCCAGGATGTAAATCGTCGCAGGAGCAGGGTCGTAAAATATGGGTTTGAACCGACCTCAAGCAGACGGCCGCTGCCGGGCGGAACAAGTGACAATGTCAAGAGGAATCGACGAAAATCCGTATCTAGGTACGAACGCAACGCTGATGGATCAGCATTGTCGAGCGAAAACCCGGCGAGCCAATCCCTGAGCGCTACTTCGTCCCATCCCGGTGGGCAGGTGAAGGGCAGCGGTGTAAGGAGCGGAAATAATTTGATCGTCATGGGTGGTCCTGGGTTGCTTCATATAGCCCGCCTGAAACAAGCAAAGCCGTGATCTGTTCCGGCGCATGGCGCTGACGCACCCATGCGGCAGCTTGGCCCACCGTTCCCAGGTCAAGAGTGGCCCTGACGGCTGGGGCGAATTCGTGGGAATCTGCCCAGTCGCGTCCGCCACCGCTGCGTTGGGTGAGGTCGACAGTGACACCACAGCGACGGTTGACTAGAGTCGGGCGGCCAAGCGACCACGCCTCGAGGATGACCAGAGACAGGCTTTCATTGGGAGAAGGATTGATGAGCAGACCACAACCGGCTATGGCGTCCCACCGACTCGTCTCGTCTACGAAGCCCAATGCCTTCACGTCAGGATGATCGGGAACCTGCATCGCAGCCCTGCCGATCAAGACCAGGGGAGGAAGACCGGCACCGGCCGCCTGGGCAGCCAAGTAATGGTCGAATAGAAGGTCGCACCCTTTGCCTGGGTCGATACGGCCCAGGTAGAGTATGTAACCGCGTTGCAGTCCATGACGGACCAAAAAGCGATCACTGTCCACGTTGGTAGGCGGTTGGATGGCAGCTGAGACCACAGGCCCATCCACGCTGAGGTCATGGAAACGCATCCGCACGTGCCTGCGTTCCCATTCACTGAGGTACCAGAACGCCTTGGGCAGGCGGAAAAGACGGTCCCAAAAGCCAAAACGCATGCACCATTCGTCATGAGCGCAGGGTGCCAGGATGGCACGATCAGCAACGAGTGGCAGACCAAACCATGTGGTCGCATAGAGGTAGCCCACAAATATCACGGCATCGTATTGGTTTCCGTTGCGACGCAGGTGGTCGTTGAGGGAACTGCTCACCGGCCCTTGCAAACGCATCCATCGGTCGGCGTCGTCTGGTCCGGCATTCTCAAGTCCAGTTTGTACAAGTTCAGCACTGCACGCATCGAAGGCAGTGACGTTGCGGGGAATATCGACCTTGAAACGTCGCACCCGGACGCCCTCAACCTCGTCATCGCCAACTTGATAAAAATTCTCCCAGGTCATGTAATCACGGGCGCAAGTTGTTAGTACCTCGACTTGGTTTCGTCCCAGACAACTACCCACCAGTCTGGCCCAAGCCAGGGCGAGGGCCTCGGCGCCGCCAGCAACCTCGCGCCCACAACGGGTGACCACCACAGCAACTTTAGGCGGAAAAGCCGCCTGCAGGGCCGACAACCAGATCGGACGAACAACAGCTGGAAGAAAGTCACGCAGTCGCTTTCGTTGGCCGATCAGGATCCGGCGGCGGTCTGCGGGTTCCATTGCGGCGGCGATGGCCGTCGCAATGGCGGTATCGTCTGCGTCTGGCGGCAAGCACACGCCAGCCCCACCCAAAGTCTCGCCCACTGCGGCATGGTTGAGGGCAACTACCGGCACTTCAAAGGCCATGGCTTCGACGAGCGGGACACCAAAGCCCTCGTGTTCTGACACTGATACGTAGACATCGGCGGCACGATACGCGGCAGCCAATTGAGCCTGGGTGGCCTTGGTAATTATGCGCACCTGTCCTGTCAGATCCTCGGCCGTGAGGTCGGCGAGAACAAAGCGAGACCAGTCATCACCAGCGTCAAAATGGCCAACTAAAATGAGACTGGCCGGTATTTTATTCGCGCGTAACCGGCGAAGGATGGCCAACAATCGATCCTGGCGTTTGTTGGGCGCTAAGCGCCCAACAAAAAGAAGGCGCGGCGACGGCAGTAAGAGCAATTCGGATTCAAGAGCGTTCTCGGGCGGTTGACACCAGGTCTCGGGCTGAAAAGGGAGTGTCAGGATGTCACCGGCTGGCGGCAGATGGACGGCACGTGCAAACTCGTCCCGATTGAACACGGAATCGTGAAATCGTATCGGGAATGCCGCTGCCAATGCCGGCAAGGCTTCAATGCCGGCCTGCAGATTACTGGCTGTCTGAGGGTCATGCGCGAAGAACCGTGGCGGTGTGATATTGTGGTCAAGCAAAGCCTTGGGTCCGCGATATGAGACCGCCCAATCGGTCGCTGGCGAACCTATGCTGTGATGGTAAATTATCGGTTCATCGGTAAGCGAAACCGACGGTAGCGGTAAAACTCGATCAGCTAGTGCAGGGTCGAGGTAGCGGGCGATCAGTTTGCTGTCCATTCCCCAACTGCGAAACCAACTTTGTACTGCGATGGCCTCGGAACTAATGGCATCACCAGGGCGGCAGGCGGTCAGCACTTGGTGCAAGTGACGCCTGATCAACGGGAATCCTGGCGGTCGGCTAAGGGAGTCGACCAGAGTAATAATGCGGTCAATGACCTTGTCCCAACTCGACAACTCGCGTCCAGTAGCTTGACCGACCTTGCCCCATGCCGCCAGTTTCTCTGCGTCTGCGTCGGCTAGTTCGCCAATGATTCGTTGCCAGTCATTATCCGAATTAGCCATGGGAGCGCCGGCTATCGCCGCCGCCTCGGCGGTGGCGTTACACCGCGCATCGACTGCAACCGGCCGGCCTAGATGCCAGGCCTCCATGAGGACCCGTGAGTAGGCTTCGTGGCGGCTTGGAACTGCAAGGGCTAGGCAATTAGCCAGTAGCCAGTTGCGGGTGCCATTGTCGACTAAACCAAGATCATGGACGCAATTTGGCAGATCGGCATAGCTGCGCCCATCGCTACCCGGTCCAGCAAAGACAAGGTCGAGCCCGCAACCACCTGCCGCCCGCCAGCGGAGGAAGGCGTCAGTTAGAACATTGCAGCCCTTGGAGGGATCGCGACGTCCGAGACAAAGCAAAAATCGTCCAAGGCCAGAAGTCGCCGCAGGGGGCGAGGCTGGAATTGCCAACGTCTCGGGTTCGATACCAGTGCCAACCATGTGCAGACGACCATGCAAACCGGCCCCGAGAAGCCGGATAGCCAGCGAGGCCTCGCCAGTGCTGATCGCGGCTATAGCAGGTACCGACATCGCAAGACGCGAAACGGCGGCCATGCGCGCATAGCCTTCATCATGAAGGCAAGGCATCAGTATGCCACGCGATCCGGCTAGACGTACCGCATCGAGAACTAAACCAAAACCATAGGGCAGACCTATAACTGCAGCGTAGTCTGTCACATGCCTGGCGATGCGCCGTAAAAGGCTTGGGCTATTGATCCCGTGTGCCAAGAAGGCGTCCTCGACCCCTGGAGGGATCGCTCCGACAGGTGCGTGATCCCACTCGCCGCGAATGAACCGGATGTTGGCATTATCAAAAGCCGTGCTGTCGCGCTGACTGACCAGAAAGCGGCGCACCAGCACCGGGCCATCCAGACTGAGACCGGGATGCAGGACGTTGTTCGACCAGGGATCTTGGAAACGTGGAACGCAGGTGGTCAGAATCTCCACCCGGCGTCCACGTTGACTCAAGCGATGGGCCAGGGCACGGGCCAGACTCTCGGCCCCTCCCTGGCAATTGGGGCCATACCATGGCACGACGATAGCAATGGGTTGCCCGTTCATGACCGTCCCCCCGGCTTGATGCTGATCAGGCCGAGATCCTGAGGACCATGGAGTGCGAGGTTAATCCTTGCCCGCGCATCCGTATCGCCGATGACAGTAGAGAGCGCCGCGCCGTCTGTATGTAAGTGCAATGGGCCGACCACCGTGAACCCGCCTTCGGCGACCAGTACTTCAAGAAGGGCGCGCGGCACCGGCCGCAAATGGGTTGGATCGAGCCAAAAAGTGTTGGCCCCCACCTGCAGGTTGGATGAATCTGGCGTCTCGATCATCAACAGACCGCCCGGGGCCAGAGCGCGGTAGGAGGCCCGAATGAGACGCCAGATTCGATCAATCGGTAGATGCTCGACGACATGGAAGACAGAAACAACGGCTAAGTTATCCTCAGGTTGAGACTCCAGCCAAGCGCAACCTTCATTAAGTTCAGCCCGCTGTCCCTTGATTCGGAGCGCTTCGACGAACTCTTTATTAAGATCAATGCCGATAGGATCGCAATCTTCGGCAATCAACTCGAGCCATTCTCCACGACCACAACCGATATCAGCAACGGTGCGCAGTCCTGTGCGCGACACAGCAGCCACAAGGTGCGGCCTATAGACTGCAACACGGTTGTGTATATCCACCATGGAACCGCGCAAACGCGCCTCGATTGCTGCGTAGACTCGGTCTAACTGCGCCTGCGTCGCATCAGAGGAGGAGAGGGGGGCCTGGGCGAGTGCGATCCGGTCGACCACAGAGGTCATTGCTGCAAGACGATGTTCGAGAGTCTGGCTTTGTAGGAGTAGGCCGGCTTCTGCCTCAACCTGATGCGCAACGCCCGCCTCCAAGTCGCCCAATTTTCCCACCTGGATTTGTAACGAGATTTCGAGAGCCTCCTGGCGTTCACCCATGGCCCGGATCTTGGCCTCGCATGGGGCGATGCGGTGTTGCGCGTCGACCACTTGCGCAAGCGCATGTGTCGTGCGCCGGGATTCCTGCTCTTGACGCTCGACGATGGTCTGAATATGCGCCTCAGTAGAACGAACGCGCTTGTCCGTGACGTCTGTCCGGGTCTCAACACCGGTCAACCTCGCGGATTGCGTGGCAAGGGATTGTTCACAGGCTTTCAGACGGGATCCAAGTTCCATTACCGATTCGGAGCCAACGTGGATGGCGTCCTCAATGGCCCCGATCTGATCGAGAATCGAGAGGATGGCCAAGTGGCGTTCGTGGTTGAGTTGGAGCACCAGATCGCGCAATGCCGTCGCTTTTGATTCCAGATTGGCGTCTATTCGCTGAGTCTCGACAAACCGCTGATGGTTGAAATCAAGCATTTGCGCCGACAGCGCCGCGACCGATTGGTGGCGTTCGTGATTCAGAGTCAGCGCCAAGGAGCGCGTATGGGATAATTCGATCAACATATTGCGCATCTCGAGAACCTGACTCTCGATTCTTTCGCGGGCCTCAATCTCCATCCGTAATCGGCAACCGAGGGCATCACGATGGCGGTCCAGGAGTGAGAATGGAAGCAAGAGGCGTGCCAATCCAAGCAGTCGGCCGAGAATCGGGATGCGGGAAATGCGTTGACGCCAACGAAACCGGCTTAACCCCGGGAATGGTGCTGTAGCTGATCTGGACTTTCCTTCCATTGATTCAGCCAAGGCAAGGACAATTTCTAGCTTTGATAAACGCCCGTCAGTCAAGGCGGACAGATGTAAGTTCATACCCGACGAATCGGGCCCTCTACCAAGAATCGAATGATATGCGGCAAGCAGGAACTCAGGTCCATCCAACGCCAGTAGAGCATCCATATCCACCGGATTCGGATAATTCATACCGGCACCAGCGCCTTTTTATCCGTGGCTTCCGACAAGGTGGCTCGTAATCGGGTGTGACCTATAAACATTGGCCCAATGATGCCTTTCACTGTGAAGCTCGTAAGGTTGTCATGCCAATGGTAGCAGTCCTTAAGATGATGGTCCTGACTGTGGATGGCTACAGTGAGCGAATATTTTCCCGGGGCAATATCCATGTCCATGGTGAATCGGAAACAATAACGCTTACCGGGAACAACCTCGGGACGATGACCGAGATGCCAGGAATTGGTACCGAAGACATCCTGGCCGAAACGGTCGGTGATCTTGATCCCGATGGTCGCCTGGGGAATGGGGTGCTCGCAGTCGATCTCGATCTCGATGGTGGTCGACTCTCCACTCTGGACCACATCGCCATGCGAGATCGAACCCAGGATGCGGGCGGCGACGATCCGGGCGGCATAGGTCCCGTAGGATTGCTCGGCTTGCCTGGCTAAGGTGGAGATCTTCTGCGCCTGGATCCGATCCTCGCTATCTCCCATCTTGGCGAGAAGGAAATTGTAGGCGTTGGTCACCGGCTCAGGCAGTCCATCTTCGATCACCCGACCGCGATGGAGGAGGATCGCCCGATCGGTCAGGAGTTTGATCGAGTTCATGTCGTGGGAGACGAGGATCAGACTGCCGCCCTTGGCCTTGAAGGCGCGGATCCGTTCCAGGCATTTGGCGCCGAAGTGGGCGTCGCCCACCGACAGGGCCTCGTCGACGATGAAGCAGACCGGTTCACTGTGGATGGCTATGGAGAATCCCAACCGCATCAACATGCCGCTGGAATAGGTCTTGACTGGTTCGTGGATGAAATCGCCGAGTTCGGTGAAGTCGATGATGGCCTGACGTTTGCTGGCGATTTCTGGTGGCGTCATGCCAAGAATGAGACCGCTGAGATGGATGTTTTCGATCCCGGAGAGTTGATTATTGAAACCGGCGCCGATCGCGAGCAGTCCGATCCGGCCGGCGCCATCGACGGAGATCCGGCCCTGGTCCGGGAGAAGCATGCCGGCCAGAATCCTGAGCAGGGTGCTCTTGCCGGCACCATTAGGGCCGATCACGCCGAGAGATTCACCCGGTTGCAAGGTGAAGGAGATGTCGTCCAGTGCCTGGAAATCCTTGTGATAGGGCCGCCGAAAGAGGATCTCCTTGAGCCGGTCCGCAGGATTGCGATACAGGCGAAACCGCTTGCTGATGTGGTCGACCGAAATCATAGGAAATCCCGGACATCACGTTCAAGACGGCGGAAGAGCAGCACTGCCACCAGACTCAGGAGGCATCCGACGAGGAGCATCCCCATCAGGACATGCCAATCAGGGAATTGGTGCAGGATGAAGATCCGGTGGTAGCAGTCGATGCCGATCGCGGTCGGGTTGGCCTCGACCACTGGTCGTACCGCCGCCGGCACGATGTCCTTGAGGTAGACGATCGGAGTGAGCCAGAACCAGAGCTGGAAGACGATGTTGGCAACTTCCTTGAGGTCGGGCAGGAAGACCGTGAAGGTGGCAAGGAGCAGGCCGATGCCGTAGGCGATGAGTTGCTGCGCGATGAACACCGGGATCAGGGCCACCAGCGGCCAACCAGGAAATTCCCCGTTGGCGAAAGTCAACACCAGGAGGATGCCGGTAGTCACCAGGTAGGTGAAGGTCTCGGCCAGGATGATGTAAATTGGCAACAGAGGCAGACTGGTCTGCATCTGCTGGATCATCGGCTTTTTGTCGCTGAAGACGGTGGCGCATCGCAAGCACGTCATGCTGAAGGCGGTCCAGGGCAGCAGTCCGCTCATCAGGTAGATGCCATAACCCCAGGCGGAACCGTTGCCCGGCAGGCGGGCGGACATGATCTGGGAAAAGATCACCGTGAAGATGAAGACCATCACCAACGGCTGGATCAGGGCCCAGGTGCCGCCCAGGGCGGAGCCGCTGAACCGGTCGGTGAGGTCCCGTCGGGCGAGATGGAGGAGCAGGGCCGGCGACATGGAAGGCGCGGCACCATATAGGAGCCTTGCGCAGTATCCAGGGGGCTTGAGGTGGCGGCAACGATCCAAGGTCATCCCGCAGCACTGCGGGTCCGGGCGAGTTCGAGCATGGCCCACATGACCTGGGCAGAACAGTGCCAACCGCCCGGTTGAGCAGGCTGTGGTCGATGAATCCCGCCCTGTGCCAGCGCAGCCAAGGCATCAGCGAATCCCGACACCGTCAGGGACACCGGGCGCAGTGCGTCGCTGGCCGCCTCGCGCAATTCCGGCAAATCTCCCGCAATCACCGGGGTGCCGCAGCGGGCTGCTTCCAGGGCGGGCATGCCGAAACCCTCATACCGGGTAGGAAACAGCAGGGCTTCTGCCCCGGTCATCAACGCGGGGAGATCAGTCCGCGGAACATAGCCGAGATGGTGGATGGGTGCACCCGATACGCGGGCAGAGCGTGCCAAAGGATCCGCGCCCCAACCGCTACGCCCGGCGACCGCCAATTTGAGCCTGCCCAGGCGTCCAGCGGTGTGGACCTGTTCCGCAGCGGCAAGAAGCAGTCCATAGTTTTTGCGGGGTTCCCTGGTACCGACTGCGAGGGCATAGGGTTTCTCCAAACCGTGCCGACGCAGGACCGCGCTCACCTCTGCCACCGGCCTGGGTGAGAAACCCGGGTCGGCATCCGGTCGGGCGATACCATCAACAGTATGACCATAGCGGTCCTGGATGCGCTTGGCTGTGCCCGCCGAGATGGCAACTGCGGCATCTGCGCGCCGCAAATCACTGGCAAAGAACATCTTGGCGACGATCCGCCCGCCCAGGGTCATGGAATCAGGCGCTTCGAGGTGGACCACATCGTAGAGTGTGAGCAGTCCGGGGATCCCCTTGGGGCAACGCGGCATGGCCATGCTGCACCCCCAGAAGGCATCGATGCGGTCGCCGCGCAGCATGGCCCCGACTCGTTCGCGCATCCATACGGTCTGCGGCACGCCTCTGGGCCACCAGGGATCGGTACGCCAGAAGTGTTCGATCCCAGGCAGGTCGATATCCTGCCGACACGGCAGGTAGATGACCACTTCCAGGGGGCGGATCGCTGCCATCGCCCGCAGCAGGGCCGCGACATAGAGGCCAATTCCTGCGACGGGAGCGCGCACAGCACGGCCATCGATGGCGAGGCGGAAGGGAGGGTCTGACATCGTCGCGGGAACCCGGCTGAGGGCGAGGCCTGCATAGGCTGCTATCGGAGCGGGGCAAGATGTCCGTCGCCGGTGCGATCTCCGGCATGGACAGGCCCAAGCAGTCGGGATCATGGCCAACCCATGACAGGACCCAGCCCCGTCGATGAACTCATGCAGCGGGTCGCCGCCAGGGCCGCCTGGTACCGCCGGGCGGACGCCCGGGATGGTCTGGCCCTGCCGGAACCATTGCCGGCGCTGAGCCGGCCGGAAGCGCCGCGCGCGGTTCCGCAGCATCCCCGGGTCGGCCTGCATGAATTGCTCTCGCTACGAGGGGGTGATGTCGTTTCATCAGCCTATGAACGCCTGCTCTGGCGCTGCGCGAGTCCCGAGGAACTGGCCTTCCGGCTCGAACTGTTCCGCAGCGGCCGCCAAGATGTCTTCACCCTGATCCATGATCTTCGCCACAGTCCCGAGGGCATCCGTTGCGGGGTGCGGATCACCGGCAAAGGTTGGCGAAGGATCATCTTCGCCGTGCTCCGTCTTCCGATGGGCCGGCGCATGTGGCTTGGTTTGCGGGCCTTATTCGCCCTGCCCCGCTTGCGGGTCGACATCGGAGCCGAGTTGAGGCGTCAGGATCAACGTGTCGAGCGAATCGAGCACGCCCTGGGCGGCTTCGGACCGAAAGCTGCCCATGATCCGGAAACCGCTCAGGCTCTGCGGTGCCGGCTCGCGGCCCTTGAGCGTAGGGTCGCGGTCCTTGAACAGACGGTAGACCGTCCGTGATGAATAAACGCATCGGCATCGTCGTCCCCTGGTATGGTGAAGCCCTGCGTGGCGGGGCAGAGACCGTGGCGCGGCAAGTGGCGCTCCGACTTGCCGCACGTGGTCATACGGTCGAAGTCCTCACCACGTGCTGCCGGTCCTTCCTGGACGACTGGGCGGTGAACCACCTGCCAGAGGGTTCGTCCGCCGATGGTCCGATACGGGTTAGCCGCTTCCCCGTCGATCCGCGCGATGCGCATGCTTTCAACTCGGCCAATGGATTTCTGCTTGGGCTGCCACCGCATCATTTCTCGCCTGGATTGGCCATTCCAGATCCGGGGTTCGTACCGCACAACCTCCACAGCGCCGCGCTCGTCCGCCATGTGGTTGACCATGCCGCAGAATACCACCGCGTTCTTTTTACGCCCTATCTGTACGGACCGATCCTGCGTGGTGCCCCGGCGGTCGCCGAACGGGCGGTTCTGCAACCCTGCCTGCATGACGAATCCTACGCCTACCTGGAACCCATCCACGCCATGTTCCAGACAGTGCGTCGGTGCGCCTTCCTGTCCCATGGCGAGGCGGACCTTGCCGAGCGGATCTACGGTCCTGCGGTGATCGATGGTTCCATCGTGGTCGGATCGGGGATCGAAAGCGAAGAGTTAACCACGTCGGTCGCCGCCGGGGCTGATTCCCCGCTCATCCCCGAAGGGCCGTTCCTGCTCTACCTTGGTCGGCGCGATGCCACCAAGGGGGCCGACCTGCTGATCGACGGTTGGCGCCGCTACCAGGCTGCCCATCCAGGCAATCCGCTGGCATTGGTCCTGGCCGGACCAGGCCCGAAATCCTACACCGACCATGCGCTGCGGGTGACAGATCTCGGCCTGGTCAATGCCGCAACCAAGGCGGCTTTGCTGCGGGGTTGCCTTGCCCTGGTCCACCCCAGCCGCAATGAAAGCTACTCGCGCAGTCTGATGGAAGCCTGGCATTGCGGCCGCCCGGCGGTGGTTCATGCGCATTGCCCCGCCACCGCCGGGGCCATGGCGCGGGCGGGGGCAGGATGGCTTGCTAGTGAAGATCCGGATGCGTGGGCCCAGGCCATCGAGTGCGTCGCGGTATCGACGCAGGCCGAACGAGATGCGTTTGGTTCCCGTGGCGTCGCCTATGCGGCCGAGCACGCAGACTGGGAACGCTGTATCGACCGCTACGAGCAGCTCCTTGATCTTGCACCTACAACGGTGGCGACCATCCCGTTGCGAGCACGCCTGGGTCGGATCGATCAGGTCCTGACCGGATTCGACCTCGGAGATGCTATCTCGGAGGAGGCGCTCACGATCCAGCGTTGGTTGCGATCCCATGGGTGGCTCTCCGACATCGTTGCCCAGTATATCCAGGGACCGTTGCGCAGCGCCTGTGTGCCATGGCGAACTGGTCTGGTGAACCCTTCAGCCGGTATCATCTACCATCATTCGATCGGATCTGAGATCGCGACCGACGCAATTGCCCACCCCGGGCCCAAAGCCTTGATCTACCACAATATCACCCCGCCAAAATTTTTCACGGCGTATAAACCGGAACTCGCCAAGATGCTTCAGGATGGGCTCGACCATCTGCCCAGCGCTTGCGCCAGTTTCCCGCACCTCTGGGCGGATTCGGCCTTCAATGCCCGGGAATTGGCAGTTGCTGCGGGTCGACCCGTGGAGGTGCTGCCCCTGTCGGTGCCGCCCGCCAAATGGGCGGTGACGCCCGACCAGGGACTTCTCGCCGCCTTGCGCCGGGATCAGGTGCGCAACGTGCTGTTCGTCGGCCGGGTGGCGCCCAACAAGTGCCAGCATGATCTGGTGCGGATGTTCTGGCATCTGCTGCGGATGGGGGTCAATGCCAGACTCTGCCTGGTCGGACAGGTCTTCCCTGGGGATCCCTATGTGGAGGAGGTCCAATCGCTCGCCGCCAATCTCGGCATCGCGAGCCGCGTCTGGATGCCCAACAAGATCACGGTGAGCGAATTGACCGCGGTCTGGAAGGTGGCGGATGTCTTCGTCAGCCTGAGTGAGCACGAAGGCTTCGGTGTGCCCCTGGTCGAAGCCATGCTGTTCGGCGTTCCCGTCGTCGCGTTTTCATGCACCGCGATTGCCGAAACGCTGGGCGGTGTCGGTGTTCTGATGCCCGACAAGGGCGACCTGGTTGAAACTGCAGCAACCGTCGAGACCATCCTGGAAGATGCCAATCTGAGTGCGGAAATCGTCGCGCGCCAACGCGTGCGACGGATGGATTTCCTGCCTGCGGCAATAGAAAAAAGATATGAAACCTTGATTGGGGGGGCGTTTCATTGATTAAGCCGCGCATCGCGATGGTCGTCCAGCGGTATGGCCTCGAGGTCGCCGGCGGGGCCGAGTCTGTCGCGCGCGGGATCGCCCAGAAGATGGCTTCGGGTCCTTGGGAGGTTGAAGTCCTGACTACCTGCGCGATTCATTACGGCACCTGGAGGAACCATTATCCTTCAGGAAAGCTGCAAGACGGACCAGTCCTCGTGCGCCGTTTCCCGGTCGCAAGGGAGCGTCAAGAGTCTGCCTTCACCGCGTGGTGCAACCGGATCGGACACCAACCCGAACACGTCAGCCCTGCCGAAGCGGAAGCATGGATGCAGGCCCAGGGCCCTGATTGTCCGCAACTCACCGACTGGGTCGCCGAGAACGGCCATTGCTATGCTGGCGTGATGGCGTTCACCTATCTCTATGCGACCACGGTGAACGCCTTGCGAGCCGCGCCAAAGGGAAGACGGATCCTGGTCCCCTTTGCCCACGATGAGTGGACTTTGCGTCTGCCGATCTGGCTTGAGTGGTTCGCGAACGTCGATCGCCTCGTGTACAGCACCGAAGAAGAGGAGAGCCTGCTGACATCCCGTTTTCCCGCATTGCGCGGGCGTGGGAGCGTGGTTGGTCAAGGTTTCACGCCACCGCCCCTTGGCAATGCCGACCGGTTCCGACAGACATTCGGTATCTACCGGGATTTCCTGCTCTACTGCGGCAGAATCGATCTGAACAAAGGGGTCGACATCCTGCTCGAACAACACGCGCGCTGGCGCAGGGTCGATGCAACCGCCCCCGATCTGGTGCTGATCGGCCAGGAAATGATCCAATTGCCCGCGCAACCAGGGGTGCATCGACTCGGGTTCGTCACCGACACCGTACGCGTTGATGCCCTGGCTGCGTGCCGGGCTTTGATCAATCCCAGTGCCCTGGAGAGTTTAAGCCTCGTATTGCTCGAAGCCTGGTCCGCCGGTCGGCCGACGCTGTGCAATGCCGCCTGCGCGGTGATGGTCGGTCAGAGCCGGCGCAGTGGCGGGGGACTCTGGTATCGGGATGACGCCGAACTGCGCGCCGCGTGGGATATGATTAGGCATTCCCCACCGGATGCCGCCTCAGCCGGGCGTTGGGCCCGCGAGCGCTACGCGTGGCCGGCCATCATCGCCGGCTATGCGGCGTCTCTTCCCACGATGTGATCACGGGGTCGCGGCCGCAGTACCATCAGCCCAGACCCGCAGGCCCTGTCGAGCCAGATACAATGGGATGACCGTGAATCCGGCCTGGGTAAGGTCGCGCTGGAGGATCCGCTTGGCCTCGGATCGATGCCTGCAGAGCAGGGTCACGGAACCGCCGTCACCACCAGCACCATTGACCTTGCATCCAAGCACGCCATGCGCCTGGGCGATGGTGATCACACGTTCGAAATCGGTGCCAACCAAGGCAGGATGCAAGGCGCGTTGGGCCTCGGTGTTCTCGTTCCACACTGTACCCAGGCCTGACCAATCTCCACGCATCAGTGCGTCTTTAGCCCGCAGGGCCAGACTGCGGAAACGTTCGAGGCGGACATCGGCATGAGCTTCAGGTCCGAGGTGCCGGATGACGTCCTGATGCACGGCAGACGATTGGTGCGGTTTTCCTATGTAGACCAGCACCATGCGCCGTTCGAGTTCCCACCAGAGAGGGTTGGAAAGTTGGATCGGAGACACCGACGCATCGGGGAAACGGCTCATCTCGATCAGGTTGACTCCACCGTAGGCGGCACAGAGTTGATCCTGGATGCCGCTTTGAAGGGACAGGTCTTCCGTTTCGATGCGATGCGCCAACCGCGCGATCTCGTAGGGAGTGAGCGTTCCGGCAGAAAGCCGGTCGAGAGCGGCGATGATCGCCACCGAGACCGAGGCCGAGGTGCCGGTCGAGGCCCCTGGCGGGACCTCGCAAAAGATGCTGACATCGATGGAGGTGCGTTCCGGGATCTGCAGCCGGCGCAGGGCGCATTCCAGGAGCGGCAGCTTGTCGTAGGCCCGGTCGAGCTCTTCCATGGTGAAGTGCAGGCCGAAGTTCTCGGCATGGACGGCAACCCGGGGCTGGTCAGGACGTCGTTCCCGGGTGGTAATCTGCACCTCGACGTAGGGATAGACCGCAATGTTGCACACCCGGCCGTGACCGGCGAACCAGGTATCGGTCCAGCCTCCTACATCGGCGACGCGGATCGGGGCGACAGCGGTGATGGTGGTCATGCGGATCGGTTTCCTTGTTTGGGCGCGCAGCCTGCCGGCAATGGGCCGGTTCGTAAAGAGGCTGTCGGTCAAGGCGGAACTACTAGGAAAGCGGCACCCAGGATGAGCCCCTGGCATCGATGTCTGCTGTGCGAAGATCACGGGCATGAACCGTGCGCAGCAATCGGGGATTCTCTGGTGCGATATCGGGGATCTCCTCGACTATTTCGCTCTTTATTCTCGTCCATCTGGAATTCAACGGGTAGTGGTAGAGGTTCTGCGGATGGCGCGACTGCGGTGCCTGCCCGAAGTGCGTTTGTGCCGGATCACCCCGGGTGGACGGCTGCTGCACCTGGACTGGAGTTGGCTTGATCAGGTGTCCAAACCCCCGACACCGCCGGTAGTAGCCGCCCCAGGCAAACCTCATCTCATTTCGGTGAAATTGGCCACCCACCTGCGCCAATGTGCGAAAAACGCTGTGCATTTGACATTCGCGTGTTTCCCGGGCGACAGCGGTGATCGATTCCGTCGATGGATCCGCCCCTTGCGCATTCCGCCAGCCCGACGGAAATGGCATGCGTCACTGGCGGCCGCAGGTGTTCCCTCGCTGCCGTCCGCTAGCGATCTGGTGGTGACCCTTGGTGCCCCCTGGATCCGACCTGGCTGCGAAAAGGATATGGAGCAGGTCCTGGCGCAAAGTGGGGCACGTTACGCGGTGCTCGTCTACGACTTGATTCCGCTCACCCATCCGCATCTGTTTCCGGATGAGCCGAACCCGTTCATGCCCTGGTTGGATTGGGCCCTCAAGCGGGCCTGTCTGGTGCAGACGATATCCCATTATTCTGCCCGGACGATTGCAGCCTACCGGGAAAATCGTGGCTTTCCCCTGGTCCCTACCGAGGTCATCCGCCTCGGCGATCCCCTGCAGGCATCGACGCGTGCCCCCAATCCGCTGCCCCCTCATATCAGGTTCATCCTCTGCGTTGGCACCATCGAAGCCCGCAAGAACCATCGCTTGCTGCTGGATACCTGGTTGATCCTGCGGGAGCGATTGGGGGAAAGATGCCCGCATCTGGTCTGGGCCGGACGCAAGGGCTGGTTGGTGGACGACCTGTTCACCCAACTCCGCGCCGCCCGCTGGCTCGAGGGACGCATCATCCATCTTCCCCAGGCCAGTGACGCCGAGTTGGAAACCCTGTACCGGGATTCGCTGTTCACTGTCTATCCCAGCCTGGCGGAAGGATGGGGCTTGCCGGTCGCTGAAAGTTTGTCCCGGGGCAAGGTGTGTATTGCCTCCAATAGCACGTCGATCCCGGAAATCGCAGGCGACTTGCCTTACTTCATTGATCCCTTCGATCCACGTTCTTTGGCCGAACTAATCTGTCGTCTCCTCGACCAACCAGCCGAACTTGCTGCCCGGGAAGTCCGTATCCGGGAAACGTGGCGGGCACAACCCTGGTCGGTCTGTGCGGATCAGGTGTTGCGAGGTCTGGAAGAAACATTGGTCCTGAACGAATCCTGCCGATCACAAAGCACTGGTCCGAGCTGGTTGGGTCAGTCTTGACCGTAAACGCGACGTATCGGTTGCCAATCCGACCAGTCCCAGATCCGATCCGGACGGGAATCAACCGAGACTGGGGTGCTATTCCATTCGTGCGGACCAAAGGACCTGACTGCCCGCCAATGCACCACCGCCCCAGCGGCCACTAACAAGCCGATGAACAGGAGAACGGGTTTTTGCCAGGCTGAATGGCATTTGAGGATCTTGATGATGAAAGGCACGCATAGCAAGGCGATGCTGACGTATAGAGGTGCTTGTAAGCGGGGTCCGAAACTCCACCCACCCCACCAGTGTGGAAAGCAGGCAATGAGTATGGTTCCGACCACGACGTGCGCCGTAACTCCAATCCACAACCAGCGTCGATCCCGGTCGTAGACGATTCCTACTACCGCCCCCGGGATCGCGGCCAACATGACCGGATTGAAAATGAAAAAGCCGCGGTTGGGACTGAACCACTGGCCGAGGATGGCCTGCGGGAATACGGACGGATCAATGCGATTCCCACCATAATAGGGTGGGAATATCGTGCCGAATGCCGTCCAGGACCATGTGATAAAAAAAACGAGGACTAGCCCACATCCAAGCGCGAACCCAACCAACGGTGCGATGCGCCAACGATTGCCCAGAATCAGAAAGAGCAGCGCCACGGGTCCAATTAGCGCACCGTCTGGTCGGCACACGAAGGCAAATCCGACCAGCAGACCGGCCGCCAACGCGAGCAGCGGACCTCTGGCAGCGAGGGCCGCCCACCACGCAGCGGTCAGGCACGCTAGCATGGTGGAACTCGACCAGATAGAAAGCCCGTGTATACTGAGATGGGACGTAGCGAGTGTGAATACGGATGCGCATATCGTTGCCGTCATCAAACCAGTTCCGACCTCCAATAGAAGGCCAAGGAATAGGGTTGCGGTCAAGGCGGTCATCACTCGGGAGGCCCATACGGCCACCGTTTGATCATCGAACCCCAAGATGTTCTGCACTGCCACGAAAGGGAGCAGCAGGCAGGAAGTTCCTGGTGGGAAGTAGTTGTATGGATTCCCGGTCGCGCCTAGGCGTATCCCGTAACTTTGCACAGTTACGATCTGCTCCTGCCACGCTGATAGGTCCAACGTCCTCTGGTAGAGGATTGCCTGAGCACCAGGAACATTCCACATATTATCACCAGTTCCAGCCAAGTTTTGGTGCCCGGTACCCAACCCAACCAGTACCAGGATGACAAGGAAGAAACCTGCCAACATGCGAAATCGCCCCGACGGGGTCAAAGCCACCAAGGCGATGGAAAGCACCCCCAAGCCGGCCAGCAGCCAACTAACTCCGTTAGCGGTCCCTGATCGGACCGCGATGCGAAGTTGGTCAATGACTAACTCGGGTGTAGAAAGCTGGGAAAAAACACGCAATTCTACTTGCGCTGGAACCTTGGGGCCGGTCTGAAATGCGCGTATTGCGTGCTTAGCCGATGGTGGGAATACCACCTCCTGAGCACCATCATCGTATCCCGGGGCCATGAGATCTATATGGATTTGTACAGGGGTGCGAGTTGAAAGCCACACGGTATAGGTAGACGAAGGTAGGGGCTTAATCACCCGCCACGTGAGCGACGGCAACCGGACTGTTCCATTGGCATCGACGGGAATCGACGACTGCCAAGCAGCTGGACTTTCCACCAACACGGTGTCGCCAATGCCCAGTCGGATGGAAATTCCCCAGGCGAGCAACAATATTCCTATGGCAACACCAAGCAACCGGAAGAGAAACCAGCGGTTGATCATTTAATGTTCCCGGGATAATCCATGAATCGGCCAGTGGACAGCGTTCGTGGCATGATATTAGACCTCTCCCTTGAAGGCCGGTTTGACAAAGTGATCAACTCAAGGTTGATTGATTGCACCAAGTGTTGAACTCTGCTTTCCGAAGTAGTGTCAATGATGGAAAGGTTCCGAGCCTTACATTCGGTTAATGTCTGGCACATCGTATCCAAACGCAATTCCGGCCGTTCCGGCTCTTCATACGGCGCATCGCAGCCGGTCAGGCCGGTCATCTGGCCGGCGCGGAAGCGGCGGTAGAGGCCCTTGGGATCGCGTTGTTCGCAGACGGCGAGGGGGGTGGCGACGTGGACTTCGATGAAGCGGCCAGCGGGGGCGGCAGCGCGGGCTTGGGCACGGCTGGCGGCGTAGGGGCTGATCAGGGCGACGAGGGCGATCAGGCCGGCGTCCGCGAACAGCGCGGCGACCTCGCCGGCGCGACGGATGTTCTCCTGCCGATCGAAGGCGGACAGGCCGAGATCGCGGCAGAGGCCCTGGCGCAGCAGGTCGCCGTCGAGGACGTAGCAGGGCCGGCCCTGCGCCAGCAGGTCCGCCTCGACGGCGCGTGCGAGGGTGGTCTTGCCGCTGCCGCTCAGGCCGGTGAACCAGACGACCAGACCGGGTTGGCGTGGTGACGCGCGATCAGCGGATCCGCTGAGTGGCGGTTGGGGGAAATCAGGCATGCGCTGAGATGATGTTGCGGTCTTGATGGTCGCAAGCTGTCAGGCGGTGAGATGAACGGCGGATTCGGGATCGGTGGCCTGCTTGCGTTGCCTGCGCCTGTGGGAATGACAGCCGCCCATGGCGACGCCCACGGTGACGACTTCCGGTGTGATGCTGGCTTGGCCCGACGGGTTTGCGGCGGCGTTGCCGCGCAGCGGGTGGGTGGTGGCGCATGCCAAGCCGCGCACCGAGAAGAAACTCGCCGAGGATCTGCTGCGCCTGGGGATCGCCGGGTGCCTGTTCCTGGAACGCCGCATCAAGCGTTATCCCGGCAAAGGGGTGCAGGAGAGCCAGGTGCCGCTGCTGGGCGGGTACCTGTTCGTGCACCTGGGCGAGGGCCGGGATCCCGAGCCGGTCTACCGCACCGAACGCGTGGTGCGGCTGATCCGGGTGCCGGATCCGGGCCGGCTGGCGGATGATCTGGCGGCCCTGCAGCGGCTGATCGAGGGCGCGCAACGGCCGCTGGTGGTGCGGCCGGAACTGATGCCTGGCCAGGTCGTGACGATCGCCAGCGGCGTCTTTTCCGGCTGCCGGGGCGTGATCGTGCGGCGCGAAGGGGCGGCCGAGCTGGTGGTGAACATCGAGGCGCTCGGGCATTCGGTGGCGGTGCGGATGGGGGCCGACCTGGTCGGCACGGAATAGCTCGACGGCGTCCCCGTCCGCCGCCTGCGGCCGGGCCAGCCCGCGGCGTTGCGGTCAGCCCGCGGCGTTGCCGTCAGTCCAGACGCGCAGGCCCTGGCGGGCAAGGTAGAGCGGGATGACGGTGAAGCCGGCCTGGACGAGGTCGCGCAGCAGGGCGCGCTTGGCGTCGGAACGCGGGCCGCACAGCAGGGTGACGGAACCGCCGTCGCCGCCGGCGCCGTTGACCTTGCAGCCCAGGATGCTGTGGGCGGTGGCGATCGCGATGACCTTCTCGAAATCGGGGCCGACCAGGGCGGGATGCAGGGCGCGCTGGGCCTCGGTGTTCTCGTTCCAGACCCGGCCCAGTCCGGCCCAGTCGCCGCGCAGCAGGGTGTCCTTGGCGCGCAGGGCGAGGCTGCGGATACGTTCCAGGCGCGGATCCGCGTGCGCATCGGGGCCGAGGTGGCGGATGACCTCCTGGTGCACGGCCGATGACTGGTGCGGCCGGCCGATATAGACCAGCGCCATGCGCCGTTCGAGTTCCCACCACAGGGCATTGGGCAGGTGGAGCGGCGACACCGACGCGTCCGGGAAGCGGGTCATCTCGATCAGGTTGACGCCGCCGTACGCGGCGCAGAGCTGGTCCTGGATGCCGCTCTGCAGGGAAAGATCCTCGGCCTCGATGCGGTGCGCCAGGCGGGCGATCTCGTAGGCGGTGAGGGTGCCCCCGGACAGGCGGTCGAGCGCGGCGATGATCGCGACCGATACCGAGGCCGAGGTGCCGGTGGACGCGCCCGGCGGCACCTCGCAGAAGAGGCTGACATCGATCGAGATGCGCTCCGGGACCTGGAGCCGGCGCAGGGCGCATTCCAGCAGCGGCAGCTTGTCGTAGGCGCGGTCGAGCTCCTCCATCGAGAAGCGCAGGCCGAAGTTCTCGGCGTGCACCGCGACCCGGGGCTGGTCGGGGCGGCGTTCGCGCGTGGTGATCTGGACTTCGACGTAGGGATAGACCGCGATGTTGCAGACCCGGCCATGACCGGCGAACCAGGTGTCGGTCCAGCCGCCGACGTCGGCGACGCGGATCGGGGCGACGGCGGTGATGGTGGTCATGGGCGGTTTTCCTGGGGAAGGATCGAGCCTGCCGCCCGGCGGCGGTGAGGGAAGATGGCGTGCCAGGTCGCAGGCGCCGGGTACGCGCGATGGCGGCGATGCCGGAAACGCATCCGCCCCGGCCGCAACCGCGCCGGATCGCCCACCCGCTGCGTCGGGCGGTTGAGTCCCCCGGCGGGGGGCGACACTCGCCGATGTCCATGTCCACGACCGCTGTCTCTCCATCGGCCGGATTGGCCACCGATCGCGCCACGCTCGCCGCCTGGCTGGCGTGCGAGGACGACGTCCGGCTGGAGGACCTCTGGGCGGCGGCCGATGCGGTGCGGCGCGAGCATGTCGGCGATGACGTCCACCTGCGCGGGCTGATCGAGATCTCGAACCACTGCGTGCGGCAGTGCGCGTACTGCGGCCTGGCGGGCAGTCGCGCACCGGAACCGGCCGGACCGCTGCCGCGTTATCGCATGACGCACGACGAGATCCTCGCCTGCGCGCACCAGGCGCGCGGGTACGGCTACGGCACGGTGGTGCTGCAAGGCGGCGAGGACTACGGCCTTACCGCCGACTGGGTCGCGGCGGTGGTGCGGGCGATCAAGGCCGAGACCGGGTTGTCGGTGACGCTCAGCCTGGGCGAGCGGCGCGAGGACGAATTGCAGGCCTGGCGCGCGGCCGGGGCGGATCGCTACCTGCTGCGCTTCGAGACCGCGAACCGGGACCTCTACCGCCGCATCCATCCGGATCTCGGCCGCGAGGTGTCCGACCGGCTGGCGCTGCTGCAGCGGTTGCGCGCGATCGGCTACGAGATCGGCACCGGCATCATGGCCGGCATCCCGGGGCAGACGTTCGCGGATCTGCTCGACGACCTGGAGACCTTCCGCCGGTTGGATCCCGACATGATCGGCATCGGGCCGTACCTGCCGCATCCGCAGACCCCGCTCGGCCGCGAGGCGATCGGCATCTTCGCCGACACGCCGGGGCAGGTGCCCTCCAGCGAACGGATGACCTGCATCCTGGTGGCGCTGACGCGGCTGGTCTGCCCCGAGGCGAACCTGCCCGCGACGACCGCGCTGGCGACGATCAACAAGCGCGATGGGCGCGAGAACGGCCTGCGCCGGGGGGCGAACATCCTGATGCCGAACCTGACCCCGGTGCGCTATCGCGCCCTCTACGAGATCTATCCCGCCAAGGCCTGCGTCGACGAGACCGCGGAGCAGTGCCACGGCTGCCTGGACGGCCGCATCCGCGCGCTCGGCCGGGTGCCGGGGCGCGGGCCGGGCAGCCGGCGGCGGTCGCTGGCCGGGGGAGGCGCATGACCTCTGCCGCGATCGGCACCGACTTCATCGACGATGCGTATCTCGAAGGCCTGCTCGCTGAGACCCCGGCGGATCCCGGGCACGTGCGCGAGATCATCGCGAAAAGCCTGGCGAAGCAGGCGCTGACGGTCGAGGAGACCGCCGTGCTGCTGACCATCCGCGACCCCGCCCTCAAGGCCGAGATCCAGGAAGGGTCGCGCCGGCTGAAGCGCCAGGTCTACGGCAACCGCATCGTGCTCTTCGCGCCGCTCTACGTCGGCAATCTGTGCGTGAACGATTGCACCTACTGCGGCTTCAAGCGCTCGAACCACGACGCGGTGCGCACCACGCTCGACCGCGACGCCCTGGTCAGCCAGGTGAAGGCCCTGGAGGACGCCGGGCACAAGCGCCTGATCCTGGTCTTCGGCGAGCATCCGCGCTACGACGCCGCATTCATCGCCGACAGCGTGCGCACGGTGTACGGGGTCACCAGCGGCGCGACCGGCGAGATCCGCCGGGTGAACGTCAACGCAGCGCCGTTCGACATCGACGGCTTCCGCACCGTGAAGGCGGCCGGCATCGGCACCTGGCAGGTCTTCCAGGAGACCTACCACCACGCGACCTACGCCGCGATGCATTCCGCCAGGCAGGACCGGCCGGCGCCCGGTGTGAATTCGGCGCAACGGCCCAAAAGCGATTACCTCTGGCGCCTGTCCGCCTTCGACCGCGCGATGCAGGCGGGCATCGACGATGTCGGCCTGGGCGCGCTGTTCGGCCTGTACGACTGGCGCTTCGAGGTGCTCGGCCTCGTCCGCCATGCCCTGCACCTGCAGGAATGCTTCGGCGTCGGGCCGCACACCATCAGCTTCCCGCGCCTGCAACCGGCCTCGGGGGTCACCCTCGACCCGCGCTGGGCGGTCTGCGACGACGACTTCCGCCACCTCGTCGCGGTACTGCGCCTCGCGGTGCCGTACACCGGGCTGATCCTGACCGCACGCGAACCGGTGGCGATCCGCAATGAACTGATGGAATTCGGGGTGAGCCAGATCGATGGCGGCACCCGCATCGGCCTCGGCGCCTACACCGCCGGCGACGACGGGCAGCACCTCGAACGCGAGCAGTTCCGCATCGGCGACAGCCGCAGCCTGGACCAGGTCGTGCAGGAACTCATCGCCCGCCACGAACTGCCGAGCTTCTGCACCGCCTGCTACCGCCTCGGCCGCACCGGCGAGCATTTCATGGAGTTCGCCATCCCGGGCTTCATCAAGCGCTTCTGCACCCCGAACGCGCTCACCACCTTGCAGGAATACCTCGTCGACTACGCCCCGCCGGACACTCGCGCCCAGGGCCAGGCCGTGATCGCGGCGGAACTGGCCCGCATGGAAGACGGCGACCTCAAGCGCGAACTGGTCGCGCGGCTTGAACGCATCCGCACCACGGCGGCGCGCGACCTGTATTTCTGAGCCCAGCGGGGCTTGCGCCCCAGCCCGACTGCGCCGCTCTGCGGCTGGCATGCTGCGCATGTCCCCGCTGCGCGGGGATCGACCTGTGGCGACGGTGGCTGCGCCACCGAGTTCCGCTGCGCGGAACCAAGCCCGTCCCCGCTCGCTCGCTTCGCTCCTCGGGGGATTGCTCCTCGCGGGGCGCTGCCCCGCTACGCCCCGCCAGGGGCCCTCGCCCCTGGACCCGCACGGACCCAACCAGTGCGAAAGTTTGACTTCCTGAGTCAAACTACCTGCATTCAAGAACCCTAGCGCCGCCTCCGGCCTGCGGGCTGCGCAGCACGTGTCGAAGGTTGCCGTTTCGTTGTCTGGACGATATCCGTTGCAACGACTATTTAGCTGCCCATGCCCGGGCTGCTGCAATCCGAACTCCGCCTGACGCGGCCGCTGCCCAGCGCCGAGGTCGAGGGCTACCTCAACCTCATGCGGACGGCCGAACTGCTGCGGCGGCAGGTGACCGAACTGCTGCGGTCCTCCGACCTGACCCCGGCGCAGTACAACGTCCTGCGCATCCTGGCTGGCGCGGGAGCGCGGGGGTGCTCGTGTGCGACCATGGCCGAACGGATGGTCCACTTCGATCCCGACGTGACCCGGCTGGTCGACCGCCTGGCGGCGCGCGGCCTGGCGCAGCGCGACCGCGATCCCGGCGATCGCCGCCTGGTCATCACCCGCATCACGGCCGAAGGTTCCGCGCTGATCGAGCGCCTGGCGCGACCGATCGCCGACCTCCACCGCCGCCAGTTCGCCGCCCTGGGCGGCGAACGCCTGCATATGCTCATCGTCGCGCTGGAAGACCTCCGGCGCGATCGTGAATCCCAACCCCAACCCATGGAGAAACCATGACCAGCCGCATCCTGTCCGCCCTCGCCCTCACCGGCTTCACCCTTGCCTCGGCCTCCGCTGCCGACCAGTACACCCTCGACCCGGTGCATACCTTCGCCCTCTTCAAGGTGCAGCACTTCGGCGCCGGCATCTCGGTCGGCCGCTTCGACACCGCCGGCGGCACCCTGACCTGGGACGCGGCGGATGCGTCGAAGAATGCGATCTCCGTCACCATCCAGGCCGACAGCATCAGCACCGGCAGCGATGAGGCGTCGAAGAAGCGCGACGGCCACCTGAAGTCGGCCGACTTCCTCAGCGCCAAGGAATTCCCCACCCTGTCGTTCAAGTCGACCGCCTTCACCAAGGTCGATGACGCGACCTTCAAGGTCGATGGCGACTTCACCCTGCGCGGCAAGAGCAAGCCGCTGAGCATCACGGTGAAGAAGACCGGCCAGGGCAAGCTGCCCGCCGCGATGGGCGGCAAGGACGTGGTCGGCTTCGAGACCGTGTTCACCATCTCGCGCAAGGATTTCGGCATGGAATACGGCGCCGGCGCGGTGGGCGATACGGTGACGATCGAGTTCTATACCGAAGCCAATAAGTAAGGACTCGCGCCAATACATCTGGCGCGTTCGGGTGCAGTAGCGCCGGCTTCAGCCGGCTCGGACGGCGGGCTTCAGCCCGCCAGCCAAGGCAGTAATAACGCTGGGGCGACTGAAGTCGCCCCTCCTTGCCGGCTGAAGCCGGCGCTACGGCAAACCTGTTGAAAGCGTCAGTTATCAATGCGCGAGCCTTTAGTCGAACTCTGACGCAGTCGCTTGCGCCTGGGACCGCCGGTTTCCAACCGGCCGAAAGCCGTGAGATGCTGATCCGAGGGCTTTTCCTGGGTTCCTGCCGGTTGAAAACCGGTGGTCCCAGGGAAGGCCAGCTTCATCCTGAGACAGGGATTGACCATGCCTGACTTCAATTCCTTCCTGTTCGGCGTTGCCCTGCCTGCGGGCATAGCGCTGGTGTTCGCGGCCCTGGCCCGGTTGGGAGGGGTGGCGGTGGGACTCGCACCGCTGGGCGTCGGCCTGGCGGTCGCGGTGGCGCACGTCGCCCTGGTGGGCTGGCGCGGTCTGCCGCCGCCAAGTGTCGCGCATTGGCCGGGTCTGCTGGCGGGGTTTGCCGGACTGGCGGCGGGGGTCGCGGTCGGCACGTCCGGGCGGTGGCGCTGGGTCGGGGCAGGGCTGCTCCTGGCGGTGATCGTCGCCGGGCAGTATCTGACCCATGACGTTGCGGCGCATCGCGGGTTGTCGACGGGCTCGTTCGCCGCCCTGGTGGCGTGGTGGACGCTGGGAACCATCGTCGCAGCCGCCCTGTGGGCCGTTCCGGCGTGGGTGCAGCTGCCGTGGGCCGGTGCGCTCGCCCTGGTGGTCGGGGCCGCCGCGACGGCCGCATGCCATGAACGTCTGGCGGGCAGTCTGAGCCTGATCCAGCTCTGCGGCGCCCTGGCCGCCGCCCTTGGGGCTGCGGGCGTGCTGGCGCGCTGGAAACCGTCACCGGCTATTGCGGCCGGTATCGGTCTTGCCGCTGCGGTCATCCTGGCCACCACGGTCAGCGTGGCCTACGAGACCAACGACCGGCCGTTCCCCTGGCCTTCCGTGATCGCCCTCGCCCTCGCTCCGCTCGGGCTGTTCGTCGCGCAGGCGCCGGGGCTCGCCAGCCGGCCGCGCCTGGGGCCGGCGCTCGGTCTGGTCGCGGTGGCGCTGATCGCCGGTTTCGCCGTGGCGTGGATCGTGCTGACGGCCGGCCCCGCGAAATCCTACGGGTACTGACGTGCACTGACCTGGGCCGCCCCGGACTGGAAATCGGTGGCTGGGCCGCATCCTGCGCCGCCCACCCCGGAGGAACCCATGGCCGAGTCTCCCGAAATCCCCGAAGCGAAAGACCCGTTCGGGCGCCGTGTCGCCATCACCATCGCGATCATCGCGATCGTCCTCTCCGCGTTCACCGCCGTTGGCGACAACGCCAAGACCGAGGCGCTGGTGCGTACCACCGAGGCGGCCAACCGCTGGGCCTACTTCCAGTCCAAGAGCATCAAGGAGCACTCCTACGAACTGCAGAAGGAGCTGCTCCAGACCATGGCCCCGGGCACGATCGATGAGGGCAAACGCGTGGAACTGGTGAAGAAATACGACAAGAAGATCGCCAAATACAAGGAGGAGAAGACCGACATCGGCTTCGGCCGCAAGGATGAGCACGGCCACTGGAAGGAGATCCAGGACGACCAGGGCAAGCCGCTCATCAGCGCGACCCAGCTCGAAGGCGAAGCCAAGCATGAACTGGCCGTGAACGACCGGTGTGACAATGCGGTGCTGCTCCTCCAGATCGCAGTGGTCCTGTGCTCGGTCGCCATTCTCGTGGAATTGCATGCGTTCTGGTACATCGGCATGGGTGTCGCGCTGGTCGGCGCCATCGTCGGGACCACCGCCCTGTTCATGCCCGAACACCATGAGGAGCACGGCACCGCGGTCAGCGCCCAGCCGCACGCGGCCAAGCCCGCTCAGGGCCCCGGCCACGAGGCGAAAGCGGCGGAGGGCAAGGCCGGTGATGGCAAGGCCGAATCCGCAGTGCCGAAGGGCGAGGTACCGATCGCCAGGCCGGACGCGCACTGAACCCTCAGGTGGACGTGGGAAGGCACCAGGAAGCCGCATACGGCAGCCGGCGGCGCGTGCTTGCGCGCTGACGCCGGGTCCGCAAGCATCCCGGCCCGCCCCAGGAGCTTCCCCATGCCCGTCCTCGGCATCGATCTCGGCACGTCCGGCTGCAAAACGGTCCTCGTCGACCGTGACGGCCGCATCCTCGCCTCGGCCACCGCGTCGTATCCGCTCTCCAGCCCGAAGCCGCTGTGGAGCGAGCAGGATCCCGCCGACTGGTGGAAGGGCGTGGTCGCGTCGGTGCGCGAGGTGCTCGCCGCCGCGCCGGGCCAGACCGTCGAGGGCCTCGGCATCGGCGGCCAGATGCACGGCGCGACGCTGCTCGACGCTGATGATCAAGTGGTGCGCCCGGCGATCCTCTGGAACGACGGCCGCTGCCAGGAGGAGTGCGACCTTCTCCACACGAAGGTGAAGGATCTCATCAAGGAGACCGGCAACCGCGCCCTGGTCGGCTTCACCGCGCCGAAGCTGCTGTGGGTGCAGCGGCATGAGCCGAAAGTCTGGAAACGCGTGCGCAGCGTTCTGCTGCCCAAGGACTACGTGCGCTTCCTGCTCACCGGCGAGAAGGTCGCCGAGATGTCGGACGGCGCCGGCATGCTGCTCATGGATGTCGCCAGGCGGCGCTGGTCGGCGAAGCTGCTCAAGGCCTGCAACATCACCGAAGCCTACCTCGGCCGCCTGATCGAGGGCAGCGAGGTCGCCGGCCTCGTCACCGCTGCGGCAGCGGCGGAGCTCGGCATCCCCGCCGGCACGCCGGTGGTCGGCGGCGCGGGCGACCAGGCGGCGGGCGCGATCGGTGCCGGCTGCGTGACGCCCGGCTTCACCACCATCGCGATCGGCACTTCCGGCGTGGTGTTCACCACCACCGCCGGCTACAAGCCCGACCGCCTGGGCCGCCTGCACACGTTCTGCCACGCCCTGCCGGGGCGCTGGCACCAGATGGGCGTGATGCTGTCGGCCGCTGGTTCCTTCCAGTGGTTCCGCGACACCCTCGCCCCCGGCCAGGATTTCGGCGCCTTGGCCGAGGCCGCCGGCGCCGCGCCCATCGGCTGCGAAGGCCTGACCTTCCTGCCCTACCTGACCGGCGAGCGCACCCCGCACGCCGACGCCCTCGCGCGCGGCGCGTTCGTCGGCCTCACCCGCCGCCACGACCTGCCGCACCTGACGCGCGCGGTGCTCGAAGGCATCTGCTGCGGCCTGGCCGACAGCCTGGCGCTGATCCGCGCCGGCGGCACCACGGTCAGCGAAGCCACCGTCACCGGCGGCGGCACCCGTTCCGCCGTGTGGATGCAGATGCTCGCCGACATCGGCAACGTGCGCATCGTCCTGCGCGACGGTGCCGACGCCGGGCCCGCACTTGGCGGCGCGCGCCTCGCCCTCATCGGCTGCTGCGGCGTCAGCGCCGCGAAGGCCTGCAAGCCCGGCCCGATCGTGAAGACGTTCTCCCCGATCCGCGCCAACGTGAAGGCCTACCAGCCGGTGCTGGCGCGCTTCGCCGGGCTATGGCCGGCGCTCAAGCCGTATTGCCATTCGGTCTAATCGGAGCGTCGATGTCCACATCGACGGGGTTCGCTAACAGCGACGGTGATGTGGACATCGCCGCTCCTTGATTCGCGCCGTGCAGCGCCAACCCCTACTTCGCCGCGCGGCACAGCGCCTGCAATTTGTCGCCGTAGAGGCCGATGCGCTTGGCCCCGAGCTGCGGCACGGCGGTGAGATCCTCGGCGCCGTGCCGCTTGAGGTGTTCGAGCGCCTTCGCCGGCAGCACCGCCTGGAGCGGCACCTGGCGCCGTTCGGCTTCGCTGCGGCGCCAGTCCTTCAGGCGGCGTTCGCGGTCCTCCTCCGCCGGTTCGACCTCGCGGTGGTGCGCGCGCGGCGGCAGGTCGGGCGGCGCCGTGCGCGCGCTGCGGATGACCTCGATCAGGGCGTCGCCGTGGCTGGCGAGCAATCTGCCATGCACACCGCAATGCTTGAGCTGCTGGTAGCTGGTCGGCGTCTTGCGTGCGAGCACCAGCAGGAGTTCGCCGTTGAGCAGCCGGCCGGGCGGCAGGTCGAGCTCGCGCGCGACGGCGTCGCGCCAGGACCACAGCGCGGCGAGCACCCCGTGCGCGTTCGGCCCGAGGTCGCGCACGCCCTTGATGCGCCAGAAGCCGCCCGGATCGAAGCCGCCGCTCCAGCGCGCGTCGCGCACGGCGGCGTTGGCGATCGCCAGCTCCTCGACCAGGTCGGCGGCGGCGATCGCGGCCGTCAGGTGCTCGTGCACCGCCGGCAGGTGGACGACATCATCGACGGCGTAGCGCAGCGCACCGGGATCGATCGGGCGCTTGGCCCAGTCGTAGTGGGTGAAGGCTTTTTCCAGCTTCACGCCGCAGATCTTCTCGACCACGGCGGCGTAGCCGGTCTGCGGCCAGCCGAGCATCGACGCGGCCTGCTGCGAGTCCCAGACCCGGCCGAGGCCGATCCCGAAGTCGCGGCGCAGCGTCCCCGCGTCGTATTCGCCGCCATGCAGCAGCACGGTGCGGGCGGGGTCCGCGAGCAGCGCCGCGAGCGGGGCCAGGGCCGCGCTGGGCGTGGTTTCCGCGCCGCCCATCAGCGCCAGCGTGTCGATCAGGAACAGCGTCCCGCCCGCGTTGAGCTGGAGCAGGCACATCCGCTCGCGGTAGGCGTGCATCGAATTGCCTTCGCTGTCGAGCCCGAGCCACGGGCTGGCGGCCACCGCCGCCACCACCGCCGGCAGGTCTTCACGGCGATCGATCCACGTCCAATGGGGGTCAGGCATGCCGGGATCACAGAATGCGGGGGGCGGGGGTCAATGACGGCGGTCGGCGGCGGGAGCGACTGCGGAAGACGATGGTGCTCATATCACCCCCTAGTTATTGCAAATGGTTCTCAGTACTATTTACTATTAACATAGTACTTATTCGTGGTCATGCTTGGTCCCAGCGCCGCCGCCACCCTGATGTCCAGGAGTGGCGCAACCCGGCCGGAAATCCCATGCCCGTCCATCCCCTCCCGACCCGCCGCCATCAGTTCAGCCAGTTCCAGATTGTCGCTTCGCTGGGCCTGGCGGTGCTCGCCCTTGCGCCAGCCGCTGCGAGCGAGCGCCTGTTCACCTACACCAGCCAGAGCGATGTCCTGGCCGAAGGCGAACACGAAGCCGAGTTGTGGACCACCGTCCGGCATGGCCGCCTGGGATACTACCACGCGGTCGACACCCGTCTGGAGCTCGAAATCGGGGTCGCCCCCGGCTGGATGGCGGCGGCCTACCTCAACTGGTCGAGCGCCACCGAGACCGATCCCGCCACCGACATCACGACCCACACCAGCGAAGTACAGGGCGCCTCCTTCGAGGTGGTGCGGAAGTTCAGCGACGCCAGCGCCGACCTGGTGGGGTTCGCCCTGTATACCGAGGCGACCCTGGGATCGGAGGAGAACGAATACGAAGTGAAGGCGATCGCCGACAAGCGCCTGGGGCGCGGCCTCGCGGCGATGAACCTCGTCTACGCCCTGGAGCAGGAGAACGATGGCCACCACGGCCGGCCCGAGCACGAATTCGGCCTGAACCTGGCCTACAGCCATCCGGTGGGCACCGGCCTGGCGGTCGGACTCGAAGCCCGCCTGGTATCGGCGTTCATCCATGACGACCAACGTGGATCCTGGCGCGCCGAATACGCGACCCTGTACGCCGGTCCGGCGGTGCACTTCAGCCGGGGCCAGTTCTGGGCGACGTTGACCTTCACTCCGCAGCTGCATGCGTTCGTCAACGACACCGGCAGCGATCAGGCCGGGAAGAATCTCGAACTGGAACACCAGGAGCGCTGGCATGCGCGGCTCATCGTCGGCACCCACTTCTGAACCGTCTGCATGCAGGACGCGGCCCTGGCTCGTCGTTCCCGTCGTGGCCGGTTGCCTGGTCACCGCCGCCGCCTGTGCGCCGGCGGTGCCGCGGGTGACGCCCCGCCTCGTCGCGGTGGCGGGGCCGGGAGCGGACGCGACCACGCTGGAACAGGGCCGGCGGATCTACGTCGAACGCTGTTCGACCTGCCACGCCCTGCCGCGACCGGCCGACTACACCGCCGAGCAGTGGCGGGATTGGCTGCGACGCATGGCGCCCAAGGGCAAGCTGGATGCGACGGAATCGGCGCGTGCGCTCGATTTCCTGCTCGCCGCCCGGCAGGTGCCACCGGAGTGAATCGCGTCCGTCTGGCGATTGCCTCGGCCGATCGCACGGATCTCATCCGTGCCGCATGACTGACCCCGCCGTCGATTCCGGCTTGGCCGCCCAGACCAACCTGCCCTGCCACGCCGACCTGTTCGACCTGCTGGTCTGCCCCGAGGCCCGTGCGCCGCTGAAGTGGGTGGAGAACCGGCTCGTCTCGACCGATCCGGCGACGCGCCGGGCCTATCGTGTGGAACAGGGCATCCCGATCATGCTGGTGCAGGAATCCGTGGTACTCGCCGAGGCGGAATGGAACCGGCTGATGGCGCTGCCCGGCCCGGTCGGGGCGGGCGCCGCTGCCGTGCGGGCGCGGCCGCAGGCCTGAACCGTTGGCGATGGACCAGGCTTGCGGGCCAGGTGGCGCGCTGCACCCGCACTGGCGGCAGGTGCGGATCCTGCTCCACCGCACCGGGACCGGGATGCACCTCGACCTCATCTTCACCGGCGGAGCCCGTTGTCCGACCCTGACGGTGCATGGACGCGATCCGCGCCGGTTCCTCGCCCGTCTGGGCCGTCAGCGGATCACCCTCCGCTGCGGCGCCGGACCGGCATGCCGGAGCCACGGCATGATCGCCGTTTGGAACAAGCCACATCGTCGCCGATACCTGAGTTGTTCCGGCCCGATCGGCGGTGGTCGCGGGGTGGTCGAAACGACCCGGATCGCCGCGCGTGGGCGTTTCATGCGATTGCGTCATGGATGGTCAATCGTCATCGCCGCAGTCACTTTTATTGAGGATTCACCAACGGGTTGACGAACCCAGGTACGGTTCCGGTAGCCGCGAGTGATTGATCCATAGGTAAAAACCAGAGATTCGTGCGGGCCGAGGCCCGCCGATCACGGCACTATCCGTCAATCTGTTGGTGAATCCTGAATAGTCGGAATTTTCACGGGCGTTCCCGATCCCAGGGTTGTCCTGACTGGCAGAGGTCCGAGGATCCGGGCATGAGCGATCGGGACACGACCGACACCCACGACTATGGGGACAGCACGGCCGAGATCCGCACCAGCGCCCTGCTGCAGCGGCGGCAGGAGCACAGCGCCGCGTTTGAAGCCACGCTCAAGGAGATCTTCCTCACCCAGCAGGTGCAGCTGATCGAACCGCTCGCCAAGGGCACCAAGGAGACGGTGGTCTATGGCGGCGTCTACCACGGCGAGGAGGTCGCGGTCAAGATCTACGCCCCGGCGGTGGACGAGCTCGACGACTGCATCTCGGCCTATGGCGCCTTCAAGGTCGAGTGCGAGAAGACGATGATCCTGTCGCGCCGCTCGAAGGCGATCCTGCAAGTCATCGAGTACGGCGACGCCGAACTGCCGCGCGACCTGCCGGATGAGCTCAAGGACTTCTTCCCGCTCCGGCTGCTGCCGTTCATGATCACCGAACGGGCCCGATTCGGTTCGCTCGACAAGGTGCTGCGCCAGCGCCGCCACCTGCCCGGCTTCGACCGCACCAGCCTGCTCGAAGCGCTGACCACCGCGACCGACGGCATCAAGGAGGCGCACGACCACTTCGTCGCGCACCGCGACATCAAGCCGCAGAACATCCTGATCTTCAGCCCCGGCCAGGGGAAGATCGCCGACTTCGGCATCGCCCGCTGGCGTTCGCGCCGGGTCAACCGCGAGTCCGCCCTGCTGACGCCCAAGTACGCCAGCCCGGAACAGGCGTTCTACGCCCTCACCGGTGAACGCGAATCGCTGGTCGACATGCGCGGCGACGTGTATTCGTGGGCGATCATGGTGTTCGAGGTCGTCACCGGCGTGCATCCCTTCGCCTGGGTCATCCGCAACGATGTCGAACCGCTGGTCAACCAGCGCGCGATCCTCAAGACCATCGCCGCCAACGACCGCCGCGGCTTCACCCCGACCGGCGACATCACCTTCGACAGCCTGATGTACAACTGCACCTGCGACATGAAGCACCGCATTGCCGACATCTCGCTCGCCAACCGCGTCCTGCGCCAGCTCGTGCAGCGCCGGCGGCTGCGCAGCGAGGAGGAGCAGAGCAGCAGTTTTCCCGGCAGCCGGCGGCCCTGACCGGCAACGCGGCGTCCGGGTCGGACGCGGGTCCGCATCGCCGGTGATCGCAGCGGGGCCTTGCCGGATGCGACGGTGCATCTAGCTTCACCGCGTTCCTGGCCGCACCCCCTGCGCCTCCGCGCGCCCATCCGGAGCCACCATGCCCTCCACCCTGCGCCTGCTGCTCGTTCCCGCCGCCCTCCTCGCCATCGCCGGCTGCGAACTGCGTCCGCCGAGCGACGACGGCGCCGCCTCCAGCGCGGGGCCCGAGGCGGTGGTGATCGCCGAGGGCCAGCGCAACCAGGCGGTCGAGAACTCGGCGCGGGCCCAGGCCCTGGAAAAGGAGAACCGGGCGCTCAAGGCGAAGATCAGCAACCAGGAGGCCGCCCTCCAGGAACGCCAGGGTTCGTCCCTGGGCTCCACCCTCAGCGTCGGCGGCCTGTCCGGCACCGGCTTCGAGACCACCTCCGACGGCGCGATCGCGCTCTCCGACGACTTCGCCTTCGCCAAGGGCAAGGCCGAGCTGACCAGCGACGGGCACAAGGCGATCAAGACCATCGCCGCCAAGCTCAACGAGGGCGACCTCGCCGGCGCCAAGGTCATCGTCGAAGGCCACACCGACGACACCAAGGTGTCGCGCGCCAGCACCAAGGAGCGCTTCGGTGACAACTGGGGCCTCTCGGCCGCCCGTGCCGCCGCCGTGGTCACCGCCCTGGAAGAGGCCGGCGTGAAGGCCGACCGCCTGCGCGGCGCCTTCCGTGGCGAGCACGCCCCGCGCGTGACCGGTTCCGACAAGGCCAAGAACCGCCGGGTCGAGATCCGCGTCCAGCGCTGAACCTGCGATCAGCGCCTGTTTCCCGTGCGGGCGGCCATCCCGGCCGCCCGCCGTCGTTGGTGGAACCGTCCATGCCGAGAACGCCCATCCTTGCCTGCGTGGCGCTGGCCGCCGTCCTCGCGGCCGCAGCGGGTGAACCGCCGCCCGTCGCGCCCGCCCAGGATCCGACCGTGAGCGGACCCGAGAACCGCATCGACCGCGAGATCCGCCGGGTCAACCAGACCACCATCACCTTCGTCGAGGTCTTCGTCCGCGCGCTCGAACGCCAGCGCGACCTCGAGGAGCGCGGCCGGCCGCTGCCCGCCCGCGCCGACATGCCGCGCTTCCTCCTCGAATGCCTGGAGGAGCTCACCGACGAGGAGCTGATCATCCAGAAGGCGACCGAGCTCGGGATCAAGCCCGACAGCGAACGCATCAAGCGCGAAGTGCTGGAGGACGCCAGGCGCATCGGCCGCGGGATCGACCAGCGTTCGCTCGTCATGGAGCGCAAGCGGCGCGAACGCACGACCACCATCAACTACGTGCTGGGCTGGTTCGAGCAGCGCACCTCGCTCGTCACGCCCGAGGCGATGATCGACGAATACCGGCGCTCCAGCGCGGAATTCAAGCGGCCGGCGCGGGCGCACGTGCTGCAGATCTGCGTCGCCCCCGCCGGGGCGGCCGAACGCGCCGCCGTCGCGCGCGACCAGGCGGATCTGCTCAAGCGCGCCCAGCGCGCCGGCGTCGGGGCCGAGGTCAAGGCCCTCGCCGACGCCTGCCTCGCGGAATACCTCGAGGCCGCACCGGCGCGGCAGGCGGAACTGCTCGACCGCCTGACCGCCGGACTGGCCGACCTCGCCGGCCGCGAGGGCCTGTCGGCCGATGATGCCGCCCTGGCGGCCACGGCCCGCAAGCTGCGCGAGGCCGCCGCCAACCTGCGCGATGAGGCCCAGACCCGCGCCGCCCTCGAAGCGCTGCGCCAGCGTCTCGACGGCCTGGAACCCGCCGCGCGCGAGGCGGAGTTCCGCGCCGCCGCCAAGGCCATGTCGAGCGGGCCGAACGCCGCCGAGGGCGGCGACCTCGGCGCCACCGTCGAACCCGGCACGTATTCCGCCGAGTTCGACGCCCAGGCCTTCTCCATCCCGGTCGGCCGGGTCTCGCCGGTCTTCACCGCGCGCGGCCTGCTCTGCCTGATCCTGGTGCGCGAGCGCCGCGAGGCGCGCGTGCTCTCCTTCGACGAGGTGTCCGGGGGGCTGGATCGCAGCCTGACCCAGGCGCGGCGCGAGGCGCTGCGCACCGCGATCGTGCGCGTGCTGCGCTCCCGCGCGCAGATCAGCGACCTCGATCTCAGCAGCCTGCGCGAACTGCCGCCGCCCCGTTAGCAGCGGGGTTCCACCCTGCCTGTTTTTTCAGCGGGGTTCCACCCCGCCACGCCCCGCCAGGGCTCTGCCCTGGACCCGGATTGCCCGGAAGGGCTGTTAGCCGCGGGGTTCCACCCCGCCACGCCCCGCCAGGGCTCTGCCCTGGACCCGGATTGCCCGGAAGGGCTCACCGCGCGTCCTTGCGTTTGCCACGCGTTTGCCCAATCGGGCGGGGGGGCGCTGCGCTGCCCCGCCGGGGTCTGATGTCAGTTTGTTCGGCCTGCTGCGCGTCCTTGCGTTTGCTACGCGGTTGCCCGTTCGGGCGGGGGCGCTGCGCTGCCCCGCCGGGGTTGGATGTCAGTTTGTTCGGCCTGCCGCGCGTCCTTGCGTTTGCCACGCGGTTGCCCGTTCGGGCGGGGGGCGCTGCGCTGCCCCGCCTACGTCGATATCTGATTTTCAGGCAGGACGCGCTGTGGCGAGGCAGTCGCGGATGAGGGTGTCGAGACCGCGTTCGGGCGTCCAGCCGGTCAGGCGCGCGATCTTCGCCAGGGCGGGGAGACGGCGGCGCATGTCCTCGAAACCGCCGCCCGGGTAGGCGCTGTGGTAGGGCACCAGGCGCACCTCGGCGCGGCTGCCGGCGAGCGCGAGCACGCGGTGCGCGAGGGCGAGGATGCTGATCTCCTCGGCGCCGCCGATGTTCACCACCTCGCCCACCGCCGCCGGCGTGTCGACCAGGCGGCGCACCGCCGCGACCGCGTCGGCGACATGGCAGAAGGTGCGGGTCTGCTGGCCGTCGCCGTGCACGTCGAGCGGCTTCCCGGCCGCCGCAGCGGCGCAGAAGCGCGGCAGCACCATGCCGTAGGCGCCGCTCTGGCGCGGGCCGGCGACGTTGAAGAAGCGACCGACGACGACCGGCAGGCCGCGTTCGCGGTGCCAGGCGAGGGCGAGGAACTCGTCGATCAGCTTCGACGCGGCGTAGCTCCAGCGCTGCAGCCGGCTCGCGCCCAGGACGCAGTCGTCGTCCTCGTTGAACGGCACCCGATCCTGCTTGCCGTAGGCCTCGCTGGTCGAGGCGATGAAGACCGGCGCGCGGCCGTGCACCTCGGCGGCGCGCAGGACGACCTCGGTGCCGCGCACGTTGGTGACGATCGAGGCGACCTGGCGCTCCAGGATCCGGCGCACGCCCACCGCCGCCGCGAGGTGGATGATGCGGTCGCAGCCGCGGCAGGCCTCGTCCATCGCCAGCTCATCGCACACGGAACCATGCACGATGGTCAGGCGCGGCTCGCCCTGGTGCTGCGCCAGGTTGGCGAGCGACCCGGTCGAGCAGTCATCGAGCACCACCGCCTCGTGCCCGTCCGCAAGAAGCGCGTCGACCAGGTGCGAGCCGATGAACCCGGCTCCGCCGGTGACGAGGTAGCGCATGGCGGGTTCGTACCAGCGGGCCACTGCTGCGCCAGTTGGATGAGCGCGACGCCGTCTTCGCCCGAGCACAGCCCTTTGCCAGTACGTGGCCCGCACGCACCTCGTCAAGGCTCGCGACCAGCCGCGGGCCCTGGCGCACGCCCCAACCTTCCACAGGGAAATTAGTTCCGCATCGAAACATATTGCACCACGGGCCGCGTCGCTATTGTTTCGACACGACACCAATAAAGGTGATCCCAGCCCAACGAGGTCTCCCATGTCCACGACTACCGCCATCTTCTACCACGCTGGCTGCCCGGTGTGCATCACCGCTGAACGCCAGCTGGCCGCAGCGCTCGACCCCTCCCGGTACGCCCTGCAGGTCGTCCACCTGGGCCAGCACAAGGACCAGATCGCCGCCGCCCGCGCTGCCGGTGTCACCTCGGTTCCCGCCCTGGTCATCGATGGGCAGGCGTTCCACATCAACTTCGGCGCGAGCCTCGATGCCGTCGCAGGCTGAATCGCACCGCTCAGTTCAACAAAACCCACAAACCACACAAACCCCATGAACCCGCGAAAGGCTCCCATGCTGCGGATCTCGTCCCTCGTCGTCCTCACCGCCACCGTTCTCTCGGCCTGCGAAACCACGGCCTGCAAGACCAAGCTGGCGCCGACCGCCAATGCGGATCTGCAGGTGACCGCCGCCTCGGTGCGCTACCTGTCCGACATCGACCATCTGGTCTTCTCCATCACCGTGGCCGGCACGGCTGGAGGAACCTCGGTGACCAAGCGCGGCAGCGTCGATGGTGCTCCCGTGCTCGGATATGTCTTCCCCACCACCCTGTCGGCGGCCGATGTCGGATTCGCAGCCACCGAGGGCATCGTCGCCCTGGCGGCCACCCAGCATCCCGACTTCGACGATTCCCCAATCTGGGACGAGAATCTCGACGGCAACTACGACAATGACGGAGCGACCTGGCACACCCACTGGGTCGTGCTGACGAAGGACGAACGCGTTCCCGGTGGGCTGGCGGTGAAGGAGCGCAAGCCCACCGAACGGCTGCCGCCCACGGCGCCGGCGATGCCGATGTTCATGGATTCGCCTGGCTTCCCGGTCGTGATCAATGGCAAGGATGTGCGGATCGCCGTTCCGGCGCCTCGGGTGAATCGTCGCATCGACTTCCGTTTCGATGCGGTCGCAGCCTACATGGCGGTGAGCGCCCCCGGCGGCGAACACAAAGGGCCGGCCGCGCTGCCCATGCTGGGCGTCTACCAGGTCTATTCGGTGCTGTCGGGCAATCTGTCGCTCCCCTACTCGGTCACCCGCTGACACCTCCATTCCAACCAGCTCACGCGAGATCCCCATGACCACACCCGATCCCATCCCCTTGACCCTGGACGTCTCGCGCTGGTTCCATGCCCCGGCGGGATTCTCACTGGCCGACCTGCGCGGTCGGCCGGTGCTGCTGCATACCTTCCAGCTGCTCTGCCCAGGTTGCGTCCAGCATGCGATTCCGCAGATCCGGCGCATCGAGGCCCTCGGCGACGAGGTGGCCGTGGTCGGACTCCACACCGTCTTCGAGCATCATGACGCGATGACGCCGACCGTGCTCGAAGCCTTCTTGCATGAAAATCATCTGCACCATCCGGTCGGCGTCGACGCTTCGGTTCCCGGGCAGCGCATCCCTTCGACGATGGCCCGGCTGCGCCTCCAGGGCACGCCTTCGCTGCTCCTGCTGGATCGCGAGGGGCGAGAGCGCCGACGCTGGTTCGGCGCGGTGTCCGATCTGGAAATCGGATGGGAGCTTGGCCGGATCACCGCCTCAGGCGGCTGATCCGGCCCGGGCCGCCCTCGGGGGCTGGGGTCCACGATCCACCTGGTGGCGAGCCCGCTCAGTCCTGATGTCCAGCGGGAGCGCGGGCGATCGTGCGCTTCCCGGCGCGGGGAAGCGGGCGGCGCAGCCACGACCGCGTCCAGGCAACGGCGTCAGCCGGCATCCAGCCGCGCGGGGTCGTGCTCGCGGCACCACAGCTGCCGATCTGCCGCGGTCAGGGATTCGCGGGTGAGTCCGCAGCGGAAACGCCCTTCGCCTTCCTGCACGTGATGGCGGCAGCTGTGGCAGGCGCCGAAGCTGCGTTTTCCGCCCGCCTGCTGCAGTCGCGTCAGCATGGCGGCCAGACCGGCTCCGATGCGCGGATCGGCCTGCTGCACCACCGTCTTCCAGGCGGCTGGCGGATTGGAGTCGCGCAGGATCCGGCGACCCTCGCGGGTCAGCCTGAGATGCGACACCCGCTGATCGTCCTGGTCTGCGAGACGTTCCACCAGGCCGCGTGCCACCAGCAGTTCGACGCTCTGGGATACCGTGCCCTTGGTTGCACCCAGGTATTCGACCAGGGCCGTGAGCGTATCGCTGTAACGGTTGGCGTGGGCGAGGTAGACGAGGATCCTTCCATGCACCGGATGCAGGCCCAGGGCGTCCCAGTGCGAGCGCGCCAAGCCCGCCAGCACCGAGGACAGGCGTTCGATGAGTTCGTCGAGACCGGGAGATTCCTCGTCCACGGCAATATGGTATCGTAGCGAAACGAATTGAAACCCCCAACATGGCGTCCGCTCTCTGGCGCCCCGTTCGCGTCCATCCGGGGCGGCGACGGGCTGATCACCCGGAGATGACGACGGGTCCGTGTCGGCCGGATCGGCGGGAACGGGTCGGCTGGTGTCGCCCTACCAGCGCCTAGCATGCGGCTCCGGATGCTCGCCGCGTTCGTCACCGTCTGCCTCTGGTCGTGTTCGGCTATTGCCTCGGCGCGCACGGCCCGCTGGCTCGGGGCGGTGGCGGCCAACCGCTGGCGCATGGTGATCGCCGGCGGCGTGCTCGGCGGGTTGTGGCTGGCCTGCGGCGGCGATCCGGGGCCGGCGGCGTGGTGGTTCCTGCTCTCGGGCGCGATCGGGCTGGGCCTGGGCGATCTCTGCATGTTCGCCGCCTATGAGCGCCAGGGGGCGCGGCTGACCTCGCTGATGACGCACTGCCTGGCGGTGCCGGTCGCGGTCGCGGTGGAATGGGTCTGGCTCGGCCATGGGCTGGGCTGGCTCGAACTCGCCCTCTGCCTGGCGATCCCGGCGGTGGTCGCGGTGGCGCTGGCCCCGGGCGTGCATCTGGTCGCCGATCCGGCGGCGCGGCGCTGGGGCATCTGCTTCGGGATCGGCGCGGGTATCGGGTATGGGCTGGGCAGCGTCATCGCGCGCAAGGGCTATGCGATGGCCGCCGCCGCGGGCCAGCCGCTCGCGGGGTTCCCGGGCGCCGCCACCGCCGGCTTCATCCGCACCCTGGGCGGGATCGCCTTCGTCCTCCTGCTGCAGGGGCTCGCCGTGCGCCTGCTGCGGGTCGGGCATGGGCCCGGCACCGGGCACGAACGGTCCTGGCGGCGGGCCCTGCCCTGGCTGCTGTTCACCGCCAGCGTCGGGCCGGGAGTCGGCATGGTCACCTACCAGTGGGCGCTGGCCCAGGGCCAGGCCGGGCCGGTGCATGCGGTGCTGTGCCTGTCTCCGATCATGGTGATGCCGCTGACCTGGCTGATCGACGGCGACCGGCCGCCGCCCCTGGCCATCGCCGCCGGCGTGCTCGCCGCGGCCGGCGCCGCCACGGTGGCGCTGCTGCATCACGGCTGAGTCCGGCGCGGCGGCGCCCCCTGGGCTGGGGATCGGCCGGCATAGCATGGCGCGACCATGGCAAACACCGACATCCTTCCGTCCGAACGCACCGTGTCCGCCGATGCCGGGACCGGCCGCCCGGTCGTGCGCTGGACCGCCGGGGCCTGGAAGGACCAGCACCTCTACTTCACCGGGCCGTCGGTCACCGCCGACGACCGCTGGCTGGTGGTCATCAGCGAACGCGACGGCCATCCCAACCTGTGGGCGATCGACCGCCAGGATGGCCGCCTGCACCGACTGACCGCCAACCGCGCCGGCAAGCGCCGATCCTACTGCCATGGCGCCGGCGGTTCGCGCGGCTTCAGCAAGAGCGCGCCCTGCCTGGATGCGGTGCGGCGCCGGGCCTATGCCATCATCGATGACCGCATCCAGCGCATCGATCTCGACGACCGCCGGGTGGTCGACCTGGGTGCGCTGCCGGAGGGCTGGATCACCTCGTTCACCCAGGTCTCGCCCGATGGCCGCTGGCTCTGCGTACCGGTCACCAACCCCGAGGCGTTCGCCGGCCCCGCCGCGGTCGCGGACCAGGCGACCCAGATGCGGGCGGTGTGGGCCCAGGTCGTCGCCGGCACGGTGCGCAGCCGGCTGCTGCTCATCGACACCGAAACCGGGGCGCAGCGCACCCTGGCCGAGGTGCCCTTCTGGGTCACCCATGTGCAGTTCGATCCCTGCGGATCCGGCCGCATCCTCTTCAACAGCGAATGCCTGTGGCATGAGCAGGACCGCATCCCGCGCATGTGGATCGCCGAGACCGATGGCCGCACCCATCCCCTCTTCGCCCAGCCTGCGGGCGAACGCATCGGGCACGAGAACTGGTCCGCCGACGGCCGGCACGTGGTCTACCATGGGTATGCCTCGGGTGACGATTTCTTCGGCAAGACCGGCGGGCACTTCCTCGCCCGGCGCACCGCCGAGGGCGCGCTGGTCGAGCGCGTGGCGATCGGCGATCTCGGTATCCACCACGCCACCCTGATGGCGGACGGCGGCTATCTGGTCGACACCCTCGACGGCCGCCTCGGCCTCGTCCATCCCGCCGGCGCCGCGACCGCCATCCGGACCCTCTGCCGCAGCGACACCCGCGACCGCGCCGACCAGGACACCCACGCCCACGCCATCGCCTGCCCGCACGGCCGCAGCGCGGTGTTCAGCAGCGATCGCGCCGGCGGGGTCGATGTGTACGAGATCGGCCTGCCGGCGTGACCGCGCCGTTGCGCCTGACCTTCGCGATCGGCCTGGCCGGCGGCCTGCTCGGGGCCCTGGTCGGGCTCGGCGGCGGGGTGGTGATGATCCCGCTGATGCTCGCGTGCTGCGGCCTGTCCCGGCACCAGGCGCACGCGACCAGCCTGGCGGCGGTGATCGCCACCGGCACCGCCGGGACGCTGCCCTACCTCCTCCAGGGCAGGTTCGATGCCCACGCGGCGGGCCTGCTGGCCGGCACCGCGATGACGTTCTCCTGGGCTGGGGCCCGGCTCGCGCATCGTCTCAAGGCCCAGACCCTGCGCCGCGTGTTCGGGGTGATGGTCCTCACGCTCGCCGCCCTGCTGCTCGCCAAGCCCTGGCTGCTGCAGCAGGGATCCGGGGCCGGTCATGCGCTGGGCTGGATCGGCCTCGGCATCCTGGGCGCGGTGGCGGGGTTCTTCGCCGGGCTGATGGGCGTCGGCGGCGGCGGGATCATGGTGCCCGGCATGGTCCTGCTCGCCGGCCTCGACCAGCACACCGCCCAGGGCACCTCCCTGCTGGTCATGGTGCCGGCGGCGATCATCGGCACCTGGACCCACGCCCGCGCCGGCCTGGTCGCCACCGGCCTGCTGCCCGGCCTGATACCCGGCGTGCTGCTCGGCGCGCTGCTCGGCGGCTTCGGGGCCAACCTCATCCCGCAGGATGGGCTGCGCTGGATGTTCGGCTTGTTCATGTGCTGGCTCGGCTGGCGCGACCTGCGTCCGGCGCCGGCCCGGCCGCCGGAGAGGACCTGAGGTCGTGCGGCATCGCCGCATCCTTGCCCGATCGTCCAGGCGTTCTCAGCGCGGGTCGTCCCCTGCTGGCGCGGATCCGGCCGGCTGCCCCGGCAAGCGCACGCCGGCGGCCAGCAACGCCTGCACACTGCGTTCCATCGGGTGGCCGACGTGGTTGCGCCGATGGGCGCTGAGCGGTGCGGGGTCGAGGCGATCGATCAGCGCCTGCGCCTCGGCGACGCGGCCCTGGCGGGTCAGCGCCACGGCGTGCAGGACTTCGACCTCGGTGCTGCCGGCGACCAGCGAGCGTCCACGGGCGACGTGGCGCACCAGGGCCGCGACATCGTCGCGCGCGAGCGCGACATAGGCGAGGAGGAGCGGCGGCAGCACGCTGTCGGGTTCGGCGCCGGAGGCGATCAGCGCCAGGCGTTCGGTGGTGCCGACGTCGCCTTCGGCCAGGCTGGCGCGGGCGCTGGCGATGAGCGGCCAGAAGTCGCCGGGGCGGTCGGCCATGCGGTGCTGCGCCGCGACGGTGAGGCGCGGTTCAGGCGCGAACAGGGCGAGCGCGGTGGCGGCGGAGGGGGCCTCGGTCAAGGTGGCGTCGGAGTCGGCGCAGGGGCAGAACAGCGGTTCGCCGCCGGCGAACCGGCTGCGCCCCAGGAGCCGGCCGAGGGCCTGCCAGCCCGGGGTCGGTCCGCCGGCGGCCAGCAGCGCGACGGTGGCGTCGGCGTGCGAGTCGGCCCCGCGTTCCTTCTCTGCACGCCAGAGAAAAGCCAGGGATTCGGCGAGCAGCGACCGGAGCGGACTGGCGGCGAGCGCGACCGCATCGGCGGCGATGCGGTCGACATCCAGGCTCAGGCCGGCGTCGCGGATCGCCTGGCGCCAGGCCTGCACCTGGTCGGCCCACGGGCCGAGGGTGCGGGTGCGATGGAGCAGTCCGGTCAGGCGCACCCGCACCGCGTCCTCGCGTTCGCGCCGCGCCGCGAGGTCGAACGCGGTCTGGAGCCTCGCCTCGACCGGGGCCGCCAGGCGGGGATGGCGGATGGCGATCGCGCGCACCTCGGCCAGCGCCACCGCCACCGTGGTGCTGCGGTCGAGCACGGCATCCGCCGCGATCCGGGCGAGGCGGGCCTCGGCCTCGGCCCGCGCCTGCCGCGCCTGCCAGGCCCAGCCGGCGAGGACGAGCGCGAGCGCGACCAGCCCGGCGGCGAGGCCCGCGCGGACGCGCGGCGAGCGGCGCAGGCGGAGCCAGGCCCGCTCCAGGCGGTTGGCGTCCTGGGCCAGGGTGATGCCGTCGCCGAGCCAGCGCCGCAGGTCGTCGGCCACCGCGCCGGCATGGGGATAGCGGGCGGCGGGATCCGGCGCCAGGCAGCGGCGGATGAGCGCGGCGATGCCCCGCGGGATGGCCTTGGGGAGGTTCCCCGGAGCGCGGACCTCCGGTCCGCTCGTGTGCCGTGCTCCGGGTTCCGGGGCCAGCCCCGTGAAGCCGAAGCGGACGAGCGCGCCGAGGGCGTAGACATCCTGGCGCGGATCGGCGGCGGCGACGCCCTGCTCCGGCGCCATCCAGGCCGGGGTGCCGGCGCGCACCCCGTCGCGCGTGCCGACCGGCACCGCCAGCCCCCAGTCGAGCACGTACACCGCGCCGAACTCCGCGACCAGGATGTTGCGCGGGGTGAGATCGCGGTGCACCACGCCGCGGCTGTGGGCGTAGCCGACCGCCTCCGCGACGCGCACCAGGATGGCGACCAGCTCGCTCAGCGGCACGCCGCCGGCGGTGATCAGCGCGTCCAGGGTGCGCCCGTCCAGGCGCTTCATCGCGAAGGCGGGCAGGCCGTCGCTGCGGCCGACATCGTAGACCGGCGGGATGGCGGGATGCTCCAGCCCGGCGGTGAGGGCGGCTTCGCACCGGAAGGCGGCCTCGCGCGCCTGGAACTGCTCCAGCGGCTCGTCGACGCGGCGCGGGCGCAGCACCTTCAGCGCCACCACCCGGTCGAGGACGCGATCGTGCGCCGCGCTGACCACCGCCATGCCGCCAGCGCCCAGCGGCAGGCCAGGACGCAGGCGGCCGCGCGGGAGATCGCTGGTGAAACCCGGTGCGGGCCGGGTCGGCGCAAGCACCCCGTCCAGTCCCGGCTGATCGCCTGCCGCCTCGGCCAGGACGCAGGCGGCCTCGGCCTCATCCAGCGCCGCCAGCCAGGCGTCGACCGCGCTGAAGCGCGCGGGCGGCAGCGAACCGGCGCAGAAGGCGCGCAGTTCGTCGGGACTGGGCGGGGCATCCGGCATGCTGGGACCATGCTGCCGCGCCGGCGGCACCACCCAAGCTCCAACCCGAGCGGCACCGGGCGGCACCCGCTGCGCCGCGCAGCCCGCCACGGCTTGCACCGGCCGCCGGCGCATGCCAGCCTTGCCGCCATGGGCGATCCGCAGCAGGAAGGACGGCGGGCCGAGGACCGCGTCTGCATGCATCTGCGGTGGCGCGGCTGGCGCCTCTGCGCCCGCAACTGGATCGGCGGCGGGGGTGAACTCGATCTCGTCGCCAGCCGCTGGACGACGCTGCTCGTGGTCGAGGTCCGCCGCCGCGCCAGCGCCGAGGCAGCCCTCGCCTCGGTCGACCGCGCCAAGCTCGATCATGTGATCGCCGCCGCCCAGGCGCTGGTGCGCACCCACCGGCTGCAGCGGTACCGCCTGCGCCTCGATCTCGCCGCCGTCGATGAACGCGGGCGCATCACCTGGACCCGCGATGTCCTCGCCGGGCAGCCCGGCTGGTGATGCCCGTAGTCAGGTGCGGCGGCGCACGAGCAGCACACCGGTGGAGAACAGCAGCAGCGACAGGCCGAGCCCGAGATAGGCGTAGTCGATCACGCCCTTGGTCGAGGCGCCCTGGAGCCAGGGCACCAGGTACGGTCCGGCGAAGCCGCCCAGGCAGCCGAGGCCGTTGATGAGCGCGATGCCCCCGGCGGCGGCGGACCCGCGCAGGTATTCGGTGGCCAGCGACCAGAAGGGGCCGAGCGCGCTGAAGGTGCCGAGGCAGGCGCAGGTGGTGGCGGCGAGGGCGAGCCAGTTGCGCCCGTCGCTGCCGTCGGGCGGCAGCAGGCCGACCAGCGCCAGCCCGGCCACGCCGACCAGCCCGGCGAGGGCAGCGTGCCAGCGCCGCTCCTGGCGGCGATCGCTCGATCGGCTCCACAGCACCATCGCCACCCCGGTGGCCAGGTAGGGGACGGTCAGGGCCCAGCCGAGGTTGACGTTGCTGGGCTCGACCGCGTACCACTGGCGCCAGAGCTGCTGCACGAGCGGCTTCCAGAACGACGGCAGCCATTGGGTGACGCCGTAGAACGCGGTGATGAGCAGGAAATACAAACCGACCAGCAGCCACAGGCGCGGCTGGGCCAGGGCCTGGACGAAGGTCAGATGCTGGTCCGGCCGGGCCTGGCGCTCGCGGTCGAGCACCTCGGCGACGCGGCGACGTTCGTCCGCGCTCAGCCAGCGCGCGGTCTGCGGCCGATCCGGCAGCACCACCAGCACGAGCAGCCCGACGAGCACCGAGGGCAGGCCCTGGAGGAGGAACACCCACTGCCAGCCCGCCAGGCCGCCGACCTGGTCGAGTTCGAGGCAGTACGCCGTGAGCGGGCCGGTGACGGTGTTGGCGACGCAGATCGAGGTGAGGAACAGCGCCGCCGCGCGCGCCCGCCGCTGGGCCGGGAACCAGTAGGTCAGGTAGAGGACGACGCCGGGGAAGAATCCCGCCTCGGCCACGCCGAGCAGGAAGCGGAGTCCATAGTAGCTCGCCGGCCCCTGGATGCACATCATCAGGACCGCGATGAGCCCCCACGAGACCATGATGCGCGCGATCCAGCGCCGCGCTCCGATGCGCTCCAGGAGCAGGTTCGAGGGGATCTCGAACACGCAGTAGCCGAGGTAGAAGATGCCGATGCCCAGGCCCCAGACATAGGCGTCGAAGCCCAGCGCCGCGAACTGCGGCCCCGCCATCGCCTTGAGCACGCCGACGTTGCTGCGGTCGATATGCGCCAGGACGTACAGCAGCAGCAGGAACGGCAGCAGGCGCCAGGCGATGCGCGCGAACACCGGATCGTCGGAGGTGGTCGGAGCAAGAGCGGGTGCGGTGGGCATCATCGTCCCGCCGTCCTACGCTTGGCGCGGGCCCGTGTCGAGCCGGTCCTTCCGCCCCCTGCGCGGTGGCCGATCCGGAAGGATGGCGATCCGGTTCCAGGAAATCCCCCTGCACACGCGGCCGCGCCCGCCTTTCCCCGCGCCGCTTCCTGGGTTAAGCTGAGAGGATGCCTTTTTCCGATGATGCCGATTCCGGCCAGACCGCCGGGGTCGCCGGCACGACCGGCACCCGCCGGTCGTCGCGACCCGATCGCGTATCCGGCCTGCGCTGGCTGACCGCCGCGCTGATCCTGGCCGTCCTCCTGGCCGGCACCGGGCTGACCTGGTGGCAGGTGCGGCAGAGCGACCACCAGATGCGGGTCGATCTGCAGCGTCAGGCGGATCTCATGGCAGATGGCATCCATCTCGACGAGCTGAAAGCCCTGACCGGCACGCCCGCCGACGCCGCGCTGCCGGCCTACCAGCGGTTGAAGAGCCAGTTCGGCGCCCTGCGCCGGGCGACCCCGCATTGCCGGTTCGTCTACCTGCTCGGCCGCGACGCGGCCGGGAAGGTGATCTTCCTCCTCGACAGCGAACCGCCGGACTCGCCGGACTGCTCGCCACCCGGCCAGGTCTATGAGGAGGCCTCGCCGGCGACGCGCGGAGTCTTCTCATCCCACCTCGGCTGCGTCGATGGTCCCTATCCCGATCGCTGGGCCACCTGGGTCTCGGCGCTCGCCCCGATCCACGATCCGTCCACCATCCGCAGCGATCTGGCGCGGCCGGTCGAGGCCCAGCGCCATGTGGACAAGGCGGTCGCGCTGTACCGGCAGCTCGGCCGCGAACGGTTCCTGGCGGCGCTGAACACGCGCAACGGGCCGCTGCACACCGGCGACCTCTATGCCTTCGCTTACGACCGCGGCATGACCCTGCTCGCCAACCCGGTCCGGCCGGAGCTGGTCGGACGCAACCTGATCGACGAGAAGGACTGGCCTGGCGGCAAGCCCTTCCGCCGCGAGCTGCAGCAGGTCGCCGCCGCCGGCGGCGGCTGGGTGGACTACGAATACGTGAATCCCGTCAGCCGGGCGATCGAACCCAAGACCACGTTCGTGCTGGCGGTGGATGACCTCGTCATCTGCGCCGGGGCCTATCGCGGCACCGGTTCGATCGTCGCGGTGCTGGGGATGGACATCGACGCCCGCGACTGGGATTCGCGGCTGGTCCGGGCCGGGCTGCCGCCGGCCCTGCTCACCCTGATGCTGCTCGCGACCGGGCTGCTCGGCAGCTGGTTCATCGCCCGGCCCCGGCCGCGCGAGCAGGCCCGGCGCTGGTACGCGCATCCCGAAGCCATCCTGGTCCTGGTGATCGGCGCCGAGCTGACCACCTACGCCACCTGGAAGGCGCACACGGTCGAGGTGGCCAACCGCCACAACTCGTTCGCCCCGCTCGGGGCGGCGCAGACGGCGCAGCTCAACGAACTGCTGCTCAACCTGCGCAACCTCGAACTGAGCAGCCTCGCGGCGTTCCATGCCCATGAGGCGCTGATCCCGGCGGACCAGTTCGCCGGTTTCGCCAGCATGCTGTTGCGCAACCGCGCCATCCACGCCTGGGAATGGATCCCGGCGGTGGCGGCGGAGGGCCGTCCGGCCTTCGAGGCCGCCGTCCGGGCGGAAGGCCAGGCCGATTTCGCGATCTGGGAACGCGACGCCGAGGGTCGGCGCATCCCCGCCGCCGTCCGTCCGGTCCACTTCCCGGTCCTGCGCGTGGCCCCGGTCAGCGGCAATGAATCCGCCATCGGTTTCGATCTCGGTTCGGATCCTGTCCGCCGCCAGGCGCTCGATCTGGCGGCGCAGGTCGGCCTGACCACCGCCTCTGAGCCCATCACCCTGGTCCAGGAACGGGGGACGCAGAAGGGCATGCTGGTGGTCCAGCCGGTCTTCGACGCCCGCGACCGCCGCCTGCGGGGATTCGCGATCGCCGTGCTGCGTCTGGGATCGATGCTGGACCACGCCGGCCTGCCGCCCACGGCCTGCATCGACCTGGCCTTCCAGCCCGACAAGGGCGAAGCGGTGGTCCTCGCCCGGACCGGGGCCGACGGGCAGCCGCCCGATCCCGCCTGGCCGACCGTGCTGCGCCCGATCGTCGCCTGCGGCCGGACCTTCCTCGTCACCGCCCATGCCGACGCCGGTTTCATGGCCCTGCATGCGACCCATGCGGATTGGCTCACGGCGGTGCTCGGCGGCCTGCTCTGCACCGGCATCGCCGTGCTGGTCGGGGTCCTGGTCGGCAAGCAGGAGTCGCTCGCGCGCCAGGTCGCGCGCCGCACCGATGACCTGCGCCGCAGCGAGGAGCGCCATCGCCTGCTCTTCGAGAAATCGCCGGACGCCTACCTGATCCTGGATGGCATGCAGTTCACCGACTGCAACGATGCCGCCCTGGCCATGCTGCGGGCGAACCGGGACGAGGTCGTCGGCATCGCCCCGGCCGCGCTGTCGCCCGAATTCCAGCCCGACGGCACGCGGTCGGTCGACCGGGCGCAGCGGCTGATGGCCGATGTCCTGGCACGCGGAACCGCCCGCTTCGACTGGCTGCATCGGCGGCTCGATGGCACCATCTTCCTGGCCGACGTCTCGCTGCTCCTCCTGCCCGCCGCCCGGCCGGTCGACGGGCCGCCGCGCATCCTCGTGACCTGGCGCGACATCACCGCGCGCAAGCAGGCCGAGGAGGCCCTGGTCGCCGCGAACCTGGCGCTTGAACGGCAGACCGTGCTGGCGAACCACATGGCGGCCGAGGCCGAACTGGCGAGCCAGGCCAAGGGCGAGTTCCTCGCCAACATGAGCCACGAGATCCGCACCCCGATGAACGGCATCCTCGGCATGACCGAGCTGCTGATCGGCACCGGGTTGAACCCGGAGCAGGAGGACTACGCCCGCACCGCCTACCGTTCGGCCGAGGCCCTGCTGACCCTGCTCAACGACATCCTGGACTTCTCCAAGATCGAGGCGGGCAAGATGGTGTTCGAGGCCATCCCGTTCGACCCCCGCCAGGCGGCCTACGACAGCGTCGACCTCTTCCGCCAGAAGGCGGCCGAGCACGAGGTCGAGCTGCTGGTGCGCATCAGTCCCGACCTGCCGGCGCGCTTCATCGGCGACCCTGGGCGCTGGCGCCAGATCCTCGCCAACCTGGTCGGCAATGCGGTGAAGTTCACCAGGCGCGGGCACATCCTGGTCGAGGTCGGCCGCGAGCCGCGCGATCCCGGGCCGGAATGCGGGACATGCGCGCATCGCGGCTGCTGCGAGCACATGCTGGTGCTCAGCATCACCGACACCGGCATCGGCATCCCGGCCGACCGCCTGCCGCATCTGTTCGCGGCCTTCGTCCAGGCCGACCAGTCGACCAGCCGGCGCTTCGGCGGCACCGGCCTGGGCCTGGCGATCTGCCGCCGGCTGGCCGAGCTGATGGGGGGCAGCATCGGCGTGACCAGCGTCGAAGGCCAGGGTTCGACCTTCACCGTCCGCCTGCCGCTGCTGGTCGACGCGACCCCGGCGATGCCGGCCCCGGAGACGGCCGGGACGCTCGCCGGCCTTCGCCTCCTGGTCGTCGACGACAACATCGTCAACGGCCGCATCGTCTGCGAGCAGCTCGAGATGCTGGGGGCGCGGCCGGAACACGAGGCCGACCCGGTGCAGGCCCTCGCCACCGTCTGCGCCGCCGCCACGGGCGACGATCCCCATGCCGGCCTGATCCTCGACCTGCACATGCCGGTCCTGGATGGCGTCGCGCTGGCGACCACCCTGCTCGCGGATCCGACCACCGCCGCGATCCCCCTCATCCTGCTGACCTCCTCGGGCGCACGCGGCGATGCCCAGCGCATGGCCGAGGTCGGGTTCAGCGGCTACCTGGTCAAGCCGGCCCGGCTGGAGGTGCTGGGCGCGGTGGTCGCCGCCGCGATCGCCAACCGGCGCGCCGGGCGGAAGCAGCTCGTCACCCGCCACAGCGTGCGCGAAAGCCAGGAAGGCGCCCCCGGCGCCCTCCGGCCGGCGATCTCCGGCCGCGTCCTGCTGGTCGAGGACAACCTGGTGAACCAGAAGCTCGGCCGGATCATGCTGGCCCACCTCGGGGTCGACGTGGTCCTCGCCGGCGACGGCCAGGAGGCGCTCGACCGGCTGGCGGCGCAGGATTTCGACCTCGTGCTCATGGACTGCCAGATGCCGGTCCTGGATGGCTACGAGGCCACCGCCGCGATCCGCACCCGCGAAGCCAATGAGGGCCGTGCCCGCGTGCCCATCATCGCCATGACCGCCAACGCGCTGGCCGGCGACCGCGAACGCTGCCTGGCGGCCGGCATGGACGACCACCTCGCCAAGCCGGTGCGCGAAGCGCAGCTCGCCGCGATCCTGCGGCGGTGGCTGCCGGCTTCGGACCGCCCCTCGCCGTGAGCGGCGCCTTCCCTTGCCGTTGCCCGTTGCCGGCCCGAGGGAGACTTCCGACGCCATGCACATCACTTCCGATCCTGCGCACACCCCAGGACGATCCTGGCCGACGCAAGGTGGCGGCCGTGCGCTGCGGCTGCGTTGCGGCGGCATCCACCTCAATCTGCGCATCGAAGGCGACGGCCCGCCGCTGATCCTGCTCCACGGCTATCCCCAGACGCATCGCTGCTGGCGGCGCTGCCTGCCGAGGCTGGCCCGCACCCACACCGTCATCCTGCCCGATCTGCGCGGCTACGGCGACAGCGACAAGCCTTTGCCCGAGGTCGACGCCAGCGCCTACAGCAAACGGGCGATGGCCGCCGACATCATCGCGCTCATGGATCGCCTGGACATCGCCGCCTGCCCGGTCATCGGCCACGATCGCGGAGCGCGCGTCGCGCATCGTCTGGCCCTCGACCATCCGACGCGCCTCACCGCCCTGGGGGTGGTCGACATCCTGCCCACGATCTGGCACGACCGCCATCCCGACCGGGCCTTCGCGCACGCCTACTGGCACTGGCCCTTCCTGGCTGCGGGCGACGAGCCGGCCCGGCTCATCGGCGCGGATCCGGCCGGATTCCTGGAGCGGCGTCTGGCCGCATGGTCGCGCACCCCGGACGCCTTCGCCGCCGAGGATCTCGCCGACTACCGCCGCTGCTTCGCCGATCCCGCCTGCATCGCCGCCACTTGCGCCGACTACCGCGCCGCCGCCGGGATCGACCTCGACCACGATGCGATCGATCTCGGCCGTCGCCTGACGCTGCCGGTCCTGGTGCTGTGGGGTGCGCGCGGCTTCATCGGCAGCACCTACGATCCGGCCGCCGTGTGGCGCGACTTCGCCGAGCGCATCCGCCCGGTGCCGGTCGCCTGCGGTCATTTCCCAGCCGAGGAGAGTCCAGGCGGAACCGCAGCCGCCATCAGCGCCTTCCTCGCAGGCTGAGGAGCCGGGTCGGGAAGCGCCCCGCCGCCGCATCGGGGCAGGGTCCATCTACCACGTCAGGGCGGGGGATCCGGAAGGCGGTCACACCGCCACCGCCGGCCAGCGGCCGGACTTGGGATCCTTGGGCGGGGTCTCGTCGCTGCGGAGTTTCCGGTAGAGGCCGGCGCGGTCGAAGGGCACCCGCACCCACTGGCTGTCGAGGTTGAGCGGGGACTCCGCCCCGCCGAGGTAGAGGAACCCGTGCGGAGCCAGCACCTTGCCGACCCGCATGAGCAGCTGCGACTTCACCTCGGTGTTGAAGTAGATCAGCACATTGCGGATGAAGACGATGTCGAAGGTGCCGAGGTTGAACCACGATTCGAGCAGGTTCAGTTCGCGGAACTCCCACATCTTCCGCAGGTTCTCGTTCACCTGCCATTCGCCGGGCGCGATCTGGGAAAAATGCCGTTTGAGCAGCTCCGGCGCGAGGCCGCGGTCGACCTCGGCCTGGGTGTAGCGCCCGGCGCGCGCCTTGGCGATCACCCGCGGCGAGAGGTCGGTGGCGAGGAACTGGAGCTGCCACGCCGCGAGCTGCGGGAAGTGGTCGCGGATGATCATCGCGATGGTGTAGGGCTCCTGCCCGGTCGAGCTCGCGGCGCACCAGATCGCGAGCTTGCGCGTCGACTGGTTCGCCCCGGCGAGGAACGGCAGGACCTTCTCCTTCAACGCGTCGAAGGGCGCGCCGTCGCGGAACCAGAAGGTCTCGTTGGTGGTCATCGATTCGACCACCTCGGCATGGAGCGGGCTGTTGGCCTTCTCGCGCAGGCGCTGGACGAGCTGGCCGAGGTCGGCCAGACCTTGGCGCTGGCAGACCGGGCCGAGGCGCGACTCGAAGAGGTAGAGCTTGTCGTCGCCGAGCACGATGCCGGACCGGTCCTGCACGAACTTGCGCAGGAAATTGAGGTCGGTGGGGGTCATGGACGCACTCCGCCCCGACGCGTGCGGGTGTTGATCTCGTCGGCGATCTTCGCCAGCGGCAGCACCTGGTCGGCGACGCCGTGGCGGCTGATCTGGCCGGGCATGCCCCAGACCACGGAACTCGCCTGGTCCTGCGCGATGACCCAGGCGCCGCGGCTGCGCAGCTGATGTCCGCCGCGCAGGCCGTCCTCGCCCATGCCGGTGAGGACGACGGTGAGGACGTGCTCGCCCCACACCGCGCAGCACGAACGGAAGAGCGGATCGACCGCCGGGCGGCAGGAGTTCTCCGGCGGATCGGAATTGGTGCGCAGGCGCACGCCGGCGCCATGGCGTTCGACCACCATGTGCACGCCGCCGGGCGCGATGTGGACGCGGCCGGGCATGACCTCCATGAGGTCGGCGCCCTCGACCACCGCGACCTGGGCCTTGGCGGCGAGCCGTTCGGCGAGCAGGCGGGTGAAGGTCGGCGGCATGTGCTGGACGAGCAGCACCGGCACCGGCAGATCCTTGACCAGGCGCGGGATCAGCTCGGCGAGCGCGTTGGGGCCGCCGGTCGAGACGCCGATCGCCACCGCATCGACCCTCGGCGCCGGGCCGGTGCGCGGGGGGATGGGTCCGAGCACGGCGGCGCGGGCGCCGGAATTGCCGCCGTTCCCATGGATGGCCATGGGACGGGGTGCAGGGGCGCCCTGGCCCGGACCGGCCGGTGGAGTGGACCGGATGGTCGACGTGCCACCGGAGGCGGGGCGTTGCTCCGGCGGTTTGGGTTGCAGGGCGCCCTCGCCGCCGGGCCGCGTCTCGGGGGTCGGCGGATGCTCGTGGCGCTGGCACAGGCCGCGGATGCGGCGGCCGAGCTCATGCCGCACCTGCTCGACCGAGGCCCCGATCGAACCGCCGCTGGGCTTGGCGACCACGTCGTCGGCGCCGCGTTCGAGCGCCTCCAGCGTGGCGGAGGCGCCCTCGGTGGTGACCGCCGAGAACATCACCACCCGCAGCTTCGGCCACTGCTTGCGGATCTCGACCAGGGTGGTCAGGCCGTCCATCTCGGGCATCTCGACGTCGAGCACGACCAGATCGGGATTGAGCACCGGGATCTTGGCGAGGGCGATCTTGCCGTTGGCGGCGGTGCCCACGACCTCGATCTGGGGATCTCCCGCCAGGGCGTCGCTGACCATGCGCCGCACCAGGACGGCGTCGTCGACGATCAGGACCTTGTGCCGCATCTCAGCCGGCCTTGGGCAGCGCACCGGCGGCGGCGAGAACCGCCGCCGGCATCACCGCCGCCGCCACGTCGAGGACGAGCAGCAGCTCGTTCTCGAGCTTGAACACGCCGGAGGTCACGTCGCGCGCCGGCCCGCGGACGCTCTCGTGGGTCGCTTCGAAGGTTTCCGGATCCATCACCCGGACATCGCCGACCACGTCGACCAGCAGGCTGGTCGCGCCGATCGGCGAGCGCACCACGACGTGGCCCGGGCGGGCGCCGGCCGGCCGGGGCGGCAGGCCGAGTCGGCAGGCGAGATCGATCGCGACCACGAGCTGGCCGCGCAGGTTGATGAGGCCGCGCACCTCGGGCGGGGCGAGCGGCACCGGAGTGATGTCCTGGTGCCGCATGACCTCCTGCACGAACAGCACATCGACCCCGAAGTTGTAGGGTTCCAGCCGGAAGGTGCACAGCTGGCTGGGGATCCGCGAGTCGTCGCTCATGCCGCCCCCGTCGCCGGTGCCGGCCCGGCCGGGATGGCCGGGGTGTCGTAGAAGTCGGGCACGACCGATCTGACCAGGGCGGGCACGTCGAGCACCTCGGTGACCTTGTTGCGGATCACCAGGCAGCCGGTCATGAACGGCCGGCTGGCGCCGCGTTGCAGGGCCATGGCCTCGTCGACGGTGTCGAGGATCCGTCCGATCACGAGGCCGACCGTGCGCCCGTTCGGGGCGGTGTGGATGACCACGTCGAGGCGGCCGGTGTTCGCTTCCTCGTCCGCCGTCTTGCGCAGCTCGCGCCGGCGTTCGGGCACGATCTGGAAGACGCGCAGGATGGGGATGACGCTGCCGCGATGCTGCACCACCTCGTTATCGCCCAGGTGCTCGATCTCGGTCTCGGCGATCTCCTCCAGCCGGGCGATGCGGGCGAGCGGGATGACCATCTGGCCGAGATCCGGCGACTGGAAGAGCAGGAGCGATTCCTTGTCGCCGGCCGTCGCCGCATGGCGCTGGGCCTCGCCCGACTGCGCCTCCTTGCCCAGGACGTGCGCCTCGCGCCCGACCCCCAGGACATCGAGGATGAGCGCCAGGCGGCCGTCGCCGAGGATGGTCGCGCCGGCGTAGAACGGGATGCCCTTGAGCTGCTCGCCGAGCGGTTTCACCACGATCTCCTCGCTGTCGAGGATCTCATCGACGACCAGGCCGAAGAGGTTGCCGTTGGCCTGGATCACCGCGATCTTCACCGTCTCCACCTTTTCCGGCAGCGGCAGGCCGAGGATCCTGTTCAGGTAGACGAGCGGCAGCAGGCGGCCGCGCAGGCGGTGGAACTGGGCGCCATAGATGGTCTCGATGCCCTTGGTCGCCTGCTCGCCTTCGAGCTGGACGAGCTCGACCAGGTTGACCTGCGGGATCGCGAAGCGCGATCCGGCGGCGGCCACCAGCAGGCAGGGGATGATCGCGAGGGTGAGCGGGATGGTGATGATCAGGGTGGTGCCCTGGCCCTGGGCCGATTTCAGTTCGATGCGCCCGCCCATGCGCTCGATGTTGGTCTTGACCACGTCCATGCCGACGCCCCGGCCGCTGACGTTGGTGACCTTGGCCGCGGTCGACAGGCCGGGCAGGAAGATGAGTTCGAGCGCCTCGGCGGGACTGAGCTTCGCCGCGCGCTCGGCGGTGATCATGCCCTTTTCGACCGCCTTGGCCTTGACCCGTTCGCTGTCGATGCCCTTGCCGTCGTCGCGGATCTCGAGCACCACCTGGCCGCTCTCCTGGCCGGCGCGGAAGAGCAGCAGGCCTTCCTCGGGCTTGCCCGCGCTGCGGCGGTCCTCGGGCGATTCGACGCCGTGGTCGACCGCGTTGCGGACGATGTGGGTCATCGGATCCTTGATCGCCTCGATCAGCGAGCGGTCGAGCTCGGTCTCCTCGCCCTCGATCTGCACCCGCACCTTCTTGCCGCAGCCCACCGCGAGGTCGCGCACGATGCGCGGCAGCTTGTTCCACAGGGTGCCGATCGGCTGCATGCGCGTCTTCATCACGCCCTGCTGCAATTCCGTGACCAGCCGGCTGAGGCTCTGCACCATCGCCTGGTGCTGCGCATCCTGGACGGAGCCGGCATTCTGGACGATGCGGTTGCGGGTCAGGACGAGCTTGCCGACGAGATTCATCAGGCTGTCGAGCAGGTCGACGTGGACGCGGATGGTGTCGGACGCCGGATCCGCCACCGCCTGGCGCACCGCCCGGCGCGTCTCGTCACCGGTCTTGCCGGGAACGGGCTTCGCCTCCGCTACGCGTCCGGCCGAGGCGGCCACCGCTGGCACGTCAGCGAACTCCCCGGCGGCGACAGCCGCAGGTGCAGCCTCCTGCCGCGTGATCTGACCGGTCTCGGGTACCGACGGCTTGGCCGTGGAGGTTTCGCCACCACCGGCAAGCCGGAGGAGGTCGGTGGCGAGATCGTGGTAGTCGACGTCGCCTTCTGCCCCGCTGGTGCCGATGTTGCAGAGCAGGGCGCGGATGCCGTCGACCATCGCGAGCAGCCGGCCGGCCTTTTCCGGGCTCATGCCCAGGGTGCCGTCGCGCAGCTTGGACAGCAGGGTCTCGCCGGCATGGGCCAGCCCTTGCAGCTTGTCGAAACCGAAGAATCCGCTGTTGCCCTTCAGGGTATGGACGAGCCGGAAGATGCGTCCGAGGCGCTCGGCATCGCAGTCGCCGCGCTCCAGCGCGAGGAACTCCTGGTCGAGATGCTCCAGGTTCTCGGCGCTCTCGGTCAGGAAATCCTTGAGCAGATCGTCGTTCTCACCCATGGGTCGCCGGCGTCCTTGGCGCCGGGGCATTGTACCCCCGCGCGACGACCTTTGTCAAACCCGACATCCCTCACCGATCGGAATCGATGAGCAACGGCGCCCAGCCTCGCCGCGGCAGGACGTGCACCGCCGCGCCACGGCCTAGCCTGCCGGCATGGATGCCTTCGGACTCACCGCCAGCGGCCTGCGCGACGCCTGCGCCCGCCTGGGGCTGCCCCCCTTCCGCGGCGCCCAGATCGCCACCGGGATCTGGAAGCCCGGGGTCGAGCGCTGGGCCGACGTGCGCGGCCTGCCGCGCGATCTCGCGGCGCGGCTGGAAGCGGAGCATCCGCTCATCCCCGGCGTCGAGGCGCGCCGGCAGGAGGCCTCCGACGGCACGGTGAAGTCGCTGCTCCGCCTGGCGGACGGGAAGCTGGTGGAGTGCGTCTCGATCCCGCTCGCGACGCGCCACACCGTCTGCGTCTCGTCCCAGGTCGGCTGCGCCGTGGGCTGCTCGTTCTGCGCCTCGGGCGTGAACGGGGTCGAACGCGACCTGACCGCGGCCGAGATCGTCTGGCAGGTCGCCTTCCACCATCGCCGCCGGCCGGTGACCAACGTGGTGTTCATGGGTTCGGGCGAACCGCTCTTCAATTTCGCCAACGTTTCCCAGGCGATCCGCGTCCTGGGCGACGAGGAGGGCCTGAACCTCGGCCGCCGCCGCTTCACCGTGTCGACCTCGGGCGTGCCCGAGCGCATCCGCGAACTGGGGCGCGTCGAACCGCAGGTGACCCTCGCCCTCAGCCTGCACGCCCCCGACGACGAGACCCGCTCGCGCCTGGTGCCGCTCAACCGCCGCTGGCCGATCGCCGACCTGATGGCCGCGATGCGCGACTACGCGAGCCAGGTGAACCGCCGCATCACCCTGGAATACGTCCTGCTGGCCGACGCCAACATGAGCGATGCCCAGGCCCTGGCGCTGGCCCGCCTGGCGCGCGAGCACCACGCCCACATCAACCTCATCCCCTTCAACCCGGTCGGCGACAGCGCCCACCGCCGTCCGACCACCGCCGAGGTCCGCCGCTTCGCGGACCAGGTCGTCAACCACGGCGGCCACGCCACCGTGCGCGCCCAGCGCGGTGCGGACATCGATGCGGCGTGCGGGCAGCTGCGGCGGCGGGAAGAGGCGGAGGGATCGGCGATTTGACCCGCAACCATCCAGCACAATCACTACGGCCCGTTGCATTCCCAAAAATAGATTTTGCCATCGTCGACCCCGAAGACGACGCGGACGAAGCGGATTCCACCGTCATACACCATGCTGAACCCTGTTCTTGCCGCCCAGTCCTCTGGGCTTCTTGTCGCCGTCTGATCCAAATCGGCCCCAAGATTGAAAAGCAGGTAGCGCGACTTGTGTTCATAGAGCCCGAACGCCTGGATCCCGTATCGCCCTGCGCGAAATAACTGCGTAAATATCTGATAATACCCTGGTATTTCCGGATCAATCGACCTGAACGGAAGATTCTTGTAGCCGATCTCGTTCAACCCGCGGACCTTCAGGAGCGCATCCAGTCCACCACGCACGTCAGCATCCGTGGGATCCCAGAAGCCAGTCACCGCATGAAGCGACACCTCATCCAGGCTCTTCACCAGATCAGGTCCTGGGACACCCCGATGGATGCCGATCACCTGCCCCTGATGCTGGATGACGGAAACCGTTTTCGGCCCGTACGGGCCCTTGCCAGGGTTGCCCAGATCCATCAACCAGCTTTCGGTGGCGAGGCAGGGACGATAGGCCAAATCAAACATCTCTTCCCAAGTAAACGACATCATAAGACGGGTGTCTCCAGCAAATACGAAGCGCCCGATCGGTTGCATCTGGCGATAATCCATGCGGGCGACCCTGTTCCACCGCATGACCGCATAGCTGCCAACGTAGAGCATGGCGAGGGTGCTGATCACGATGCCGTAGGTGAAGACGGTGCGTCTCATGCCAGGATCAACGTCAAGGTCCGGGTGCTGTTCATGCCCAACCGGAAACAACCCCATCGGCAGCGCGACCGCATTCAGCCATCGCCAGATGGGGCTGGTGCGGGGCCGCCCCCACCCCCGGCCGCTGCCGCCTTGCGCCCCGGACGGCCCCCCTAGCCTGCCCCGAGTTTGCCCAGCCCCCTGGTACCCGGCCTGGTCATCCGACCTGGGACGGGGACGGTGGCGGAAGAACGAGGAAAACATGCCCAAGCGCACCGATCTCAAGTCCATCCTGATCATCGGCTCGGGGCCGATCATCATCGGCCAGGCCTGCGAGTTCGACTATTCCGGAACCCAGGCCTGCAAGGCCCTGCGCGAGGAAGGCTACCGCATCGTCCTGGTGAACTCGAATCCCGCCACGATCATGACCGATCCCGAGATGGCGGATGCGACCTACATCGAGCCGATCCACCCGGCGGCGGTGCGCAAGATCATCGAACGCGAGCGCCCGGACGCCGTCCTGCCGACGCTCGGCGGCCAGACCGCGCTCAACACCGCGATGGCGCTGTACGAGGACGGCACGCTGAAGGAGTTCGGCGTCGAGATGATCGGCGCCGACTCCACCGTGATCCGCCGCGCTGAATCGCGCGAGGAGTTCGCGGCCATCATCAAGGGCCTGAACCTGGGCATGGCGCGCAGCGTCAAGGCGACCTCGTGGCCCGAGGCGCTGGAGGCCAAGGCGAAGATCGGCCTGCCCTGCATGATCCGGCCGTCGTTCACCATGGGCGGCACCGGCGGCGGCCTCGCCACCACCGAGGAGCAGTTCGAGACCATCTGCCGCCGCGGGCTGCACGCCAGCCGGACGCATGAGCTGTCGATCGAGGAATCGCTGTACGGCTGGAAGGAATACGAGCTGGAGGTGATGCGCGACAAGAAGGACAACGTCGTCATCGTCTGCTCGATCGAGAACCTGGATCCGATGGGCATCCACACCGGCGATTCGATCACGGTGGCGCCGACCCAGACCCTGTCCGACCGCGAGTACCAGCGCATGCGCGACGCCGCCCTGGCGATCATCCGCGCGGTGGGCGTCGAGACCGGCGGATCCAACATCCAGTT